>NZ_JBSJZG010000009.1:0-98241 GCF_054798195.1 Microbacterium sp. GXF0217 | reverse complement strand
CAACGTGATCGGGTGCAGCCGCGTCCCAGAACCCCCCGCAAGAATGATGCCTTTCACGCCTCTATGTTGTCACACGCAACACCCGCCACTGGCGTCAGCGTCGCAGTGGCAGATGCTTGATCACCTGAAGATTGGGGCGAAGCCACGGCGCCACACGGAGGATCCCGTGGGCTATTGGCCGTGCTGCGCGCAGCACAGCTGCCTGCCATGACCTTCTGCCTTCGTGCATCCCCGGACTGCGTCTATCGGAGGCCGGAGCCGTCATTTCTCGTGACCGGAGCCGGGAGCGTTGCTCGGCGAACTCGATGACGAGATCGACAAGCTGCTCAACATCTCGAAGAGTGGGACGCGGTGAGTGCGCACGAGGCAACGTTCCGGTCATCAACTGCCGATACAACGCGGCGAAGTCATACCCAAGCTCACGTTTCGCGGCCGTGACCGAGGCGGCGGACATCGTTGTGTACAACCCCGGATCGGTGACGATGGCAGCGATTCGACTAGCCAAGCTGTGCGGGTCTCGCTGCGGTGCGATCGCCAGTCCGCCATTGCCTTCCGCGATCGCCAGCCATGGCAAGTCGTACATTGCGACTGGGAGGCCACGGGCCTGTGCTTCCGGGATGGTGAGCGGGTAACCCTCGATAAAACTCGTGCTGACGAATATGTCGGCGTCGTCGATTGCTGCCATCAGTTCAGCGCCGCGCAACGGGCCAACTGCCTGGACCCGACTCCCCAATCCTTGTTTGCGTGCTTGAGCGTTCAATCGCGCTGCGCTCATGTCCCGCCAGTCTGGCCCGATGATGCGCATGCGAAAGTCGACACCCATGCGTTCAAGATGCTCGGCGACGCGGAGCAGCTCGCTCACGCGCTTGGTCCGCTCTTGGAGGCGCCCCCACCAGATGAGCTCGACTGGTCGACCCTCCGGTGCCCGTCGCGGTGAGGACACCAGGCCGGCGGTGACCATCAGAGACGAGGGCGGGTTTGGCAGATACGAAACGCGAGGCATGCCGCGCAATTTCCAGAAGGCCACGTCGAGCGGCGACAGCACCACGAGATGTGACAGCAGGGGGAAGTAGAGGGGCGCGCGCTGCAGCCGATCCAAGCCGAGCAGTAGCGAACGCCCAGCGAAGTTGTGTGACCATCCGATCGTTGGGACCCCCGCCGCGCGCGCCGCGAGGGCAAAAGCCTGCCAGGACGTCGAGTACTGCCATTGATGGTCGATGACTAGATCGATCTCGTTCTGCACGCAGAGGTCCGACCACGCTGAGAGTGCAGATCCGAGCGTCTCGTCCGTGACTTCGACGAACCGTACCCCGGCCGGAAGGCCAGACGCGTCGCTTCCTGTTTCACGGGCGACGATCAACACCTGAACGCCTGATTCTTGCAGAACTCGCGCCTGCGAGATGATCACGCCGGAGATACCGCCGGTACGCAAATGATTCGTTGCGAGCAGGATTCGGCGTACCGGTCTTTCGGCCAGGTCGATTGCGTCGGCATGCGCGGCGAGGGTATCGATATCTTGCGGCCAATGTGTCGCAGTGGACTGCACGATGTCGCGGGGCGATGCACGCGAATACAGGTCTGCGAGCACTGCCGGGAGCAGGTCCGGTCGGCTGTGGTCTGCGAGATAGTGGGTTGTGTAGGCGATGATCGCGCGTCGGGTGGACGCGTAGGTCGCGAGTATGTCCTCCGATTCGACGCCAGAGCCCGCGACGTGTCGAACGGCTGGCTCGATCGAGTCGATCGAGTGGATGGCACTGGCGTAGAACGACGCGGTGTCGAGGTCGCGCACCTTTCGGCCGCTGCTACCGCGCCCGAAGTGATAGCGGTACAGGCGCTCCGGTATCGACTCCAGGTGTCTCGCGATCGCTGCCGTGAGGAACATGACGGGCAGGTCGTTGACTCGCGGCAGTATCAAGTCTGCGGGCAGAAGCGCATACGCGTCGAGGAGAAGCTGGGTGCGGAACAGGTAGCGCCAGAGCTGACCCTGTGCCGGGCGGTCCTGTGGGAAGAGCTTGTGTATTACGTCGCGACCGGAGAGGCTGGCATGCTTTGGCTGAAGGCGTGATTCGAACGCTCCGCCGGTACTCCCGTCAAGCTGCACGACTTCGACGCCGAACTGTACGAGATCTGCGCCGGTCGACGTCGCCTTCAGGAAGGCAGTTTCTGCTGCGTGCTTCGCCAGTTCGTCGTCGCCGTCGAGGAAGAGCAGATGGGCCGCCTGCGCGGCCAGGATTCCGGAGCGTCTCGCTTGAAAGGCCGACGTATTATGTGTCTGGCGGATGAGGTGCACGCGGCGATCGCGTGCCTGGTATTCCTCAACAATTCGAACGGTGTCGTCCGTGGAGGCGTCATCGACCACGATGACCTCAATCGCATCGAGCGTCTGTCGGAGACAGCTGTCGAGCGCGTTGGCGATCACGTCCTCATCGTTGAAAACGGGGATCACAATCGAGACGTGGGGAGCTTGTGACATGGGTGTCTCCCTATCGGCGCAACAGGACGCGCTTGATCTTGCTTGCAGCGGGCTGGAGCCAGGGCGCGGAGTCCACTACGCGATGGCCGATCGGCGTGAGACGTCGTTCGATCCGTTGCGCGAACGTTCGGTGGTGAGGCCGACGCCGCTGAGCAGGGCGTGCGCGCGCGGGGGAGGGACTGCCTGCTGCCGTTGGCGGCGGAGTGCTCCGTTCAGCGAAGAAGGCGAGTAGCTCAAGAATTTGGCGACCATCTTCAAGCGTGGGCTCGGGAGAGTGCCCAGGCGAAAGGGTCCCCTGGAGCAGGTCGGCGTACAGGCGAGTGAAGTCGTAGGAGGTCGCCAGAGCTGAAGACGTGACGGATGCCTGCGACATGGCTTCGTAGCGCTGCGGGTCTCCTGCAAGGTCAGCGATCGCGTTAGCGAGCGATGCCGGATCCTGTTGCGGAGTTGTGATGGCACCAGCGTTGTTCTGGAGCAGCGACAGCCATGGCAGGTCATACATGGCGATCGGCAGTCCTCGGGACTGTGCCTCCGGCAGCGTCAACGGATATCCCTCGATGATGCTCGTATTGATGAAGACGTCCGCTGAATCGATCGTCTCCAGCAGTTCGATGCCGTGGCGCGGCCCGGTGAGTTCGATCCGGTCAGCGATTCCTCGCTTCGAGGCGAGTTCGATGAGGCGGTCCGCCGTCACGTCCGCCCACTCAGGGCCAACGATCCGCAGTCGATAGTCCACACCGAGCCGCCGGAGTGCCGCCGCGACTTCCACCAGTTGCGTCACTTTTTTGGTGTGTTCCTCTAGACGCCCCCACCAGATGAGTTCGAGCGGGCGCCCCTGCGGCGCTGACTTCGCTTGTCCCGTTGTACCGGCTTCCAACAGGAATGGGGAAGGCGGGTTTGGTAGATAACTCACATGGCCGATGCCGCGTAGTTTCCAAAACGCGACGTCCAGTGGCGAGAGCACGACGAGGTGCGCAAGCGCGCCGAGATGCGTTTGCAGCACGGTCTGCAGATCATTCGCGTTGTAGGTGGGGCGCGCGGCGAAGTTGTGAATCCAGCCGACAGTCCTAGCTCCCGTTGCGCGGGCAGCCAGCGCGAAGCCCGGCCAATCTCGGGAGTAGAGGATCCGATGGTCGATGACGACGTCGACTTCATATATCCGGCAGAGTTGAGCCCACTGCGCTACGCGTTGGCGCCGCGAGGTTCCGGTCACTTGGACGAGCGTCGCGCCAGCCGGTACCAGAGACTCAGCGCTACCCGGTCTGTGGGTCGCGATGATTACCCGAAAGCCTGCGTCGAGAAGAATACGCGCTTGCGTCAGCAGTACACCGGACACTCCGCCGGTCGTGAGCACGTTCGTTGTGAGTAGCACGTTACGAACCGGAGCTTGGCCAAGTTCGAGACGCTGGCCGTACGCGACGAGAGAGGCGAGCGTGTCCGGCGCGAATGCGACGGCGGCTAGGGTCGCGTCAAGCTCATCGATCCGATCTCGCAGCCGGAACTGCTCTTCCACACGCGCATCCGACGGGAGCGAAGCGAACGTGGAGAGAGCCTCGGCGATCACGGTGAGATGGCCGGCCGCGAAGCCGTCCAGCAGTGGTTCCGGGTCAGGGCTGGATCGCGCTCTTTCGCGCAACGTCGCGGCAAGACTGCCGAATGCGTTGACTTGGTCGAGCAGTTCGCGGAATCGAGCAGTATCGACGTTGGTCTTTGGCGCTCTACGCACATACTCGACCGTGTCGACGGACGCGTAAGACGTGGCCAGGGCGTAGGCGAGGAGCACGATTGCGCGATCATCGGCGAGCAATCTAGTGTCGTCTGACACGATTGCGTATGCCTGAAGCAGCAAGTTCTTCTGGAACAGGCCGCGCCAAGGCTCCAGCCCGGCTCGCGTCTCTCGGGGTACGAGATGGCGGAGGATATCGGGCCCGTTGAGCGGCCCGACGGCGGGCAGCGACTTGGAGCTCTTGCCGTCGGCCCGTGCTGTGGTGATGGCATAACAGATCAACTGTGCGCGGGTTTCATCCGCGCACTTGTGAAGACGCTTCGCCGCTCCACGGCTGACGACATCGCCAGGCTCGATGAACAGGACGAAGGGAGCAGAGGACGCGTGGACACCAGACCGGCGCAACTGCGCTGCTGACGACTCAGCAGGCGCAGCAACGACGACAGTGCGCCGGTCTTCCGCGAGTGCGGCCTTCAGCGATGCGCTCCGGACCGGCCCTACGTAGACGATCTCGATATCGGTGAGCGACTGCGTGAGGCACGATTGCAGACTGCGCTCGACAGCAGCTTGGTCGTCAGTGGAAACGATAATGAATGAGACTAAGGGCATCGATCTCGTTGACATAAGCGGTGATCACCGTCCCGCCGCGGCATCGCGATAGATCGCGGCGTAGCGTGCGCTGGTCATGTTGGGGTCGCGTGACTCCAGATGCGGTCGGCCCACTGGGGGCGAGAGACGTAGCTCTGCGAGTGTCGTCTCGAATGCGTGCGCTGTCAGCGGGCCTGGGTAGCGCCGGACCCACGACGCGCCGATCTCTTCGCCCAAAGCGCGCGTGTGAGCCGAGTCTTCGACAAGAACAGGACGGTCCAAGGAAAGCGCGAGCATCAGGATGCTCTGACCCTCGTATGTCTGCGGCGAGGCCACCGCGACGATCTCTGCTTGGCTCACTTCTGAAACGCGTGCTGCGTCCGAGAGATCCTCGTCACGGTGCGATATCGAGTGGAGATGATCCGCAAGCGTTCGCGCATACGAACTTTCGAGTTCCACGGGAACCCTGCCAGCGACGCGCAACCTCCATCCGGGAAGCTCGGCGACGCCGAAAATCTTCAGCAACACTTCGTACCCCGGATCCAGCGTGTCCTGAGCGATGAAGACAATGCGCCCGGGGTGGGTGTCCTCCCGAGGGAAGCCCAGGAAGCGGTCGCGAAGATGGCTGTGCCCGAGAAACACCCGCTGTCGACGATCCGCCGCAGTCAAGGGCAGCAACGAAATCACGGTCGCCGCCGCGTCGTCAACGATGATCTCGGCCTGGGACGGAAGACGCCGCTCGTCGGCACCGTCCGCAGTTCGGACGAGTGCGATTCTTCGGCGCTGGAGGAGCTTTGCGAAACGCTTCGCACGTCGCACGCGTCTTCTTTCTGACCCGCTGCGATCGCCGATCACCAACTCGATGTCGGTGAGATGGACCACATCAACACCGTGGACTCGAAAAGGGTCGGTGCGGAAAACAAACTTGGAACCGCTCGGTGCCAGCCCCTCGGAATCGTCGCCAAAGAGCTGGTCCACGTAATCGATCCGATGACGCGGTGGTCGTGAGGTGACGAGCACGGTCGGAACAGCGACCGGAGAGTCGTCCCACGTGCTCGCTGCCCTCGTCGCTGAAGAAAGCGCGGAGAACACCTAGCAACCATATAGTGTGGGGTGCCGTGAGTGTGAAACGGCCTCAGCACGTGTTCGCGCACTTCAGCGGACAGGATGACAACCTCGGCGACTCGGCGTTGCGCGTCGCATATCTCGAGGCGTTGCGCGGTTCGGGGCGGCACATCCACCTCTATTTAGGCGACGCGACAGCGGACTACGTGGCAGGGTTCGCTACCGGCCCGGACGTTACTGTCTACAGGCAGCGTGCTGACTGGGCAGGTGCTGAAGCCGGGGTGGCGAGGCCAGTACACGCGTTCAACGCTGGCGAGATCAATCCACGTGCGGGGGGGATCTTCCCGGTTTCACGCCGCGCGGCGGAGTGTGCTCGGGTCCTAGAGGACGGCGGGGCTTTGTTCTTCGCGGGGATCGGCATCAAGAACGTGGACGATCTCGATGGCGTCTCGTTCGATCCTGTTATGCGTGAGGCATCGGTAATGTCCTGGCGCGACGAAGGTTCGCGTGCTGCTGCTGGGTTCGGCGATTTCGCACCGGACTGGGCGTACTCGGAGGGCACACCCGTCGAGGACTGGGCGCCCCCGGCAAATCGACCACTCATCGCTGTGACGATGCGATTCGACAGGGCGTGGCCAGGCGATGATTGGCTGTCGTCCGTTCGGGCGTTCGCATCCGCAACGCAGGGACGCATCGTCACCGTTGCGCAGGTTGCGCGGGACGCGCCTCGGGCCGTGCGCCTCGCAGATGCGCTCGGCGGCGAGTACATCATGCCGAAGAGCATGCGCCATGATGCGCTCGACGAATACGTGCGCGCGGTCTATCGGCAATCGGTCGCGGTGATCAGCGACCGGGCACATGGACTCATCATCGGCGCGACTGAGGGTGCATATCCGATCGGCTCGGGCAGCGACCCTCACAAGATCTCACGGCTGTTGTCCGCAGTCGGCCTAGGCGATCTCGTTGGACATTACGACCAGTTCGATGAGTTCGCCGCGCGCTTCGACGCACGTGTCGCATCGCTTCCGCCGGCCGTAACCGCAGCGCGCGCGGACATCGCTTCTCTTGTCGGGCGAGTACACGCTGCCATGGAGGCAGTCGCATAGACCGTCGCCGACGAGGGAAGCCCTGAGCGGTCTTAGGCCGACAGGCCAGCCGTGGCAGGTGCAAATTGCATTCAGCGTGCGCCCAGCCAGCCCTTCGCGCGATAGGCGAGAGGTTTCAATCCGGGAATACGCTTCAGTGCGACGCGACCTGCCGGAGCGGCCGATCGCCACAAGCGACTTCGCCATGTTTGCGCGTCCGTCGCCGGCTTCTGGTGAGGGCGCGCGTGCTGAGAGAAGAAGCCCATCAGACCAAGCAACTGCCCAGCGCTTTCGAGCGTTGGATCAGGTGAAAAATCGGATGCGAGCGTCCCGGACACGACATCACGATACAGTCGTTCGAAGTCGTGATCTCGTGCTCGGCCCGCAGCAACCAGGGATGCGCGGGATAGCGTCGCGAATCGCCCGGGGGTCTCGACGATATCGGCGAGCCGCGCCGCCAGCGCACGGGCGTCGCCTTGCGGTACGGCGACAACACCGTCGTTGTCATTCACGAGCGTAAGCCAAGGCAACTCATACATGAACACCGGCAAGCCACGGGATTGCGCCTCAGCAATGGTGAGTTGGTACCCCTCAATAATGCTCGTCGTGACGAATGCGTGGGCCGCGTCGATTGCCGTGACCAGCGCAGCACCATGCATTGGGCCGGTAGCGACAACCGCGTCTCCGACACCGCGTTTGCGGGCGAGCCTGTTGAGCTTCTTGGCCGTGACATCGTCCCAGTCCGGTCCGATGACTCTCAGTCTGAATGCGACACCGATCGAGCGGAGCTGCACGCCTACCTCGATGAGCTCACGTACTTGCTTCGTCCGCTGTTCCAGCCGGCCCCACCAGACGAGCTCGAGTCGACCGGTCGGTGCAGGCTTCTCGATCGTGGTTGCTGCAGATGCGAGCATCAGAGGCGATGGCGGATTGGGCAGGTAGGCCACGTGCTCGATCCCGCGCAGGCGGAAGTAAGCGACGTCCAGTGGCGACAGCGTGACGAGCTGCGCCAGCGTAGGGCTGCACCGCTCTATGAGGGTGAGGCGGTCGTTGCCGTCGTAAACGGGGCGAGCGACAAAGTTGTGCAGCCAGCCGATCGTCGCTGTGCCCTCGGCGCGGGCGACGAGGGCGAACTCCGGCCAGGTGTCCATGTACAGCACCTGATGGTCGATGACAACATCGACCTCGTAGGTGCGGCAGATCTCTGCCCATTGCTCCAGTTGTGCGGGGAGGCGGGGGGACGTCAGTTCGATGAACGAGACGTCGTCGGGCAGCATGCTTGCGTCGCTGCCGGTGTTGCGCGCAACGACCGTCACCCGGTAACCGGCGCCGTGCAGATATCGAGCCTGCGACGTGAGCACGGCCGAAACCCCGCCCGTGCGCAGCGTAGATGTGACGAGCACGATGTTTCGCACAGTCGAGGGCAGGCCCCGCCAACTGGCGTGGTACTTGAGCGCCCTGAGCGTCATCGGGTAGAACCGTGCCGCCGCGTGCACGATGTCGTTCGCAGTGGCAACGGCGTGCAGCTGCGCGAGCGCGCTGTCGATCGTCGTCTCGTCGCTGTGCTCGACGAGCTGGAAACACACATAACCGACGATGGACAGGCGTGCGGACTCGTAAGCCTCTCGAACGACAGCCGGGTCGGCTTGCCTCGACGCAAGCTCCTCGACCGCCGGGCGGATCGCGTCGACCGACGTGATCGCCCCGATGTAGAACTGCGCACGCTCAACGCTGTCGACGCGATGTCCGCTGCCGCCACGGCCGAAGTGATACCGGTACAGCTTGTCCGGTATCGCGGCATAACTCGAGGCGAGAGCTGCGGTGAGGAACAGCAACGGAAGATCATTGACGCGGGCGAGCTCTAGATCGTCGGGTATCAGTGCGTATGCTTCGCGGAGCAGGCGAGTGCTGAAGAGGAAACGCCAGAGCTGGCCTTGCGCCGGTCGTCCGACTGGGAAGAGCGCGCGCAGCACATCGTCGCCGGTGTGCGGATGCGGCGGTGGCTGGAGGCGCATCTCGTATGGGCTGCCGGTCCGTCCGTCGCGTTCGATCACGGTGACACCGAAGCCAACGATCTCCGCGCCCGTTCTCTCTGCCTGCGCGATCGCGGTGGCCGCTGCCTGCGGCGCGAGCTCATCGTCGCCATCGAGAAACAGCACATGGTCGGCGGTCGCTGCCAGAATGCCCGTTCGACGTGCCTGAAATGCTGAGAGATTGCGCTCATGCCGCACGACGCGGACGCGACTGTCACGTCCGCGGAACCGCTCGAGGATCTCTGAGGTATCGTCTGCCGATGCGTCGTCGACGCAGATGACCTCGATGTTCGTCAAAGTCTGCGCCAGCGCGCTCTCGAGGGCTGTCGCGACGGTCGCTTCGTCGTCTGAGACCGGCATGACGATCGTGAGCAGTGGCTGCGGAGTCATCGAGGCGAGTCTATCCACGGGGCGGGATAGCCTTAGAACATGAAGATCGCCATCGCCGGGACCGGATACGTCGGCCTGTCCAACGCCGTCATCCTCGCCCAGCACCACGAGGTGTTCGCCGTCGATATCGACCCCACGAAGGTCGAACTGCTCAGCCGGCGCGTCTCGCCGATCGCAGACGTCGAGCTCGAGGACTACCTCGCCACGCGGGAACTGGATCTCACACCGACATTGGATGTCGATGAGGCGTACCGCGGCGCGGAATTCGTCGTGATCGCAACGCCGACGAACTACGACGAGATCACCAATTACTTCGACACCTCGTCGGTCGAGGGCGTGATCGAGACGGTTCTGGCGGTCAACCCGCACGCTGCGATCGTGGTCAAGTCCACTGTGCCAGTCGGCTTCACCGCCCGAATGAATGCGGAGTATCCGCAAGCTACGATCGTCTTCTCACCAGAGTTCCTGCGCGAGGGGCGCGCGCTGTATGACAACCTCCACCCGTCGCGCATCGTCGTGGGCGATCGCGGCCCCGTTGGGCAGCGCTTCGCTGAGCTACTGCTTGAAGGCGCGATTGCCACCGACGTCCCCGTGCTGCTCACGGATGCGACGGAGGCCGAGGCGATCAAGCTCTTCGCCAACACCTACCTCGCGCTGCGCGTGGCGTACTTCAACGAGCTCGACACCTATGCCGCTGTGCACGGACTCGACACCAAGCAGATCATCGAAGGCGTCGGACTCGACCCGCGGATCGGCTCGCACTACAACAATCCCTCCTTCGGGTACGGCGGCTACTGCCTGCCGAAGGACACCAAGCAGTTGCTGGCGAACTACTCTGAGGTGCCGCAGAAGCTCATCGCGGCGATCGTCGATGCGAACAGCACGCGCAAGGATTTCGTCGCCTCTGACATCCTCGCGCGCAACCCCCAAACGGTGGGTGTCTACCGTCTCGTGATGAAGTCGGGATCGGATAACTTCCGTGCTTCGTCGATCCAGGGGATCATGAAGCGAATCAAGGCGAAGGGCATCGAGGTGGTCGTCTACGAACCCTCACTCGAGGAGGACGAGTTCTTCCACTCCGAGGTGGTCCGCGACCTTGACGAGTTCAAGTCGCGCGCCGACGTCATCATCGCGAACCGTTCGACTGATGCGCTCGAAGATGTCGCCCACAAGATCTACACTCGCGATATCTATGGCCGCGACTGACCGAGCCGGCGGAGGGCGGCTCGACGAGGTGGGGTAAGATCTTCCGATATGCCCGCCACGCTGCGGGCGTATTGTGCGTCAGGACAGAGAGATAGAGGAGTCCGTATGGGAGCGATGGCTGTTCCCGCGACCGCCGGACTGACCGAGGTGGGGACTCGTCCGCCTCTGGGCGCCTATCTCGCGGAAACCAGGCGCATGCTTACCTTTGCGCTGCGACTCGCCGGTAGCCGCCTAATCTCTGGTCTGCTTCCGAACCGGCTCGGCGTGCTGTGGATCGTTCTCAAGCCGCTTTCGCTGGCGATCGTGTACGGCACGATCTTCTATTTCATCCTTTCCGGGTCAGCCCGTCCCGAGAACTTCGTGCAATACCTGCTCGTGGGTGTCTTCGTCTTCGAGTTCTTCACCGGCTGCTTTGCGAGCGGATCGAAGGCAATAACCAACAACGCGAAGCTCGTGCAGAGTTTCGGGTTCCCCCGAATGCTTCTTCCGATCTCCGTTGTCTTTGAGCAGGCGATGCGCATGATCCCGGTGATCCTGCTACTCGGAATCCTCCTGCTCATCTTCGGCGAGCCGATCTCCTGGTCGTGGTTGCTGATCATCCCGATTTTCATAGTCATGGGTGTTTTCAACCTCGGGCTCGCACTCGTTGTGGCGCGAATCGCGGTCCGCACGCGAGACATTCAGCAGTTGATCCCGATCATTACTCGAATCCTGTTCTACGCGAGTGGCATCTTCTTCGATGTGGACGGCGCTCTTGCGAGTTATCCGACTTTGCTCACGATCGTGCACCTCATACCGACCTACGACTTCATCTCTATCGCGCGAGACGTGCTGTTGTCGGGGTATTCTGCCCCGATGCTGGCGTGGATCGCGGCCCCACTGTGGGCGCTGGTGATGATAGTCGTGGGAACGATCTTCTTCTGGCAGGGAGAGCCGAGGTACGGACTCAGTGACTGAACTTCTGCTCCCCGGTCAGGCAGTCGGGCTACCGGGCGACGCGCCGCGAGCAATGATCGCCGCGGAAGACGTACACGTGAACTATCAGGTGTACGCCTCCGGCAAGCGCATGACCGCACGTGAGTCCATGCTGAGCCTGCGATCGTTGCGGGGCGGGCGCGATCTTCAAACCGTACCCGCGCTGCGCGGCGTGACGTTCACCGCGAACGAGGGCGAATCGATCGGCGTGGTCGGCCACAACGGCTCGGGCAAATCGACCCTGTTCCGAGCGATGACCGGTCTGATCCCGCCTTCTGAAGGGCGCATCCTGGCTCGTGACCGTCCTGTACTCCTCGGCGTTAACGCGGCCCTGGTCCCCGAGCTTTCAGGTGAGAACAACATTCGGTTGGGCCTGCTGGCAATGGGCTTCAGTCCCGATGAGGCGGCGGGGCAGATCGACGAGATCGCCGACTTCGCCGAGTTGAACGACTTTATCTATCACCCGATGCGCACGTACTCGTCCGGCATGGCGGCTCGATTGAGGTTCGCGATTGCGTCGGCGAAAGCGCATTCGATTCTCCTGATCGATGAGGCGCTCGCCGTGGGCGACCGGCGCTTCCGGACGAAGAGCGAGAAACGCATCAGCGAGTTGCGCGGTAGCGCGGGCCTCGTGATGATCGTGAGCCATTCCGTCGGGTCGCTCAAAGAGACGTGTGAGCGGGTGCTGTGGGTACACAAGGGTGAACTAATCGCCGATGGCCCGGCGGCTGACGTCATCGCGGAGTATGTCGCTTGGACGAAGAAGCCAGGAGCCGGTGCTGTCGGGGCAGCGTCAGCGTCGATCCCGCAGACGAAGAACGCGCCGGTTGCAGTGGGATTTGCTGGCGTTGCTGACGGGAACCCGCAGTCCACGATTGCACCAGCGGCAAGCGTGCTGCCGGCGACAGCCGTAGCCTCTTCAATATCGGACGAACCCCGCGCCATCGCCCGTCGCGAACGCCACCGCCGGATGGAGCAGCGCCAGCGCAAGCGCAGCTACCTGCTCATGGCGCTCACCGGCGTCGCGATTCTGCTCGCGGTCGCCGCAGGCGCGATCATCGGAACGCTCGCGAGCGCCTCGGCGCCAGCCGACACAGATCCGTCCCCGCGACCCACTCCCGAAGAGACGCAGGCGACCACTGCGGCTCCGGTGATCACGAACTTCACCGCCAACGCCACCACCGTTCAGTGCGAGGCGGAAGAGGGCGAAGCGCAGGTGCTGCTGAGCTGGGACATCGACAACGCGAAGAGCGTCGCGGTCGGCTCGGGCAATGCCGAGGTCGACGCGCTCGAGTTCCCCATCGCTGCGGCGCTCCCGGCGACGCTCGCCGACCGGGCCGTGCCCTTCGACTGCACGCAGGAAGCGGTCGTCTACACGGTCACGGCCGAGAACGAAGACGGCGTGCGGGTCAGCGCGCCGTACATGGTCACGCGCATACTGCCCGTTGAAGAGCCCGAGGAGCCGCGGGATCAGGGTAACTCGGGGGATCAGAACTCTCCGCCGGACGAGACGGAGCCGGAGTCCGGTGCAGGGACCGACGCGGACGCGAGCGCCGATGCGGGTGCCGCAGCCGACACGGGTGCGGATGCGGGCGCTGCCGCCGACGCCGGTGCGGAAACGGGCGCAGCTGCCGACGCGGGCGCAGAAGCCGACGCCGGTGCCGATACCGGCGCGGGAGCGGAGACGGGCGCCGACGGCAGCGTCGACACCGGTGCCGCCGCCGCCGACGCGGCGGCCACTGCGGATGCCACAGCCGACGCGACGGGCACGCCGGACCCGACGGCCACCCCCTGAGCATGCGCCCCCGATCGCCCCGACCGCCGCGATCCGCGCGCGCCACCCGGACGTTCGTCTCTCTCACCGGCCCCGCGGGCAACATCGGCGACGCCCTCATCCGCCGCGAGACGCTCGCCTGGGCATCCGACACGAGCGACGAGCTCGTCGCCTACACGGGCGACGCGCCCGACGTCTGGCTGACCCAGCTCGGCATCCCCGAAGACGCCATCGTCCTCCGCTCGAAGAAGTCGGTGCCGCGCTGGCTCTGGCTCCTCATCGCGGCTCCGCGGCATCCGGTGCTCGTGTTCGAAGCCGGCGAGATCCCGCTCGATCGGGGCAACGGACTCCGTGAACTCGTCTTCCTCGCCGAAACGCTCATCGTCCGCCTCAAGGGCGGTGTCGTCGTCCGGCCACCCCGGGGCATCCGGGCGCCGTCGCAGCCGTCGCTCAGCATCCATCGCCTCGCAGCGCGCCTGTCGCCGGTGACGCTGTGGCGCGACGCGGTCACGCTGGCCACCGCCCGCACAGGACGCCTCGCCCCCGACATCGGGTTCTCCGCCGGCATCCGCCCGGGGCTCGGCTGGAACGAACGCGCCGAGCTGATCGTGAGCCTGCGCGGCGCGCGTCCGCTGCCTGACGAGCGCTGGATCCGCACGGTGCGCGAGAGCGCGGAGCGCGCGGGGCTCGGCATCCGCACCGTCGTCCAGGTGCGCGAGGACGAAGACCGCGCCCGCGAACTCGCGGAACTCCTCGGCGGCGTCTTCGAAGAGTGGGGCGAGACCGACCCGCTCGCCCAGGAAGAGCGCCTGCGCGAACGCTACGACGCCGCGCAGCTCGTCATCAGCGACCGCATGCACGTCCTCGTTCTCGCCGCCCTCAGCGGAGCCGTCCCCGTCGAGCTGGTGCCGCAGCCGACGGCGAAGATCCGCGAGGCGTTCGCGGCCATCGGCCTGGACGACGTCTCGATCGACGCCGCCACGACCGACCAGGAGCGCATGCGCGAGGCCCTGCGCCCGACGCCCGAGCGCGCGGTCGAGGTCGCCGAACGCGTGGGCGACGCGGAGGCGGCCCTCGCCGGCATCCAGCAGATGCTGCGCACCGGCATCCGCAGGACGCGCGCATGACGCGGATCCTGTTCCTCTCGCACAGCCATCCGTTCGGACCGTTCCGGGTCGGCAGCCACCACTATGCCCGGGTGCTCGCCCAGCGCGGAGCAGACGTCGTGCACCTGAGCACGCCGATCTCGCTCGCGCACAGGGTCACCGGTCGCGTCAGCCGGACGGACCTCGCCGCCGTGCCGAACCGTCCGCAGCGCGACGCGGACGGCGTCCTGAACGTCGTGCCGCGGACGATCCTGCCGGTGCCGGTCGGCGCACCAACGGTGGCTCGGATGCTGAAAAGCGCGGGCATCGCCCCGCGCTTCGACGCCGTGCTGATCGACCAGCCGCTGCTGTGGGACGCCTCCGTGCGCTCCCTATCGGATGCCGTGATCTACCGCCCCACCGACCTGTATCCGGCAGGGGTCAAGCATCGGCTGCAGCAGCGGATCCTGGATGCCGCAGACGCCGTGATCGCGACCTCCGACGAGGTGCTGCGCGGGCTCGGCCCCGTGCGCGTGCCGTCGCTCGTGCTCGGCAACGGCGCGGAGGTCGCACGCTTCGCGGCGCCCACCGGGGCGGACGCGCCACGCGCCGACCGCTGCGTCTACGTCGGCGCCCTGGACGCCCGCTTCGACTGGGAACGCGTTGAACGCTGGGCGCGGTCGCGGCCCGGCGTCGAGTTCGTCATCGCCGGACCGGACGCGCATCCGCCGCATCCTCTGTCGTCGAACGTCTCCCTCGTCGGGCCCGTGTTCTACGCGGACGTCCCCGCCCTGCTGCACACGGCCCGCGTCGGCCTTCTGCCGCTCTCCGACAACCCGCTCAACGCGGGGCGGAGCCCGATGAAGCTCTACGAGTACCTCGCGGCCGGTCTCGCGGTCGTCGCGCGCGAGACGCCGGGCATCCGCGGGCGGTCTGACCTCGGCATCGAGGTCTACACCGGCGGCGACGACGCGGATGCCGCGCTCGAACGGGCCCTGCGGCATCCGTCCCCGAACGAGGCGGGGGAGCGCGCCGCGGCCGACGCCTCGTGGGAGCGCAAGACGGACGCGCTCGAGGAGTTCATCCGGGCACTCCCCGGACGCTCCGCGTAGGCGCCGTCAGCGCATCCGCGTGATCGTCTCCGAGACGATCGCGGCCGTCCGATTCCAGTCGTATCCTTCCGGTGGATCGACCCGGCGACTGGCGGCAACCGCGCCGCTCAACGCGTCGGCCCACTCCTGAGCGTCATGCGCGGATGAGACCGCCCACCCGCGCTCGCCCACGATCTCGGCGACCGCCTCGCATCCCTGCCAGTGGACCACCGGCACGCCGCAGCTGATCGACTCCAACGCGGGCAGTCCGAAGCCCTCCAGCGTCGAGGGCATCACGGTCGCGGCGGCGCCCCGGTAGAGCTCGGCGAGCTCCTCGTCGCCGACGCCGCTCACCCAGCGCACGCGAGCGCCGACGCCGTGGTGCGTCGCCCGAGCACTCAGCTCGCCGATCTCGCGATCCGGCACGACGGCCACCAGGCGCACGTCGCGTGCCAGCGCGAGCGCCTTGAGCACGGTGTCGAGGTTCTTATGCGCCCGACCGTTGCCGACGAACAGCACATACGGATCCGCGGCATCGGCGGCATCCCCGGGCCGGAACGCGTCGGAGCAGCCGTTGCCGGCATTGACGATCTCCACCGCGTCATCCCTGACCCATTCCCGCAGCGCCCGCGCTGACGTCTCCGACACGGTGAGCACGACACCGGCCCTGCGGACGACCTGTCGGACCGGACCCGCGTAGTACGCCGCGAACTTCCACCGCGACAGCCCTGGTGCCTGCAACTGGATCAGGTCGTGCAGCGTGAGCAGCTGCCGCCGAGCACGCACGAGCGCTCCGTAACCGGGGGAGTAGACCACGGCATCCGGGGCGCCGGCCGACGGAACCGCGCGGAACGCGTCGGTCGGATGGAACGGCGTGCCGTCGAGACCCAGATCCGTCCAGGGCACGGTCAGCCGCGGGAGCACCTCCGACGCGTACCGGCCGATGCCGTGGGTTCCGCGGTAACGGTCGTCGACCAGCACGCGCGTCATGCGCCCGCCCCGTCGACCGATTCGTCCACCCACGCACGGATGCGGTCGGCGAACACCTCTTCCGAGAACAGCATCCCCTGCGCCCGGCAGTCGTCGGACGAGACTCCGGATGCCGTGGCCACCGCCTTGCGCAACTCATCGTGCGACCAGTGCTCGACGAGCGCACCGGTGCGACCGTGCACGATCGTCTCGGCCGTGCCGCCGATCGCGTTGGCGATCACCGGACGCCCGGCGGCCATCGCCTCGACGGGGACGATGCCGAAGTCCTCGATCGCGGGGAACACGAGCGCGAGGCAGCGCTGCAGCAGCGCGCGGTACAGCTCCATCCCGGGGGAGTCGACGAAGAACACCCGGCCGGGAGCGCGCTCCGCGGCGAACGCGCGCAGTCGGGCCTCGTCGGGTCCGGCGCCCGCCAGCACCACAGGGACATCGGCGGCGACACCGGCCTCGATCGCGAGATCCAGGCGCTTGTAGGGGATGAACCGCGAGAACCCGAGCAGGAACGTCTCGGGCAGGGCATCGAGAACTTCCTGGTCGTGCGCGTCGAGGTGCGCGGGCGCGAGGAACGCAGTCACATCGACCGGGGGATAGATGACCGCGCTGTCGCGCTGCCAGGACGCCGCGATGCGCTCCTGCACGAACCTGCTGTTCGCGGCGATCGCGACCGGCTCCTGCGCTCGCCGCCGATCGAGGCGCTTGAGGGGAGCGGCGACGGCCCTCGCGGGGAGCGAGCTGCCCCGCCCGTCCAGCTCGGGGGTCCAGATGTAGCGGGCCGGCGTGTGCGCGTAGACGAGCTTGGGCGCGAGACGTGCGGGGCCCGCGAAGCGCGCGTGGTGCGCGAACAGGTGCGAGCTGGTGAGCACCCACTCGGCATCCACTTCGGGAAGATCTCGCCAGGCCGCGGGCATCAGCGGGAGCGCCGCGGCCTTGTGCCCGCGCAGCGGGGTGCGGGCGAGCCACGTCTCGCCGTCGACCGTGAACCGGCCGTCGCTGTCGTTCCACAGGCAGTAGCGCGCGGCATCCGGAAAGATCCGCGTCAGCGACTCGAAGACGTTCTCCGACCCGCCCCGCGGGGCGAGCCATTCGTGCACCAGGACACCGGTCACGGCATCGAACCCGCACGAAGAAGCATGCATCGAGTCTAGGGAGGATTGTCCGCACGGCCGACTCCGTGGTCTGTCAGGTTCGTGCCGCTAGGTTGGTAGCGACCACCCGGGGGGAAAGGACACGATGGCTCTGCGCTTGACGAAGAAGACCACGATCATCATCGCGAGCGCGGCGGCCGTGCTCCTGGCCGGAGGAAGCGTTGCGACAGCGGCCATGATCATGGCGCAGCAACCGGAACCGCAGGCCACCGAGACGTCCGAACCGACTCCGGAGGCCGTCGCCACCACTCCGCCGCCCGAGCCGCTGGCCGAGGTGCCCGTCACCAATGTCGCCCGAGCGTCGATCGACGGCTGGACACTCGCCGACCGCACGGTCGTCGCCGCCGTGCTCCCCGAAGTCGGCGACGCCGCCACCGGCACCGTGTCGCTTCGGGTGGATGCCCCGGCCGACGACGCCGATATCGTCGCCGCCTCCGCCCCTGTCGCCCTCGCGCCCGAGACCCAGTACACCCTCAGCCTCTCTGCACGCCTGCTGGCCGAGAAGAAGGCCGCGACCGGCATCCGCCTGGATGTCGCCGGCCAGACGTTCACGCTCGACGAGCTGGATGCCGAGTGGGAGACCGTCGAATTCCCCTTCACCACCCCGGCCGACCAGGCCGCCGACTCGTCGATCGACATCGTGCTCTCCGGCGCCGTGCGCGGGTTCGGTATCGACGACGTCTCGATCACCGGTGCGGCAGGCGACGAGTTCGTCGCCAACGGCTCGTTCGAGGCCGTTCAGGCATCGGGTGGCATCGTCAACGACTCGCTCATCCTCACCGACAAGAGCGCGGTGCTCGCCGTCGCGGCCCCCGCTGGTGCCGTCACCTGGAGTGCGACATCGACCTCCGGCGGCGAGCCCATCACGGGCGAGGCCACGGCCGCAGGGCCTCTGACCGCGCTGCCGCTGACCGGCGTACCCCAGGGCCACTACGCGGTCACGGTCGATGACGCCTCCGGTCGTCACATCGAGACGAACGTCGCCGTGATCGACACCGGAACCTTCTACGTTCCCCAGGACTCGCGCTTCGGGGTCGCCGCGCACGTCGAGAAGGAGACCTTCATCGGCACCGGCACCATGGCCTCCGCGCTCGGCTTCGCCGAGGTGCGCAACGACATCTCCTGGGAGCGCAACGAGAAGACCAAGGGCCAGTACGTCTGGGACGAGAACTACGTGCGCGAGTTCTCGCGCATGCACGCCAATGACGTCAAGCTGCTCGGCATCGTGGCCTACGGCAACCGGCTCTACGGCACCAGGCGCGCGCCGTCCGGTGAGGAGTCGATCCAGGCGTACGGCCGCTACGCGAAGGCCGTCGCCGACCGGTTCGACATGGTCGGCCTCGAGGTGCTGAACGAGTTCAACCACCGCGAGACCGATGTCCCGTGCGGTCAGGCGCCCTCGTGCTACATGCCGATCGCGCAGTCCGCCTGGGATCACGTGAAGCCGTCCCACCCCGATCTCCCGCTCGTCACCGGGTCGACCGCGCTGTACGACCGGGACTGGTTCGTCGGGTTCTGGCAGGCCGGCGGCATGGCCGTGACGGATGCCGCGAGCTACCACCCGTACGAGTCCTGGATCGACCGGGACGCCGACCTCATCGCGGGCACGGTGCAGCAGTCGATCGCCGACATGCAGGAGGTCGCCGGCGCGACCAAGCCGGTGTGGATCACCGAGATGGGCTTCCCCACGCACTACGACGGCGTCACCGCAGCCGAGCAGGGGCAGATGATGGTGCGCAACGAGGCGCTCGCGTTCGCGAACGGCGTCGAGAAGTACTTCTGGTACGACCTCATCAACGACACCCCGGATCTCGCCGCCGGTGAGTCCAACTTCGGCCTCTTCGAGAACAGCCCGCGGGCGAACGTCCTTGCGAACGCGCCGAAGCCCGGTGCGTTCGCGCAGGCGCTCATGATCACGCAGATCCGCGACCGCGGCTTCCTGGACGACGAGTCGGACGACACCAGCACGGTGCAGGTGTTCGGCACGGGTGACGACGAGGTCCGCGTCGCCTGGGCGAAGGATGCCGAGGTGCAGCGTGCCTTCGCCACCGACGTCGCGCTGTCGGTGACCGACCTGTCCGGGCTCACGCAGATCCTCGAGCCGGAGGACGGCCAGGTCACGCTGACGCTCGGCGCGTCCCCGGTGTTCATCGGAACCGCTGAGGTGGATGCCGAGGCGGAATGACCCCTCCCGGCATCCTCCGAAACCGCCGCAGGTAGACTGCATCGGTTGCATCCCGTACGAAAGGCAAGTCCTCCATGAGCGCTGAGAGCAGGCGTGCGCAGACCGTCGACGACAACACGACGGACAAGAGCCGCCGCCGGCGTCGCGTCTGGCTGATCCTCACGCTCGTGGTGATCGCACTCCTCCTCGCCGTCTGCTGGGTGGGTCTTCGCGCCCTCACGGTCAAGGACGGCCTCGTCAAGAGCCAGGAGCTCATCAGCGACATCCAGAACGGCGGAAACGTCGACGAGGCCCTCCCGGAGCTCGCCGAGAACGCCGAGAGCGCGTCGGCCGCGGCATCCGACCCGGTGTGGTGGCTCATGGAGTGGGTGCCGGTGGCGGGCGACAACCTGCGCGGCGTGCGCCTCGCGGCGCAGTCGCTCGACGCGCTCGTCAACGGAGTCGCGCTGCCCGTGATGGATGCCGGTGACGACAGCGCCCCGGTCACGGTGCGTCTCCTCGACGCGTCCGAGGAAGAGGGCGAGCGCATCGTCCAGCTCGCCGACGGGCTGGACTCGGTTTCGAACTCGCCGTTCCTCATCTCGGTCGTCCGCGACGGCGTCGATCAGGTCGACGCGGTGATGTCGGCCGCAGCGCCGATGATCGGCATCCTGCCCGAGCTCCTCGGCGGAGACGGAGAGCGCAACTACCTGCTGGCCTTCCAGAACAACGCCGAGTCGCTCGCGCTCGGCGGCAGCGCGGCGGCTCAGACGCTCGTGAAGGTCGACCGGGGCGTGATCACGATGGGCGCGCAGGGCGACAGCGGCAGCTACCAGAACGGCACCGCCGTCGACGTCGCGGTTCCCGACAGCGCGATCCAGCTGTACACGAGCTATCTCGTCGACCACATCAACACGTCGACCAGCCGACCCGACTTCCCCACGGCGGCGCAGATCCTGCGCGCCTGGTGGCAGCGCGACATCGCGCCGGACGAGGTTGCCGGCGTCATCTCGATCGATCCGATCGCGCTGTCGCGCATCCTCGTCGCGACCGGACCCATCGAACTCGAATCGGGAGAGGTGCTCTCCGAGGACAACGCCGTCTCGCTGCTGCTCAGCGAGGTGTACGGCCGCTGGGACTCGTACAAGGAGCCGGAGCTCGTCGACGGATTCTTCGCCGACACCGCCGCCGCCGTCTTCGACAAGATCGCCACCGGCGACTTCGACATCAAGGACATGATGTGGGCGATCACCGAGAGCGCCAAGCAGGGCAGCGTCCTGGTCTGGGGTGAGGACGAGCAGATCGCCGAGGCGATCAAGGGCACCCGCATGAGCGGCGTCCTGCCGGAGAACAACAAGAACACGACCTCGGTCGGGATCTACTTCAACAACAGCAACGGGTCGAAGATCGACTACTTCACCGAGACCGCGACGTCGGCGACCTCCGTCTGCGAGGGCGACACGGCGACCTACACCGTGAACGGTGCACTGACGCTGCCGCTGTCGCAGCGCCAGGCCGAGGCACTGCCGCGGTACGTGCAGAGCATGACGTTCGGTGCGCGCTTCCGCGACTGGATCTTCGTCTACGGCCCTCCGGGGACGACCCTGGCCGATGCCACGTTCAACGGCGACGAGGTCTCGGTGATGCACCGCGACGTCGACGACCTCGGGCGGCCGGTCGTCGCGTTCGAGGCGTGGTTCGACCCCAGCGACTCGGTCGATGTGACGGCGACGTTCGTCGGACCCGCCGGCGACAACGGGCCGCTCCAGGTGCTGACCAACCCGATGGTCAACAGCGAGAAGCCCGTCGTCACCGACGGCTGCGCCGGCTGAGAACCGGGAGTCTCCCTCCCAGGAAATTCCAAGGCCGCTAGAATGACTGCGGTTCTGGTGTCCGTGTAGGGGGTGGTGGTCGTCGTCGTTCAACTCGAGCGCGGCAGCTCCGATGCCTCGGGGGAGCCCATGAGGCCCCCGCACGCTCCGGTCAAGAAGGCACGTCCTGGTGCCTGGCCGCGTCGCTATGCGAGCCGTCTGTTCTACAGCGACGTCGTCGTGATCGTGCTCGCGCTCGTCGTCTCGGCGACCGCGGTGCTTCCCGCGCTGTCGACGGGGGTCTCCTGGCCGGACGGCCCTTCGATCTCGTACATCACGGCGCTCGTCGTGATCGGCGTGCTCTGGCTGCTCGCTCTCGACGCGACGGATTCGCGAGACCGCCACATCGTCGGCCAGGGAGCCGACGAGTACCGCCGCATCGTCAACGCCTCGATCGTCGTGTTCGCGGTCACCGTCGCGATGGCGTTCTTCCTCGGGATGAACCTCTCGCGCGCGCTGGTCGCCGTCGTCTTCCCGCTCGGACTCGTGCTCCTCCTGCTGTCGCGGTGGATATGGCGGCAGTGGCTGCGCGGCCGGCAGAAGTCCGGCCGCTACCTGCACAGGGCGGTCGTGATCGGCGAGCCGTCGAAGGTCGCCCATGTCGCGCGCGAGATCCGCCGCGCCAAGAGCAGCGGGTACGAGATCGTCGGTGTGATCACCGAGGGCACGTCGCCTGATGTCGTCGCCGGCTTCGAAGTGCTCGGCGACATCGCGAACGTCGAGACGCTGCTGGATGACGTCCGCTTCGATGCGCTGATCATCGTCGGGTCGGACGACCTCGACCCCCTGACGATGCGCCACCTCGGGTATGCGGTGTCCGACCGCGACATCCAGCTCATCATGGCGCCCGTCCTCACCGACATCGCAGGCCCGCGCCTGCACACGACCCCGGTCGCCGGCCTGCCGCTCGTGCACGTCGACTTCCCGCGCATGGAGGGCTCCAAGCGGTTCCTCAAGCGCACGTCCGACATCATCGGCTCGATCCTCATGCTCGTGCTGCTGTCGCCCGTCTTCCTCATCACCGCGATCGCGATCCGCATCGACGGACCCGGCCCGATCTTCTACTCCCAGGACCGCATCGGCCGAGGCGGGCGCACGTTCGGAATGCGCAAGTTCCGCTCGATGGTGGCGAACGCGGACGATCAGCTCTCGACGCTTCTCGACCTGCAGGGCACGAGCGACTCGCCGCTGTTCAAGATCGAGGACGACCCCCGCATCACGAGGGTCGGGCGCTTCCTGCGCAAGCACTCCATCGACGAGCTGCCGCAGCTCGTCAACGTCTTCCTGGGCGACATGAGCCTGGTCGGCCCCCGTCCGCAGCGCGCATCGGAAGTCGCGCTCTACGACGACGTCGCGCATCGGCGCCTGCTCGTGAAACCAGGGCTGAGCGGGCTCTGGCAGGTCTCCGGCCGCTCGTCGCTGTCGTGGGAGGAGACGATCCGTCTCGACCTGTACTACGTCGAGAACTGGTCGCTTATGCAGGACGTCATCATCCTGTTCCGCACGGTGCGTGCGGTCTTCCTACCCGGCACCACGGCGCACTGATTCTCGGTAGCCGTTCTCGGGGTTCGTCCGCGAGCTTCGGGGTCGTCAGCGGGCGTGGTCATTTCTCCCGGGGACCGTGCATTCCCTCGCGGCACAGTCCGCCCTGAGGCTGGTACCAGGCGGTCTGCGTCCATGGACGGTGGGTGCAACTACGCTGACGCGCGACAATCGAACATTTCTTTCGAACATCTCTTCCATTCTTCGTGTTGGTTCAGTAGTCTGGAGGCATGTCGACGACGCATCCTCTGCACGACGCGGTCAGCCGCGCTGGTCGACAAGGCGGCCGGGTTTGTCGTTGGACGAGGTCCGTAAACTCCTCACCCGCACCGAAGCGCACCTGGACCCCGACGGGGTCCTGCCCCGGGAGGAAGCAGCACGGGCGCAGAACAGACTGGTCATGTTCGAACGCGAGGGGCGCCTGCACATCGACGCGGACGTCGACGTCGCCACCGGTGCGCCGATCAAAACCGCGATCGAAGGGCATGTCACCGCGGTGCTGAACGCACGGGGGAGCGCCCTCGACCCGGACGCTCCCGACGCCGACCGGCGCAGCATCGCGCGGTTGCAGGCCGACGCTCTGGCCGATATCGCCGCCCACGCCATCGGCTGCGACAGTAACGCCCCTGCCCTCGCCGGGGCGACCGTGATCGTCCGGGTCGGGGTGAACGACCTGGCCGATGGCACCGGATGCGCATCCATCGACGGCATCGACCAGCCCATCAGCATCAGTGCCGCCCGACGCATCGCCGCCAACGGGGGCGTCATCCCCTACGTCCTCGGCACCGACAGTGAGATCCTCGACTGGGGCAGGGAGAAACGCTTCTTCACCCGCACCCAACGACTCGCCCTCGTGGAACGAGACGGCGGATGCGCGATGTGCACCCTCCCACCCTCGATGACCCGCGCGCACCACATCGACTGGTGGAACCGCGACCGCGGCAGAACCGATCTGGGCCGCGGCGTCCTGCTCTGCGACAACTGTCACCACCGCGTCCACGACAACGGCTGGGAAATCCGCATCCAAGGCACCGGCACCACCGCGAAAGTCTGGTTCATCCCACCCGCCAACGTCGACCCCACCCGCACCCCACGCCTCGGCGGCACCGCCCGCTACAACCTCGCCGCCTGACACCGGCGACGCCTGAGAGACTGTGCGTCGATGGCACTGAGCACCTCTGGCTGACCTCCTTGCCGTCTGCGCGCCGACAACGCCGGGTCTCCTCGCCGCCTGACGCCGCTGGCAACACACCCGCCGACTGACGCCAGCCGCACGGGTGGGCACGCGTGAGACGCGGGGTGACACGGCATCGTCCCGCCTCTTCCCCTTGCGGCATCCGCCGGACAGAATGTGAGGGGTCGGCCGGAACAGGCCGGCAGAGAACCGGATAGGGGATGCAATGGGAATCGATGAGGCAGTCAACAAGGGCAAGGACCTCTACGAGGAGCACAAGGACAAGATCGCCGAGGCCGTGAAGAGCGAGCAGGCTGAGGACATCAGCGACAAGGTCCTCGACGGAGTCGCCGATTTCGCCAAGAAGGTTGCCCCCGGTGCCGCCGACAAGATCGACGAGATCCGCGACGGAGCCGACAAGGCCGTCGGCAACGAGTGAGACCCCCGAAGCGCCTCCGCAGCCGAACGGTTGCGGAGGCGCTTCGCCGTTTTCGGCGCGAACTCGCCCGTTTCGAACGAGAGGGCCTTTACCCGTTCAGCGTTCGTTCAGTAGGTTCATAGACGGAGGGGGGCTCCGCCGGCGCTCCCTCATCGAACGCACGGAGAGTCACAGCATGTCGTCGAACGCAGCGAAGACCACCAGGTCGCCCCTCCTCCGAATCGTCGTCGCGGTCGCCGCGGCCTTCGCCTTCATCCTCGCGGGGCTCGTCGTGCCGACCGCCGCACAAGCGGCGGAGTCGGCCATCACGATCGACAAGCAGGTCGACGGGCTCGATCTGCAGGACGGGCTGGCACCCGGCGACGAGTTCATTTACACGGTCGACCTCGCATGCTTCGACGCCGACTGCCAGAACGTCGTCCTGACTGACACGCTGCCGGCCGAGCTCGCCGGCTTCGAGATCGTGGGCGCGACCTACACGCCGACGACTGTTCCGCTGACCCTCACGAGCGAAGGATGCGTTGAGGATGGAGCAGGCAACCCCGTCGAAGTCAGCGATTCGTGCACGTACGAAGTGGACTTCCAGCAGCCGATCGACGACGGCGCTGGCGAGGGGCTGGCCGCGGGCGGAACACTGAAGCTCAGCCTCGCGCTGCAAGTCCCTGCGGATCTGCCCGCCGACTGGGAGTACAACACCGATCAGGTCACCAACACCGCCAGCACCACGTGGGACAACGGGCCGGGCGAGGTGCCGACCACGATCACGGACTCCGCCGACGTCATCGTCACCGTTCCGACGACGGTCGCGGTCGAGGCATCCAAGTCCTGGGAGCCTGCGTCGCAGCAGTTCGAACCTGGCGTGGAGTCGACCATCACCATCGGTGCGCAGAACCAGTCGAACCTCTCCGGCGACTCCCTCGTCATCCAGGAACCCACCAGCGCCGTCGACGGCGCGAACTCTCTCGGCGCCGACAACCCCTTCCGCATCGTCGACTTCGCCGGCTTCGCGTCCACGACCCTCCCGCCGGACGCCACCACCGTCCAGGTCGACGCATACGTGTACGACGAAGGGACGGGCACCTGGAGCTGGGTGTCCGGCACCCCGGCGGCGGCCCCCGCACTGCCCGACGGCGTCGAACCCGCAGAGGTCGGCGGAATCCGGCTCACCTATGCAGGCGGGACGATCGAGGCGGATGCCGCGGCATCCACCGCCTTCGCCGTCGAACAGCGCTCGACCGACCGCAACGATGGCTCGAGCCTGAACACTGGTTCCGCCGTCACCAACGCGATCACCTCGACCGTCAACGCCGACGGCCAGTCCGCGAGCGACACGGCGGAAGCGCCGTACACGATCGGCGCGCTGACCGTCGATGTCGGTGCCGACAAGACGATCACCCCGGCCGAACTGGCCGCCGGGGGAGAGTCGACCGCGCAGCTCGTCGTCCGCAACGACTCCAACGGCCCAGTGCAGACCATGACGGTGTCCGAGCAGGGCTTCTTCGACGCCGACATGGTGTTCGGCGGGTTCCCCACCGGCATCGCATACCCGGCAGGCGCGACCGCGGCCACCATCACCTGGTATGTGGACGGAGTGGCGCAGACGCCGGTGCCGTTCGCGAACGGCGAGGCGCCGGTCGCGCCGGCCGGCGTCATCACCGGGTTCGACATCGTCTTCACCGGTGACATCGAAGCGGGCGCCGCAGCCACCTTCGACGTCACCATCCTGCCCGCCGTGACCTTGGTCAGCGAGGACGAGCCGACGGCCACCCGCACCAACACGATCGACGTCACCGCCGAGAACGCGGTCGGGCAGGCGACGGACGAGGCAGAAGCTCCGATCGCGGTGTACTTTCCCGAGATCAGCATCGCGCTCCAGAAGAACATCAGCCCCGGCGGCGCCGTCGAGCCCGGCACCAGCGTCGTCGCGGGGCTCACCGCCACGACCGGTTCCGGTGTCGCGCAGGTCTCGCCGACCCAGATCGTCGTCGAGGATTCCTGGCGTGATGACCAGAGCGACGACTTCTGGAATGCCTTCGACATCGCCGGAATCGCTCCCACACAGGTGCCCGCGAACACCACCCTCACGATCGTCTACTGGACCGCGGACGGAGTCGAGAAGACGCTGACGACCGCCGGTCCCCAGGACACGGCGTTCGTGTTCCAGATGAGCCGCGCCGAGATGGCGGCCGCGCTCACCGCGCCGGACACGCTCTCCGACGTCACCGGCATCCGCTTCGTCTTCGACAACCCGGACGGCTTCCCCCAGGGCTTCAGCGTGCAGCCGAACGTCGTCTTCGATGCACGCAGCGATTTGCGCGACGGCAGCGGGCCGACCGACACGCGAGACGAGCCGGAGGACGACGCGGCCGCCCAGCAGCCGACGGTCTACGAGGATGAGGCGACCGCGCAGAGCAGCGCCGACGTCGACGGGCTCCCGGACGGCATCACCAGCGACATCGTCGATGCGACCGACACGATCGGCATCCAGATCCCCGCGCTTGGCGAGGGACCGCTCGGCGTGGACAAGCGCTGGGTCGACAGCGACGACAAGACCACCGACGTCGACCTGCTGGACGCCCAGTCCGGCGACATCGTCTCGACCAGGAACGAATGGCGCATCGGCACCCCCGGCATCCAGCAGCTGACGCTCAGCGACCCGGCGACGGAGGACGGCACGGACCCCGCGCCCGCGGCCGAGACCGTGTTCCAGGCGTTCGACCTGCTGAGCGTCGACCCGATCACGCTGGCCGACGATCCGCTACTGGCCTGGGACGACATCACCGAGGTCCGTCTGTTCGTCGACGGAGCCTGGGTGGTCGTCCCCGCACCGGACGGCACCTGGATGGCCGCCGACGGCGGCTTCAAGGGACACGTTCTGACCCCGGAGCAGTCCGCCGGGACGACCGGCGTCGCGCTGGTCTACACGCCGGATGACGCGGCCCGTGCGGCCAGTGCCGACCCGACCCGCCCCGAACCGGGCTCGGGTCTGGCGACCTCTGCCATCGGCCAGTACCGTCCCAGCTTCCTCACCTGGCAGCTGCGCAACGTCGTGCGCGACGACACCGGTCTCGACTCGCCCTGGGCGACCGCGGATCAGCACTTCAACGACGACGTGGACGGCACGATCTGGAACACGGTGCGCGGGGACTACGTCTCGGACGCCGGCAACGGGTCGGACAGCGATCAGGACAACATCGCGCTGATCGATCAGCCGCCGCTCGTCGACGTCACCAAGACCGCTGACCCCGCGACGCTGACGATCCCGGAGTCGGCGGACGTCGAC
Source organism: Microbacterium sp. GXF0217 (assembly GCF_054798195.1). NCBI lineage: Bacteria > Bacillati > Actinomycetota > Actinomycetes > Micrococcales > Microbacteriaceae > Microbacterium > Microbacterium sp. GXF0217. The sequence continues at coordinate 70,142 of NZ_JBSJZG010000009.1, read as the reverse complement.
CCGGCGAACTATCCGACGACGACCTTCACGATCGTTGCCGAGAACGGGAGCACGGCGCGCGCATCGTACGTGCGGGTCACCGATCCGATCACGTGCGCGCCGGGATCGATCGGAGACTGCGTCAGCGATCCGGATGCCTGGGATGCCGATCCGTTCGACGGCGCCTCCTACGACGCCGACACGAACCCCTATGAGCGGCTCAACGTCCTCTCGCTCGCCTTCGCGCACCCCGCCGAGGTCGATCCGGCAGCGTCCACGGTGACCCTGTGGGACCGCGCCGAGGACGGCTCGCTCTCCACGCGCACCCTGTCGATCACGGATGCCGCCGCCCTCGCCGAGGGCGATCTCGCCACGGTGGTGGGCGTGAGCGCCGTGTTCCAGGGCACCGATCCCGAGACGAACGGCGGCCTCATCGAGCAGGGCGACGATCTCACGATCACGATTCAGACGCGCGTGCGCCAGTACGAGCGCAGCGACGCGGGCCAGCTCGTCGCACCGGGCACCGTCGACAACGACGTGATCGCCCAGTCGTACGACCCGGTGCTGACCCCGAGCGGTCAGGCATCGACGCCGTTCGACCAGGCCGACGCCTCCGTGCAGCTTCTGGTCGCCATGCTCGACGCGACGCTGACCAAGACGATCGCGCCCGAGACGCTGCTCGAACCTCAGCTGGGCGATCCTGTCGCCGTCACGCTGGATGCCACCGACGGCGAATCGACGGCGGCGACCCACCAGGTCACGATCACCGACGACGCCGCCGCCTTCTGGAACGGCGTCCGCCTCGCAGACACGTCGAACCTCGCGGCGACGCTGCCCGCAGGCGCCGACCAGGTGCGCATCGACGCGCTCATCGGCTCCGAGTGGGTCGAGGGCGCCTTCGGTCCGACCGCGGAGCTGCCGGGCGTCGACCCGACAGCGGTCGTGGGCCTGCGCGCCGTGTTCTCGAACTCGTCGGGAGACGTGCTCTCGCACGCCAACCCGCCGGCCGACTGGACCGCGCAGCTGCGCTTCGACGTGCAGGTGCTCACCACCCAGCGTGACGGCACCGAACTCGCGCCGCCGGCGACGATCCCCAACGAGGCTTCGATCGTGAGCGAGCGCACGGACGGGCGCTACGCCCCGGCGGATGACGACGCGCAGGCGTCGCTGAACGTCGAACCGGGCACGCACACGATCGACGTCGTCAAGACGCAGCCGGGATCGAGCCACATCGTCGGCATCGGATCGTCGTTGCCGTGGACCCTGACGTTCACGAACACCGGCACCGGGTACCTGACGATCGACGAGCTCGTCGACACGCTCCCCGACTACCTCGAGTGGGACTTCTCCGAGCCGACCTACGCGACCAGTGACGGCGGCACGCTGTCGACCGACGTCACTGCGGCCGCCGACGAGACCGGGAAGATCATCACGTTCACCTGGCCGGACGGTGGACAGCAGATGTCTCCGGGCGAGTCGTTCACGATCACGATCAACCTGACCCTGCTTCCCGGTCTCGGGCTCGAGGAGTTCACCACGAACTCGTTCGTGGTGACCGCGGCGGAAGAGCTGTCGTCCTGCACCAACACCTCCGGCAACGGGCAGGGCACGGTCGACGGCCTCGAGACGAACCAGTGCGGCACGACGAACTTCGTGCAGCCGGCCCCCGGCGGTGCGCTCTCGGCCAGCAAGTGGGTCAAGGGCGAGATCGACGGCGTGCTCGTCGACGGCCAGGTCAACCCGACCAACCCTGCCCAGGCGTGCCCGCTCGACGCGGACAGCTACACGCGCATGCCGTGCGCCGCCTACACGGCCGTCGGCGCGACGGATGACTGGAAGGTGTCGGTGCTCAACGCCGGCACGGTCGGCTTCCCGACGATCTCGATCGTCGATCCGCTCCCGCAGCCCGGCGATCGGATGCTGGCGACGGGCGCCGCGCGCAACTCGACGTTCAAGAACGTCCTGCTGCCGGAGTCGCTGCTGACGAACTCCCTCCCCGAGGGCGCCGTCGTGTCGCTCGACGTCACCACGTCCGCCGCGCCGTGCTACGGCAGCGGAAGCGGATCCGCATGGTTCGGCGACCTGCTCTGCGACACCACGGCCGAGTGGGTCGGTGCCACCGAGTACGCCGGGCCCTGGGAAGCGGTGACCGGCATGCGCGTCACCATCGACTTCTCGGCGACGGCCTCCGGCGTGTTCGGACCCGGCGATCGCCTCGGCCTGCACTACCAGACCCGGAACACTCCGGCATCCGCCGACTTCCCGACCCTCGCACCCATCGCGGTGCCGGACGCCGGCGGCTTCGCGTGGAACCAGATCGGAGCCGTCGGGACGGACGGCGCCGGCGCCGAGTACTCGGTGGCGCCCGTCCAGGCCGGCGTCACGCTGCTGCACGGCGATCTGGGGCTGCAGAAGGTCATCGAAGGCGCGACGGATCTCGCACCGGATGCGTTCACGTTCACCGTCTCCTGCACCGTGGCCGGCGTTCCGCTGACGCTGCCGGACGGGGGAGTGGTGACGCTCACCGCCGAAGCCGACTACGCGTCGCGCATCGACGGTCTCCCGCTCGGCACGGTCTGCGACGTCGCAGAATCGGGTGAGGACGGCAGCTACGGCGAGATCGACCGTTCCGAGCCGCAGCAGATCACGATCACGACTCCCGCGACGGAGGACGGTGAGATCCCTGAGGCGCAGACCGCGTCGTTGACCAACACCTTCCAGTACGTGGACGTGTCGGTCACCAAGACGGTCGACACGGATGCGGCGGCTGGGTCGTTCGGTCCGTTCGACTACACGCTCACCTGCACCGGGCCTCTCGGCGATGACGTCGTCTGGGAGGACGGCGGCACGGAGCTGGCGTTCACGATCGAGGACGGCGAGACCTTCACCGCCCCGGAGGACACCATCCCGGCGAACTCGACCTGCCTCGTCACCGAGGTCGACGCCGACGGCGCGGACGGCGTGGTCGTCGTCGGCACGGGAGTCATCGACAACGGCGACGGCAGCGCGACGGTCGAGGTCGGCACAACCGGCTCCGAGGTCTCCTTCACGAACAGCTATGACACCGGCATCCTGACCGTCGTGAAGAACGTCACCGGCTCAGGAGCCGAGCAGTTCGGCGCTGGACCGTTCGAGTTCACGGCGGTGTGCACCTACCAGGACGAGACGCTGCTGGATGAGACGTTCGAGCTGGACCCGAGCGCGCAGCGCACGTTCGGCCCGTACCCGACCGGCACCGAGTGCGCGGTCGCCGAGACCGACGACGCCGGCGCCACCAGCGCCGTGCTCGATCCGCAGGACGGCGTGGTCGTCCTGGGCGAGGGCGCGGATCCCGCCTGGACCGTCACGGCGACGAACACGTTCGTGTCCGGCATCCTCACCGTCGTCAAGAACGTGGATGGCGACGGTGCCGCCCAGTACGGGGCCGGCCCGTTCGCCTTCACCGCGGTCTGCACGCTCGAGGGCGAGACGCTGCTGGACGAGGAGTTCGAGCTCGCCGCGAACACGCAGACCACGTTCGGGCCGTACCCGGCCGGTACGGAATGCGCGGTGACGGAAACCGATGAGGCCGGCGCGACGGACGCGACGCTCTCACCGGCCGACGGCACCGTCGTGATCGGGGACGGTGCGGCCCCCGGGTGGACGGTGACGGCGACGAACACCTTCGACGTCGGCATCCTGACCGTGGTCAAGAACGTGGACGGACCCGGAGCCGAGCAGTACGGCGGCGGTCCCTTCGTCTTCACCGCGGTCTGCACGTACGAGGGTGAGACGCTGCTGGACGAGACGTTCGATCTCGGTCCGAACGCCGAGGCGACGTTCGGACCGTACCCGACCGGCACCGAGTGCATCGTCGCCGAGACAGACGACGCGGGCGCGACGGAATCGGCGCTCTCGCCGGCCGACGGAGCGGTCGTGATCGGCAGCGGCACCTCGCCAGAATGGACGGTCACGGCCACGAACACCTTCGAGACCGGCATCCTGAGCGTGGTCAAGAACGTCGTCGGCGACGGGGCGGAGCTGTACGGCGCCGGGCCCTTCACCTTCACCGCAGTCTGCACCTATCAGGGGGAGACATACCTGGACGAGGAGTTCGAACTCGACGCCAACGCGACGGCGACGTTCGGCCCGTACCCGAACGGCAGCGAATGCGTCGTGGCTGAGACGGACGATGCCGGGGCGACGAGCTCGACCCTTTCGCCCGCCGATGGTGCGGTCGTGCTCGGCGACGGCGCGTCGCCCGAGTGGACGGTCACGGCGACCAACACGTTCGACGTCGGCCTCCTGACGGTCGTGAAGAACACCGAGGGCGACGGCGTCGAGCAGTGGGGTGCGGGTCCGTTCGGCTTCGAGGCGGTGTGCACCTACCAGGGCGAGACGCTGCTCGGCGAGCAGTTCGAGCTCGGTCCGGACGAGGAGCGCACGTTCGGCCCGTACCCGACCGGCACCGAGTGCACGGTCGACGAGACCGACGCCGCAGGCGCGACCGGTTCGACCCTCGCGCCCGCGGACGGCGTCGTCGTGATCGGAACCGGTACGGACCCGGCATCGGCGTCGATCGTGACCGCGACGAACACCTTCGACGTCACGTCGATCCTGGTCACCAAGACTCGGCTGGGCGACCTGGATGCCGAGGGCGCAGGCGGCCCGTTCACGGTGGAGCTGTCGTGCGTGCGACCCCTGGAGGGCCAGGACGTCCCGATCGAGATCCCCGGCGGCGCGACGCGCGAACTCAGCGCGGACGACGGCTACACGGCCTCGTACGAGGACCTGCCGGTCGACGCGACGTGCGCGCTCACCGAGACCGAGACCGGCGGTGCGGTGCGCACCATGACGGTGGTCACGGACGAGAGCGGCGCCTCGTTCACCGCGCCAGGCGTGACCGCGGACATCGCACTCGCCGATGCCGAGGGGCCGGTGAGCGTCGACGTGCGCAACGAGTTCGTCGAGGAGCTGCCCCGCACGGGTCTGGACGACACTCTCGCGCTGTGGCTGGCCATGCTGATTCTGCTCGGCGGCGGAGGGGCGCTCGTGCTGATCGCACGCCGCCGATCGGCCTGATCCTGACGCGCGCCTGATCGGATGAAGGGCCCTCTGCCGCAGAGGGCCCTTCATCCGCTACTATCGGGACAGCCGCCTGGGGATCTTGCGGCTGGGAATCGCGAAGGGGTTCGCGATCCCGAACCGCACGGCTCGTCCGTGCATACGACTGGGGAACGACTTTGGGGATCGATGCGTTCGTGACGCCTTCTGCGCGTCGCGCGCTGCCGACACGGCAGTCGATCCGCCGAGCCTCCGACGGGGATCAGGGCGCCCTTCCACGCCCGAATCCCCGCGTTCGGCGCGCCCCCTCGCGCTGAACGCATCCCCACGTGGGGCGAGGCATGGGGATGCCTCGCCCCACGGTCGTGGCTTCGGATGCAGGGCGCGACACGCCCGGGTTTGCAGAACCGAAATCAGTCATGGCAGAATGGGTGAGTTCCACATTCCGGGGGTGCGCTGTGCGCGCCGGTCGGATCACTACCAGGGCAGTGCATAGACGGCGCCTCTTCGTGAGGCAGCAGGGTTCTAGGCCGCGGGTAGAAGAACTCCCCGACACCTCTGCTGAGAGGTTCTGCCGTGCGCCGCGAGGAGCACGGACTGACAGAAGAACAGTGGTGCGCCCTTCGACAGGCCGGGACCGAGAGGTCACGAGTCCGAGAAGGCAAGTGCCGAGGCGTGAACAGCGCCATCGTGCGTCCAATGCCCCTGGGTCACCCGGCCCAGGACGGTAAGACGCTTAAAGAGAGTGAGCAGACAATGGCGGGACAGAAGATCCGCATTCGCCTGAAGTCGTATGACCACGAGGTCATCGACACGTCGGCGCGCAAGATCGTCGACACTGTGACCCGTGCGGGCGCAACCGTCGTCGGCCCCGTGCCGCTTCCGACCGAGAAGAACGTCGTGTGCGTCATCCGGTCGCCCCACAAGTACAAGGACAGCCGCGAGCACTTCGAGATGCGCACCCACAAGCGTCTGATCGACATCGTCGACCCGACGCCCAAGGCCGTCGACTCGCTGATGCGTCTCGACCTGCCGGCTGACGTCAACATCGAGATCAAGCTCTGAGGATCGACATGGCTGACATCAACGCAAAGATTTCCAAGGGTCTGCTGGGCACCAAGCTCGGCATGACGCAGGTGTGGGACGAGAACGGCAAGATCGTTCCCGTCACCGTCATCGAGCTCGCACCCAACGTGGTCACGCAGGTCCGCACCCCCGAGAAGGACGGCTACAACGCCGTTCAGATCGCCGCGGGCCAGATCGACCCCCGCAAGGTCAACAAGCCCCTCACCGCTCACTTCGAGGCCGCCGGCGTCACGCCGCGTCGCCACGTCACCGAGATCCGCACCGCGGATGCCGCTGACTACGCGCTCGGCCAGGAGCTCACGGTGGACGGTCTCTTCGAGGCCGGCCAGCTGGTCGACGTCGTCGGCACCAGCAAGGGCAAGGGCACCGCGGGTGTCATGAAGCGTCACAACTTCAAGGGTGTCTCCGCTTCGCACGGTGCGCACCGCAACCACCGCAAGCCCGGCTCCATCGGCGCATCGTCGACTCCGAGCCGCGTCTTCAAGGGCATGCGCATGGCCGGCCGTATGGGTGGCGAGCGCGTGACCGTCCTGAACCTCACGGTGCACGCCATCGACGCCGAGAAGGGACTCATGCTCGTCAAGGGCGCCGTCCCCGGTGCGCGTGGCCGCGTCGTCTACGTCCGCAACGCAGTGAAGGGTGCCTGAACATGGCTGACTCGACTCTCGCGCTCGACGTCCTGAAGGCCGACGGCAAGAAGGCCGGCTCCATCGAGCTGCCCGCCGAGCTCTTCGACGTCAAGACGAACATCCCGCTGATCCACCAGGTCGTCGTCGCACAGCTCGCCGCTGCGCGTCAGGGCACCCACTCGACCAAGCGTCGTGGTGAGGTCTCCGGTGCAGGCCGCAAGCCCTTCAAGCAGAAGGGTACGGGTAACGCCCGTCAGGGTTCCATCCGCGCGCCGCACATGACCGGTGGTGGCATCGTCCACGGTCCGAAGCCGCGCAACTACGCGCAGCGCACCCCCAAGAAGATGATCGCGGCCGCCCTGCTGGGCGCGCTGAGCGACCGCTTCCGCGGCGAGCGTCTGCACGCAGTCGAGACCTTCGGCATCGACTCCGCTCCTTCGACCAAGACCGCCGCGAGCCTGCTCGCTCAGGTCGCCGGTCCGAAGAACATCCTGGTCGTCACCCAGCGTGACGATGAGGTGACGCTGAAGTCCGTTCGCAACCTGCCGAACGTGCACTGGCTCACCTACGACCAGCTCAACGCCTACGACGTGCTCGTCTCCGACGACATCGTCTTCACCAAGGCCGCGCTCGAGGCGTTCATCGCTTCGAAGACCGGCGCAACCGAGGAGGTCTCGGCATGACCGAGCAGGCAACCGTCCTGACGACCGCTCTCAACAAGGACCCGCGCGACATCATCCTGAAGCCGGTCGTGTCCGAGAAGAGCTACTCGCTCATCGACGAAGGCAAGTACACCTTCCTCGTCGACCCGCGCGCCTCGAAGACGGAGATCAAGCTCGCCATCGAGAAGATCTTCAACGTCAAGGTCGCAGCGGTCAACACGATCAACCGCGTCGGCAAGGCCCGCCGCACCCGCTTCGGCACCGGTAAGCGCAAGGACACCAAGCGCGCCATCGTCACCCTGAAGTCGGGCACCATCGACATCTTCACGGCAATCGGCTGATCCGGGGGATAAGGACAATCATGGCTATTCGCAAGTACAAGCCCACGACCCCGGGTCGTCGCGGTTCGTCGGTGGCCGACTTCGCCGAGATCACCCGATCGACGCCTGAGAAGTCGCTGCTGCGTCCCCTGTCGAAGACCGGTGGCCGCAACAACCAGGGCCGCATCACGACCCGTCACATCGGTGGTGGCCACAAGCGCCAGTACCGCGTCATCGACTTCCGTCGCAATGACAAGGACGGCGTCAACGCCAAGGTCGCTCACATCGAGTACGACCCCAACCGCACCGCACGCATCGCACTGCTGCACTACTTCGACGGCGAGAAGCGCTACATCCTCGCGCCGAACAAGCTGAGCCAGGGCGACGTCATCGAGTCGGGCGCATCGGCTGACATCAAGCCGGGCAACAACCTGCCGCTGAAGAACATCCCCACCGGTACCGTGATCCACGCGATCGAGCTCCGCCCCGGCGGCGGCGCGAAGCTGGCACGTTCGGCCGGCACCTCGGTGCGTCTCGTCGCCAAGGATGGCCCCTACGCGCAGCTCCGTCTGCCGTCGGGTGAAATCCGCAACGTCGACGCGCGCTGCCGCGCCACCATCGGCGAGGTCGGCAACGCTGAGCAGTCGAACATCAACTGGGGCAAGGCCGGCCGCAAGCGCTGGAAGGGCGTCCGCCCGACCGTCCGCGGTGTCGCCATGAACCCGGTCGACCACCCGCACGGTGGTGGAGAGGGCAAGACGTCCGGTGGACGTCACCCCGTCACTCCTTGGGGCCAGGCTGAGGGTCGTACCCGCCACGCCAACAAGGAAAGCGACAAGTACATCGTGCGTCGTCGTAACGCCGGCAAGAAGCGCAAGTAGGAGTAAGAGAAGATGCCTCGCAGTCTTAAGAAGGGCCCCTTCGTCGACGAGCACCTGCTTCGCAAGGTGGTCGTGCAGAACGAAGCCGGCACGAAGAACGTCATCAAGACCTGGTCGCGACGCTCGATGATCATCCCGGCCATGCTGGGACACACCATCGCCGTCCACGACGGTCGCAAGCACATCCCCGTGTTCGTGACCGAGACCATGGTCGGTCACAAGCTGGGCGAGTTCGCGCCCACCCGCACCTTCCGCGGCCACGTGAAGGACGACAAGAAGGGCCGCCGCCGCTGACGCGGGGGCGATAGAGGAGAGAGAAATGGTGGAGTCCATCGCACGCGTGCGACACATCCGCGTGACCCCTCAGAAGGCTCGTCGTGTCGTCGCGCTCATCAAGGGCAAGCAGGCCCAGGAAGCTCTCGCGATCCTGAAGTTCGCACCGCAGAGCGCCAGTGAGCCGATCTACAAGCTTGTCGCGTCGGCTATCGCCAACGCACAGGTGAAGGCGGATCGCGACGGCGAGTACCTCGACGAGCAGGACCTGTACGTGGCTAACGCCTACGTCGACGAGGGCACGACGCTCAAGCGTTTCCGCCCCCGTGCACAGGGTCGCGCTTTCCAGATCAAGAAGCGCACGAGCCACATCACGGTCGTGCTCTCGACGCCGGAGGTCGCTGCTGCGGCCGAGGGCGACAGCAAGAAGAAGGCGAGCAAGTAATGGGACAGAAGGTAAACCCGTACGGCTTCCGCCTCGGTATCACCACCGACCACGTCTCGCGCTGGTTTTCTGACTCGACGAAGCCGGGTCAGCGCTACGCGGACTACGTCGCCGAGGACATCAAGATCCGCAACCTGCTCAAGACGCAGCTGGATCGTGCCGGCGTCAGCAACATCGAGATCGAGCGCACCCGCGACCGCGTGCGTGTGGACATCCACACCGCGCGTCCCGGCATCGTCATCGGTCGTCGTGGAGCTGAGGCCGAGCGCATCCGCGGCGACCTCGAGAAGCTCACCGGCAAGCAGATCCAGCTGAACATCCTCGAGGTCAAGAACCCCGAGGCCGACGCTCAGCTCGTCGCGCAGGGCATCGCCGAGCAGCTCTCTGCTCGTGTGGCGTTCCGTCGTGCGATGCGCAAGGGTCTGCAGGGCGCTCAGCGCGCCGGCGCCAAGGGCATCCGCATCCAGGTCTCCGGCCGTCTCGGCGGCGCCGAGATGAGCCGGTCGGAGTTCTACCGCGAGGGTCGTGTGCCGCTGCACACGCTGCGCGCGAACATCGACTACGGCTTCTACGAGGCCAAGACCACCTTCGGCCGCATCGGCGTGAAGGTCTGGATCTACAAGGGTGACCTCACCAACAAGGAACTCGCTCGCGAGCAGGCCAATGCGCCGAAGTCGCGCGGTCGTGACGACCGTGGTGGCGACCGTCGCCGTGGCCCCCGCAACGAGGCCCCCGTCGCAGAAGGAGCGTCTGCCTGATGCTTATTCCCCGTAAGGTCAAGTTCCGCAAGCAGCACCACCCGGGTCGCAGCGGCCAGGCAACCGGCGGCACGAAGGTCTCCTTCGGCGAGTACGGTATCCAGGCGCTGACCCCCGCTTACGTGACGAACCGTCAGATCGAGTCCGCTCGTATCGCGATGACCCGTCACATCAAGCGTGGTGGCAAGGTGTGGATCAACATCTACCCCGACCGTCCGCTCACGAAGAAGCCGGCCGAAACCCGCATGGGTTCCGGTAAGGGTTCCCCCGAGTGGTGGGTCGCAAACGTCAAGCCGGGTCGCGTCCTCTTCGAGGTCGCCGGTGTCAACGAGCAGCTTGCTCGTGAGGCGCTGACCCGTGCCATTCACAAGCTGCCGCTCAAGGCACGCATCATCAAGCGCGAGGAGGGCGACGCGTAATGGCGATCGGCACCAAGGAGCTCGCTCCCAGCGAGCTCGACACGTTCGAAGACCAGCGCCTCGTCGAGGAGCTGCGTAAGGCCAAGGAGGAGCTGTTCAACCTCCGTTTCCAGTCGGCCACCGGCCAGCTGGAGAGCCACGGCCGCATCCGCGCCGTCAAGCGCGACATCGCGCGCCTGTACACCGTGATCCGCGAGCGCGAGCTGGGCATCCGTGCGACGCCCGCTCCGGTCGAGGTCCCGGCGAAGAAGGCGTCCAAGGCAAAGGCGAAGAAGGCCGACACGGCTGACGCGCCGAAGGAGGAGGCCGAGTAATGGCTACCAAGAAGGAAGCCGCCGTCGAGGCTGAGCACGCTGCGCACGACGTGCGCGACGAGGATGCCCGCGGTTACCGCAAGGCTCGCCGTGGCTACGTCGTCAGCGACAAGATGGACAAGACCATCGTCGTCGAGGTCGAAGACCGCGTGAAGCACCCGCTGTACGGCAAGGTCATCCGCCGCACCTCCAAGGTGAAGGCGCACGACGAGGGCAACACCGCCGGCATCGGCGACCTGGTCCTCATCAACGAGACCCGGCCGCTCAGCGCCACCAAGCGCTGGCGTCTGGTTGAGATTCTGGAGAAGGCCAAGTGATTCAGCAGGAGTCCCGCCTCAAGGTCGCCGACAACACCGGCGCGAAGGAACTGCTCACCATCCGCGTTCTCGGCGGCTCGCGCCGTCGTTACGCCGGCCTCGGTGACACCATCGTCGCGACCGTCAAGGACGCGATCCCTGGCGGCAACGTGAAGAAGGGCGACGTCGTCAAGGCGGTCATCGTCCGTACCAAGAAGGAAACGCGTCGTCCCGACGGCTCGTACATCAAGTTCGACGAGAACGCCGCCGTGATCCTGAAGAACGACGGGGAGCCCCGCGGCACCCGTATCTTCGGACCGGTCGGTCGTGAGCTTCGTGACAAGAAGTTCATGAAGATCGTCTCGCTCGCCCCGGAGGTCATCTGATCATGGCGAACATCAAGAAGGGTGACCTGGTTCAGGTCATCACGGGCCGCAAGCAGGACAAGGGCGGCGACCGCGGCAAGCAGGGCAAGGTTCTCGAGGTCCTCGTGGCCGAGAACCGCGTCATCGTCGAGGGCGTCAACTACGTCACCAAGCACACGCGCGTCGGCCAGACGCAGCGCGGCACGAAGACGGGCGGCATCGAGACCATCGAGGCTCCCATCCACATCTCCAACGTCCAGGTCATCGACCCCTCGTCGAAGAAGCCGACTCGCGTCGGCCACCGCGTCGAGGAGCAGACCAAGGACGGCGTGAAGCGCACCGTCCGCGTGCGCTACGCGAAGAAGTCAGGTAAGGACCTCTGATGAGCACCGACACTGCCGCGCCGGCTGGCAAGATCCAGCCGCGCCTGAAGCAGAAGTACAAGGCCGAGATCCAGCAGAAGCTGCAGGACGAGTTCGGCTACGAGAACGTGATGCAGATCCCCGGCATCGTCAAGGTCGTCGTCAACACCGGTGTCGGTGAGGCTGCCCGCGACAGCAAGGTGATCGATGGGGCGGTCGACGACCTCACCAAGATCACCGGCCAGAAGCCGATCGTCACGAAGGCCCGCAAGTCCATCGCGCAGTTCAAGCTGCGCGAGGGACAGGCCATCGGTGCGCACGTCACCCTCCGTGGCGACCGTGCGTGGGAGTTCATCGACCGCCTGGTCTCGCTCGCACTGCCCCGTATCCGCGACTTCCGCGGCCTCTCGGGCAAGCAGTTCGACGGCAACGGCAACTACACCTTCGGTCTCCAGGAGCAGAGCGTGTTCCACGAGATCGATCAGGACAAGATCGACCGCGTTCGCGGCTTCGACATCACCGTGGTGACGTCGGCGAAGACGGATGACGAGGGTCGCGCTCTGCTGCGTCACCTCGGCTTCCCGTTCAAGACCGACGACGCCCAGGCGTGATCACCCTTCGACAGGCTCAGGGACCTTGGTCACTGAGCCTGTCGAAGTGCACGTACAATTGAAGATTGCGTGCTCATCGCAGGCCGTCTGTCGTGTAACGGCAGCCGGAACCTCATGATCGAAAGAAGAACACAATGACAATGACAGACCCGGTCGCAGACATGCTGACCCGTCTGCGCAACGCGAACTCGGCTCACCACGACTCCGTGACGCTTCCGTCGAGCAAGCTGAAGACGCACATCGCAGAGATCCTCCAGCAGGAGGGCTACATCTCCAGCTGGGAGGTCACCGACGCCCGCGTCGGCAAGAACCTCACGCTGTCGCTCAAGTACGGCCCGAACCGTGAGCGCTCCATCGCAGGCATCAAGCGTGTCTCGAAGCCCGGCCTCCGCGTGTACGCGAAGTCCACGGAGCTGCCCAAGGTCCTCGGCGGACTCGGCGTCGCCATCCTGTCCACCTCCTCCGGTCTTCTCACCGACCGCCAGGCTGAGCAGAAGGGCGTGGGCGGAGAAGTTCTCGCCTACGTGTGGTAATCCATCATGTCGCGTATTGGACGACTTCCCATCGAGATTCCCGCGGGCGTGACCATTTCGGTCGACGGTCGTGAGGTCGCGGTGAAGGGCCCCAAGGGTGAGCTCACCCTGACGGTGGCCAGCCCCATCGAGGTCGCGGTCGAGGAGAACCAGATTCTCGTCTCTCGTCCCGACGACGAGCGCGAGTCGCGGTCGCTTCACGGCCTGACCCGCACGCTCATCAACAACAACATCATCGGCGTCACCCAGGGCTACACCAAGGGCCTCGAGGTCGTCGGCACCGGTTACCGCGTGCAGCAGAAGGGCAGCTCGGTCGAGTTCGCTCTCGGCTTCTCGCACCCGGTCCTGATCGACCCGCCCGCCGGCATCACCCTGACGGTCGAGGGCAACAACAAGCTCACGGTCAGTGGCATCGACAAGCAGGCTGTCGGCGAGGCAGCTGCGAACATCCGCAAGATCCGCAAGCCTGAGCCGTACAAGGGCAAGGGTGTCCGCTACGCGGGCGAGGTCGTGCGTCGCAAGGCCGGAAAGAGTGGTAAGTAACCATGGCTCTCAAGTCAAAGTCTGACGCCCGCGCGCGTCGTCACGCCCGCCTTCGCAAGAAGATCGTGGGCACCGAGCAGCGTCCGCGCCTCGTCGTGAACCGCTCCGCTCGCCACGTCTTCGTGCAGCTGGTCGACGACAGCAAGGGTTTCACCGTTGCTTCGGCATCCACGCTCGAGACCGACCTTCGTGGTTTCGAAGGCGACAAGACGGCCAAGGCCCGCAAGGTCGGCGAGCTGCTCGCCGAGCGCGCGAAGGCCGCTGGTTTCACCGAGGCCGTGTTCGACCGTGGCGGCAACCGCTACGCCGGCCGTGTCGCGGCTATCGCCGATGGCGCCCGTGAAGGGGGGCTGGCACTGTGAGTGACAACAAGGAGAACGAAGTGACCGAAGCGGCAGCTGCCACTTCCGAGACGGCCGCAGGCACCACGCAGGCTGAGCCGGCTCGCGATCAGCGCGAAGCCCGCCGTGGCGGTCGTGACCGCAACCAGGGTGGCCGTGACCGCAACTCGCGTGACCGTGGCGACAACCAGTTCCTCGAGCGCGTCGTGACCATCAACCGCGTCTCCAAGGTCGTGAAGGGTGGACGTCGCTTCAGCTTCACCGCCCTCGTGGTCGTCGGTGACGGCAACGGTCTGGTCGGCGTCGGCTACGGCAAGGCCCGTGAGGTCCCCCTGGCGATCTCGAAGGGTGTCGAAGAGGCCAAGCGCAACTTCTTCCGCGTTCCCCGCGTCAGCAGCACCATCCCGCACCCCGTGCAGGGTGAGGCCGCGGCCGGCGTCGTGCTGCTTCGTCCGGCCGCTGCCGGTACCGGTGTTATCGCCGGTGGCCCGGTTCGCGCCGTCCTCGAGTGCGCCGGCATCCACGACGTCCTGTCGAAGTCGCTCGGTTCGTCGAACACGATCAACATCGTGCACGCGACCGTTGCTGCCCTGAAGCAGCTCGAGGAGCCCCGTGCGGTCGCCGCACGTCGTGGCCTCGAGTTCGACCAGGTCGCACCGGCGCGTCTCGTCCGCGCGGAGGCCGAGGCGGCCGCAGCGCAGAAGGTAGGTGCCTGATGGCTGCGCGCCTCAAGGTCACGCAGATCAAGTCCAAGGTGAGCGAGAAGCAGAACCAGCGCGACACGCTGCGCAGCCTCGGTCTGAAGCGGATCGGTGACACCACCGTCCGCCCCGACGACGCGCAGACGCGCGGCTACGTCCGGACCGTCGCCCACCTCGTCAAGGTTGAGGAGATCGACTAATGGCTGAGAAGAACGAAGCCGTCGAGGCCGAGAAGGCCCCGAAGAAGGCCGCCCCCAAGGCTGCCGCTTCGAAGGCCGCCACGGCCGAGAAGAAGGCGCCGGCTGCGAAGAAGCCGGCTGCCAAGAAGCCCGCCGCCAAGAAGGAAGCCGAGACCTCGCGTCCCGGCGTCCTGAAGGTGCACCACCTGCGTCCGGTCCCCGGCGCCAACACCGCGAAGACCCGTGTCGGTCGCGGTGAGGGTTCCAAGGGCAAGACCGCCGGTCGCGGCACGAAGGGCACCAAGGCCCGCAACACCGTGCGCGTCGGATTCGAGGGTGGGCAGATGCCGCTGCACATGCGCACCCCGAAGCTCCGCGGCTTCAAGAACCCGTTCCGCGTCGAGTACCAGGTCGTGAACCTGGAGAAGCTCGCCGAGCTCTACCCCAAGGGTGGAGACGTCACCGTCAGCGACCTCGTCGCCAAGGGTGCCGTTCGCAAGAACGAGAAGGTCAAGGTCCTCGGCAACGGGGATATCGCGGTGAAGCTCACCGTCTCGGTCGACAAGGTCTCGGGCTCTGCCGAGCAGAAGATCGTGGCGGCCGGCGGTTCCGTCAAGTAACCACAGTTCAGAGGGGTCGGAGAATTCTCCGGCCCCTCTGTGCGTTACTCTGGTCTTTCGGCCGTCTGCGTATCGACGGCGACCTTTCTGGAGGAAATCCCTTGTTTAGCGCCATTGCGCGGATCTTCCGCACGCCCGACTTGCGTCGGAAGATCGGTTTCACCCTGGTGATCATCGCCCTCTACCGGTTCGGCTCGCACATCCCCGCTCCGTTCGTGAACTTCCCGAACGTCGAGCAGTGCCTTGCACTCACCTCGGGCACCGAGGGCCTGCTCAGCCTGGTCAACCTGTTCTCGGGCGGAGCCCTGCTCCAGCTGTCGATCTTCGCCCTGGGTGTGATGCCGTACATCACGGCCACGATCATCACCCAGCTGCTGCGCGTCGTCATCCCGCACTTCGAGACCCTGCACAAGGAGGGTCAGTCGGGCCAGGCGCGCCTCACGCAGTACACGCGCTACCTCACGATCGCTCTGGCGCTGCTGCAGTCGACGACGCTCGTCACCGTGGCGCGCAGCGGTCAGCTGTTCGGCACCACCGACATCGCGGCCTGCCAGAACCTGCTGACCAACGATGTGTGGTGGGCGCAGCTGCTGATGATCATCACGATGACCGCCGGTACCGGTCTCATCATGTGGTTCGCCGAGCTCGTCACGGAGCGCGGCGTCGGCAACGGCATGTCGCTGCTCATCTTCACCTCGATCGCGGCGACCTTCCCGGCTTCGATGTGGATGATCTTCGAGGCCAAGGGCCTCGAGGTGTTCCTGCTCGTCCTCGCCGTCGGCATCGTGGTGATGGCGCTCGTGGTGTTCGTCGAGCAGTCGCAGCGCCGCATCCCTGTCCAGTACGCCAAGCGCATGGTGGGTCGTCGTACGTACGGCGGCACCAACACCTACATCCCGATCAAGGTGAACATGGCCGGTGTGATCCCGGTGATCTTCGCGTCCTCGCTGCTGTACATCCCGATGCTCATCGCGCAGTTCAACACTCCGCAGGACGGCTCGGAGCCCGCGGCCTGGGTCACCTGGATCTCGCAGTACTTCACTACCGGTGACCACCCGCTGTACATGGCGGTGTACTTCCTGCTGATCATCGGCTTCACCTACTTCTACGTCGCGATCACGTTCAACCCCGTCGAGGTCGCCGACAACATGAAGAAGTACGGCGGGTTCATCCCCGGCATCCGTGCGGGTCGTCCGACGGCCGAGTACCTCGACTACGTGCTTACGCGCATCACGTTCCCCGGATCCATCTACCTGGGTCTGATCGCCCTCATCCCGCTGGTGGCCCTGGCCACCGTCGACGCGAACCAGAACTTCCCGTTCGGCGGTGCGTCGATTCTCATCATCGTCGGTGTGGGGCTCGAGACGGTCAAGCAGATCGACGCTCAGCTTCAGCAGCGTCATTACGAAGGGCTCCTCCGATGACCGCATCCGCTCGTCTTCTGATCGTCGGTCCGCAGGGCTCCGGCAAGGGCACGCAGGGTGTGCGCATCGCGTCGGCATTCGGCGTTCCGGTGATCTCCACCGGCGACATCTTCCGTGCGAACATCAAGGGCGGCACGGAGCTCGGCCAGCAGGTCACCTCGATCCTCGATCGCGGAGACCTCGTGCCGGATGAGCTGACCAGCGAGATCGTGCGCGACCGGCTCTCGCAGGAGGATGCCGCGGGCGGCTTCCTGCTCGACGGATACCCGCGCAACGCGGTGCAGGTCGGCCACCTCGAGGAGTTCCTCTCCTCGCGCGGCCAGGCGCTGGACGCGGTCATCCTCCTCGACGTTCCGCGTGCCGAGAGCATCGAGCGCCTGCAGCTGCGTGCAGCGGAGCAGGGACGTTCGGACGACACCGCCGAGGCCATCGCGCACCGCCTGGACATCTACGAGCACGAGACGGCTCCGATCCTGGAGACGTACTCGGAGCGCGGGATCGTCGACCGGATCGACGGCGTCGGCTCGCTGGACGACATCACCGAGCGCATCTCCGCGGCGCTGGATGCGCGCGGCCTGCGCGTGACGGTCTGAGCGTGTTCCGCCGCTCGATCTACAAGACCCCGGCGCAGTTGCGCTCGATGGTCGAGCCTGGTCTCATCACGGCGGCATCGCTGGATGCGGCGGCGGCGGCGATCCGGCCAGGAGTGACGACGGCATCCGTGGATGCTGCGGCATCCGATGCCGTGCTCGCGCGCGGAGCGGAGTCGAACTTCAAGCTCGTGCGCGGATACAGCCACACCACCTGCATCTCGGTGAACGAGCAGGTCGTCCACGGCATCCCCGGTAAGCGCGTGCTGGAGGCCGGCGACATCGTGTCGGTCGACAGTGGCGCGCAGTTCCAGGGATGGAACGGCGACAGCGCCCGGACGTTCGTCGTCCCGGACGAGTCGCGTTCAGCGCTGGTCGCGTCGCGGCAGGAGCTCTCGCGCGTGACCGAGGGATCCATGTGGGCCGGAATCGCCGCGATGGCCTCGGCCCGGCACCTCGGCGACATCGGTGCGGCCATTCAGGACTACATCGAGGCGCAGGGTTCCTACGGGATCCTCCGCGAGTACGTCGGCCATGGCATCGGTCGCAAGATGCACGAGGCCCCCAGCGTCTTCAATTACCGGACACCGGATGCCGGGGCCGAGGTCAAGCCCGGGCTGGTGCTCGCGATCGAGCCGATGGTGACCGCCGGCGGCGAGGCGACGTTCGTGGAGGACGACGACTGGACCGTCTCGACGGTCGACGGCAGCGACGGTTCGCACTGGGAGCACAGCGTCGCGCTGCACGCCGACGGCATCTGGGTGCTGACGGCATCCGATGGCGGCGCTGCCGGCCTCGCGCCCTTCGGCGTGGTGCCGACCCCGATCGCTTAGCCGGCGCCGCGCCTCCGAGCGCACATCCGCGTGCGCCCACAGCCAGCGCAGCCCGGCGACACCGCGCTGATTCTGCTGGCCCGCGGCATGGTCCAGCAGCGACTCCGCCGTCAGCGGGTGCGGCAGAGGATAGGGGGTTCACAACGGGCGCATAGGATGGGGCGGCAGGATTGAGGGTGCGGCGCCGTGCGCGCCGGAAGACTTCGACGTGAGGGCGGCGCGATCGCGCACGTCCCGAGAGAACGGGAAAGCAATGGCAGCAGCACAGGGCAAGACCAATTGGTTCGCCATCTGGATCTCGGCCGCTGTGGTCGTCGTCCTGGTGGTCCTCGGCGGTGTCGTCGTGTTCCTGAACAACCAGGCGACAGCACCTGGGGAAGCCCCGGAGACCGCAGGGATCGTGAACGGCGAGACGGGCGCGATCGCTTTCGGCGAGGGCGAGACGACGATCGACACGTACGTCGACTTCATGTGCCCGATCTGCGGCCAGTTCGAGGACGCATACGGCGCTGCGCTGCAGGATGCCGCGGCGAACGACACCATCACGCTGAACATTCACCCCATCTCGATCCTGGACAACGCATCGCAGGGCACGGAGTACTCGTCCCGCGCCGCGAGCGCGATGTACTGCGTGGCGGCCGAGGCGCCCGACGCTGCTCTGGACTTCTTCAACCTGCTCTTCGAGAACCAGCCGGAGGAGAACACCACCGGCCTCACGGATGAGGAGCTCTCCGCGTTGGCCGAGCAGGCGGGCGCCGGAGCGGCAGCGGACTGCATCGCCGACGGCACCTACATGACGTTCGCGCAGGACCAGGTCGAGCAGACCCCGCCGGACCCCGCGACCGGCCGCGTCGGCACGCCGACCGTCGCGATCGACGGTGAGCGCATCGACAACGCGGACATCGCCACGCGCTTCGCCGAGATCCTCGGCTGAGCCCGCTGCGAGCCCGCAGCGACCGGATCTGACGACGACGGCGCATCCCATTTGCCGGATGCGCCGTCGTCGTCTAATATTGATCTTTGGTGCTTTGCGCCTGTTCGGCGTGTCCGGCTAATGCGAGCATCCAACCCACCCATCCACCGCAGATCGGCCGATCTGCAGAAGCGTCAGCGAGTTTATGGCTAAGAAAGACGGTGTCATCGAGATCGAGGGCGTCGTGTCCGAGGCGCTGCCCAACGCGATGTTCCGCGTCGAGCTCACCAACGGACACAAGGTTCTCGCAACGATCTCCGGAAAGATGCGGCAGAACTACATCCGCATCATCCCCGAGGACCGCGTGGTCGTGGAGCTCAGCCCCTACGACCTGACCCGCGGCCGCATCGTCTACCGCTACCGCTGATCGGTCGAGAAGTAACACCCCAGGCGATCACGCCTGTCCGGTGAAGACAGCGAACAGGAAACATCATGAAGGTCAACCCCAGCGTCAAGCCCATCTGCGATCACTGCAAGGTGATCCGCCGTCACGGCCGCGTCATGGTGATCTGCAAGAGCAACCCGCGCCACAAGCAGCGCCAGGGCTGACGCTTCGACGAAGCTCAGCGCGCTCAGCAGCACAACTGAATACACACAGGCAGGATCAGACGCTTCGGCCGGCTCAGCGAGCCGACGAGGCTGACACCTCGGGGCGGAGGCCCGGGCACCGATCCTGCTCCACACCTCCATCACATTTCAGGAGATTCGCATGGCACGTCTTGCCGGCGTTGACATCCCGCGCGATAAGCGCGTGGTGATCGCACTTACCTACATCTACGGCGTTGGCCGTACCCGTTCGGTCGAGATCCTCAAGGCCACCGAGATCGACGAGTCGATCCGCGTGAAGGACCTGAGCGACGACCAGCTCATCGCACTCCGCGACTACATCGAAGGCAACTACAAGGTGGAGGGTGACCTGCGACGCGAGGTCGCCGCAGACATCCGCCGCAAGGTCGAGATCGGCTCTTACGAGGGCATCCGTCACCGTCGTGGCCTTCCGGTCCGCGGCCAGCGCACCAAGACCAACGCCCGTACCCGCAAGGGCCCGAAGCGCACCGTCGCCGGTAAGAAGAAGGCCCGCTAAGCAGCGGCCAGGGAATAGGAGAAAACTTTCATGGCTGCACCT
This sequence comes from Microbacterium sp. GXF0217, assembly GCF_054798195.1. Classification (NCBI taxonomy): domain Bacteria; kingdom Bacillati; phylum Actinomycetota; class Actinomycetes; order Micrococcales; family Microbacteriaceae; genus Microbacterium; species Microbacterium sp. GXF0217. Next base: position 49,836 of record NZ_JBSJZG010000009.1, on the reverse strand, counting down.
AAGGCCGCCGCGCGCAAGCCGCGCCGCAAGGAGAAGAAGAACATCGCGCTGGGCCAGGCCCACATCAAGTCGACGTTCAACAACACGATCGTTTCGATCACCGACCCGACCGGCGCGGTCATCGCGTGGGCATCGTCGGGTGGCGTGGGCTTCAAGGGCTCCCGCAAGTCGACCCCGTACGCCGCCGGCATGGCTGCCGAGTCGGCCGCCCGCCAGGCTGCGGAGCACGGCGTCAAGAAGGTCGACGTCCTCGTGAAGGGTCCGGGTTCGGGCCGCGAGACCGCGATCCGCTCGCTGCAGGCCGCTGGCCTCGAGGTGGGTTCGATCCAGGACGTCACGCCCCAGGCTCACAACGGCTGCCGTCCGCCGAAGCGCCGTCGCGTCTGATTTCGTTCGAGGATGCCGGCCCTTCGACAGGCTCAGAAAGCTGTCGAAGGGACCGGCATCCTCGCCGCAGGTTTCCACAACTCAAGAACCTCACCCACCACATGTCATATAGCGGGCATGTGATCGAAAGGAACACACAGTGCTCATCGCACAGCGTCCCACACTGACCGAGGAAAAGATCGTCGAGAACCGGAGCCGGTTCATCATCGAGCCGCTCGAGCCCGGTTTCGGCTACACCATCGGCAACGCGCTGCGTCGCAGCCTGCTCTCGTCGATCCCCGGCGCTGCTGTCACCAGCATCCGCATCGACGGCGTGCTGCACGAGTTCAGCACCATCCCCGGCGTGAAGGAGGATGTCACCGAGATCATCCTCAACATCAAGCAGCTGGTCGTCTCCAGCGAGCGTGACGAGCCCATCACCGCCTACCTGCGCAAGACCGGCGCTGGCGAGGTCACCGCAGCCGACATCTCGGCTCCGGCCGGTGTGGAGGTGCACAACCCCGAGCTCGTCATCGCGACCCTGAACGACACCGCGAAGTTCGAGCTCGAGCTCACGATCGAGCGCGGCCGCGGCTACGTCTCGGCCACGCAGAACCGCAACGAGTACGCCGAGGCCGGTCAGATCCCGATCGACTCGATCTACTCGCCGGTCCTCAAGGTCAGCTACCGCGTCGACGCCACCCGTGCCGGGGAGCGCACCGACTTCGACAAGCTCGTCCTGGATGTCGAGACCAAGTCGTCCATCAGCCCGCGCGACGCCGTCGCCTCGGCTGCGAAGACCCTCACCGAGCTGTTCGGCCTCGCCCGCGAGCTGAACGTCGAGGCCGAGGGCATCGAGATCGGCCCCGCACCGGTGGAGGCTGTCGCCTCCAGCGAGCTGTCGATGCCGATCGAGGACCTCGACCTGTCCGTGCGCTCGTACAACTGCCTCAAGCGCGAGGGCATCAACACGGTGTCCGAGCTCGTCGCCCTGTCGGAGACGCAGCTCATGAACATCCGCAACTTCGGCCAGAAGTCGGTCGACGAGGTGCGCGACAAGCTCATCTCGCTCGGTCTGTCGCTCAAGGATTCGGTGCCCGGTTTCGACGGCGCCCACTTCTACAGCGGCAGCGAAGACGAGTCCTTCTGACCTTCCCGAAATTCTGACCAGGAGTTAGACGAATATGCCTAAGCCCACCAAGGGTCCCCGCCTCGGAGGCGGCCCCGCACACGAGCGCCTGCTGCTTGCCAACCTCGCGGCTGCTCTGTTCACCCACAAGTCGATCAAGACGACCGAGACCAAGGCCAAGCGCCTTCGCCCGCTCGCCGAGCGTCTGATCACCTTCGCCAAGCGCGGCGACCTGCACGCCCGCCGCCGGGTGCTGTCGGTCATCGGGGACAAGACCGTCGTGCACGAGCTGTTCACCGAGATCGCACCGCTCGTCGCGGACCGCGAGGGTGGCTACACGCGCATCACCAAGGTCGGCAACCGCAAGGGCGACAACGCGCCCATGGCCGTGATCGAGCTCGTCCTCGAGCCCGTCACGCCCAAGAAGAAGGCTGCCAAGGCCGCCCCGAAGGCCGAGAAGGCCCCGAAGGCCGAGAAGGTCGAAGAGGCTCCGGCTGAAGAGGTCGTCGAGGAGACCGCCGAGGCTCCCGCCGAAGAGGCTGCTGCCGAGGAGAAGTCCGAGTAAGCATCCGCTCTCCACGAAGCCCGCCACCCCGTCAGGGATGGCGGGCTTCGTCGTTTCCGGAGGGGGCGCCGTGAAACGTCGCCGGACGAGGCGCCGTCGGCACCCTGCAGGCCCCCGGAGTAGGGTGGATGAGTGACTGACGCTCGGATTCATCGCGGCCCCCGGGCGTATGCGTCCTTCATCATCATCGGTCTGCTGGCTGGGCTCCTCTCCGGACTCTTCGGCGTCGGCGGCGGCACCGTGATCGTGCCGTTGCTCGTGCTGCTGCTGCACTTCGACCAGCGCCTGGCTGCAGGCACCTCGCTCGCGGCCATCGTGCCGACCGCCGCCGTCGGCGTGATCTCGTACGCCGTGCACGGCTCAGTGGCGTGGATCCCCGCGATCATCCTCGCGGCGGGCGCCGTCGTCGGCGCGCAGATCGGCACCCGCCTGCTGCCGCGGATCTCGCAGACCGCGCTGCGGTGGGGCTTCGTCGCCTTCCTGGTGGTCGTCATCATCATGCTGTTCGTCGTGATCCCGTCGCGCGGCGTGGAGTTCGATCTGAACTGGTTCTCGGGGATCGCGCTCGTCGTGGTCGGCGTCGGCACCGGCATCCTGTCCGGACTGATCGGTGTCGGCGGAGGCATCATCGTCGTCCCTGTGCTCATGCTCGCGTTCGGCACCAGCGACCTCATCGCCAAGGGCACTTCGCTGCTCATGATGATCCCGACCGCGATCTCGGGCACGATCGGCAATCTCCGGAATCGCAACGTCGACCTGACCGCCGCGGTCACGATCGGCGTCGCCGCCTGCACGACCACGGCGCTCGGCGCGTGGCTCGCGACGCTGATCGACCCGCTTCTCGGCAACATCCTGTTCGCCGCCTACCTCGTGGTCATTGCGGTCCAGATGGCGCTCAAGGCCGTCCGCGGTCGCCAGCGCTGAACTCCTCGGCGAGGGATGCCTGGGGCGGATGCCGGGGAAGGCCGAAAGTGAAGAAACGCTTATCCGCACCTCATTTCCGCCTCACATAGGGCCGACACCATGAGGTCATGACCTTCTCACGTCGCATCCTCGTTCCGGGCATCCTGATCTCCCTCCCTGTCGTGTTCGCCGCGGGCAGCATCGCCCTCGCGCAGACGCCTGGGGCACCGCAGCTGCCCCAGGAATCGGTGGTCGTCGACTTCGCGACGCCGACGCCCACCCCGACGCCCGAGCAGCCGTTGCCAGCGCCGTCCGCGGCGCCCGTCGCGCCGCCGGCCACCGGCGACGACGACGCCGACGACGGCCGGGGAGACGATGGAGCCGGAGACGATGGGGTCGGAGACGACGGCGCGGGTGACGATGGCGTCGGAGACGATGACGGCGATGATGGTGCCGGTGACGATGACGGAGACGACGGAGCGGGAGATGATGACGGTGACGATGATTGACGCGACCACGGCCCCGATCCCGACTGCACCCCAGCCCGAGCCCCGGCCCCAGAGCGAGCATCAGGCCGAGCCCGGACACCAGCGCAGGCGGATGCCGGCGCTGCCGGCGCGCTGGCGGATCACCGCCTGGATCATCGCCAGCACCGTCGTCACGCTCCTCGCCGTCGGGCTGATCGGGCGCAGCATCTTCCTCGCGGACATCGAGCAGTCCGCCAACGCGGATGTCGAGCAGGAGGCGCTCGAGTTCCACCGGTTCCTCGACCAGTCGGCCTCGGACTTCACCTCGGCCAAGGAACTGCTCACCGACTACCTCGGCCGTCAGTCCGTCCAGGCGGGGGAGATCATCGTGGGCGCCGTCGACGGCGAACCCGTCGCCCTGGCCAACGGACTCGTCGAAGGAGACGCGACGTTCGGCTTCGCCGAGGGCGAGGCGCTCGCCCTGCGTCTGCTCCACAGCGCTGAGAAGTCCGGAACCGTCTCGACGTCCGAAGCCGGCCCGCTGCGGTGGGGACGCGTGGACTTCACCGCGGGCGACACCGAAGGCTCGCTCCTGGTGATGCAGTTCACCCAGGCTCAGAGCGACGCCGTCGACCAATCCGTCATCACGATCGCCTGGGTCGCGTTCGCCGGGCTGCTGCTCAGCTCCGGCGTCGCCTGGCTGGTCGCCGGTCAGATCCTCGCGCCGGTCAGAGCGGTGCACCGCGTGGCGCGCGAGATCAGCGAACACGATCTCACGGCCCGGGTGCCGGTCGAGGGAAACGACGACATCGCCGCCGTCGCCACCACGTTCAATCAGATGCTCGACCGGCTTGAGGGCGTCTACGCCACCCAGCAGCGGTTCGTCGACGACGCCGGCCACGAACTGCGCACCCCCATCACGATCGTCCGCGGACACCTCGAACTGCTCAGCGACGACCCGGTCGAACGCCGCGAGACGCTGCGGCTGGTGAGCGGCGAACTCGACAGGATGAGCCGCATCGTCACCGACCTGCTCGTGCTCGCCCGCGCCGAGCAGCCCGACTTCGTCCGCGTCGCCGGATGCGACATCGCCGCACTCACGCTCGACATCGAAGCCAAGGCGCAGGCGCTCGGCGATCGACGCTGGCAGCTCATGGAGGTCGCCGAGGGGCAGGCGCGCTTGGACCCCCAGCGCATCACGCAGGCCGTGCTGCAGCTCGCCGCCAACGCCGTCCAGATCACCGAGCCAGGCGCCCGGATCCGCATCGGCTCGCGCTTCGAGGGCGTCGGCCCGGATCGGATGCTGCGGCTGTGGGTGCAGGACGAAGGACCCGGCGTCGCACCAGCGGACGTCGAGCGCATCTTCGAGCGCTTCGTCCGCGGCGGCACGACGGTGGAGGGAGTCGCGCACCGCCGCGGCTCAGGGCTCGGGCTGGCCATCGTCCGGGCGATCACCGATGCTCACGGCGGCTCGGCCTGGGTGGACAGCGTGCTGGGCGAGGGCGCGACCTTCGGACTCGACATCCCCGCCCCGAACGACGTCGACCCGGTCATCCCGCTGGGTGCCACTACCGTGAAGGAGGCCTGACATGCGCCGCATCCTCATCGTCGAAGACGACCCCTACATCACCTCGTTCGTCCGGCGCGGCCTGCGCACGGCGGGGTACGAGACCTCCGAGGCGACGGACGGCGAGAGCGCGCTCATTCTGGCCCGCACCCGTCAGTTCGATCTGATCCTGCTCGACATCGGCCTGCAGGGCATCGACGGCTTCACGGTCCTGTCGCACCTCCGCGGGGAGGGCATCGCCGCACCGGTGATCATCCTCACCGCGCGCGATTCGGTGATCGACACCGTTCGAGGGCTCGAGAGCGGCGCGAACGACTACGTGACCAAGCCGTTCCAGTTCGCCGAGGTGCTCGCCAGGGTGAAGCTGCGCATCGGCGACGGCGAGCAGCGGGTCGCCGGTGCCGTGCTCGCGCACGGAGACGTGACGGCCGACATCCGCACGCGCCGCGTCACGGTCGGCGAGCAGTCCGCCGACCTCACCTCCCGGGAGTTCTCGCTGCTCGAGGTCTTCCTCCAGCATCCGGGCCAGGTGCTGTCGCGCGATCAGCTGATCGGCCAGGTGTGGGGGATGGACTTCGACCCGGCATCCAATGTGGTCGACGTGTACGTGCGCGCCCTGCGGAGCAAGATCGGCGCGGAGCACATCGAGACGGTCCGCGGCGCCGGGTATCGGTTCCAATGAACACCGCACCTGTTCGCGTCACCTACGCCACACGCCCGCCGGAGCGGTTCGCGTCCGGAGCGCCGCTGCTGCCGGAGCGGACGCCGCGCGGATCGCGACCGCCGCGCGACTCTCGACCGCCGCGTGCGCACCGCACACCGCGCAACCGCGCCCCGCGCGACCGCATGCGCCTGCGCAGTCTGCTGAGCCTGCTCATCGCAGCGATGGCCGTGATCGCTCTGATCGCCGCCGCCCTCACCGCTCCGGCCACCGACGGCGCCCCGACGCTGCCGATCGCCGCGACGCTCTCCGTGTTCCTGCTCGCCGTCTGGGCGTGGATGTGCACCCCGCTCGACGACACCCTGGTGGCGTTCCTGGCGGCAGTCGCGCTCATCCTGGTCGGCGTGCTCCCCGCCGCGGACTTCTTCGCCTCGCTCGGAGACGAGACGATCTGGCTCCTGCTGTGCGCGTTCATCATCGCGGCGGGTGTCAGCTCGACCGGCCTCGCCCTGCGCGGCACAGCGCTGTTGCTGAGCCGCGCCCGCACACCGCGTGCGCTGTTCCATCTCACGACCTTCGCGCTCACCGTCACGACGTTCGCGGTGCCGGCGACCTCGGGCCGCGCGGCGCTGGCGATCCCGGTGTTCACGGCGCTCGCCGCAGCGCTCGCCGACCGGCCGTCGCTCATCAGGGCGCTCTCGCTGCTGTTCCCTACCGTGATCCTCCTCTCGGCGGTGGCGTCGCTCCTCGGCGCAGGCGCGCACGTCATCACGTCGCAGCTGCTGGAGGCGTCGACGGGCACGGGCTTCGGATTCCTCGACTGGCTGTGGTTCGGACTGCCGCTCGCGATCGTCTCCTCCCACGTCGCCTGCGAGATCGTGCTGCTGCGCTTCACCGGCCGAGCGGACCGTCGCCTCGGCATCCGGAACGTCACCGCAGCCCTCGGACGCACCGCTCCGACACCGATCGACGGACCGCTCACGGCCCCCGAACGCCGTGCCGGTCTACTGCTCATCGCCGTCGTCGCGCTGTGGTGCACGGAGCCGGTCCACCACATCCCGCCGGCACTGGTCGCCCTGCTCGGCGCGATCGTCGTGGTGTCGCCGGGGATCGGATGCATCACACTGCCGGTCGCGGTCAAGAAGGTGCCCTGGGCGCTGCTGCTCTTCCTCGCCGCCACTCTCGCGCTGGCCTCCGCGCTCACCTCAACGGGAGCTGCGGACTGGCTCGGCACCTGGGCGCTCGGTCCGATGGCCGGCCTCGGATCCGGTGCCGGCATCGCGTTCATGCTCGTCGTCATCGCGCTCTCGCTCGGCGCGCATCTCATGATCCCCTCGCGTTCGGCGCGCTCCGCCGCCATCATCCCGATGGTCATCGCCCTGGCTCCGGGCCTCGGCATCGATCCGGCGGCTGCGGCGTTCGCGTCCACCGCGGCCGCCGGCTTCTGCCATACGCTGCCGAGTTCGGCCAAGCCCGTCGCGATGTTCGCGGACCCGGAGATCGCGCCCGGAGGCTTCCAGCCGCGCGACCTGCGCTCGTTGTCGGTGCTCCTCGCCCCCGCGATGTTCCTGCTCGTCGTCTGCTTCTCGTTCTGGATCTGGCCGGCGATGGGGATGCCGATGCTGCGCTGAGCGCGATCCGCAGCATCCCCTCGTCCGCACGTCTCCCCACCTCACCACCCACCCCACCGACGTTCGTCGTCCCCGGAATCGGCTCCATCGAAGGAGAAACCATGTCCATTCACATCCCTCAGCGCGTCCTCGTCGCCCCCAGCGGTTTCAAGGAGAGCCTCGACGCGGAGGCCGTCGCCCGTGCGATCGCCTCCGGTGTGCGCCGGGTCATCCCCGGCATCCAGGTCGACGAGTTCCCGATCCCCGACGGGGGAGAGGGCACGGCGGCGGCGCTCGCGGCCGCGACCGACGGCGAACTCGTCCCGGTGAACGTGACAGGCCCCGTCGGCGACCCTGTCGTCGCCCATTACGCCCGACTCGGCGGGGCGGCGAGCGGCACAGCGGTGGTCGAGATGGCCACCGCCGGCGGACTGCGACTCGTCCCCCGCGATCGTCGCGACCCCGGTGCCACGACGACGTTCGGCGTCGGCGAGCTCATCGCGGCCGCGCTCGACGACGGCGCCGAGCGGATCATCGTCGGTTGCGGAGACTCGGGCACCAGCGACGGCGGTGCCGGAGCGCTCGAGGCGCTGGGCGTGCGCATTCTGGACCGCGAAGGGACGCCGATTCCGCGCGGAGGACGGCACCTCATCGACGCGTCAGCGCTGGATCTCAGCGGCCTGCACCCGAGGGCAGCGGAGATCGAGATCGTGCTGGCCTGCAACATCCACAACGTGCTGTGCGGACCGCGCGGCGTCGCACGGGTGTTCGGGCCGCAGAAGGGCGCATCGCCCGCCGACGTCGAGCAGCTGTCTGCCGCGCTGGACGCCTGGGCCGACGTGCTCGAGCGCTTCGGCAGCCACGGCGGCACGATGGACGTGCGCACCGGACCGGGCACCGGGGCATCCGGTGGACTGGGCGCGGGGCTCGCCGCCGTGCTCGGCGCACGCCTCGCGCCGCGGTTCGACGTCCTGCTCGACGGCGACCTGCTGCCGCGCAGTCTCGACGATCTTCTCGAGACGGCAGACCTCGTCATCACGGCGGAAGGCGCGATCGACTTCCAGACGCCCCGCGGGAAGGTGCCAGCCGAGGTCGCGATGCGCGCCCGGATCGCCGGCGTCCCTGTGCTGGGCATCGCCGGCTCGCTGGGGGAGGGCGCCCCGGCCGTGCACGACATCGGCATCGGCGCGATCGCCTCCATCCTCACGGTGCCGATGGCACTGGAGCAGGCGGTCGAGCAGGGCGAGGCGCTGCTGCGGGATGCCGCGGAGCGCAGCATGCGGCTGGTGATGCTCGGCTCGGCGCTCGCCGCCCGCGCGGCCTGACCGGTTTCCCCGGCCGACCTCAGGGAGTCGGTCGGGGGCGGCCGGTAGGATCGAGGGGTGCCAGTCAACACCGAACTCGTCGGCCGGGAGTTCCCGCCGACTGCCCCGTATCTCGTCGGTCGTGAGAAGGTGCGCGAGTTCGCCCGCGCCGTGTTCGCCGACGCCCCTCTGCACACCGACGTGGATGCCGCTCGCGCGCTCGGATATGCCGACGTCGTCGCTCCGCCCACGTTCGCCATGGTCATCCAGGACCAGACGCTGCAGCAGCTGCTCAGCGAGCCGGGGTCCGGTATCGAGCTGGCGCGGACCATCCACGCCGAGCAGCGCTTCGCCTACACCCGTCCGATCGTCGCCGGCGACGAGCTGAGCGGGCGCCTGAAGGTCACCGGCATCCGCACGGTCGGCGGCAACGCCATGATCACCAGCGAAGCCGAGATCACGGATGCCGAGGGAGCGCACGTCGTCACGGCGACCAGCGTGCTGCTGGTCGGAGCGGGGGAATGATGTCGTTCACTGTCGGAGATGTCATCGCCGAGCGCGACATCCACCTCACCCGCGAGTCGCTGGTGCGCTACGCCGGCGCGTCGGGTGATTTCAACCCGATCCACTACCGCGACGATGTGGCCGCGTCCGTCGGTCTGCCCGGCGTGCTCGCGCACGGGATGCTGACGATGGGCATCGCCTCATCCGTCGTGGTCTCGGCGCTCGGCGACGCCGCCGCGATCACCGAGTACGGCGTGCGGTTCACGAAGCCCGTCGTCGTCGACCCGGCGGACGGCGCGGACATCCGCGTCGTCGCCACGGTCGGCGCGGTCGACGAGGCGAGCGCCCGCATCGACCTCAAGGTCACCTTCGGCGAGACCACCGTCCTCGGCAAGGCGCAGCTGCGCGTCTCGATCTGATGCACGAGGTCTCGCCGATCGCGCTCTCACAGCTCACGACTCTGCGCACCGGCGCGGCACCGGAGCGGATGCAGGAGGCGCGCACCGCCGACGAACTGGTCGACGCGCTGCGCGAGACCTGGTCGCGAGGCGATGAGTGGTTCGTGCTCGGCGGCGGATCCAACCTCTTCGTCGGAGACGAGCCGTTCGAGGGCACCGTGATCCGCGTGCTCACGACCGGCATCGAACGGCTCGTGTCGCCGCACCCCGGTCGCGCCCGCGTCCGCGTGCAGGCCGGTCACGACTGGGATGCGCTGGTCGCCTACACCGTCGAGAACGGACTCGCCGGCATCGAGGCGATGAGCGGCATCCCCGGCACCGTCGGCGCGGCACCTGTGCAGAACGTCGGCGCCTACGGCCAGGAGATCCAGGAGACGCTGGTCGAGGTCGAGCTCATCGATGAGGCCAGCGGCGAGGTGTCGGTCGTTCCGGCATCCGCACTCGGGCTGGGCTTCCGGACGTCCGTGCTCAAGCATCACTACGGCGGGGCGCCGCTGCGCCGCGCCGTCATCCTGTCGGTCACGCTGGATCTCGCCGACGTGGGGGATGCCGGGCGCATCGTCCGCGGCGAGCAGCTGCGCCGGGCGCTCGCTCTGCAGGACCACGAGCCCGTCCCTCTCGCGTGGGTGCGTGAGCGGATCCTCGAGACGCGTGCCGCGAAGGGCATGCTGCTGAATGCGGAGGATCCGGACACGTCGAGTGCGGGGTCGTTCTTCCAGAACGCGATCGTGCCGGAGTCCGTCGCGCGTGCGCTCCCGCCGGAGTGCCCCCGTTGGCCGGTCGCTCCGGATCTGGATGCGGTGACGGTCATTCCGCTCGGTGCATACGACGGGAATGTACCGCCGCTGACCCACCGGCCGACCGATGTCAAGGTGTCGGCGGCGTGGCTCATCGAGCACGCGGGAATCTCGAAGGGCTTCAAGCTGCCGCGGTCACGAGCCGGGGTGTCGACCAAGCATGCGCTCGCGCTGACCAACCGCGGCGGGGCGACCGCCGGCGAGATCGCCGAACTCGCGCGGTACATCTCCGGCCGGGTGCACGCCGAGTTCGGTCTGTTGCTGCAGCCAGAGCCCGTGCTCGTCGGCGTCGAGATCTGAGCTCTCTCGCCGCGCGGGGCTCGCCGGGGGTGAGACCCGCGTTGCGGGGTGAGGCTTGGGCTGCTGGCGCACGCGTCACCTTGCAAGGTACGTCTCGCCGGGTGACGGGCAGATGGATGGGCGAAGGGCGTAGGCTCGCCTGCATGCCGCGACTCGTCCCGTACGTTCTCTTCCCCGGCAACGCAGCGGAGGCACTGACCTTCTACCGCGACGTCTTCGGCGGGGAGTTGTCGTTGTCGACGTACGCGCAGTTCAGCCGGGTGGACGGCCCCGATGACGCGATCGCGCACGGATCCCTCAGCGGTCCGGTGGACATGTTCGCCGCGGATGCCGGGCCGGACGAGGATGCCGTCCACATCGTCGGCGCGACCTTCTCGCTGCTGGGTTCCGCGTCGGAATCGGCGACGCTCACCCGTTGGTTCGATGTGCTCGCCGAGGGCGGAACGGTCGCCGACGCCCTGCAGAAGCGTCCGTGGGGTGACTACGACGGCCAGGTCGTCGATCGCTACGGCATCCGCTGGCTGATCGGATTCGAGGACTGAGCCGAGCGCGGGCGGGCGCTCACTGGAGCAGCGCCCGCCCGCGGTCAGCCGGACTCAGGAGGCGAACAGGCGCTGCAGGCGCTGGATGCCCTCGAGCAGCTGATCGTCGCCGAGCGCGTACGACAGACGCAGGTAGCCGGACGGGCCGAACGCCTCGCCGGGAACCACGGCGACCTCGGCCTGCTCGAGGATGAGGTCGGCGAGTTCCAGCGACGTGGACGGCGTGACACCGCCCCACGTGCGGTTCAGCAGACCCTGCACGTCGGGGTAGACGTAGAACGCGCCGAGCGGGTTCGGCACCTTCACGCCGTCGATCTTCGCCAGCTCGGACACGATGAGACGGCGACGACGATCGAACGCCTGACGGAACTGCTCGGCCTCGGTCTGCGGGCCGGTGAGCGCAGCGATCGCCCCCTTCTGGGCGACGTTGTTCACGTTGCTGGACAGGTGCGACTGCAAGTTGCCGGCGATCTTGATCGCGTCGGCAGGGCCGACCATCCAGCCCACACGCCAGCCCGTCATCGCATAGGTCTTCGCGACCCCGTTGACGAGGATGGTCTGGTTCGCGGCCTCGGGGACTGCTTCGACGATCGAGACCGCCTTCGTGCCGTCGTAGGTGAGGTTCTGGTAGATCTCGTCCGAGATGATCCAGAGGCCGTGCTCGACGGCCCACTGGCCGATCGCGGCGGTCTCCTCTGGCGTGTAGACGGAACCGGTCGGGTTCGACGGCGAGACGAACACGAGCACGGTGGTGCGCTCGGTGCGCGCCGCCTCGAGCTGCTCGACCGTGACCTTGTAGTCCTGGTCGGATCCGGCGAACACCTCGACCGGGATGCCGTCGGCCAGGCGGATCGCCTCGGGATACGTCGTCCAGTACGGCGCGGGCAGCAGCACCTCGTCGCCGGGGTTCACGACAGCCTGGAACGCCTGGTAGACCGACTGCTTGCCGCCGTTGGTCACGATCACCTGGGACGGCGAGACCTCGAGGCCCGAATCGCGCAGCGTCTTCGCCGCGATCGCCTCGCGCAGCGCGGGCAGCCCGGGCGCTGGTGTGTACCGGTAGCTCGCCGGGTCGGCGAGAGCCTCTGCCGCGGCATCCACGATGAACTGCGGCGTCGCGAAGTCGGGCTCGCCGGCCGCGTAGGAGATGACCGGCTTGCCTTCGGCCTTCAGGGCCTTGGCCTTGGCATCCACCTTGAGGGTCGCGGACTCGGCGATAGCGGACAGCTTGCGGGAGAGAGGAGCGCGTTCGGTCACGCTTTGAATGCTACCCGCGCGAGGAGAGCCGTGCGCGTCCGTCGTCGCGGCACGTCACGCCGCCGCACGTATCGCCCTCACCCCGCCCTCGTCGACAGCACTCCGACGAAGAAGAACAGGCCGGAGATCAGGACGACAGCCTGCGGGTACACGTACGACGCGAGGCACAGCGCCGCCCCGATGATGCCCAGCGTCAGCGGCCAGCGCGACGTCGAGCGGGCCGGTGGGGCGGGCCTCGGCATCCGGATCAGAAGACCCAGCGCGATCATCGGGAGGAAGAGCAGGTACTCGCGCGCGCCGATGACGACCTGCTCCGCGCCCGTGAGCGCGGACATCCCCATGCTGAGGAAGATCTCGGGCCGCGTGAGGAAGATCGCGAGGATGCCGATCGACAAGACGATCGTCAGGATGCTGAGAGCGATCGAGACGACGCGGCGCGCACGGCCCGCCTCTCGATAGGCGATGGCGAAGGAGGAGATGGTCGGGAGAGTACGCCGATCGCGCGAAGCGCCGTGCGGGCTGTCCACAGGCACTGTCGTTGCGTCGGAGAAATCCCGTCGGTCGGAAGCATCCGGGTGGATTCGTCCGACCGACGGGATATTTCCGCCAACGAGGTCAGTCCGTCTCGACGAGGTACCGGCTGTACGCGTTCAGCGTCAGGAACGCCGGGAACTCCGTACCGAGCGCGACATCGCGGAACACGTCGGCCGCATCGTCGAAGCGATCGCCGTCGCGGCGCTCGACCGTGGACAGCACATCGGAGATGAGCGACTCGACGTACTCCGTCGTGATCGGCGTGCCCTCCTCGGTGGAGCGGCCCTGGTGGATCCACTGCCACACCTGCGAGCGGGAGATCTCCGCGGTCGCGGCATCCTCCATCAGGTTGTCGATCGCGACGGCGCCCAGACCCCGCAACCACGCCTCGACGTAGCGGATCGCCACCGAGACGTCGTCGCGCACGCCCTGGTCGGTGATGGGGCACCCGATGTGCAGGTCGAGCAGGTCCGCCGGCTTCACGTCGACGTCGTCGCGCTGACGGTCCACCTGGTTGGGCCGGTCGCCGAGCACCGCGTCGAACTCGGCCTGCGCGGTCGGGATCAGGTCCGGATGAGCGACCCACGTGCCGTCGAAGCCGTCGCCCGCTTCGCGCCGCTTGTCCGCGGAGACCTTCTCGATCGCGCGGGCGGTCACCTCGGGGTCGCGGCGGTTCGGGATGAACGCGCTCATGCCGCCGATCGCGAAGGCACCTCGACGGTGGCACGTCTTCACCAGGAGTTCGGTGTAGGCCCGCATGAACGGCACCGTCATCGTGACCTCGCTGCGGTCGGGGAGCACGAACCGCGCCCCGCGCCCGCGGTAGTTCTTGATGATCGAGAAGATGTAGTCCCAGCGACCGGCGTTGAGACCGGCGCAGTGGTCGCGCAGCTCGAACAGGATCTCATCCATCTCGAACGCCGCGGGCAGCGTCTCGATCAGGACCGTTGCGCGGATCGTTCCGTGCGCGATCCCGATGTACTCCTCGGCGAAGGTGAAGATGTCGTCCCAGAGCTTCGCCTCCTCGCTCGATTCGATCTTGGCGATGTAGAAGTACGGCCCGCGTCCGGCATCGACCAGCGCCTGCGCGTTGTGCAGGAAGTAGAGCCCGAAGTCGACGAGGGATCCGGATGCCGCCATCGCCCGCCCAGAGCGGTCGACGAAGGTGAGGTGCTTCTCGGTGAGGTGCCAGCCGCGGGGACGCATGACGATCGTCGGCGTCCGCTCGGCGGTGACGCGGTACTCCTTGCCCTCGGGGCTCGTGTGGATCAGCTCGCCCCGGATCGCGTCGCGCAGCGACAACTGCCCTCCGATGACGTTCCCCCAGGTGGGGCTCGTCGCGTCCTCCTGGTCGGCGAGCCAGACCCGCGCCCCGGAGTTCAGAGCGTTGATCGTCATCTTCGGGTCCGTCGGCCCCGTGATCTCGACGCGGCGGTCCTCGAGGCCGGGACCTGCGCCCGCGACCCGCCACTCGGCATCCTCGCGGATGTGGGCGGTGTCGTCACGGAAACGAGGGTCATGCCCGTTGCCGATCTCGAACCGGCGCCGCATCCGGTCGGCGAGGCGGTCGTGGCGCCGGTGGGCGAAACGGTGGTGCAGCTCGGTGAGGAACGCGATCGCATCCGGGGTGAGGATCTCGTCGTAGCGGTCGCGCATGGGTCCGGCGATCTCGATCGCCGGACCCTGCCGGGTCTCGTTCGGGACGGTCGGTGGGGCGGTGGGAGTGGTCATGATGTGTCCTTTGGTCGGGAGGAGCTGGAAGGCGTTGCGGGAAGCGGGGCCCCGCGCCCGGAGGCTCAGGTCAGCGCGAAGCGGTGGTGTGGTCGTGTGAAGCCGGGAGGCGTTGCGGGAAGCGGGCCCCGCGCCCGGAGGCTCAGGTCAGCGCGAAGCGGTGGTGTGGTCGTGTGAAGCCGGGAGGTGTTGCGGGAAGCGGGGCCCCGCGCCCGGAGGCTCAGGTCAGCGCGAAGCGGTGGCCTGAGTGGGCGTGGGGTGGAATTGCGCGGTCTCGGTGGAGCCGGCGAGGGCGAGCGTGGCGCTTTCGGGATTGAGCGCCGTCGAGATGACGTCGAAGTATCCGGTGCCGGCCTCGCGTTGATGCTTGGTGGCGGTGTACCCGGATGCCTCGGCGGCGAACTCGGTCTCCTGCAGATCGACGTACGCGCTCATGGCGCGTTCGGCGTATCCGCGGGCGAGGTCGAACATGGAGTGGTTCAGGGCGTGGAAGCCGGCGAGTGTGATGAACTGGAACTTGTATCCCAGCTCGGCCAGTTCCTGCTGGAACGTCGCGATCTCGGCATCCGAGAGGTGCCGGCGCCAGTTGAAGCTGGGGGAGCAGTTGTAGGCGAGCATCTTGCCGGGGAACTCGGCGTGGATCGCCTCGGCGAACGAGCGAGCCAGCGCGATGTCCGGCTCGCCGGTCTCGACCCACAGCAGGTCCGCGTACGGCGCGAAGGCGAGGCCGCGGCTGATGACCGATTCGATGCCGGCGCGGATTCGGTAGAACCCCTCCGACGTGCGCTCGCCGGTCGTGAACTGCTGGTCGCGCTCGTCGACGTCGCTGGTGAGCAGGTCGGCGGCGAGGGCATCCGTGCGGGCGATGATGACGGTCGGAACGCCCGCGACGTCAGCTGCGAGCCGCGCCGCATTCAGCGTCCGAATATGCTGCTGCGTCGGCACCAGCACCTTCCCGCCGAGATGTCCGCACTTCTTCTCGCTGGCCAGCTGGTCCTCCCAGTGGATGCCGGCCGCACCGGACTGGATCAGCGACTGCGCGAGTTCATACGCGTTCAGGGGCCCGCCGAACCCGGCCTCGGCATCTGCCACGATCGGGGCGAGCCAGTCCTGGGTGAGCTCTCCCTCGGCGTGCTCGAGCTGGTCCTGTCGCAGCAGCGCGTTGTTGATGCGGCGGACGACGGCCGGAACGGAGTTCGCCGGGTACAGCGACTGGTCGGGGTAGGTCTGACCGGCGAGGTTGCCGTCGGCGGCGACTTGCCAGCCGGAGAGGTAGATCGCCTTGAGACCGGCACGCACCTGCTGCACGGCCTGGCCACCGGTGTACGCACCGAGCGCCCGAACGTACTCCTCGGTGTGCAACAGGTTCCAGAGAGTCTCTGCTCCGCGGTGGGCGAGCGTGGACTCCTCGCGCACCGAGCCGCGGATGCGGATGACGTCGTCGGCACTGTACGTGCGCTCGATGCCGTCCCAGCGGGGGTCGGTGTCCCAGCTGTCCTGGAGCTCGGCCGCGGTCTGGACCTGGTCACCGGCTCGCAGTCCGGTCGGTGCGGTGTTCGTCATGATCTCTCTCCTGTTCGGCTCGCTGAGCCTGTCGAAGCTGGGGCGTGGCATCCACTCTGGGTGAAGATCTCGGATGTTGATGACCGATCTCGAGGAGAAATTCATGCGTATTTCTGTTTTCGTGACAGAATCAGCGCCATGATCCTCCGGCAGGCCCAGGAAACGGACGACGACACCGACGCCCTCACCATCGGGCGGCGCATCCGCCGGCTGCGCGCCTCCAGGGCGATGACCCTGGAGGCGCTCGCCGCGGCCGTCGATCGCGCGCCCAGCCAGCTGTCCATGATCGAGACCGGCAAGCGCGAGCCGAAGCTGACGCTGCTCCAGGCGATCGCCCGCGCACTGGGGACGAGCATCGACGCGCTGCTCGAGGGCGAGCCGCTCGACGAGCGCAGCGCGCTCGAGATCTCTCTGGAGCGCGCGATGAAGGGGCAGACGTTCCAGGCGCTCGGGATCGAGCCGTTCCGGATCGCCAAGAGCGTCCCGACGGATGCGCTGAAAGCACTGCTCGCCCTGCACGGCGAGATCGACCGGCTGCGCGACGAACGCGCGGCGACGCCGGAGGAGGCCCGCCGAGCGAACGTCGAGCTGCGCCACCTCATGCGGCGGCAGGACAACCATTTCGCGGAACTCGAGGCGAAGGCGTCAGAGATCCTCGCGGCGGTCGGCCACCCCGGCGGCCCGCTCACGCAGCGCACGGCCTCCGAGATCGCCGCCCACCTCGGATTCACGCTGCACTACGCATCCGACCTCCCGCAGACCACGCGCAGCGTCGCCGATCTCGCGAACGGGCGGTTGTACCTGTCTGCCCATGTGCAGGCGAAGGGCGACGCGCGCACGGCGGTGCTGCAGGCGCTGTCGAGCCGGATCCTCGGCCACGCCGAACCGCGCAGCTACGCCGAGTTCCTCCGGCAGCGCGTGGAGACCAACTACCTGACCGGAGCGCTGCTCGTCCCTGAGGCGCACGTCGTGCCCGCTCTGCAGGAGGCGAAAGCGCGCAGGGAGATCTCGATCGAGGACCTCAGGGATGCCTACTCGGTGTCTTACGAGACCGCGGCGCACCGGTTCACGAATCTGGCGACCAGGCACCTCGGCATCCCGGTGCACTTCCTCAAGGTGCACGAGTCCGGCACGATCACGAAGGCCTACGAGAACGACGACGTGAACTTCCCGACCGATCGGCTCGGGGCGATCGAGGGGCAGATGTGCTGCCGGCGGTGGACGAGCCGGGTGGTCTTCGACGAGGACGACCGGTTCAATCCGTACTACCAGTACACCGACACGGGCAACGGCACGTACTGGTGCACCGCCAGGGTGGAGGCCTCCAGCGAGGGTCTGCACTCAGTCAGCGTCGGCGTGCGCTTCGACGACACGAAGTGGTTCGTCGGGCGGGACACCGCCAACCGGGGCGTGTCGAAGCACTCCGTCGAGGTGTGCTGCCGGCGGGCGCCCGCCGAGCTCGAGGAACGCTGGCGGGAGCGGTCCTGGCCCAACGTGCGCACTCCGCGCACGCTGCTGGCGACGCTGCCGACCGGCGCGTTCCCCGGCGTCGACACGACCGACGTGTACGAGTTCCTCGAGTCGCACGCGCCTCGATAGCCTGACGGACGTCCGAGCTCGACGGAGGAGATGAGATGTCGAAGGACCCTGAGGCGCCGACGGACGCACACCTGTGGCGGACCGAACTGCGCTCACTCGTCGCGGGCGGCAACCTCGTCGCGCTCGTTCTCGCGATCATCCTCGGCGTGTGGGGCATGTTCGCCACGCTGTCGGATGCTTCGGGCGATGGCATCGGCGGCAACCTCGCGCTCGTCGCCCCCGGCCTGTACTCCGGCTGGTGCATGCTCGAGATGGCGTGGAAGCGCACGGCAGCCGTCGGTCCGCTTCTGCTGCGGACGCTCGCGGCGTGCTTCGTCGCTCCGGCGTTCGTCGCGATCCCGATCGGCCTCGTGCAGGCCATCGCCGTCGCGTTCCCCGGCGTGCGGCAGTTGATCGTCGAGTCGGCAGCGCAGAACGGCGACTTCCACTACTGGTGGGACGAGGGGATCGCCGCCCAGCTGTTCCTCGTGCCGCTGGCCGGCTACCTGATCGGCATGTGCATCCCGTTGGGCGTGGTCCTCATCATCGTGCTGCCCGTCATCTCGATCCGTGCACCGCACATCGCCGCGGAGGGCTCGCACCTCGAACGCGTCGGAGGGCGCGGTCGCCTGTCCGCGACGGCGTTCGTGTTCGTCGGTCTGGGCGCCACCACCCTCGGGATCGTCCTGTGGGCGTTCGGCGACGGCGGGAGCATCCTCGATTTCCCCGAGGGTGTCGCGCGATCGTTCGACGCGCTGTCTTACGGCGATCTGTCGATGGAGGTCTTCTGGCCGCTCGGGGTCATGCTCGTGGTGGCCGGCGTGCTCTGCATGATCTGCGGCTGCATACCGGTGCTCATCGCGCGGGGCCGCGGTTTCGCCGACCAGTAACGGCGTCAGCCGCCGACCGCGACGGGCTATGCGCGCGGGGCGGCCGTGCTGTCGCGGGCGATCAGCTGCGGGCTCAGCTGAACCCGGTGCACCGGGCGGTCCGGGCTGCCCATCCGGTGCAGCAGCAGATCGACCGCCGTGCGTCCGACAGAGGCACGCGGCGGGCTCACGGCGGTCAGCGCCGGCGTGAACAGCTGCGCGACCTCGTCGTCGTAGGCGATGATCGACAGGTCCTCGGGGACCGATATCCCGCGGTTGAGTGCGAGATCGACGACAGCCATCGCCTCGGGGTCCGAGTGCACGAGGAGCCCGGTGATGCCGGCATCCATCAGCGCGTCCAGTGCCGTGTTGACCTCCGCAGTGAAGTCAGGGCTCGATCGATCGGGCAGCACGGTCTCGACATTGCCGGTGGGCTCGAGCTGCAGATCGGTGACCGCCTGACGCCAGCCGGCCACGATCTTCCGCGAGGTCGGCGAGTTGCGCGAGAGCACCAGGCCCACCCGTCGGTGACCGAGCGACGCCAGGTGCCGCGCGGCGAGCATCGCACCCAGCGCGTGGTCCGTGGTCACCGATTCGACCGGTGCGCCGTCGGATGCGACCGCGTCGCGCTCGACGAGCACCGTCGGGATGCCGGATTCGTGCAGCCAGCGCGTGACGTCCCGCGCGTGCGGGGTGTCGGTGTTCGGTGCGACGATGAGGCCGGCGATGTCCTCGCTCGCGACGAGTCTCTCGAGGACGGGGCGCTCATCCTGCAGCTCGTACGAGGCGCCGCGCAGCAGCACCTTCAGTCCGCGCGAACGGGCCTCGGCCTCCATCCCGCGGACGACGCCCGGCCAGTAGTAGTTCAGTGAGGGGACGAGCACCGCGATCGTGCGGACTTCGGACTCGGTCGGCGTCGAAGGGGCAGCGGCCGCTGCCTTCGACGGCACCGCACCGCCGTGCACGCGGACGAGCACGCCCTCGCGCTCCATCTGGGCGAGGTCGCGGCGCAGAGTGACCGGTGTCACCCCGAGGTCGTCGACCAGCTGCGAGATGCGCACCGCGCCGTCGCGCGCGAGTGCGTCGAGCACCTGCTCGCGGCGCTTCGCCGCCAGCAGGACGTGCGCGGTGTCGTCGGTCATGCTTCCTCGCCTCTTCCCCGTTCTTTCTACCGTCATCGACGTCCCTCATGCGTCATTCCGGGTGTCGACATCTCTAATCGATCATAACCGAACATAACGAAACTGAAACTATCTTGTCCTGTTTGAAAAAGATTGCTAATCTCCGAAAGCGGTCAACCCGACCTGACTGCCCGCATTTCAAAGGAGAGATCCGTGCTCGACTGGACCCGCGACGACTGGCTCGCGTTCGCCGACCGCCTGCTCGCCGGTTCCCGTGTCTGGGCATCCGAGAACTTCGCCCGCATCACTCCGCCCGGCGCATCCGGCGGCTACGGGCGGGATGTCGATGGGCTCGAGGGGTTCGCCCGCACGTTCCTGCTCGCCGGCTTCCGGATCGCCGGCGCTCGCGGTGAGGGTGTCGATCAGCTCATCGCCGACTACTCGCGCGGCATCGCCGCCGGAGTCGACCCCGACGCCACCGACCGCTGGGTGCGTCTCGACGAGCACGCGCAGGCCAAGGTCGAAGCGGCGTCGATCGCGCTCATCCTCGACATGACCCGCCCGTGGATCTGGGACCGCCTCGACGCGCTCATCCAGCAGCGCTTGATCGACTACCTCGCGCCGGTGGTCGGCGACGACACCTATCCGCAGACCAATTGGGTGTGGTTCCGCATCGTGGTCCAGACGTTCCTGCGATCGGTCGGCGGACCCTGGTCCCGGACCGACATCGATGCGGACCTCGCCACGCACGACTCGTTCGTCCGCGAGGGCGGCTGGCTCGCGGACGGCGACGAGCGCTCGTACGACCACTACGTCGGCTGGGCGCTGCACCTCTACCCGATCCTCTGGTCGCGCATGCAGGGCGCGGCGGATCTCGCAGACGGTCGCACAGCGGCGGACGTCGCGCGCCTCGATTCCTACCTGCAGGATGCCGTGGCCCTCGTCGGCTCCGACGGCTCCCCGCTCGTGCAGGGACGCAGCCTCGTCTACCGGTTCGCCGCCGCCGCCCCGTTCTGGGCCGGCGTCTTCGCCGAGGTCCCCTCGGTTCCTGCCGGGCAGCTGCGCCGCGCGGCATCCGGCATCGTGTCGCACTTCGCCGATCACGGCGTCCCGAACGACGACGACCTGCTCGACCTCGGCTGGCACGGCGAATGGCGTCGCCTCGCGCAGAACTACTCCGGCACCGGCTCGCCCTACTGGGCCGCCAAGGGGATGCTGGGGATCGCGCTTCCCGCCGACCACCCCGTCTGGGCGGCCGACTCCGTGCCGCTGCCCGTGGAAACGGGTGACGTGCTCCGCGTCGTCGAGAGCCCCGGCTGGATCATCGCGGCCACGCGGGACGACGGCATCGTGCGGGTCATCAATCACGGTGCCGACCACGCGAACGCCGGTGACCTGGTCGGCGACTCGCCGCTGTACGCGCGGATCGGCTATTCCACGGCGGCGAGCCCGCTGCTGAACGGCGACGCGTGGCAGGAGCCGCTCGAGCAGTCCGTCGCACTCATCCACGCCGACGGTCGTGCCGCGCACCGCGCTGGCATGCAGCTGCGCGTCGTCCGTCACGACGGCGATGCCGCGCTCGCCGGGTCCACCGCACGCGCGCACTGGATCGCGCCGGCCGCCGACCAGGTGCGTCACGGCTCGGGCATCACGGGAGACATCGCCCTCGCCGGCACCGTCACGACCCTCTCCCTGGTGCGCGGCGCCTGGGAGGTGCGCCTCGTGCGCATCGACGCCCTCGAGCAGGGAGCTGAGCCCGCGGCCCTGCGCATCGGCGGGTGGGCGATCGCTGCGGATGCCGTGGCCATGACTGCGGCGGGCG
This sequence comes from Microbacterium sp. GXF0217, assembly GCF_054798195.1. Classification (NCBI taxonomy): domain Bacteria; kingdom Bacillati; phylum Actinomycetota; class Actinomycetes; order Micrococcales; family Microbacteriaceae; genus Microbacterium; species Microbacterium sp. GXF0217. Next base: position 28,188 of record NZ_JBSJZG010000009.1, on the reverse strand, counting down.
CCACCGCGAGCGCCGCGGCGAACGGTCGCGTCAGCGAGATCGTCGCTCTCAGCCCCGGCGGAACGGCGAGCGTCGAGGAGCGCTTCGAGGCGAGCCCGCTCGGCCCGGTCGCCGGCGTCCCGGTGATCGCGTACGAACCCGCCGTCGGCGTCTGGATCGTCACCGCCGTCCGCCTCGCGGCCGGCACGTCGTCCACCGAGCCGCCGGCCGTGAACTGGGACGGCGATGCCGTCTCGGTCGCGTGGCCCGACGGCATCCGCACGACCACGGACCTGGCCGACCTGGACTGACAGACCACCGGACGCCGAGCGTCCGGAGACCCCGACCCATCACTGGGCCATCGCAATCGCAAAGGAGCAGCACCCCATGAACCGCAGGATCCTCGCCGCCGGCAGCATCGCAGCTGTCGCGGCTCTCACACTGGCCGGTTGCAGCAGCGACTCCGGCGAACCCGCCGACCCCGATGCGCCGGTCACACTGAGCGTATCGGCCTGGAGCGTCGACACGACGCCGGAGTTCCAGCTGCTCGCCGAGGAGTTCGAGAAGACCCACGACAACGTGAAGGTCGAGCTCAAGGAGTACGACCCGGCCGAGTACAACACGCTGGTCACCGCCGACCTCGCCGCCGGTTCCGGCCCGGACATCATCACCCAGAAGGAGGTCAAGTACGTCACCACCTTCCAGGAGGGCGGCCAGCTGCTCGACGTCTCCGACGTGGCGCTGCCGGACGGCATCGGGGGAGCGAGCTCCTATGAGGTCGACGGCACGGCCTACGCGGTTCCCTACCGCCAGGACTCCTGGGTGCTGTTCTACAACAAGGCGCTCTTCGACGCCGCCGGCGTCGAGTACCCGGACGGCTCGTGGACGTGGGACGACTACGCGACGGCCGCCGAGGCACTGACGACGGATGCCGCCAAGGGCGCCTACCTGCACAACTGGCAGTCCACGGTGCAGGGCTTCGCGAACGCGCAGACCGGCACCGACATCCTCGAGGGGGACTTCAGCAACCTCAAGGACTACTACGACCGCACGCTCGCGCTGCAGGATGCCGGTGCGCAGGTCGATTTCAACACCGCCAAGGCCAACCAGCTGACGTACCAGGGCGAGTTCGGCACGCAGAAGGCCGCCATGCTGCTGATGGGCACGTGGTACACCGCGACGCTCATCGCCCAGCAGGCCTCCGGTGAGGCGGGCGACTTCGAGTGGGGCATCGCTCCGGTTCCGCAGCTCGACGAGTCGACCGCGGGCACCGACAACACCCCGGTGACGTTCGGCGACCCGACCGGCTTCGGCATCAACGCCAACATCGATTCGGCCAAGACCGACGCCGCCAAGGCGTTCCTGGAGTTCGCCGCATCCGAGGATGCCGCGAACCTCCTCGCCGGCATCGGCATCACGCCCGCGCTGACGAGCGACGCGATCGCCGAGAAGTACTTCGCCGTCGAGGGCGCGCCGACCGACGAGCTGTCCACGTTCGCGTGGTCGACGCACGAGACGCTGCCCGAGAACCCGACCTCGAGCAAGACCGCCGCGATCCAGGGCATCCTCGCTGACCTGCACACGGCCGTCATGTCCGGAGCCGAGCCGGTCGACTCCGCGATCGCGACCGCCGAAGAGCGCGCGAAGAACGAAGTCGGACTCGACTGATCCATCGGGGGCGGCCTGCGGCCGCCCCCGACACCTCCCCGCTTCCCCACAGGAGACGACATGACCACGACAGATGCCCCCGAGGCGCCGACGACGACGCCGGCGCGGCGACGCCGCTCGGCGCTGCGCCGCCGCAACGCGCTGATCGGCTGGAGCTTCATCCTGCCGAACTTCGCCGGGTTCGGGTTCCTGACCCTGCTGCCCGTGCTGATCCTCTTCTACATGGCCTTCACGAACTGGAACGTGTTCGGCAAGGCCGACTGGGTGGGGATCGCCAACTTCCAGCGCCTGCTGGGCGACGGCAGCTTCCACATCGCGTTCTGGAACACGATCTATTACTCGGTCCTGCACATCCCGCTGACCATCGTCGTCTCGCTCGGGCTGGCCCTGCTGCTGAACAACAAGCTGCGCGGCGTGGCGTTCTTCCGCACCGCGGCGTTCTTCCCGTACATCACATCGATCGTCGCGATCGCGGTGGTCTGGAACCTGCTGTTCAGCCCCGACTACGGCCCCATCAACGAGATCCTCCGCGCCATCGGCATCCAGAACCCGCCGGGGTGGCTGACCTCGCCGGAGTGGGCGATGCCCGCCGTGGTGATCGTGTCGACGTGGCGCGACATGGGCTATTACATGATCCTGTTCCTCGCCGGTCTCCAGACGGTTCCCCGCGAACTGCACGAGGCGGCCCGCGTCGACGGTGCGAGCGTGTGGCAGCGATTCGTGAACGTCACCCTGCCGTGCCTGCGGCCGACGATGTTCTTCGTCACCGTCATGCTCACGATCAACTCCTTCAAGATCTTCGACCTGATCCTCGTCATGACCGACGGCGGACCCGGCCAGGCGACCCTGGTGCTGTCGCAGTTCATCTACAAGAAGGGCTTCGAGGAATCGCAGTTCGGCTACGCGTCCGCCGCGGCCGTCGCGCTGTTCTTCCTCTGCATCCTGGTCACGATCGGCCAGTTCCTGTGGAACAAGAAGCGGAGCGCATGATGACTCAGACCGAACTCCTGGTCACCGGGCGCCGCCCGCTGCGCAAGCTGACCGATCCCGCGCCGCGCAGCCCCCGCGTCGGCGCCTCGTCCACCCGGCGCCGGGTGGGCCGCGTCCTCGGATACGTCGCGCTCGCCGTCTTCGCCGTCGGCCTGCTCATGCCGTTTTTCTGGATGCTGATGAGCTCCCTGAAGACGGCGAACGAGGTGTTCTCGGTTCCCGTGGTGTGGATCCCCGAGACCTTCGTCTGGCAGAACTACATCGACATCTGGACCAAGTCCGACATGCTCACCTGGATCCGCAACACGCTGGTCCTGGCGGTGTCCGTGACCTTCCTCCAGGTGCTGACCGGCTCCTTCGCGGCCTACGGGTTCGCGCGCATGCGCTTCGCCGGTCGCGACATCCTGTTCCTCATCTACGTGGGAACGATCGCCGTGCCGTGGCAGTCGTACATGATCCCGCAGTTCATCCTGCTGTCGAATCTCAAGGTCTCGAACACGCTGTGGGCGATCATCCTGCTCCAGGCGTTCGGCGCCTTCGGCGTGTTCCTCATGAAGCAGTACTACGAGACGATCCCCGAGGAGCTCAGCGAGGCCGCACGCCTCGACGGGCTCAGCGAGTACGGCATCTGGCGCCGCATCATGCTGCCGTTGTCTGTCCCGGCACTGGCGAGCCTGTCGCTGCTGACCTTTGTCAACACCTGGAACGACTACCTCGGGCCGCTCATCTATCTGCGCAACCCGGATCTGTGGACCATTCAGCTCGGACTCAAGAGCTTCGTGAGCAACCTCTTCGACACCAACTACGCGCTGCTGTTCGCTGGTCTGACGATCTCGGTCATCCCGATCGCGATCATCTTCCTGCTCGGGCAGAAGTACTTCGTCGAGGGCATCGCCACCAGTGGAATGAAGGGCTGAGCATGAAGCGCGTCTCGCACAGCACCTGGGCGACGATCCTCGGGGTCGTCTACCTGGGGCTCGCCGTGAACTTCCTCGTGCTCGTGGCCGCGGCACCCCTCGTCGTGCTGCTGATGACCACCGACCCTGCGCACTCCTGGCCGCTTCTCGCACTGGCCGCTCCGCTCGCCGCCCCCGCGCTGACCGGCGCGTTCACGGCATTCCGTGAGAACGCCGCCGGCGAAACGCAGGTGGTTCGCGCGTTCTGGCGCGGCTGGAAGGCGACGTGGCGCAAGGCGATGCTGCTCGGTCTCGCCGGCACCGCGCTCACCGTCATCCTGCTCGTCGACGTCCGCGCCGTCGCCGACACCCCGGCATCCGTCGTCGTCGTGCCGGTGCTCGGCATCCTGACGCTGGTGACGCTGGCGACGGGCCTCGTGGGGCTCGGCGCGCTCGCCGAAGTGCCGGCGGCGCGGATGCGCGATGCGTTCACGGCGGCGCTGTACCTCGGCATCCGTCGCTGGTATCTGACGGCGCTGTCCTTCGCGGTGCTCGGCGTGCAGGCGGCGCTCTTCACGACCATGCCTGCCATCGCGATCGGGCTGACCGCGGCGCCGGCGCTGTACGTCGTCTGGGCGAACAGTCGGTACACGCTGCGCCCCGTGCTCGAGGTCGAGGAGGTGCGGGCGTGAGCGCCGTCGTGCGCACGGCCATGAGCGCCGACGTCTTCGATCTGCTGTTCGACGAACCGCGGATGCAGCGGCTGAGGTCGCTGAGCTCGGCGGCGTCGTTGCGGTTCGACGACGGTCCGATCGAGGACACCGAGATCCTGCTCTCCTCCTGGGGAGCGCCGCAGCTCGATGCGGAGATGCTGGCACGGATGCCCCGGCTGCGTGCCGTCGTCCATGCTGCGGGGAGCGTGCAGGATCTCGTCTCGGACGAGCTCTGGGACCGTGGGATCGTCGTCACCTCCGCGGCCGACGCCAATGCGGTGCCTGTCGCCGAGTTCGCGGTCGCGTCGATCGTGCTCGCGTTCAAGCGCGCCTTCGTGCACGTCCGCAATCAGGAGCGGGAATCGTTCGCGTGGGCGGATCTCGTGACCTCCGCGGCGTACGGCAGCGCTGGTCGCACGGTCGGCGTCGTCGGGTTCTCGCGGATCGGACGCCGCGTGGTGCAGATGCTGCGTCAGATGGACGACGTCACGGTGATCGTGGCCGACCCCGTCGTCGATGCTTCGGCCGTCGCCGAGGCGGGGGCGCAGCTGGTCGCGCTGCCCGAGCTGCTGCACCGGGCGGATGTGCTGTCGCTGCACGCACCGGCTCTCCCGGAGACCCGGCACATGATCGGCGCCGTCGAACTCGCGGCGCTGCGCGACGGGGCGACGGTGATCAACACGGCCCGCGGAATGCTGATCGACCATGACGCGCTGTACGAGGCGTGCGCATCCGGCCGCATCGACGCGGTGCTCGACGTGACCGACCCCGATCCGCTGCCGGTGGACGCACCGCTGCGGCACCTGCCGAACGTCGCTTTGACGCCGCACATCGCCGGATCCATGGGCACCGATGTGCGCCGACTCGCCGACGCCGCCCTCGACGACGTCGAAGCGCTGCTGGTCGGTGCGCCGCTCTCCGGGGCGATCACCCGACGGGACATGCAGGTCAGCGCGTAGGTGTTTCACGCGCGCGGCCGCCCGTGCGCGCCGCGGTTCCGCCGGGTGAGGCGTCCTTTGCGGCGTGAGACTTGCGCGCCCTGCTCACGTCTCACCCCGCAGAGTACGTCTCACCCGGCAGAGTACGTCTCACCCGGCCGCCGTCCCGCGGCCTCGGTCAGCTCGCGGTCTGCAGCGCCGCCCACAGCTCCGCCCTGGCCGGGAATGTCGACAGGTCGACGCCGAGCAGCGCGGACGCCTGCGTGATCCGGGCCCGCAGGGTGTGGCGATGGATGCCGAGGGCGACCGCCGCCTGTTCGAACCGCGCGTCGTGCTGGAGCCACACGCGCAGGGCCTCCTCCAGTCCGTCGTGCGTGCGCAGCGGTGCGAGGCGCGATTCGGCGACCAGCCGCGCCTCGTCCGTCGCGAACGCGGTGAGGATGCTCGACGCGACCGTGTCCGCGTACCGCATCGCGCCGGTGCCGCCGTGCCGCTGCGCCGCCAGCGCCTGCGCATGCGCGCGCGAGAACGACGCGTAGCCGTCCGGCTCGGAGACGCCGAGGCGGATGCCGAACCGTTCGGCGATCTCGTCGAACACGCCGGCGTCCTCCGCGGAGACGCACATCACGACGCCGTCCTCCGTCGATGCGCCGAACAGGGCCGTTCCGGCATCCGTCCGCGTCCGCTCCCACCACTCCTCGAGCGCGTCGGCTGGTGCGTCTGCATCCGCCACGGCGACGACGATCGGTGCATGCGGGAGCGATCCGAGCACGCGCCGCGCGAGCGTGGGGTCGTCCAGCATCAGCGACGCGAGCACCTGAGCGTGCAACCGCCGTCTGCGGCGCGCGAACTGCTCGTTCTGCTCGAGCGCGAGACCGGCCATCGCGATCACGGAGGTCACCACGGCGCGGGCCTCGGCATCCAGCGACGCCGTAGCGATCGCGATGACGCCGCGCAGATGGCCGCTGCGGCCGAGCGTGAAGAGCGTGTACGACTCGGCGCCCAGTGACAGGGACTGACCGGCCTGGCCCCCGCGGGCGATGAGGTCCGTCGCCCTGGAGGCGAGGGCCTCGGCATCCGCCGTCGCGAGACTGCCCTGCGGATACTCGTGCACGAGAACGCCGGCGGCGTCGAACATCCCGGTCCAGCGCTCCAGGCGCCTGGCGAGCTCGGTCAGCGTCGCGAACAGGCCGCGCGGACGCAGCGCCGCGACGGCCAGAGCGCGCTGGGTGTCCAGCGCCCACGTCCGACGGGCGTAGGCCTGCGCGGCGATCGCCTCGGAGTGCGCACGGGCCACGGCGATGAACGGGGTGTCGTAGGGCACCTCGAACAGCGGCATCCGCAGATCGGCGCACGCCGCGATCAGCTCATCCGGGATGCCGGAGCGGTGCACGTCGGTGCCGAACCCGAGCCCGACGACGCCGCGCTCGTGCAGACGACGAACGTAGGCGTGCACGTCCTCTGCCGTGTCGAACTGCGATCCGGTCGTGAGCAGTGCGAGCTCGTCGGCGAGGAACGGGGTCGGATCGGCGAGGTCAGAGGAATGCACCCAGCGCAGCGGCAGCTCCAGGGCGCCGTCGTGCAGCATCCTCTCGTCCGAGATCAGACGCAGACCGAGGTCGTCGCGGCGCAGGAGTGCTCGCAACGTCGGCTGATCCATGTCGCGTCCTTCGGAACTCTTGTACGTATGGGCGAACTCCTCGAACAGATTGTACATTCGGGCGAGTGCGCGCGGTGTGCGCACCGGCCTACGCTCGCCGCATGGCACTTCTCGAGACCGCACCCGTTGCCCCTCCTCTCGGCGGGCCCGAACTCCCGCAGGAGCGTCGGCTCGCCACTGAGCTGCCCGGGCCGAAGTCGGCTGCGATCCTCGCGCGCAAAGCGGATGCCGTGTCCGCCGGCATCAGCCACACGATCCCGGTGGCCGCCGTCGCCGCGGGTGGGGGAGTCGTCGTCGACGTCGACGGCAACTCCCTCATCGACCTGGGCAGCGGCATCGCGGTGACCACGGTCGGCAACGCGCATCCGAAGATCGCCGCTGCGGTCGCGGCGCAGGCCGCGCAGTTCACGCACACCTGCTTCATGATCTCGCCGTACGAGTCGTACATCGAGGTCGCCGAGGCTCTGAACCGGCTGACCCCTGGCGGCTTCGCGAAGAAGACCGCGCTGTTCAATTCGGGCGCCGAAGCGGTCGAGAACGCGATCAAGATCGCCCGCAAGCACACCGGTCGCCAGGCCGTCGTCGCCTTCGACCACGGCTACCACGGCCGCACCAACCTGACCATGGCTCTGACGGCGAAGTCCATGCCGTACAAGAGCGGCTTCGGCCCCTTCGCCCCCGAGGTCTACCGCGCCGCCGCGTCGTACCCGTTCCGCGACGGACTCTCGGGCGCCGAGGCGGCAGCCCGCGCCATCCGGCAGCTCGAGAAGCAGATCGGCGCCGACAACCTCGCAGCCGTCATCATCGAGCCGATCCAGGGCGAGGGCGGATTCATCGTCCCCGCAGACGGCTTCCTGCCGGCGATCGTCGACTGGTGCCGCGCGAACGGCGTCGTCTTCATCGCCGACGAGGTGCAGACCGGCTTCGCGCGCACCGGAGCGATGTTCGCGAGCGAGCTGTTCGGCATCGAACCGGACATGATCACGACCGCCAAGGGCATCGCCGGCGGCCTTCCGCTCGCGGCCGTCACCGGCCGCGCCGAGATCATGGATGCCTCGCACGCCGGCGGTCTGGGCGGCACGTACGGCGGCAACCCGATCGCCTGCGCCGCAGCGCTCGCCGCGATCGATGTCTTCGAGAACGACGGCGTCATCGAGCGCGCCCGTGAGATCGGAGTGCTCCTCACCAGCCGCCTCACCGCGATCCAGCAGAGCGACGCGCGCATCGGCGACGTCCGCGGCCACGGGGCGATGATCGCCGCCGAGTTCGTGGATCCGCAGACCGGTGCTCCGGATGCCGCGCTCACCGCCGCCGTGGCGAAGGGCGCGATCGCGCAGGGGGTCATCGTGCTCACGTGCGGCACCTACGGCAACGTCATCCGATTCCTGCCGCCGCTCTCGATCGGCGACGACCTGCTGAACGAGGGCCTCGACATCATCGCCGAGGTGCTGGCCGCCAACGCACCGGCCTCCTAGAACGTCCGGTCGCGGCTCGGATCGGGGGATTTCGAGTCGCGGCCGGCGACTGCCTGCACGACGCAGCCGCACCCACCGCAGCATCCGAAGACGCACCACCTCACGCAACCAACGAAGGAGCAGCCCTCATGGCCGAGATCTCACGCGACGTCGTCGTCATCGGTGCCGGAGCCGCCGGACTCACTGCCGCCAACGATCTGCGCAAGGCGGGGCTCTCGGTCGCCGTCCTGGAAGCGCGCGACCGCGTCGGCGGGCGCCTGTGGACCGACGTGATCGACTCCGCGATGCTGGAGATCGGCGGCCAGTGGGTCTCGCCGGACCAGGAAGCGCTGATCGACACGATCGCCGAACTGGGGCTCGAGACCTTCAGCCGCTACCGCGAGGGCGACAGCGTCTACGTCGGACCGGACGGCGTCGCGCGCCGCTTCACCGGCGAGATGTTCCCGGTCGCCGCCGAGACCGAGCGCGTGATCGCCGAGATCACCGAGCGCCTGGACGCGATGGTCGCGGAGATCGATCCCGACAAGCCCTGGGAGCATCCGAACGCGCAGGAGTGGGATGAGATCTCGTGGGATGCCTGGCTGCGCGCGCAGACCGACGACGACGAGGCCATCCGTAACCTCGCCTTCGCCACCGGATCCGCGATGCTCACCAAGCCGACGCACGCGTTCTCGCTGCTGCAGTCGCTGCTCATGGCGGCATCCGCCGGGTCGTACTCGAACCTGGTCGACGCCGACTTCATCCTCGACAAGCGCGTCGTCGGCGGTCTGCAGCAGGTGCCGCTGCTGCTGGCGGAGCGGCTCGGCGACGACGTGCTGCTGAACCAGCCGGTGCGGAGCCTCGAGTGGGGCCCGTCGACCGGGTCCGGCTCGGGCTTCGTCGTCGCGACGACCGAGGAGCACACCGTCCGCGCACGGTTCGCGATCCTGGCCCACGCGCCGATCCTGTACAACCGCATCTCCTTCGTCCCGCCCATGCCGCGGCGTCAGCACCAGCTGCACCAGCACCTGTCGATGGGCTTCGTGATCAAGGTGCACGCGGTGTACGAACGGCCGTTCTGGCGCGAGGCCGGGCTCAGCGGAACCGCGTTCAGCCCGTACGAGCTGTCGCACGAGGCCTACGACAACACGAACCACGGCGACGAGCGAGGAACGCTCGTCGGCTTCGTGTCCGACCGCAACGCGGACGGCGTGTTCGAGCTCAGCGCCGAGGACCGAAAGGAGCGCATCCTCGAGTCGCTCTCGCACTACTACGGCCCAGAGGCCATGAACCCCGTCGTCTACTACGAGAGCGACTGGGGGAGTGAGGAGTGGACGCGCGGCGCGTACGCCGCGAGCTTCGACCTCGGCGGACTGCACCGCTACGGTGCGGACTTGCGCACTCCGGTCGGGCCGATCCACTTCGCCTGCAGCGACATGGCCGGCGCCGGATACCAGCACGTCGACGGCGCGATCCGCATGGGTCACCTGGTGGCGGCGAACATCGTCGACGCCGGCCGCGCCGCGAGCGAGGTCGGCTGATGGCCGGCGCGATCGTCATCGGCTACACGGCGACGGATGCCGGAGCGGATGCCGTGGCGCTCGGCGCCCGGCTCGCGCGCAGCCTCGGCGCGCGCGTGCACCTCGTGATGGTGCTGCCGAACGAGGGTACCCGCAACGCGGCAGTCGCGCCGGAGCGCGCGTACGCCGACCACATCAGGAATCAGGCCAGGCAGTGGCTCTCGGATGCCGCGGCGACGCTGCCCGCCGACCTCGCCCGCACCGGTCACGTCCGCTTCGCCGAGTCGTTCGCCGCCGGCCTCGTCGCCGCCGGCGAGGAGTTCGATGCGCGCGTGATCGTCGTCGGCGCCGCCGGCGGCGGATTGCTCGGGCGTCATCGACTGGGCAGCGTCGCCTCCGAGCTGCTGCACTCATCGACCACCCCGGTCGCGCTCGCCCCGACCGGCTTCTCGCAGCGAGACGACCACGTGATGACGCGGGTGACGGCTGCCGTCGGCATCCGGCCTGGGGCCGATGTCCTGCTGGAAGAGGCTGCTGCCCTCGCGACCGATGCGGATGTCCCGCTGCGGCTCGTGTCGCTGATGCCGTTCGACGTCCCCCCCGGGCTCGACACCGCGGCGATCCGCGTCGTCCAGGACGGGCATGCCGAGTCGGTGCTGGAGACGGCGGCCGCCGCCGTCCCCGGCAGAGTGTCGACCACGATCGAGCAGGCGGCCGGCGACAGCGTCGAGGATGCCGTCGCACACCTGTCCTGGCTCCCCGGCGAGGTCATCCTGGTCGGTTCATCACGGCTCGCGCAGCCGCGGCGGCTGTTCCTCGGCTCGACGGCGGCGAAGATGCTGCACGAGCTGCCCGTACCCATGATCGTCGTACCGCGCACGCGCGCTGAAGCAGGAGACCGCTGATGACCAGCACCGGTCGGGCGATGGGGCCCGAATCCACCGTCACGACAGGCATCTCGCAGAAGGGTCTGCGCGCCGGCGCCGTCGGCGTGATCGGCGCGGTCGTCATCGGCGTCTCCACGATCGCCCCCGCATACACCCTCACCGCATCACTCGGACCGACCGTCGCCGAGGTCGGCACTCAAGTCCCCGCCATCATCCTGGTCGGCTTCATCCCGATGCTGCTGACGGCGTTCGGCTACCGCGAACTCAACAGGGTGATGCCGGATTCCGGCACATCCTTCACGTGGGGCGTGCGGGCATTCGGGCCGTGGATCGGCTGGATGACCGGCTGGGGGCTGATCGCGGCGACCGTGATCGTGCTGTCGAACCTCGCGGGCATCGCTGTCGAGTTCCTGTTCCTGCTGATCGCTCAGCTCAGCGGCAACGCCGCGATCGCGGACCTCGCCTTCAACCCTTTCATCAACGTCGCCGTCTGTCTGCTGTTCATGCTGGGCGCCACGCTCGTGTCGTACCGCGACATGCAGACGACGCAGAAGTTCCAGTACGTCCTGGTCGGCTTCCAGGTGGCGGTCCTCGTCGTCTTCGCGGTCGTCGCGATCGTCAAGGCGGTGCAGGGCGATGCGCCGGACCCCACCGCGTTCTCATGGTCGTGGTTCAACCCGCTCGAGGTGCCCACGTTCAGCGCCTTCGCCGCCGGCCTCTCGCTGTCGATCTTCATCTTCTGGGGCTGGGACGTCGTGCTCACCATGAACGAGGAGACCAAGAACCCGGAGAAGACCCCCGGTCGGGCGGCACTGGTCACCGTCGTCGTGGTCGTCAGCCTGTACCTGCTGATCTCGATCGGGCTGATGATGTTCGCCGGCGTCGGCACGGGCGACCTGGGGCTCGCGAACGAGGGGATCTCGGCGAACGTGTTCTTCGCCCTCTCCGATCCCGTGCTCGGACCGCTCGCGTTCCTCGTCTCGCTCGCCGTGCTGTCGAGCTCGGCCGCGTCGCTGCAGTCGACGGCCGTCGGTCCGGCCAGGACGCTGCTCGCGATGGGGCACTACGGCGCGCTGCCGAAGACGTTCGCCCGCGTCAGCCCGCGGTTCTTCACCCCCGGCTACGCCACGATCGTGTCGGCCGTCGTCGCGAGCGTCTTCTACGCGGTCATGCGCCTGGTGAGCGAGAACGTGCTCACCGACACGATCCTGTCCCTGGGCATGATGATCTGCTTCTATTACGGGCTCACCGCGTTCGCCTGCGTCTGGTACTTCCGCAAGCAGTGGTTCGACTCGGCGCGCAGTTTCTTCTTCACACTGCTGTTCCCGCTCGTCGGCGGAGCGATCCTCGCTGTGCTGTTCGTGACGACGCTGATCGACTCGATCGACCCCGGCTACGGCAGCGGCTCGAGCGTCGGCGGCGTCGGACTCGTGTTCGTCCTCGGTGTGAGCATCATCGGGGTCGGCAGCGTGATCATGATCTGGAACGCCATCCGTCGTCCCGAGTTCTTCCGCGGCGAGACCCTCGCGATGGACGCGCCGCCGAGCGCGCGCCGCCGCTGACCCCCACTGACGAGCTACGAAAGAGAGATGATGATGACCGCTTCCCTCACCACGGAGGAGCAGACGCTGCTCGACAGCGTTCCCGCTGGGCTCTACATCGATGGGACCTGGCAGGATGCCGCGGGCGGCCGCACCTTCGACGTGCACGACCCCGCCACGAACACCGTGATCCGCCAGGTCGCCGACGCGACGCCGGAGGACGGCATCCGAGCCCTGGATGCCGCGGTCGCCGCTCAGGAGTCCTGGGCCGAGACCCCGCCGCGGACCCGCAGCGATATCCTGCGCCGGGCGTTCGACCTCGTGCAGGTGCACAAGGAGGATCTCGCGCTGCTCATGACGCTCGAGATGGGCAAGCCGCTCGCCGAGGCCAGGGGAGAGGTCGTGTACGGCGGCGAGTTCCTCCGGTGGTTCAGTGAGGAGGCCGTGCGCATCTCGGGCCGCTACGGCATCAACCCGGAGGGCACGGGCCGCATGGTCGTCTCGCAGCGTCCAGTGGGGCCGTCGTTCTTCATCACCCCGTGGAACTTCCCGTTCGCGATGGCGACCCGCAAGATCGCACCGGCGCTCGCCGCCGGGTGCACGGTCGTGATCAAGCCGCCGGCGCTGACGCCGCTCACCACGATGTTCTTCGTGAAGCTGCTCGAGGAGGCGGGGCTGCCCGCCGGCGTCGTCAACGTCGTGCAGACCTCGTCGTCGTCGAAGGTGTCGGCGCCGATCATCGCGGATCCACGGCTGCGCAAGCTGTCGTTCACCGGTTCGACCGAGGTCGGCCGCAAGCTCATCGCCCAGGCGGCGGAGGGCGTGCTGCGCGTGTCGATGGAGCTCGGCGGCAACGCCCCCTTCGTCGTCTTCGAGGATGCCGATCTCGACAAGGCGGTCGACGGTGCGATGGCGGCGAAGTTCCGCAACATCGGCCAGGCCTGCACGGCGGCGAACCGCTTCATCGTGCACTCGGCCGTGGCCGAGGAGTTCGCCGATCGGGTCGCCGAGCGCGTCAGGGCGATGAAGATCGGCCGCGGTACCGAAGAGGGCGTGGCGATCGGCCCGCTCATCGATGCGGATGCCGTCGCGAAGGCATCCGAACTCGTCGGCGATGCCGTCTCGCGCGGCGCCCGCGTCCTCGCCGGCGGCAACGCGATCGACGGCACCGGGACCTTCTACGAGCCGACCGTGATCACCGATGTGGCGGCGGGCAGCGACATCCTCCGCGAGGAGATCTTCGGACCCGTGCTGGCGATCGCGACCTTCGACACCGAGGAGGAGGGGGTCCGGCTCGCCAACGACACCGAGTACGGACTGGTCTCGTACGTGTTCACGGAGGATCTCGCCCGAGGGCATCGCATGATCGACGCGCTGGAGACCGGCATGATGGGCCTGAACGTGGGCGTCGTCTCGAACGCCGCCGCTCCGTTCGGCGGAGTCAAGCAGTCGGGTGTCGGCCGCGAGGGCGGTCTCGAGGGCATCCACGAGTACCTGTCCACGAAGTACACGTTGATCCCGAACTGAGAGGACGCACCATGACCGAGTACGCCGTCACCAACCCGGCCACCGGCGAGACCGTCGCCGAGTACGACACCGCCACCGATGCGCAGATCGAGGATGCCGTGGCCCGCGCCGCCGGGGCGGCGAAGACCTGGGGTGCGACACCGCCGGCCGAGCGCGCCGCCGTGATCCGCCGCATCGCCGAGCTGCACCGCGAGCGCCGCGACGAGTTCGCCGCGATCATGGTGCGCGAGATGGGGAAGCCGATCGCCGCCGCCGTCGGCGAGGTCGACTTCGCGGCCGACATCGTCGAGTTCTACGCCGACAACATCGAGACCATCACGGCCGATCAGCCGCTGCAGATCCTGGGGGAGGGCACGGCGGTCATCCGCCGGGCGCCCCTGGGTGCGCTGCTGGGCATCATGCCGTGGAATTTCCCCGCGTACCAGGTGGCGCGCTTCGCCGCCCCGAACCTCGCGAACGGCAACACGATCATCCTCAAGCACGCGCCGCAGTGCCCGGAGTCGGCTGCCTTCCTGGAGCGGATCTACGCGGACGCCGGGCTCCCGGACGGCGGATACGTCAACGTCTACGCCACGAACGAGCAGGCGGCGACGATGATCGCCGACCCTCGAGTGCAGGGCGTCTCGATCACGGGCTCGGAGCGTGCAGGCGCCGCGGTCGCGGAGGTCGCCGGCCGGCACCTCAAGAAGGTCGCGCTCGAGCTCGGCGGCTCCGATCCGTTCATCGTGCTCTCGACGGACGATCTGGATGCCGTGGTGCAGGCGGCCGTTGACGCGCGCATCGACAACAACGGCCAGTCCTGCAACGGCGCCAAGCGGTTCATCGTGGTCGACGGCCTGTACGACGACTTCGCTGCGAAGTTCACCGCCGCACTGGCGGCGATCACCGCGGCTGATCCGACGCAGGAGGACACGGTGCTGGGTCCGCTGTCGTCGCTCGCCGCGGCCGAGCGCCTGCAGGAGCAGGTCGACACCGCGATCGCGCAGGGGGCAACGCTGCTCACCGGCGGCACGCGGGACGGCGCGTTCTTCGCACCGACCCTGCTCGCCGATGTGACGGACGACATGGACGTCTACCGCGAGGAGCTGTTCGGCCCAGCGGGTGTCGTCTATCGCGTCGCGGACGAGGACGCCGCGGTCGCCCTGGCGAACGACACCTCGTTCGGCCTCGGCTCCTACGTCTTCACGACGGATGCCGAGCAGGCCGAACGCGTCGCGGATGCGATCGAGGCCGGCATGGTCTACGTCAACCTCGTGCTCGCCGACAGTCCGGAGTTGCCGTTCGGCGGTGTGAAGCGCAGCGGCACCTCGCGCGAACTGGGTCTGCTCGCCGCCGACGAGTTCGTCAACAAGAAGCTCGTCCGCATCGCGTGAGACCCGCCGGCCCGGCGCCGCGCTACCGTTGAAGCATGTGCCATCTCCTTGTCGAGGCGCGCCGTGCGGCCTGAGCGCGTCACGCGCACCCAGTCGGTGGTCGACGGGCTGCTCGACGAGATCATCGCCGGGCGGCTCGTCGCCGGTGAGCCGCTGCCCGCGGAAGGCGAGCTCGCCGACGCCCTGGGCGTTTCGCGGCTCACCCTGCGCGAGGGGGTCCGGCTTCTTCAGGCGCAGGGCGTGATCGTCCCCGTTCCTGGGAGCAGGCATCGCATCGCGCCCGTCGACGAGTGGACCGGTCTCGAGGCGGTCGTCCGCCACTCGCGCAGCGGCGGGGCGCGCAGACGAGCGGCACTCGATCTGCTCGACATGCGCGTCATGTTCGAGACCGGCGCCGCTGAGCTCGCCGCACCACGGTGCACGGATGAGCACCTGACGGCTCTCGAGGACGCTCTCGAACGGATGCTTTCGGCACACGCCAATGGAGACGTTCCTGGGTTCGTCGATGGCGACCTCGCCTTCCACGACATCATCTTCCAGGCGGCGGACAACCGCATCCTGGTGGCCTCGGTGCGCCCTCTGACGGCGCTGCTGCAGGAGTCCCGCAGCGAGACCAGCGCGGTGTTCGAGATCAGGGAGCACGCCCTGGTGGAGCATGCCGCGGTGCTCGCCGCCATGCGGACCCGATCGGCCGATGGGGCCCGCGAGGCGATGGCGAGCCATATGCGCCAGACCCGCGAGGACCTGCTGCACTACGTGCAGGGCGCCTGACGGGCGCGATCGCCCGAGCACGGCCGCGTGCCTACAGCCAGCGGTTTGCCTTCCCGCGGAACGCGGCGTATGGTCGTTATCTGATATCGGATATCTCTCTGGACAAAGGAGTTCCCGTGCACATCGACGCGCTGCTCGCGCCACTGCCCGACCCCGTGGACATCGACGCGGCCGCCGTAGCCGCTGCCCGTGATCCGCGGAGCGTTCTCGTCGTCCTCGACGACGACCCCACAGGCACCCAGTCCGTCGCACACCTGCCGGTGCTCACGCGGTGGGAGCGCGAAGACCTCGACGGCGCGTTCGCCACGGGATCCGCTGCGGTCTACGTCCTGACGAACACGCGTTCGCTCGACGAGGACACGGCGACCAGCCGCAACCGCGAGATCGTCGCGGTCGCGCTCGCCGCGGCTGAGGCTGCAGGGCGTCAGGTCACCTTCGTCTCGCGCAGCGACTCGACTCTGCGCGGACACTTCCCGCTGGAGACCGATGTGCTGGCTGCCGAGATCGCCGCCCACGGAGGCGCAGCGCCCGAGCTGACGCTTCTCGTCCCCGCGTTTCCCGAGGCCGGCCGCATTACCGTCGACTCCGTGCACTACTGGGTGACGGACGGCGAGGCGACCCCGGTCGGCGAGACCGCGTTCGCGCAGGACGCCACCTTCGGCTTCGTCTCCTCGGATCTGCGCGATTGGGTGGCGGAGAAGACCGGAGGACGCATCGCCGCCGAGGACGTCGCGGCGCTCACGCTCGGCATTATCCGCTCGGGCGTCGACGCCGTCGCCTCCTTCCTGCGCGCACTGCCGGCCGGCACCGTCGTCGCCGTCGACGTGGTCGAGGAATCCGACATGCGCGTCGTCGCGCTCGCGCTGAACAGCCTCGGTGGAAGAGGGGCGCTGCTCCGCGTGGGCCCGCCCTACGTGCGCGCCCACATCGGGCAGGAGATCGCAGAGCCCGTCCGTGCCGAGGACATCCCGTTCGCGAACAGCCGCGGCGGACTGGTCGTCGTCGGAAGCCACGTTCCGCTCACCACCCAGCAGCTCGAGGAGCTGCGTCGTGCACGCCCGGACACCGCGACGATCGAGCTCGACGTCCGCAGCCTGATCGACGACCGACGCGAGGCGCACCTGGCCGAGCGGACGCAGGCGGTCGCTGAGGCGCTGGAATCCGGCACAGTCATCGTCCACACCACGCGCGAGCTGGTCACGGGCGCGAGCGGCGAGGCGAGCCTCGAGATCGCCAGGCAGGTCTCCAGCGGTGTCGTCGAACTGGTCCGCAAGGTGCTGGCGGCCGCCCCGCCGCGCTTCGTCATTGCGAAGGGCGGCATCACCTCGAGCGACGTCGCCAGCGAGGCGCTCGAGATCCGTCGCGCGACCGTTCTCGGACCGATGCTCCCCGGCATCGTCTCACTGTGGCAGCCGGAGACCGGCCCCGCCGTCGGCATCCCCTACATCGTCTTCGCCGGCAACGTCGGCGTCGCGGATTCCCTCGCCCGCGTCGTCGCGACGCTGGCCGATCCCTCGAAAGGACTGAGATGACCACCACCGTCGCCGCCATCGGGCTCGGAGCCATGGGACTGCCCATGGCCACCCGGCTCGCCGAGCGCTTCACCGTCCGCGGGTTCGACATCGCCGCAGAGCGCGTCGCCCTCGCCTCCGAGCAGGGTGTCGTTCCTGCTGCATCCGCCGCCGAGGCCGTTGCCGGTGCACAGGCCGTGCTCGTCGCCGTGCGCACGGGCGCACAACTGGATGACCTGCTCTTCGGCGAGAGCGGCCTGGCGCCGCACCTCGCAGACGGGTCCGTCGTGATCCTCACCAGCACCGTCGGCACCGAGGGCATCGCCGACATCGCCGAGCGCCTGTCCGCGCGTGGCGTGCACCTCGTGGATGCCCCGCTGTCCGGTGGACCGGTCCGTGCGGGCGAGGGCGACCTGCTGATCGTTGTCGGGGCGACCCCTGACGCGCTCGCGATCGCACGACCGCTGCTCGAGCAGCTGGCTTCGACCCTGTCGATCGTCGGGGACCGCCCCGGCGACGGCCAGGCGCTGAAGACCGTGAACCAGCTGCTGTGCGGTGTGCACATCGCCGCCGCCGCCGAGGCGCTCGCGCTCGCGGACGCGCTCGGACTCGATCGCGAGAAGACCCTGGAGGCGCTCACGGCTGGGGCTGCGAACTCGTTCATGCTCGGCAACCGCGGTCCGCGCTCGCTGCAGGCCTACGACGAGGACGGCGCAGAGGTGCTCAGCCGCCTGGACATCTTCGTCAAGGACCTCGGCATCGTCGGCGACGCAGCGCGCCGCGCTCACCTGTCGACGCCGGTCGCCGCCGCCGCAGAGCAGCTGTTCCTGCTCGGCGAGGCCCAGGGCCTCGGCGCGAACGACGACTCCGCCGTGATCCGCGTGATCGCTCCCGAACGACTGTCCTGACCACGAACGACACGGCGCGCGTGCGCCGGAAAGAAGAGATCCGATGACGCTCCCTCTTCCCGCCCTGATCGCGATCGGGGTGGCGGGGCTCGCCCTGCTCCTCCTGCTGATCATCCGCTTCAAGATGCAGGCGTTCTACGCCCTCATCCTGGTGTCCATCGTGGTCGGCCTCGCGGCCGGACTTCCGATGACGACCATCCCCGCCACCGAGACCTCCCCGGAGCAGCTCGGGATCATCCAGGCGATCATCGCCGGGGTCGGCGGCACACTCGGCTCCGTCGCCGTGCTCGTGGCGCTGGGCTCGATGCTCGGCAAGATCATCGAGCTCTCCGGCGGCGCCGAGTCGCTGGCCGGCAAGTTCACGTCGTGGCTCGGACCGAAGCGCGTCGGCATCGCCCTCGTCGCGGCCGCCGGCATCCTCGCCATCCCGGTGTTCTTCGATGCGGGCTTCATCATCCTGGTGCCGATCATCTTCGCCTTCTCGAAGATCGCAGGGCTCAACCCGATCAAGTTCGGCCTTCCGGTGGCCGGCATCATGCTGGCCGTGCACGTGGCGGTCCCGCCGCACCCCGGGATCGTCGGCGGCTCGACCATCCTCGGCGCCGACATCGGATGGGTGCTGATCTTCTCGCTGCTCATCTCCATCCCGCTCGCCGTGCTCTCCTACCTGGTGTCGAAGGTCGTCAACCGTCGCGAGTTCGCGATGATCGAGGCGACCAAGGAGATGTTCGAGCGCTTCGGGACGGACGAGACGTCGCCGAACGCCGGCCTCGCGAAGGGCGAGAAGGCGCCGAGCGCGTACACCGTGCTGACGATCATCCTGCTGCCGCTCGTGCTCATCATGCTGGGCACGACCGTGGCGCCGGCATTCGAGGCCGGCACGTTCTGGAACGGCTTCCTGTCGATGATCGGCCAGCCGATCTTCGCCCTGATGGTCGCGATCGCTGCAGCCATGTTCCTGCTCGGCGTGCGCCGAGGGTGGTCCGGCGCCAAGCTCGGCGAGGTGATGGAGTCCGCGCTCCCGAGCGCCGCCGTCATCATCCTGATCACCGGCGCCGGCGGTGCCTTCGGGCGCATCCTCACCGAGACCGGAATCGGCGGCGCCGTCGCCGAGGTGCTCGCGGGGACAGGGATGCCGCTGCTCCTGGCCGCGTTCCTCATCTCGCTGATCATGCGCGCAGCGCAGGGATCGGCGACGGTCGCCATCACGACCACGGCCGGACTCCTGCTGCCCACGGTCGCCGTGCTCGGACTGGACACGGTCCACATCGCCCTCGTCGCCATCGCGATCGGCTACGGGGCGCTCGGCCTCAGCCACGTGAACGACTCCGGCTTCTGGGTCGTCACCCGCTACCTCGGACTCTCGGTGAAGGACGGGCTGCGCACCTGGACGCCGCTGACCACCGTGCTCGGCGTGGCGGGCTTCCTGCTCACCTGGCTGCTGTACGCGGTCATTCCGATGGGCTGAGCGCCTCGCGCAGAAAGGCCGGGCATCCGCATCGGGATGCCCGGCCTTTCGTGTTGCGACAGCTACGCGGGTCCGGGTCGGTCGGAGCCCTCAGCCGGGGCGCTCATGCCTCCGCGATCGCCCGTGCCTCGGCGGCCTCGGCTGCTCGACCGAGCGCCTCCAGGACGTCGCCGAGCTCGAGAGCAGCGACCTGGCGCAGCGGCGGGATCTCCGCTGCGTGTTCGAGCACGGTGCGGTAGATCGCGACCGCGTCGCCTCCGCGATCGTTCCCGGCGAGAATGCGCGCGGCGAAGAGCTCCGAACCGCCGGCCGCTCCGGCATCCCCGAGGGTCAGGAATCCGTCCGCCGCCGTCAGCGCGGCGGCCACGGCCTCGTCCACCCGACCGAGGCCCGCGAAGGCACGCGCACGGGAATCCGTGACATCGGCGAGCAACCACCCAGCATCGTGCTGCGTCGCGAGGGCGGCGACCTCGTCCAGGAGCGCGAACGCGCGCTCGTCCTGCTGCCCGGCGTACGCCTGTGCGAGGTCGTGCAGCACCTCGGTGACGGCGCCGGCGGCATCCGGAGTCCGCCGGACGATCTCGGCCGCCGTCTCCAGCAGCTCGATCGCGTCCTCGTGCTCCTCGAATCGGGCGAGGATCCTGGCCTGCTGGCTGAGCGCGAGCGCCTGGTCGGGTCCTTCCTCAGCGGCGCCGTACAGCTCAGCCGCGTATCCGAAAGCGCCGACCGCCTGGCCGAACTCTCCGGAGGAGGCGAGCGAGCGGGCGAGCATCATCACCGTCATGGCACGCGACCCCTCAGGGACGTCGGCCTCCTCCTCGCGGCGCAGCACATCACCGAAGAGCTCGGCGGCTTCGGCAGCGTCCCCGGCCGAGAGCATGGCTCGAGCGAGGCGGAAGTCGATGCCGGACAGGTCACCGCCCTCGCGGCCGACGAGGTGAGCGGCGGTGCGGTAGCGATTGACCGCCTTCTCGGCGTCGCCGCCGTCCTCCCAGAGGGCGCCGGCGAGCATGTGGGACGCGGCCAGTGCGCTGTCGGCGCCGATTCCGGCGAGAGTGCGGCACGCCTCATCGGCGTCGGCTGCTCCGGCGGAGAAGTCGCCCTGCCCACCGCGGATGCGACCGCGGATCTCGAGCGCCCTGGCGCGGTGCCCCGCACCGAGGTCGTCCTCGATGAGCAGGCGGTCCAGATGTCCGAGGGCCCGGTCGAGGCGCTCGCTCTGCAGCAGTGCGAACACCGCGAGCAGGCTCGTGGAGTGCACGTGGCGCGTGTCGGCGGCATCCGCGAATCCGCGATGCGCGCGCTCCGCGAGATCCAGCACGGCGTCGTACTCGCCCTCCTTCAGATGCAGCGAAGCCCGGCTGATCGCCAGATCGCCGCGCGACCGCGGCGGCAGCGCTGCGTCATCGGCCAGCGCACGATCCAGCGCGGCCGCCGCCTCGGGCGACGCGTCGCCGAACGTGGCGAGCTCCAGACGCTCCTCGAGGTCGGCCTGCGCATCGTCGCCCGCGGTGCGCAGCGCGGAAACGCGCTCCGGCAGCAGCGCGCGCGCCTCATCCAGGCGGTCGCCGGCCACGAGCACGGCGATGCGGATGGACTGCAGGCGCGCCTGCTTCTCGGCATCCGTCACGCCGAAGGCATGCGGCAGTGCGGCCAGGGTCTCCTGTTCTGCGCCGTAGTCGGCGAGTTCGACCACGCGATCGAACCACGCGTCGGCATCGGCGGGGAACGCTGTCGAGACCGGCTCGACGAAGGCATCGGACCGGATCGGGACATCGAAGCGCGCGCTCGCCAGGCCGCGCAGGCGACGCAGTCTCTCGGCGTGCGCGTCGCCGCCGTCGCGGGCGTCGAACTCCGCTCCGATGCGCTCGGCGGCCGCCCAGCACGCGTTCGCCAGAGCGGATGCCGTCCACACGCCGTCATGCGGGCCGAAGAAGGACTGCAGGGCCGCGGAGTCCGCACCGCGCACGGGCGTCTCGCCGTGGCCGGCCGCCGTGACCCGATCCAGCGCGAACGCGAATGCGCCGAGCGCCGTGAAATGGGCATCCACGTTCAGGCCGTCGTGTCCGAGCCAGCCCAGGTGCCGCTCGACGAGCGACAGGGCACGGGCCTCGTTGCCGCTGACGGCACAGAAGACGATGTTGTTCGCGACGATCGTGAGGTTGTCCGGGTTGTCCTTCGCGAGGCGGTAGCTGCGCAGATGGGCCGTCTTGGCCTCGTCGGACCTGTCGGCGCGCAGATACGGCAGCAGAACGCGCGAAAGGGCGTGCTCCGGCTCCTCTCCACAGGAGAAGCCGCCTTCGATCATCTCCTCGACCAGGCGGATCGCCTCGGCGTCCCGATCGGTATCGACGAAGAACCCGGCCACCTGGCTGCGGCTGCAGGCGTCGCAGTGGCTGTGCTCGTCGCGCGGAGTCGCCTCGAGCTGCACGCGCAGCTGCTCGGCATCCGCGATGCGGCCGGCATCCCAGGCGTCCTCGAAGCGGGCCGTGAGCACACCGCTCATGCCGAGACCGGCCTTGCGGTAGTGGGCCTCCATGTCGTCGAGGACGGCGGTGATCTGCTCCTGCGCGAACGCGGGGGAGGACCGCAGCGCCGAGGCCATCCACTTGAACTGCCACATCAGGTCGGCGCCGCCGTTGTCGATGTCGGCCGGGAAGCGCGCCGGATCCGCGTCGTGGCGTGCCAGGCACCAGGCGAAGGAGTTCAGCATGACGTCGGTCGCGCCGCCCATGTTCGCCGAAGCGGTCTGGCGCATCCTCGCCTGGTACTCCAGACGGTCATCGCCGATCTCCTGCGCGAGAGCGACCGCCTGCGCGACCAGCGCCTGCTCGGCCGGCCCCCACGGGGTGGCGTCGATCTCCTCGATGAGCTGCTGGAACTGCTTCTGGGGACGAGCCATGGGATTCCTTCTGCGGTGGCGGTCGTTCAGTGGACGTCGTCGATCGTGTCGACGTCGATCCCGGCGGAGAGGGAGACGAGATCCGCGAGTGCGGTCGTCATGAGGGTGCGATCCGCATCGGACAGCGGATGGTGGCCGGCCAGCAGCGCCTGGACGTAGAGCAGCTGCACGGTACGCGAGAACACGGCGTCGTCGAGGACGCCGGTGAGCGAGCGCACCACGCGGTTCGACCAGTTCAGGCAGAGCCGCGCGCTCAGGTCGTCGTCGCGGCCGGCTGACAGCGTGTCGTCGATGCGTGCGAGCACGCCGCCCCACAGCGCTCCGGTGATCCCCTTCGTCCGGTGGCGGTCCAGTGCGCGGAGCACCTCGGGGTCGGCGACGTACAGGCCGGGGAGCTCTGGCCGGTCGATCGCGCGGACGACGACGGCGCAATCGGATGCCGCGAGCACGGCGCCCGCCCGATCCTCCAGCGCCACGGCTGCCGCGCGGTCGTCCAGCGGCGGCGGGTCGAGGCGATCGAGCTCGCCCGTGACATTGACGTTCTCGACGGTGACGTGCGGATAAAGCTCGGGGAGCATCCGGATGAGGTCGGCGTCGTACAGGTAGCCGCCGTTGACGAGCACCTCCGCGCTCGGCGAGATGCCGGCGACCTGGCGGAACTCGTCCACGGTCTGTGCGAAGCGCACGTGCGTGAAGCGCTCGACGAGATCGCCGATGCGGATGCTGCCATGCGTGGTCTCGACGGTCAGCCATCGCGTGATGAAGGCGGCGAGCTCCTCGTCGTGGCGGACCAGCGACTTCAGGCCGACCTCGTGGATCGCGACGAACTGCGCCAGCCGGTGCGGTTCGCGGAGCCCCAGCTCGAGGATCCAGCGGCGGATGCCGGCGCCGAGCTGCTCGCGGACCCGCTCCAGCGCAGCATCCTCGACCAGCGACTCGCGGCTCGCGGTCGGCGCGAGCGCCGTGGAGTCGACGACGGCCCTGACGAAGAACGCCCAGTCGGGCAGCACATCGACGACGCGCTCGGCGAGCAGCATCCGGCCGAGATACATCCGGGTCGCCTGGCGGGATCCGGGTGGGGGAGCGAAGGGGAGCACGTACGCGAGGCCCACCGTGCCTGTCGCCGGCTCGGCCAGTTCGATGACGTCCAGCGGAGAGGACCCGAGCAGGTCGCGGCCGTACTGCACCGCGGCATCCGGATCGCTCCGCGCGTCGAGGAACGGGGCGCGGCGTGTGATGTCCACGTCGCCGGAGGCCGTCTCGAGCACGACCCGCACCGGCAGGAACTCGCCGAACGTCGTCGCGAGTTCGCGCACGGCGTCCGGGCGCAGCAGATCGTCGGCGTCGAAGCGGGGGATGAGGTGCACGCTGGTGCCGATCGGGAGCTCTTCGGCGAGCTCCGCGACCTGGAAGGTGCCGTCCGCGCTGCCGGTCCACTCGACGCTCGCGCCGCCGCGGGCGCTGCGCGAGCGGATCACGATGGTGTCGGCGACCATGAAGCAGCTGAGCAGCCCGATGCCGAACTGGCCGAGGTAGTCGCTGCGCGGAAGATCGAAGATGTCGCGCTTCGAGCTGCGTCCGACGGTGGCGAGGAGCTCGGCGACCTCCGTGGCGTTCAGCCCGACGCCGTCGTCGCGCAGGACGAACTCGCCGGATGCCTCGGTGAGCGGCGTGATGCGGATCGTACCGCCCGATCCATCGACCTCGGAGCGCGCGGTGATGGCGTCGCGTGCGTTCTGGAGGAGCTCGCGCAGATACACCCGCGGACTGGAGTAGATGTGCCTGCTGAGCAGATCCACGACCCCCCGCAGATCGACCTGGAACTGCTGGATCTCCCCGTGCAAAGCGCCCTCCCTCGACCGACTGACGAGCCTAACAGGCAGGGCTCGGTTCGCCCGGGCCCGCCGGATGCCCTACACTGGTGAGGCAGTTGTCTGCATTGTTTCGCTGTGCCCGAGGGTGCAGAGGCGATGCGGATCCAGGGGCCACATGGTCTCTAGGGCGGTAGCTCAATTGGCAGAGCAGCGGTCTCCAAAACCGCAGGTTGCAGGTTCGATTCCTGTCCGCCCTGCGCGTCAGCGCCACGCTGGCACACGAAAGGTACATTCAGGATGGATCAGGACGAACCGCGCGGCGAAGTCGTCGCGGCAGGCGGCGCAGCGAGTGTCAAGAAGCTCGGCTTCTTCGGCCGCATCGCGCTGTTCTTCCGTCAGGTCATCGGTGAGCTCCGCAAGGTCGTCACTCCGACCCGCAAAGAGCTGGTCAAGTTCACCCTTGTCGTCCTCGTCTTCGTGGTGATCGTCATGGCCTTCGTCTACGGCCTGGACACTGTCTTCTCGTGGCTGACGGCGCAGGTCTTCGGGGTTCCGCAGTAAGAGCCCCAATCCCGCGGCTCACGCCGCAGTGAATGGAAAGAATTAACGTGTCTGAACGATATTCCGACGACGCCGACTGGGCGACCGCAGCGGAGCAGTCCAGCGAGGACGACGAGGCGCAGGAGGGCAATGTCCTCTCCGCTGAAGAGCTTTCCGTCGCCCCGGCCGAGCACGTCGCCCTGCACGTCGAGGGCGATGAAGACGAAGAGGACGACACGGATGACGACATCGACATCGACGACCCGGAGGCGGACGCGATCGTGAACGACGCTCTCAACCTGGACGAAGCGGCCGAGTCCGAGGCTGCCGCTGAGGTCCTGAACGATTCGACGGCCGAAGAGGTCGCAGACCGCGAAGCAGCAGTGGCCGACGAGGTCACGCCGTACGACGGACCGGACGTGAACGGCGACGACGAGTCGGCTTCCGCCGAGTCCGACGATGAGGCCGACCCGTACGAGGAGTTCCGTCTCGACCTGCGGATGCTGCCGGGCAAGTGGTACGTCATCCACTCCTACGCCGGCTTCGAGCGCAAGGTGAAGGCCAACATCGAGCAGCGCAAGTCGTCGCTCGAGGTCGAGGACGACATCTACCAGGTCGAGGTCCCGATGGAGGACGTCGTCGAGATCAAGAACGGCCAGCGCAAGATGGTCACCCGCGTGCGCATCCCCGGCTACGTGCTGGTGCGCATGGAGCTCAACGAGGACACCTGGTCCGTCGTCCGCCACACCCCCGGCGTCACCGGCTTCGTGGGCAACGCCCACAACCCGACGCCGCTGCGCTTCGAAGAGGCCTTCAACATGTTGAAGTCGCTCGTCGAGGTCAAGGATCTCCCCACCGCGAAGAACGTCCAGTCCAAGGGCGGCGTCGCCGTGGCACGCCCTGTTGCGGCCGAGGTCGACTTCGAGGTCGGCGAGACCATCACGATCAAGGAAGGCTCGTTCGCGGGTCTGCCCGGTTCGATCAGCGAGATCAAGCCCGAGAGCGGCAAGCTCACGGTGCTCGTCTCCCTCTTCGAGCGCGAGACCCCGGTCGAGCTGTCGTTCGACCAGGTCACCAAGATGATCTGACACTTCCTGGCTCGCTGAGCCTGTCGAGACCGGCCGTCCCCTTCGGGGCGGCCGTTCTCGTTTCCGGGCCCCGTTCCGGGTACACCTGCACGACCCGGGAACGGATGCCGGAGCAGAAACCGCTTTTCGATCGTGCAGGTGTTCCCAGGTCGTGCATCTGTGCCCCCGATGCCGGGTGAGCACGGCATCAGGTCTGATCAGGTAGACTTGGCTGGTTTGTGCTCCGCTTCGGCGCGCACGGACGACCACGATCCGGAGATGCCGGGTCCGTGGGAGAAGCGGATGCCTCGGCATCCGATTCGATGAAAGGAAAGAGAATGGCACCGAAGAAGAAGGTGACCGGCCTGATCAAGCTTCAGATCAACGCCGGTGCAGCCAACCCGGCGCCGCCGATCGGCCCCGCGCTCGGTCAGCATGGCGTCAACATCATGGAGTTCTGCAAGGCGTACAACGCCGCGACCGAGTCGCAGCGCGGCAACGTCATCCCCGTGGAGATCACCGTCTACGAGGACCGCAGCTTCACGTTCGTCCTGAAGACCCCGCCGGCTGCGGAGCTCATCAAGAAGGCCGCCGGCCTTCCCAAGGGTTCGGCCACGCCGCACACGGTCAAGGTCGGCAAGATCACGAAGGACCAGGTCCGTCAGATCGCCGAGACCAAGCAGGCTGACCTCAACGCGAACGACATCGAGGCCGCCTCGAAGATCATCGCCGGCACCGCCCGCTCCATGGGCATCACGGTCGAGGGCTGAGGAGAATAATCATGGCTACGAAGTCCAAGGCTTACAAGGCTGCCGTCGAGAAGATCGAGGCAGACCGTTTCTACACTCCCGCTGAGGCTGTCGCCCTGGCGAAGGAGACCGGCTCCGCGAAGTTCGACTCCACGGTCGAGGTCGCGCTGAAGCTCTCGGTCGACCCCCGCAAGGCGGACCAGATGGTGCGCGGCACCGTCATCCTGCCGCACGGTACCGGTAAGACCGCTCGCGTCATCGTGTTCGCCACCGGCCCCGCGGCCGAGGCTGCGATCGCCGCTGGCGCGGATGAGGTCGGCGGCGCCGAGCTCATCGAGCGTGTCGCCGCCGGTTGGACCGGCTTCGACGCAGCCGTCTCGACCCCTGAGCTCATGGGACAGGTCGGTCGACTCGGTAAGGTGCTGGGACCCCGCGGTCTCATGCCGAACCCGAAGACGGGTACGGTGACCCCGAACCCGGCCAAGGCCGTCGAGGACATCAAGGGCGGAAAAATCGAGTTCCGCGTCGACAAGCACGCGAACGTGCACTTCGTCGTCGGCAAGGCGTCGTTCACCACCGAGCAGCTCAACGAGAACATCGGTGCAGCGCTCGAGGAGATCGTCCGCCTGAAGCCGTCGAGCTCGAAGGGCCGCTACATCCAGAAGGGTGCGGTGTCGACGACGTTCGGCCCCGGCATCCCGCTGGATGTCAACGCCATCTGAGTCGACGACTCGCTTCTTCGAAGGGCCTCCGCTGCGGCGGGGGCCCTTCGTCGTATCCGTGCAGGCCGGCGTATGCGCGGACGGGGGAGCGGATCGGATGCCGTGAACCCGCGGAATCCGGCGCGACACGCCATGGGATCGCCTGGATTTGCCCGACCCCTGGATCCCGCGTAAGTTATTACTTGTTCGCCCCACAGGGAAGCGGAAAGGCCGAGAGCCTCACCCCCCTCAAGTGGAGAACCACCCCTGATTCCTTCTCAGTCTTGAGAGTCCGGACGTTCGCGTCTAGGATGGGGGATCCACCTCGTGGTACGCAGTCACCGGCTGCGCAGCGGATCTTCGATTCGAAAGCGCCGATTTGACAGCCACCGCGAAACGGATAAGCTAGAGAAGTTGTCTCGAAGCTCTAAAGCTTCGCTTCATCACCTCTGGTTCCGAGCCGCTCGGCGCGTCGATTTGACAAGCTGAACGGCACGGATAAGATAGAGAAGTTGCCCTTCGGGCCTGGTCGTTAGGCTGGGTCGGGGGAGCGTCTGATCCTTGAGAACTCAACAGCGTGCACTTGTCAAATGCCAAATTATCCTCGTCTC
>NZ_JBSJZG010000008.1:0-124055 GCF_054798195.1 Microbacterium sp. GXF0217 | reverse complement strand
CCGGAAGCTAAGCCTCACAGCGCCGATGGTACTGCAGGGGGGACCCTGTGGGAGAGTAGGACACCGCCGGACTTCTTTTAAAAAGAGGCCACCCCAATGCTGGGGTGGCCTCTTTTGCGTTAAGGGCTCGCATCTCGTGCGTCCTCGATGCGACCATGGGGTCATGGGCTCCGTCGATGATTACCTGGCCACGCTGGCGCACGATGACCGAGCAGCTGTCGAGCGCGTCTACGCGTTGGCACTCGAGGTCGTCCCCGAAGCGGCGCAGGGTCTCGGCTACGGGATGCCAGCGCTGACGTACCGTGGCCGTCCGCTGATCTCCGTGAAGCGCACGAAGACGCACTTCGGTGTGTATCCGTTCAGCGCGGCCGTAGTGAGCGCTGTGTCGGCGCAGCTGGCACGCCACGTCGGCGGCAAGGGGACCTTCACCTTCCAGGTAGCGGATCCGTTGTCCGCGGAGGCTGTTAGGGCGATCGTGGACACGCGACGAGCGGAGATCGATGCTGCGGCATGATGCCTGACAGCGCTGCGGTCCGGCAGATCAGCCGTGGAGCGTCGGCATGATTAGGCTCAGCACGATCCCCAGCATGACGACCGCGATCGCTCCGTCCAGAATCCGCCAGGCGCGCGGGGTGTTCAGCCATCGACTGAGGGAGCGGGCGCCGAATCCGAGCGCGGTGAACCACAGGCAACTGGCGAGCACAGCGCCGCCGGCGAAGAGCCAGCGTGCGTCGCCGTGCGTTGCGGCGATGGAACCGAGCATCAGCACGGTGTCCAGGTAGACGTGCGGGTTGAGCCACGTCAGTGCGAGAGCGGTGAGAACCACCGGTGTCAGGGCCCTCGTCGGTGCGACACGCGTGAGGACAGCACCGTCCTGGTGCAGGCTGCCTGGACCAGCGCTTGCCGGGGGAGAATCGTCCGCGGCATCCAGAGCTCCGCCGGTGCCGCGCCATGTGCGGCGGGCCGCCAGCAGGCCGTAGCCAAGCAGGAAGGCGGCGCCCAACCATCGGGCTGCCGTGACGAGCCAGGGTGCGGCCTCGAGGAGGAAGCCGAGTCCGGCGACTCCGGCCAGGATCAGGATCGTGTCCGACGTCGCGCAGATGATCACGACCGCGAGGACATGCTCGCGGCGGATGCCCTGGCGCAGCACGAAGACGTTCTGAGCGCCGATGGCGACGATGAGCGATAGGCCCAGGCCGAGGCCCGCGAGTACGGAGAGCATGGTTCCACGCTATGGTCGCGTTGGGATAAGGTACAGCTCAGATTCCTTATCTTGCATTAGGGGAGCTTAGTAATGCGGATTCCATCCGAGTCCGCGGCAACGGTCGCGGCAATCATCGATGCGGGCAGCCTCGAGCAGGCGGCGCGGCTGCTGAACATCACACCGTCCGCCGTGAGCCAGCGCCTCAAGAGCTTGGAGGAACAGCTCGGGCGCGTGCTGGTCGTGCGGGGCAGACCGGCGACCGCGACCGCCGCTGGCGAGGCGATCGTCCGGCTCGCGCGACAGCTGGCACTCATCGAGCACGATGCGCTGAGCGGCTTCGGCCTCGAGGGATCCACCGGTTCGCGGGTCTCGGTACCGCTCGCGGTCAACGCAGACTCGATGGCGACGTGGTTCCTGCCGCCGCTTGCCCGACTCGCTCGCGAGCGTAGTATCGACTTCGACCTGCACCGGGATGATCAGAACTTCACCGCGCGTCTGCTCGAGTCCGGCACCGTGATGGCCGCTGTCACATCCGAGGAGACTCCGGTCGCCGGCTGCACGGTCACGAGGCTCGGCGTG
This sequence comes from Microbacterium sp. GXF0217, assembly GCF_054798195.1. Classification (NCBI taxonomy): domain Bacteria; kingdom Bacillati; phylum Actinomycetota; class Actinomycetes; order Micrococcales; family Microbacteriaceae; genus Microbacterium; species Microbacterium sp. GXF0217. The sequence continues at coordinate 122,272 of NZ_JBSJZG010000008.1, read as the reverse complement.
CTGACTTACGACGCGATGGCGACCACGGACTACGTCGAGCGATGGTTCACCGAGGGCGTCACTCCGGAAGCGCTGCGCGAGGCACCGTTCGTCGACTTCGACCGACGGGACTCCCTCCAGCACGATTGGCTCGCCGCTCACGGCGTCGACGAGCGTGGCATCCCGCGGCATTACGTGCCCGCCTCGCACGACTATGCGCAGGCGGTCCAGCTCGGGCTCGGGTGGGGGATGGTCCCGTCGTTGCAGGTGCCGACCGGCCCCGGCATCCTGAAGCTCCTTGGTGGGCACACGATGCGGGTGCCGCTGTACTGGCAGCAGTGGAGTCTGCGCTCCGAGCTCCTCGATACGATCGCTGCGGAGATCGCGACGGAGGCCGCGCGCGTCCTCGAGCGGTGAGGAGTCAGTCCGAAAGGGCGAGGGCGCGGAACATGTCCCGCTCCCGCAGAGCATCACGGCGGTCGTTCGCCGGCGCTACCCTGGCCGGCGGCTGCTGACCAGTGGTGCGGTGATAGAGCTCGTCGATCAGGCGGGTCGCCATGTGCACGAGCCGCGCGATCTCCTTGTCATCCCGGTCGATCCACACGCAGCGCGGCTCGTCGTGGATGGGTCGGAACTGGTCGTGCTCTTCCCAGACGAACAGCGTGCGCTCGGCGCCGAGCACATGCTGCTGCCACCAGATCTGGCGCAGGTACGTGCGCGGAATCGTGCGCCAGTCCTTGTTCGTGGTCTTGATCTCGGCCAGCGTCACGCGCCCGGACTCGTCCTGGACGATGCCGTCCGGAGTGGCCAGGTGCCGGTGCTCGACCTCGGCGCGGAACAGCGCAGACGACGGCTGGATGCCGTGGGTCGCCGCGACCCAGGCCGCGATCTCGGGTTCGCGCCGCCGGCCGTGGTCGGTGAAGGCGTTGCCGCCGAACCGTGCGCCGTTACCGAGCTTGGCATCGGCGGCGCGGGCGAGCGACTTCTCCCCGGACAGTCCGGCGATGTCGGTCGCGGTGATCCCTCGGGCTCTGGCTCGGAGCCACGCGACACGGTCACGGGAGTCCGCGACGATGCGTGCTTCGAGGTCGGGGGTCACCTTTCGAGCTTAACCCCGCAATGCGGGCGCGCTGTCCGCCCACGCCGCCGCTGGGCGCGGTCGCCGAGCTGAACCGATCTGGTTCGGCGGTTCGCCGAATGGACGGGATGCTGCCGAGAGAACGAGATGCGAGCGCGCGCAGGCCGTGCAGTCGGTGCGAAGCCGTTCGCTCGCGTGCAGACGATACCGGTCGGGATGCGCTGGAGGTGTGCGCTCCAGGCCACAGGACCCGCTCTGCACAAGCGCCGGACTGCGGGCATCTGCTCACAGATGCCGGGTATCCGTGGTCGCGCCTGGACCCGCACCGCGCATCATTGCGGTGTGTCGAACTCCGTTGCCCTCCTCGCCCCGCAGATCCGATCACGACGAGCGCTCCTGCTCGATGGGTGGAGCGCTCGGGGACTGGCGAGAGCGCAGGCCGAGCAGCGCATCAAGAGCGTGCGCAATGGGTGGTACATCGACGTGCCCACCTGGAAGGGGCTGCACGGCGAGGACCGGCATCTTGTGCGTGTCATCGCCGTGGCAAGGGACGCCGCAGGCGGCGCAGTCATGTCCCATATCTCGGCGGCAGTGCTGTGGGGTCTGCCGCTGTACCGCTCATCTGACGATCGAGTGCACATGACTCTGGGCGAGGGCGGGCGCATCTCCAGCAGCACCGATGTCCTCAGGCACACCGCGTCCGTGGCGTCAGCAGACGTCGTCGTGATCGATGGAATCCGCTGCACGAGCCTGTCTCGCACGGTCTTCGATCTCATGCGCAGCTGTTCATTCGAGCTCGCTGTCAGCGCAGCGGATGCGGCGGAGCGCATGATGGCGCTGCGCGGGCGGGAGTGGGATCTGAATGCCGTGGAGTCCTGGCGACGCGGAATGCGTGATCGACTCGATCAGGCGACGGGTGCACGCGGCATCCGACAGGCCCGATGGGTCGCAGCGTTCGCAGATGGGCGTGCACAGCTGCCAGGCGAGAGCGTCAGTCGTCTGCAACTGCATCGTCTCGGTTTCGCCGCACCGCGGTTGCAGGTGCCGGTTGCCGCGCCCGACGGCGGACACTACTTCGTGGATTTCGGTATGGAGGACGTCCGATTCTTCGGCGAGTTCGACGGCGAGAGCAAGTACCGCGACGAGGCGATGCGTCGCGGTATGTCGCTCGAGGATGTGCTTCTCGAGGAGAAGCATCGCGAGGACTGGATCCGCGGTCGGACGCAATGGGGGATGGCGCGATGGGGATCCTCGCACATCCGCACAGCGCGAACGCTCGGCACCAGACTGGCCTCGTTCGGAGTCCGAGCGCCATGACGCATCTGCAACTCCGCCACGGTCGTCGCGTCGCGTCGCGTCGCGTCGACTCGCTTCGTCCGCCGAACGGACGGGATGCGGCCGAGCGAACGACATGCGCGCGCGTGCATGTCGTTCGCTCGACGCAAAGCCGTTCGCTCGGCGCCAGAGGGGCCAGGGACTCGGGGGGCGCCTCGGCGAGAGATCCGCGAACACGAGAGCGCGCTCGATTTGGGGACACGCCGCGCATCGAGTACCATAGAACCAACCGAAGACCGCTGGTCATCGTCGTGCGCGAGCAGGGCGATCGAAGCACTGCAATGCAGAGGCCCGCGCAGGTGACACGAACTGATTCAGCTCCGTGCGCTTGCGCCGGAGCTTTTTTGTTGCCGTGAAGGTCGAGGTCGGCGCCTCACCGCCGTGAGGCGCCTCGTACACACCAAGGAGTGACCATGGCGCAGAAGGATGCATCGGTCGCCGAGCTCACGAAGTCATTCGAGAACTCGTCCGCCGTTCTGCTGACCGAGTACCGCGGTCTGACGGTTGCCCAGCTCAAGGAGCTGCGCAACAGCATCCGTCAGGACGCTGAGTACGCCGTGGTGAAGAACACGCTGACCAAGATCGCCGCCAACAAGGCTGGCATCACCGCGCTGGACGACGACCTCAAGGGTCCGTCGGCCGTCGCGTTCGTGCACGGTGACTTCGTCGCCACTGCCAAGGCTCTTCGTGACTTCGCCAAGGCCAACCCGCTTCTCGTGATCAAGGCCGGCATCTTCGAGGGCAACGCGCTCTCCGCCGACGAGGTCAACAAGTACGCCTCGCTGGAGAGCCGTGAGGTTCTGCTGGCGAAGGCTGCGGGCATGATGAAGGCGACGATGGGCAAGGCCGCGGCCACCGTCGACGCTCTTCGCGCAAAGCTGGAGACCGCCGAGGCCGCGTAAGCGACCGGTGTTCTCGATCAATAAACCCCATCTATTAGGAGATACATCATGGCTAAGCTCACCACTGAGGAGCTGCTCGAGCAGTTCGCCGGCCTGACCCTCGTCGAGCTCAACGACTTCGTCAAGGCGTTCGAGGAGAAGTTCGAGGTCACCGCTGCTGCTCCCGTCGCCGTTGCCGGTGCCGCTGGTGGCGCAGGCGCTGCTGAGGCTGAGGAAGAGAAGGACTCCTTCGACGTCATCCTCGAGGCTGCTGGCGACAAGAAGATCCAGGTCATCAAGACGGTCCGCGAGCTCACCTCGCTCGGCCTCGGCGAGGCCAAGGCTGTCGTCGACGGTGCACCGAAGGCTGTCCTCGAGGGCGCCAACAAGGAGACCGCCGAGAAGGCCAAGGCTGCTCTGGAAGAGGCAGGCGCCACGGTTACCCTCAAGTAATCACAGCGTCTCAACGCTTCGAAAGGCCCCGGGTTCGCCCGGGGCCTTTCTGCGTACCCGCTCGAGTCAGGATGCCGGTCCCGCCGTCGAGTTCCGCATCACCAGGACGGATGCCGCGGCGACATGCTGCACCCCGGCATCCGGATCCGCCAACCGCGCCTGCAGCAGGCCGACGGCCTCTCGCCCCTGCTCACGTGGATGCTGCCGGATGGTCGTGAGGGCGAACATCTCGGCATCCCTGTGGTCATCGATGCCGATCACGCTCAGCTGGGACGGGACCGAGATCCCGAGTCGGCGCGCGGCGATGATCGTGCCGATCGCCGCCTCGTCGCAGACGCCGACGACGGCGGTGGGACGCGACCGGCGATCGCCGAGCAGGTCGACGGCCGCCGCATAGCCGCTCGACATCGAGGACTCTGCCGGCGCGACTCTCGGCTCGGCGCCCGCGACCGCCATCGCCTCGCGATAGCCGGCGAGGCGGCATTCGTCGCCGATGCTCGCGCCGGTCACTTCGCTCCCGCCGACGAACGCGATGTCGGTGTGGCCCAGATCCAGCAGGTGCTCCGTCGCGATGCGGGCGACGCTCAGATCGTCGATCGCGACCGTGCTGCTGCCGTCGCTGTAGGGGCCGACGCACACCAGCGCGCGGTCGAGTCGCAGCAGGCGCTCGAGCTCCTGCGCGCTGGGCTGGATGCCGGCGGCGATCAGACCGTCGAAACGACGGCGGGGGAGCACCTCGTCGAAGACGCGCTCGCGGAGCCGGCTGGCTTCGCGGATGTCGTAGAGCGCGAGATCGAGATCGGCGTCCAGCAGCGCTTCCTGGATTCCGGCGACGAGCTCGGTGAAGAACCAGCGATCCAGGGTCGGGACGATCACGGCGATCGTGCCGGTGCGCCCCGTGGCGAGGCTCGTCGCCGAGGAGTGCGCGACGTACGAGAGATCTGCCGCGGCATCCACCACGCGCCGACGTGTCTCCTCCGAGACGTAGCCGCGTCCGCTGAGCGCCCGGCTGGCGGTCGCCTTGGACACCCCGGCGCGCGCCGCGACATCCGCGATCGTGCTCATGGGTCCTCCTCGACGCCGGGCGCTGCACCGCGCACGCCCTTGAGAATAGCCCTCCCTGCGGCGAAACGGAACCGGTTCCAGGCGATGCGCGCGGGAGCGCTCCCATGCAAAGCGGTCGATCCGGCGAAAAGGTTGCCGGGTTGTGATGAATCGGCATTGTGCAGGGCATGCTCCGGCCAGTAGGTTGGCCTGGAATCGGTTCCCGATTCGGCCGCGGACGAGACGGCCGCATCTTCTGGGGACGTGAAACTCGAGGAGGAGAAATCACATGACTCTTTCGCAGCGCAAGAGGCTGATCGCGCCGCTCGCCCTTCTGGGAGCCGCGGGCATCGCCCTGGCCGGATGCGGTGCGCCTGGCGCGCCTTCCGGCGGCGGTGGCGATGGCGGCGGAGACGTCGACGGCGAGACCGTCACGATCTACGGCACGATCGTGGATGCCGAGGCCGAGCTGCTCGACGAGTCCTGGGCGGACTTCGAAGAGGAGACCGGCATCGACATCAAGTACGAAGGCAGCCAGGACTTCGAGACGCAGCTCGGCACGCGAGCGCAGGGCGGCAACCCGCCGGACATCGCGATCTTCCCGCAGCCGGGCCTGTTCGCCGACTTCGCGTCGCGCGACTTCCTCGTTCCCGCACCGGAAGAGGTCGAAGCGAACGCGAACGAGTACTGGTCCGAGGACTGGGTGAACTACGGAACGGTCGACGACACGTTCTACGGTGCGCCGCTGATGGCGAGCGTCAAGGGCTGGATCTGGTACTCGCCCGCGAAGTTCGCGGAGTGGGGCGTCGAGGTTCCGACCACGCTGGACGAGCTGAACACGCTGACCGCCACGATCCAGAGCGCGACCGGTGCTGCTCCGTGGTGCGCGGGCTTCGAATCCGGCACGGCGACCGGCTGGCCGGGTACGGACTGGATCGAGGACTACGTCCTGCGCCAGGCCGGCACCGACGTCTACGACCAGTGGGCCGCGGGCGACGTTCCCTTCACTGACCCGCAGATCAAGACCGCGTTCGACTCGGTCGGCGAGATCCTGCTGAACCCGAGCTACGTCAACGCCGGCTTCGGTGATGTCCGCTCGATCAACTCGACCGCGTTCGGCGACGTGGCGCCCGCCCTCGCCGCAGGAACCTGCGCGCTGACGCACCAGGCGTCGTTCCTCTCCGGCTTCTACCCGGAGGGCACGAACGTCGCCGAGGACGGCGACGTGTGGGCGTTCATCCTCCCGGGTGAGTCCGAAGGCGACGTCACCGTCACCGGCGGTGGCGAGATCGTCGGCGCGTTCAGCGACTCTGAGGCGACGCAGCAGGTGCAGGCGTACTTGTCCAGCCCGGAGTGGGCGAACTCCCGTGTCAGCCTCGGCGGTGTCGTCTCGGCGAACAGCGGGCTCGACCCGGAGAACGCTCAGGACCCGATCCTGCAGGAGACCGTCAAGATCCTGCAGGACCCGGAGACGACGTTCCGCTTCGACGCGAGTGACCTGATGCCCGGTGCCGTCGGCGCCGGCACGTTCTGGAAGGGCATGGTCGACTGGATCAACGGTGCCTCCACGGACTCCGTCCTGACCCAGATCGAGACCGGCTGGCCGAGCGAGTAATCGGCTGCGCGGGCCGCCTCCGCTCCGGCGGAGGCGGCCCGCTTCACACCCGGGCGTGACGCATCGTCGCTCCGCCCTCTGATTCCGCGTCGTGAAAAGGGGAACACGTGACCGCGACAAGTTTCTTCGGATGGGTCAGCTCATTGCCGCCCGTCCTGCAGGCCGTGGTGGTGGTGATCGCCTTCGCCATCGTCGTAGCGCTCATCCTGCTGCTGGTCGACATCGCTCCGCGCAAGGGGACGCTGTACACCGGCATCCGCCTGGCCATGTGCCTCGTGATCCCGTTCGCCGTGATGTGGTTCTTCAACTCCTGGTACTGGGCGATGGGGGTCGCCGTCGCGGTGGGGGCGCTGTTCTTCTTCCTCGACTACCGTTCCCGTGACGGAGCGGGGTACCTGATCCAGCTGGTCGCCTTCATGGCGCCGGCCTTCCTGCTCCTGCTGGTCGGGCTCGTCCTGCCGTCGATCCAGACCGTGTATGCGTCGTTCTGGAACTCGAGCGGCGACAACTTCATCGGCCTGAACAACTACATCTGGATCTTCACCCAGTCCGACGGCATCACGGCGGTGGTCAACACCATCGTGTGGGTGCTCATCGTCCCCGTTGTCTCGACGCTCGTCGGGCTCGCCTATGCCGTCTTCATCGACCGCACGCGCGGCGAGAAGATCTACAAGATCCTGGTGTTCATGCCGATGGCGATCTCGTTCGTCGGCGCCAGCATCATCTGGCGATTCATGTATGAGTACCGCGGGCCCGAGTATGAGCAGATCGGTCTGCTGAACCAGATCCTGGTGTGGTTCGGCGGCGAGCCGCAGCAGTGGCTGCTCAACGAACCGTGGAACAACCTGTTCCTCATCGTCGTGCTCATCTGGGTGCAGACCGGTTTCGCGATGGTGGTGCTCTCGGCATCCATCAAGGGGGTGCCGGCCGAACTCCTCGAGGCGGCCGAGCTCGACGGGGCGAACGCCTGGCAGCGGTTCTGGTCGGTCACGGTCCCGGCGATCCGCCCGGCGCTCATCGTGGTGCTGACGACCATCTCGATCGCATCGCTCAAGGTGTTCGACATCGTCCGCACCATGACCGCCGGCAACTACGGCACCAGCGTGCTCGCGAACGAGATGTACACCCAGTTCTCGAAGTTCGAGGCGGGGCGCAGCGCCGCGCTGTCCGTCATCCTGTTCATCCTGGTGCTGCCGATCGTCATCTACAACGCGCGCCAGATCAAGAAGCAGCGGGAGATCCGATGACCCCTTCGACAAGCTCAGGGACCCTTCCTGTCGACGCGAACACCACGCGCGCCATCACCACGGGCGGCAGGTTCGAGGCATCAGCCGGGCGTGCGCGCAAGCGGTTGAGCCGGCCATGGGCGACGGTCGCCTCGGTCGTGATCGCCGTGCTCTGGACCATCCCGACTCTCGGGCTGTTCATCTCGTCCTTCCGCCCGCGCGATGACATCAACACGTCCGGGTGGTGGACGGTGTTCGCGGATCCCGAGTTCACGCTCGAGAACTACGCCGAGGTGCTGCAGTCCGGGACCACACAGTTGACCATCCTGGAGTCGTTCGTCAACTCGATCGCGATCACGATCCCGGCGACGCTGATCCCGCTGATGATCGCGTCGATGGCGGCGTACGCGTTCGCCTGGATCGATTTCAAGGGACGCAACGCGCTGTTCATCTTCGTGTTCGCGCTGCAGATCGTGCCGATTCAGATGGCGCTGGTGCCGCTGCTGACCTCGTTCTCGAAGGGCCTCAACCTCTTCGGGGTGCAGGTCACCGAGTCGATCCAGGCGTCGGACGGCTACGCGCAGGTGTGGATCGCGCACACGATGTTCGCCCTGCCGCTGGCGATCTATCTGCTGCACAACTTCATGTCCGAGATCCCCGGCGAGATCATCGAGGCGGCAAGGGTCGACGGCGCATCGCGCGGCCAGATCTTCTTCCGCATCGTGCTGCCGCTCACCATGCCGGCGATCGCATCGGTCGCGATCTTCCAGTTCCTGTGGGTCTGGAACGACCTGCTTGTCGCCCTCGTGTTCGCGGACGGTGCGGCATCGCCGATCACGAAGGTGCTCGCCGAGATCACCGGACGCGGCGAGGGCTGGTACCTGCTCACTGCGGGGGCGTTCGTGTCGATCATCGTTCCGCTGATCGTGTTCTTCGCTCTGCAGCGCTACTTCGTGCGCGGTCTGCTCGCGGGGTCGACGAAGGGGTAGTGCGCCACCGTCGCGATGCGTAACAGGCGCGGGTCGCGAAGGGAAGCCGGACGTAGGCTGTGACCATGTCCGAGTACTCCTTCGCCACCCGCGCCATCCACGCAGGCCAAAAGCCCGACCCGCTGACGGGAGCGATCATCCCGCCGATCTATCAGGCCTCCACGCACGTGCAGGACGGGATCGGCGGATTCCGCGACGGCTACGAGTACAACAGGGCTGGCAACCCGACGCGCAGTGCGCTCGAGACCCAGCTCGCCGCTCTCGAGGGCGGCTCTGCCGCGCTGTCGTTCGCCTCAGGGCTGGCCGCCGAGGACGCCCTGCTGCGCGGCATCCTGAAGCCCGGCGACCATGTGATCCTCGGCAACGACGTGTACGGCGGAACGTACCGCCTGCTCACGAGGGTGCTCGCGCCGTGGGGCATCGACACGACGACGGTCCAGCTGGAGGATGCCGATGCGATCCGCGCGGCCCTCCGGCCGGAGACGAAGATCGTCTGGCTCGAGACGCCGAGCAATCCGCTGCTGAAGATCGTCGATATCGCGGCCGTCGCCGAGATCGCGCACGCGGCGGACGCGATCGTCGTCGTGGACAACACGTTCGCCTCCCCGGCGCAGCAGCAGCCGCTCGGGCTGGGCGCTGATCTCGTCGTGCACTCGACGACCAAGTACCTCGGCGGGCACTCCGACGTGCTCGGCGGCGCCGTCGTCTTCGGCGATGACCGCTTCTACGAGCCGATCAAGTTCCAGCAGTTCGCCGTCGGCGCGGTCTCGGCACCCCTGGACGCCTGGCTCACGACCCGCGGCATCAAGACACTCGCGGTGCGCGTCCGCCAGCACAGCGAGAACGCGCAGGCGATCGCAGAATGGGCGGCCGAGCGTCCGGAGTTCGAGACGGTGTTCTACCCCGGCCTCGCCACGCACCCCGGCCACGAGATCGCGGCGCGTCAGATGAGCGGCTTCGGCGGGATGCTGTCGCTCGCGCTGGCTGGCGGTGCCGAGTCCGCCCGCGCCTTCGTGGAGAGCACGAGCGTCTTCCAGCTCGCCGAGTCGCTCGGCGGCGTCGAATCGCTGATCAGCTACCCGCCGGACATGACGCACGCATCCGTGCGGGGGACCGCCCTGGCGGTGCCCGAGAACCTGGTTCGGCTGTCCGTCGGCATCGAGGACATGCGCGACCTGATCGCCGACCTCGAGGCCGGCCTGGAGCGCATCGCCGGCTGACGTCGCCCCGAGGCCGCGAGACCTGCACCGTTGCGCGCGCTCGCGGCCTTCGGCGTTCGTCCGGCGGGGAGTAACATGGTCGGATCGATGCACTCGAATCGATTCGATCCCCCGCGCCCCGGAAAGCTCTCTTGACCGACTCATCTCGCCACGACACCAGTACGCCTCATACGCACACCGACTCGCTCCCTGCTCCGTCATCCGATCTCACCCCCAGCGGCACGATCCGCACGATCACCGGCAGCATCCGTACCTCGACGCCCACCGGCGCCATCCGCACGCTCGGCTCGAATCCGGCGACCGCGCCGATCATGCTGCACCCCGGCGACGCGATCTCCGCGCGCCGCCGCACGCTCTACATCCTGCTGCTCGGCGCCCTGACGGCGCTGGGACCGTTCACGATCGACCTCTACCTTCCCGCATTCCCGCTGCTGGAGAGCGACTTCCAGACCACGGCGGCCGCGATCCAGCTCACGCTCACCGGCACCATGATCGGTTTCGCGATCGGGCAGCTCGTCGTCGGCCCCCTCAGCGACAAGGTCGGTCGGCGGATCCCGCTGATCTCGGTGACCGCGCTGCACGTGATCGCCAGCGTCGCGGCGGCCCTCGCCCCCGATCTCCTCCTGCTCGGAACCGCACGCGTGTTCATGGGCATCGGCGCCGCGGCCGGCGGTGTGGTCGCCATGGCCATCGTGCGCGACCTGTTCGGCGGGCGTCGACTCGTCGTGATGCTGTCGCGCCTCGCGCTCGTCTCCGGCGTCGCCCCTGTGGTTGCCCCGCTCGCCGGTTCCGCGCTGCTGGCGGTCATGGACTGGCGCGGCATCTTCGTCGTGCTCGCCTGCTACGGCGGGGTGATGCTCGTCTCCGGTCTGTTCTTCATCCCCGAGACCCTGCCGAAGGAGCGCCGTCACGACCGCGGGTCGTCGACGGTGCTGCAGCGCTACAAGAGCGTCTTCTCGGACCGCGTGTTCGTCGGCGTGCTGATCATCGGGGGCATGACGTTCTCCGGCCTGTTCTCGTATCTCTCGGCATCCTCGTTCCTGTTCCAGCAGACGCACGGTCTCGACGCGCAGCAGTACGGTCTGCTGTTCGCGGCGAACTCGATCGGGCTCGTGATCGGCGTCCAGACGTCATCGCGCCTCGCTGCTCGATTCGGTCCGCAGTGGGTGCTGGCGTTCTCGACGGTCGCGCTGCTGATCTCCGGCGTCGCGATCATCGTCACCGACCAGCTCGGCCTCGGCCTGTGGGGCACCGTGATCCCGCTGTTCCTGTTCATGACCTCGTGCGGTTTCACCTTCCCGTGCGTGCAGGTGCTCGCCCTCGACCGGCATGGCAAAGCGGCCGGCACCGCGGCATCAGTGCTCGGCGCGTGCAACAACGGCGTTGCCGCGATCATCTCGCCGATCGTGTTCCTGATCGCCGGCGGCGGAGGCGTCACGGCGACCACGATGGCATCGGTCATGGTGGGGTGCGCGATCATCGGCATCCTCTCGCTGTGGGTGATCGTGCGTCCGCGTACGGTCGGCATGCTGACTCCCTGATCCGGATGCCGGGTTTCCGCGGCGCCGCACGGCAGAATGGGCGGATGCGACGGAACCTGGCATGGTGGGGGATCGGCGCCCTTCTGGTGGCGATCGCGATGGGGGCGGTGTTGACGCTCGACGGCGGCGCCGACGAACCGTCGGCGCTGGACACGTGGTGGCACGACCTGATGGTCGATTCCGCACCGAGTGCGCTGGTCGCGTTCTCGCACCTGATGAACCGCATCGGCGGCGGGTGGATCGCGATCCTCGTGGTGCCGGGTGTCGTGGCGGTCGGGCTGCTGATCGCGCGCCGCTGGCGGTCGGCGGTGTTCGCACTCGCCGCCTTCGCCATCAGTGCACTGCTCGTGCAGGTGCTCAAACAGGTGTTCGGTCGCGCGCGTCCGGAGGACATGCTCGTGCTGAGCGATTACGGCTCGTTCCCCTCAGGGCACACCGCGAACGCCGCGACCATCGCGGTGGTGATGTGCGTGCTGTTCCCTCGGGTGTGGATGTTCGTCCTGGGGGCGCTGTGGGTGATCACGATGGCGCTGTCGCGCACGGTGCTCGCGGTGCACTGGCTCAGCGACACGGTGGGCGGTGCACTGGTGGGCACCGCGGCCGGCTTGCTGGTCGCAGCGGTGCTGCTGCCGTGGATACGGCGCGATGCGGTGGCCGTTGCGCCGAACGGCCTCGGCCGGGCGGATAGGGTGGTTCCGACCGACTCCGCTGCCGGCCGCACGTCCATCGCGAAGGAGCCAGCCGTGCCGCAGATCCGCCCCTATCGACCCGAGGACCGCGACGGGCTGTTCGACGTGTGCGTGAAGACGGCGGATGCCGGGGCGGACGCCACGGGAACCTTCTCGGACGACGAGCTCTGGGGTCTGCTGTTCGCTGTGCCGTACGCGGAGCGCGACCCTGGACTCTGCTGGGTCGTGGAATCCGAGGACGGCCGGGTCATCGGCTACATCGTCGGGACGGATGACACGGATGCCTTCGAGGAGTGGTTCCGCGACGAATGGTGGCCGCGCTACGCCGACCGCTTCCCGAAGCCGGTCGAGGCGCAGAGCCCCGAGGAGAAGATGCTCGACTACGCGTACAGCCGCGGACCAGGGCGCGAGGACAACGCGGGGGAGTACCCCGCGCATCTGCACATTGACCTGCTGCCGGAAACCCAGGGGAAGGGACTGGGGCGCCGCCTGCTCGAGACCCTGTTCGCCGAGCTGCGTCGTCGCGGGGTTCCCGCGCTGCACCTGGGCATGAACCCGGCGAACACAGGAGCCGGTGCGTTCTACGACCGGGTCGGCATGCACCGGCTGCCCGGACCGGAGGCGTCCTGCATGTACGGCATCCGGTTCGGCGAGTCCGCCAGCTGAGCGGAAGCGCCGCGCGGAGCCTCTGGCGGCGTGGGGGCCTGGGTATCGACGTGCCAGCCGTCAGCGAGAAATGCTGAAGGGCCCCACTTCGTGAGGCCCTTCAGCATTTTGGCGGTGACGGCGGGATTCGAACCCGCGGTTGCTTGCACAACACACGCTTTCCAAGCGTGCTCCTTCGGCCGCTCGGACACGTCACCAGGGAACAACCTGTCCATCTTATCCGATCGTCCACGCTGTCGTGACCACGCCGCCGTGGCCCTCGCCTCGCCATCGCGGAATGGGGCGGGCAGCCGCAGTCAGGCCAACCGCCTCGGCATCCAGGGATGCCGCCTAAGATCTTGGGGTGGCAACTCCCAAGATCGTGCTGTTCTACGTGTTCACCCCGCTCGCCGACCCCGAGGCGATCCGGCTCTGGCAGCGCGACCTCGGTGAGGCGCTGGGTCTTCGGGGCCGCCTGATCATCTCCCAGGACGGCATCAACGGCACTCTCGGCGGCGACCTCCCGGCGCTCAAGAAGTGGGCGCGCTCGTTCCGCTCGTATGCCCCGTTCGCGGGCGTCGACATCAAGTGGAGCGAGGGGACCGGACTCGACGGCACCGGACGCAGCCTCGACTTCCCCAAGCTGAGCGTCAAGGTGCGCGATGAGATCGTCTCGTTCGGCGCCCAGGGCGAACTGCGCGTCGACTCGGACGGCGTCGTCGGCGGAGGCACGCGCCTGACCCCCGAAGCCCTGCATGAGCTGGTCGCCGAGCGCGACGACGTCGTGTTCTTCGACGGCCGCAATGCGCTCGAAGCCGAGATCGGCCGGTTCAGGAACGCCATCGTCCCGGATGCCGAGACCACACGCGACTTCGTCGAACTGCTGGATTCCGGCGCGTACGACGATCTCAAGGACAAGCCGCTCGTCACCTACTGCACGGGCGGCATCCGCTGCGAAGTGCTGTCCAGCCTCATGACGGCGCGCGGCTTCGGCGAGGTGTACCAGCTCGAAGGGGGCATCGTCCGCTACGGCGAGACCTACGGGGACGACGGGCTCTGGGACGGTTCGCTGTACGTGTTCGACGGCCGCGGTTCGGTCGACTTCTCGGATCACGCCGCCGTCATCGGGCAGTGCGTCGGATGTCGTCGCCCCACCAAGCGCACGGCGAACTGCCCTGATCCGTCCTGCCGTGTTCAGCAGGTCGTCTGCGACGACTGCGGTGCGCTGCCCTGCACCGCACACGCGCAGCACTCGCACACCGAGCCAGCACCCACGGCGCCCGCACACGTGGCGCCGGCGCACACGTCCTGAGCTCAGGCGCTGACCTGCGTCGCCGACGGGCGCTGCAGGAACAGCGATCGCGGCGCGAGCGCCGCCACCCAGCGGGACCGGACGTCGACGGATGACCGCAGCTGCCCGAGCACGTGCCGCAGCGGCTCGGCGAGGTCGACGTCGAACCCGGCTCGGCCGGAGCGATCCCCTGCGCGCGCATAACTCGCACGCTCGATCGCCCCGACCAGCACGCCGAGGGCTTCGGCATCCGCACCGCGCTCGGAGACCAGCTGCGCCGCGCGCGCTCGCGGGCTCTGCGCATCGGACGGGTTCAGGCCGAGATCGATCATGGTGTCGCGCAACTCGGCCCATGCACTCGCCGCATCGCCGGTGCGCGCGCGGCCGACCCGGATGGCGCGGCGCACGTTCCTCGCCAGGAACGGCAGAAGCAGGACGACGAAGACGGCAGCGACCGTCAGTAGCACCGGCGTCGGATTCAGCCGCTGTCGGACGACGTCACCGCCGAGCGCCTGGTCCGGGTTCTCCGGCGCGATCGTCGGAACATCGGTGGGCGGGGCCGACGGCGCGGTCGTCGGCGTTGGCGTCTGCCCCGGTCCGCTGCCCGATCCGCCGGTGGTCTCGCCGCGGGCGAAGGCGGTCGGCGTGCCCAGGGTCGCCGTCGGCTCGAACGGCACCCACCCGATCCCCTCGAAGTGCACCTCCGGCCAGGCGTGCAGCTGGTCGCTCATGACCGCGTAGACCGTCTCGTCGCCGCGCGTCTCGTCCGTGAGTTCGCCGGGCAGATAGCCCACGACGATGCGCACCGGCATCCCGAGCGTCTTGGCCATCAGTGCGAAGGCGCCCGCGAAGTGCACGCAGTAGCCGGAGCGCACCTCCAGGAACGTCGCCACCGCGTCGGCGCCGGTGCCGTCGAAGTCCTCTTCGACCGGGGTGTCGATCGAGTACTCGAACTCGCTGCGGAACCAGTTCTGCAGGGCGATGAGCTTCTCGTAATCGCTGACGGAATCCGCGGTGACCTCGCTCGCCGTGTCGGCGATGATCCCCGGCAGTTCGGACACATCGTCGACGACCACGTCGCCGCCCGCGGCGCTGGACGCCACGATCTGCTCGAACGTGGGCTGCACGAGTGCCGAGGTGACCGTGTAATCGCGCCCCGACGCGTCGGCGACATCCGAGACGACGGTGCGATTGGAGGTCATCACATCCCACCCCGTGGAGACGCCGACGAGGCGTTCGGCCGGATATGGGACAGGCAGGCGCGAACTCGACAGCCCGAGGATGCGGATCGAGGTCTGCCGGTCGTCTCCGGTGAGCTCGTCGTCCCATTCCGGATCGCCGAAGCCCCTGGCCAGCGGCTGCGTCTCCTCCTGGTCGGGGCGCCACACGTCGCCGTTGAAGCGGGACAGCGTGGCGATGCGCAGATAGGGGGCTGTCTCGTCGCTCGTCGCGAGCGACATCACCTGCGTGGCGTTGGGTCGTCGGAGGTCATCGCCCAGGCGCAGTGACGCGTCGATCGTCACGCCGGATCCGGCGCCGACCCACGATGCGGACACGGGAAGCGTCGGCGCCACGATGACGGTGAGTGCGATGGCCGTGACGCCCACTCCCGCCATGACGGCGATCGACGTGCGCTGCGCTGAACGGCGGTCGCTGCCTGCACTGCTGCGCAGCAGCATGAGAATGAGCGCCGCGAGCGCGATGAACCAGATCACGTTGGCATCGCCGAGCGTGATGATCATGGGCAGCGCGCCGACGACCGTGACGAGCACGGCGGCGGGCAGTGCACGTCGGTGCGCGACGAGCTGGTCGATCACGATGATGACGACGGCGAACGCCGCGCCGATCACCGTCCGCAGCGCCAGTGTGTCCTCGAGCGGCGCTGATCCGTTGTACACCTCGGCGCCGGCCTGCGCCACCAGCTCGGCGAACGCCGTCGCCGTCGTCGCCGTCGGAAGGATGCCGAGCAGAGCCGTCTGCGGCAGCAGCATCGCCGTCAGCAGGAACACGGATGCCGCGACCTGCACGAGCGCCGTGATCAGCGTCCGGGACCACGCCGAGCGTTCGGCGAGGAACACGCGCGCGATCGCCCCGATGAGGCAGAGGAGGAAGATGAGCGTGCCGGCGATGAGGCTCCACTCACCGGCCTGCACGACGGGGACGTACGGCCAGAGGGCGATGGCCGCGGCGAACGCCGCCAGCAGCGAGCGCCCCACGATCCCCTCACGGCGCGGTTCGACGTCCATCGCCCAGGCGCCGGTCGGCGTCTCAACGCGGGACACGGCCGCCCCCAGCCAGCATGCGCTCCGGCAGAGCGAGCTCCCACGATGCGGCGATGTCGTCGGTGAGGACGGCACCGGTCCACCCGGCGGTCGCAGCGATGGTGAGCAGGTCAGATTCCGGATCGGTGGCGAGCAGGATGGGCACCGCGGCGCCACCGTGGTGCAGCGTCTCCTGATCCGACGCGGAGATGCGGCCGGTGAGGACCACCAGAGGCCCGGGCGGGGTGCCGCCGACGATGGACGCCAGGTCGCGCGCCTCCCCGCGCGGGGCGAGGATCGCGAGCGCCACGAGGAGTTCGTCGCGGTCGTCCTCGTGGCCACGGAGCGTGCCGATCGTCGTCCCGGCGCTGTCGACGACGTCGACGCTGTACCCCTCGCTCGCCAGGTGCAGTGCGATGGAGGCGCACGCCGACACAGCGGATTCGAAGGCGGTGTCGACGCCGCGATCCGGGCGTGCCCACCGCTTGGCTGCGCGATCGATCACGACGATCGCGTCAGGGCTGGACTCCTCTTCCTCCTGGCGCACCATCAGCTCGCCGCGATGCGCGGTGGCGCGCCAGTGGATGCGCCGCATCGAATCACCCGACACGTAGTGGCGCGGGGAGAGATTGTCGCTGCCCTGGCCGAGACGGCTCGACGAGATGTGCGCCGTGCCGCCTGCGGCCCCCCAGTGCGCGGAGAGCGGAGCCAGCGGGATCACCTCCGGCACCACCGTGACGGTCCTGGTCTCGCCGAACGTCTGCTCGCGCTGGGCGAGCCCGAACGGATCCACGGTGTGCAGCACGAGCGGACCGACCGGCCAGATCCCGCGGCGCACGCCGGTGATGGGGTAGCGGAGCACCCCGGCATCCGGCGGGTACTCGCCTGCGGCCTCGCCGGTCACGGCATCCGGCAGCACGTCGCGCCAGCGGCCGTGCGGGATGCGCAGCGAGCGCAGCGCGAAGCGCACCGTCACACGCGATTCCTCGCCCACCGTCAGCAGATCCGTCGACACCTGGCGGGTGACCGTTCCGCTGCGACGCGGCACGTGCACGACCAGCACCGCGAGCGCGGTGAGGACGAACAGCAGCACCGCGACGTAGAGGAGGATCGGCGCGGACACGATGTTCGCCGCGATCGTGAACAGCACCCCGAGCACGAAGGCGCCCAGCCCGCGGGCGGTGAGAGGACGTCGACGGCGCTCGGACATGAGGGAGCCGGTCAGGCGCGGGTCGCGACGGGCACGCGCACCCGATCGATGATCTGCGCGAGCGCCGCCTCGACGGGCTGCGCTCCCGCCCGATGCACGCCGCGCGCCGGCAGCAGCCGGTGCGCGAACACCGGCACGAGGAGCGCTGCGAGATCGTCGGGGATGACGAATTCCCTGGCGTCCAGCGCGGCCCAGACCTTCGCCGCACGGACGAGCTGCAGCGTGGCGCGAGGGCTCGCCCCCAGATGCAGACTCGGATCCGACCGCGTTGCCTGAGCCAGCGCGACCGCGTACTCCTCGATGCTCGGTGCGACGTGCACGGCGCGCGCGGCCTCGATGAGGGCGCTCACGTCCTGCGAACCCACCACGGGGCGGATCGCCGCGAGCGGGTTGACGGCGTCGCGCTGGCGCAGCATGAGCGCCTCGGCGGCAGGGTCCGGATAGCCCATCGAGATCCGCATCATGAAGCGGTCGCGCTGCGCCTCCGGCAGGGCGTACGTGCCCTCCATCTCGAGCGGGTTCTGCGTCGCGACGACGAGGAACGGATCCGGCAGCGGATGCGTGCGCCCGTCGACCGTGACCTGCTTCTCCTCCATCGCCTCCAGCAGAGCCGACTGCGTCTTGGGGGAGGAGCGGTTGATCTCGTCGGCGATGACGATGTGGGCGAACACCGCGCCCTGCTTGAACTCGAACTCGCGCTCGACCGGGTTGTAGACGCTGACGCCTGTGACGTCGCCGGGCAGCAGATCGGGAGTGAACTGGATGCGCCGCACGGTCGCATCGACGCTCGCGGCCAGGGCACGGGCGAGCATGGTCTTGCCGACCCCAGGGACGTCCTCGATGAGAAGGTGCCCTTCGGCGAGGAGGCACACCAGGGCGCTGCGCACGGCATCCGCCTTGCCGTCGATGACCTTGCCGACAGAGCCGAGAATGGCGGAGGTCTGCTCCGCGAATCGTTCGGCCGTCATGGCGGATGCGTCCTGATGCATGCGTCCCCTCTCGCCCTGCCACCCCACATCGGGTTGTGA
This sequence comes from Microbacterium sp. GXF0217, assembly GCF_054798195.1. NCBI lineage: Bacteria > Bacillati > Actinomycetota > Actinomycetes > Micrococcales > Microbacteriaceae > Microbacterium > Microbacterium sp. GXF0217. The sequence goes on along the minus strand of NZ_JBSJZG010000008.1, from coordinate 103,787 downwards.
ACCGATCTTAACCGGTACCCTCGGGGCATGGGACTGTTCCGCAACGATCCACAGCGTGTGCGACTGGAGTCGCAGGACGTCGAGCTGAAGGCCACACGCGCCCCGTGGAGCCTCTGGGCCGACGGATTCGGGAAGCTCGGCATCCGATCGATCCAGATCATCGTCGTCCTGGTGGTCGCCGCCGGGATCATCTTCGCGATCCAGCAGCTCACGCTCGTCACGATTCCGCTCATGATCGCGCTCATCCTCGCCTGTGCGTTCACGCCCGTCATGAACGCGATGCGCCGACGCGGCGTGCCGTCGGTGCTCGCAACGGTCATCACGCTTCTTGCGATCGTCGTCCTCCTCGGTCTGCTCGGCTGGCTGATCGTGTGGGCCGTCCGCGACCAGTGGGATGAGCTCTACGCGCAGGCGGAGGAGGGGTTCCAGCATCTGATGACGTGGGTGCAGACGCTGCCGTTCGACTTCCTCCAGCCCGAGCAGATCGACGAGTGGATCGCCACGCTCACCGATTTCGTCACGAGCGCCCAGTTCGGCTCCGGAGCGCTGGCCGGTGTCGGTGCCGTGGCCAACTTCGTCACCGGGTTCGTGCTGATGGTCACGATCCTGTTCTTCTTCCTCAAGGACGGTCCGCAGATGTGGGAGTTCCTGCTGCGCCCGTTCCGCGGCGAGAACTACCTGCGCGCTCGCCGCATCGGCGACAAGACCGTCAGCACGCTCGGCTCGTACGTCCGCGGGACGGCGACCGTCGCGGCGGTGGACGCCATCGGCATCCTGATCGGTCTCATGATCCTTCAGGTTCCGCTGTACATCCCGCTCGCGGTGCTCGTCTTCCTCTTGGCGTTCATCCCGATCGTCGGTGCGACGGTGGCCGGCATCCTCGCCGCGCTCGTCGCCCTCGTGGCGAACGGCTGGGTCAACGCACTGTTCGTCGTCGGCGTCGTGGTGCTCGTCAACCAGCTCGAGGGCAACTTCCTCCAGCCGTTCCTCATGGGGCGTTCGATGAAGCTGCACGCGTTCGTCATCCTCGTCGCCCTGACCGTGGGCACCGTCCTCGGCGGCATCGTCGGGGCGATCCTGGCCGTGCCGATCACCGCGGCGCTGTGGGGTGTGATCCAGGTCTGGGACGGGCCGCACACCCCCGCCAGGTGGGCGAGGGCGAAAGCACCCGCTGAAGCCGGGTAGACTGTTTCAAGCCCTCCGCGTGACGGCATCCAGGCCAATTCCCCCAGGACGGAAACGTAGCAAGGGTAACCGGGCTCTGTCGGGTGCGCGGAGGGTCTTTCCGTCTCCGGATGCGGGGTCTCCCAGCATCCTTCTGGCGCGCCCTGACAGGATCTGGATGTGACCACCCCAGCGACCCCCGCCAGGAAGAGCGCCGTGGCGCGCTTCGCCTCCCCGGTCATCCTGCTGGCGCTCATGTGGGCGATCCAGTTCGCGGATGCCGTGCTGCCAGGGTCCTTCACCGGGTTCGGACTCCGGTCGTGGGATGTCTCCGGACTCGGCGGGATCGTCCTCAGCCCCCTGCTGCACGCGAGTTGGACGCACCTGATCGCGAACTCGCTGCCCTTCCTGGTGCTCGGATGCCTCGTCGCGATCGAGGGCGCCGCGCGATTCTGGCTCGTCACCGCGACCATCGCGGTCGTCGGCGGCGCAGGCACCTGGCTCGTGAACGCGCCGGGCACGCTCACCGTCGGCGCCTCGGTTCTCGTGTTCGGGTACTTCGGCTACGTCGTCATGCGCGTGTTCGCTCCAGGGCGCGTGGCGCATCGGATCGGGTACGCGCTCATCGCCCTGATCGTCATCGTGCTGTACGGCACGGCGATGTTCACCGGAGTGTTCGGAGCTGCGGAGGGCGTCTCGTGGCAGGCGCATCTGTTCGGTGCGATCGGCGGCGGGCTCGCGGTGTTCGTCGGACGGACGCCAGGGCGGAGCCCGTGAGCAGCCGCACGACGGCGCGTCGTCGTCCGGTCGCGCGCCGCCGCGCTCGGCGTCGGAGGCCGGGCGCCCGCAAGCGCGCCGCGCTGCGGCGGCAGCGGAGGCTCGTCGCGCGGCGCGTGCTGATCGGGACGGCAGCGGTGACGGCCATCGCCGCTCTCGCCATCCTGCTGCCGATGACGACTGCGCAGGCGCCGGTCTGCGCCGCCGAGCCGGCGAGCTTCCCGGCCGCGGGGATCGCCGGCTGGCAGGGCGAGCAGCTCGAGAACGCCGCCACGATCGTGCTCACCGCGCGCGAGAGGGGCTTCGATCGCGATGGTCAGGTCATCGGCGTGATGGCGGCGATGGGCGAGAGCTCGCTGCAGGCGATCGACTACGGCGACTGGGAGACCTCCGGCGTCACCAACCCTGACGGCTCCCGCACCAGCAGCATCGGGCTGTTCCAGCAGCAGGACTGGTGGGGCAGCGTCGATCAGCGCATGGACGCCGCATCCTCAGCCGGGCTGTTCTTCGACCGGCTCGCGCGCCTCGCCGACTGGCAGGAGCTGGAGCCGTCGATCGCGATCCACCGGGTGCAGATCAACAGCGACCCGCAGCACTACGCCCGATTCCACGCGGATGCCGAGGCCGTCGTCGACGCGCTCTCCGGCTCCTGCGAGGTCGACGACTGATCAGCGTTCGCGCGTAGGCTGGGCTCGTGGCGCGGAGCATCTACATCACCTCGGCTGAGGGGCACACCGGCAAATCCACGATCGCCCTGGGGGTGCTCGACGCGCTCATGCGCGTGACGCCGCGCGTGGGGGTGTTCCGCCCGATCGCGCGCTCGTCCGCGGAACGCGACTACGTCCTCGAGCTCCTGCTCGCGCACGACGGCGTCCAGCTCGACTACGAGGACTGCGTCGGCGTCACGTACGACGACGTCCGTGCGGATCCCGATCGCGCGCTGTCGACGATCATCGCCCGTTTCAAGGCGGTCGAGGCGCAGTGCGACGCGGTCGTCGTCATCGGCAGCGACTACACGGATGTCGGCAGTCCGGCCGAACTCGGGTACAACGCCCGCATCGCGGCGAACCTGGGGGCACCGGTGCTGCTCGTGCTGTCCGGTCGCGACCAGCAGCACCGCGCAGAGCAGCTCGGCACGACGACCGCTCGCACGCCCGCGGCCGTGAGCCAGCTGGCGGCGCTCGCGCTGTCCGAGCTCGCCGCCGAGCGGGCCGAGCTGTTCGCAGTGATCGTCAACCGTGCGGATCCGGATGCCGCGACAGACACGATCGATGCCGTCCACGCCGTGCAGGCGGACGCGACGCCGGTCTGGGCGATCCCCGAGGACCGCTCGCTCGTCGCACCGTCGATCCGCGGCATCCTGACCGCGGTCGACGGCCGCCTGGTCAAGGGCGACGACGATCTGCTCGCGCGGGAGGCGCTCAGCGTGGTCGTCGCCGGCATGTCGATGGTGAACGTACTGCCTCGCCTCACGGCCGATGCGGTCGTCATCATCCCCGCCGACCGCACCGAGGTGCTGCTGGCCTCGCTTCTCGCCGATGCCTCCGGTACGTTCCCTTCGATCGCCGGCATCGTGCTGAACGGGCCCTTCCCGTTGCCGGAGGCGATCGAGACCCTGCTCGACGGACTCGCATCGCGCGTGCCGATCATCGCGACCGATCTCGGCACGTACGACACCGCGGTACGCGTCATGGGCGCGCGCGGGCGGCTGGCGGCCGATTCGCGCCGCCGCTACGACACCGCGCTCGGACTTTTCCAGACCCACGTCGACATCTCGGAGCTCACGCGCCTGCTCGGTCTGGCTGAGGCGACGGTCGTCACCCCGCTCATGTTCGAGTACGGACTCATCGAACGCGCGCGTTCGGACCGCAAGCGCATCGTGCTGCCGGAGGGCGGTGACGACCGCATCCTCCGGGCGGCGGCCACGCTGCTCGCGCGCGACGTCGCCGAACTCACGATCCTGGGGGAGGAGCAGGCGATCAGAGCGCGAGCCGTCGAGCTCGGCGTCGACATCGCGGCGGCCGCGATCATCAGCACGACCGATCCGTCGCACGTCGAGCGGTTCGCCGCGGAGTACGCGCGGCTGCGGGCGCACAAGGGCGTCACGCTCGCGCAGGCGGCCGACACCGTCACGGACGTGTCGTACTTCGGAACGATGATGGTGCACCTCGGGCTCGCCGACGGCATGGTCTCGGGTGCCGCGCACACGACGGCGCACACGATCCGTCCGTCGTTCGAGATCATCAAGACCCGACCGGGCGTCGATGTGGTCTCGAGCGTGTTCCTCATGGCGCTCTCCGACCGTGTGCTCGTGTACGGCGACTGCGCCGTGATCCCGGACCCGACGAGCGTGCAGCTGGCCGACATCGCGATCTCGTCGGCCGAGACCGCCCGGCAGTTCGGCATCGACCCACGGGTCGCGATGCTGTCGTACTCGACGGGGGAATCCGGATCGGGGGCAGACGTCGACAAGGTGCGCGAGGCGACCGCGCTCGTGCGCGAGCGGGCCCCCGAGCTCCTCGTGGAGGGGCCGATCCAGTACGACGCGGCCGCGGACGCTGCCGTCGCGAAGGCGAAGCTGCCCGAATCGGCGGTGGCAGGGCGCGCGACGGTCTTCGTCTTCCCTGATCTCAACACCGGCAACAACACATACAAAGCAGTGCAGCGGTCGGCCGGCGCGGTCGCGATCGGGCCGGTCCTGCAGGGGCTGAACAAGCCGATCAACGACCTGAGCCGCGGCGCGCTCGTGGAGGACATCGTGAACACCGTCGCGATCACGGCGATCCAGGCGCAGGGCGGTGCGGCATGAGCGTCGTCCTCGTCGTCAACAGCGGCTCGTCGTCGCTGAAGTACAGCCTGATGGACATGGACCGCGAGCTTCCGCTCGGTGAGGGACTGATCGAGCGCATCGGACAGGATGCCGGCGACATCACGCACACCGTCCGACGCGTCTCCTCCGATGGTGTGGCGGCGCCGGCGGTGCTGGATGAGAAGCACCGCGATTCGCGCCGCATCGCGAACCACGACGAAGCGTTCCAGGTGATGCTGGAGCAGTTCGCCGAGCACGGCCCGCAGCTGACGGACGAGCCGCCGGTCGCGGTCGGACACCGCGTCGTGCACGGCGGGGCGCGCTTCTTCGCTCCGACGCTCATCGACGACCTCGTCGAGATCAACATCGAAGACCTGGCCGATCTCGCTCCGCTGCACAACCCCGGCGCTGTCGCCGGCATCCGCGCGGGGAGACGGGCGTTCGCCGCGGTGCCGCACATCGCCGTCTTCGACACGGCCTTCCATCAGACGCTGCCACCGGCCGCCTACACCTACGCGATCGACAAGGCGCTCGCCGAGCGGCACCGGGTGCGTCGCTACGGCTTCCACGGCACGAGCCACAAGTTCGTCTCCGAGCAGGCGGCGGCGTTCGTCGGCCGTCCGCTCGAGGACCTGCGCCAGATCGTGCTGCACCTCGGCAACGGCGTGTCGATGACGGCGATCGACGGCGGCCGATCCGTGGAGACGTCGATGGGCATGACGCCGCTCGAGGGGCTCGTGATGGGCACGCGTTCGGGGGACATCGATCCAGCGGTGCTGATCCACCTCTCCCGTCGTGCAGGCATGAGCTCCGACGATCTCGACGCGCTGCTGAACAAGCGGAGCGGCCTGCTCGGGCTGGCCGGGCGCAGCGACATGCGCGACATCCTCGCCGGAGTGCAGGACGGAGAGGATGCCGCGACGCTGGCGTTCGACGTGTACATCCACCGGCTGCGGGCCTACCTCGGCGCGTACATCGCGCAGCTCGGGGGAGTGGACGTCATCTCGTTCACCGCCGGCGTGGGCGAGAACGCCGCTCGGGTGCGCGCGGAAGCGCTCGCGACCTTCGGATTCCTGGGCGTCGAGGTCGATGCCGAGGCGAACGAGCAGCGGCGACCCGGCATCCGTCGCATCTCGGCGGCGGCGTCCGCCGTCGACGTCCTGGTCGTGCCGACCAACGAAGAGCTCGAGATCGCGCGGCAGGCGCTGAGTCTGGCCTGACGCCCTGTTCGGCTTCCCCCGCTCCGCGGGGTGCTTGTCGTCGCGTCTGCAGATCACACGCCAAGGTAACTAAAAAGCACAGAAGCCAACTTCCTGTTACCTAAGCGTTACCGCGGCGAATTGACGAGGGAGTCCTGCTCGGCGAAGCTTATTCCGCACCCCTGCTGGGTTGCCTGCTCAAAGGCGACAGAGTCCGCACAGAGACGTGGGAAACATGACTTCACAATTAGCAACAGAAGTAAACAAGCCGAGACGCATCTCGGACAAGCTCTTCGCGTTCCTCCTGGTCGTCCCAGGTCTCGCGCTGCTCGCAGCGGTCGTCGTCTATCCGCTCATCACGAGTCTCGTCACGGCGTTCTTCGAGCAGAGTCTGCTCTACCCCGGCCGCGAGTTCGTCGGTCTGCAGAACATCATCGATGTCCTGCAGGGCGAGTTCATGACGCTGTTCGGCCAGACAATGGTCTTCACCATCGGGACCACGGTGCTGCCGTTCATCATCGGCTTCGCGCTGGCGCTCGCGCTCAACACCCGCATCGCCGGATCCAAGGTCATGCGCGGACTCATGCTCATCCCGTGGCTGGTGCCGGGCGTCGTCGTGTCGTTCCTGTGGATGTGGATCTTCAACGCCAACTACGGCGTGATGAACGCGCTGCTGCAGGGGATCGGCCTGATCGACGAGCCGCAGGCGTGGCTCGCGCAGCCGGGCACCGCGATGCTCGCCGTGATCATCGCGAAGACCTGGCAGTCGTTCCCCTGGATGATGGTCATGCTCCTCGCCGGACTCCAGACCGTGCCTCGTGAGCTGCACGAAGCCGCCGAGATCGACGGCGCAGGCACCATCCGGCGCTTCTTCTCGATCACCGTCCCGCAGATGCAGGGCATCATCGGGCTCGTCCTGCTGCTCGAGTTCATCTGGAACTTCCAGCACTTCGACATCATCTACGTCCTCACCGGCGGTGGGCCGGCCGGGAGCACGCAGACGTTCGCGACCGCGGTCTACGAGACCGCCTTCCACAGCTTCGACCTCGGCCACGCCGGCGCGCTCGGCCTGCTCTGGCTCCTGCTGCTGATGATCCTCGTCGTCGTCTATGTGCGCTTCTCGGAGAAGGGAGAGAAGAAATGACCGCTACGCTGCTGCCGGAGAACCCGGCCTCCTCGGTGGGGGCGACCGCCGCCCAGGTGCTTCCTCCCCGCAAGGTCCGCAAGCCGCGCCCGCCATCTGCCGAGCGGCGCGAACGGCCGGGGGTGCGCATCGCGGCCTGGCTCGCGATCATCGTCTTCGGCGGCTTCGCGCTGCTGCCGGTGTACTGGCTGCTCGTGACGTCGCTCACGCCGAAGACCGATGTCTTCGCGTACCCGCCCCAGTTCTTCCCGACCGAGATCTCGTTCGACGCCTACACGTCGCTGTTCTCCAACCCGCAGCTGTTCGTGTACCTGCAGAACAGCGTGATCGTCTCCGTCATCACGGCGGTCCTGTCGGTGCTCGTGTCGGCGTACATGGGGTACTCGTTCTCGAAGTTCCGCTACACGGGCCGCCGCGCCCTGATGTACTTCGTCCTCGCGTCGCAGATGTTCCCGCAGGCGCTGCTGCTGGTGACGCTGTACACGGTGTTCGCGGCCTACAACCTCTTGAACACGTACACCGCGCTGGTCCTGTCCTTCACGACCTTCACCCTGCCGCTGTGCGTCTGGATGCTGAAGGGGTTCTTCGACACGATCCCCGACGAGCTCATCGAAGCCGCACGCGTCGACGGTGCTTCGCGGCTGCGCATCATCCACTCGATCGTGCTGCCGCTGTCGGCTCCAGGACTCGTCGCCGCCGGGCTGTTCGCGTTCGTCCGCGGCTGGAACGACTTCATCTTCGCGCTGACGCTCGCCGGCCCCGAGAAGCAGACGCTTCCGCCCGGGCTCGTCAACACGTTCGTCGGCGAGGCATCCACCGCGTGGCCGGAGCTCATGGCGGCATCCCTCGTCGTCTCGCTCCCCGTCGCGATCGCCTTCATCCTGCTCCAGCGCTTCCTCGTCGGCGGCATGACCGCCGGTGCGGTCAAGGGCTGATCCGCTTCACGCATTCCCACTCATCAGACAGATCGACAAGGAGGACGATATGTCCGTTTCCCCTCTCATGAGCCTCGAGTTCAACCGACGCCGTGCGCTGCAGCTGTTCGGCATCGGCGCCGCAGCAGTCACGCTGGCGGCCTGCGCGCCGACCGGAACAGGTACCGGCACCGCTCCTGCCGCTGGCGGCGGTTCGACGGCCGGACTCAACGGCGCAGACCCGACGGACTTCTCGTTCGCCTCGTGGTCGTTCACCGAGGAGGCCGCGGCCCCCGCGCTGGAGGCGATTGTCGCCTCGTACCAGGACAAGCAGTCCGTGACGGTGGACGACGTCTCGTTCCCGTACAACGAGTACTTCAACCAGCTGCTGCTGCAGGTGCGCGGCGGACAGTTCACCGGAGCCGCGCACGTGGATGTCGCCTGGCTCGGGTCGCTGGCCGCGCTCGGCAAGCTCCAGGACCTCTCGTCGCTCACCGAAGGACGCGGCTACACGGATGCCGCGCTGAAGGCCGCGCAGTTCGACGGCACCCAGTACGCCCTGCCGTGGACGATCGGCGCGATCGGGCTCGTCACGAACTCCGAGCTGCTCGCGAAGGTCGGGGTGACGCCCGAGGAGTTCCCGACCACGATCGACGCCTATGAGACGACTCTGAAGGACCTGAAGGGCCTCGGTGGGGGCCTCATCCCTTACGCGGCATCCACGAAGGCAGCGCAACTGAAGGACATCCTGATCTGGATGCAGACCTTCGGCAGCCCGCTCGTCGAGGGCGACACCGTGACGATCGGCGACGACGCCTCGATCGAGGCCGTCACCTGGTACAAGAGCCTGTACGACCAGGGCCTCATCGCGGCCGACGTCGACCGCTTCGACGCACGTTCGCTGTTCGCCCAGGGACGCGCGGCGATCTACGACGACGCGCCTGTCGGTCGCAACGCGGTGGTCGGCGAGTCGCCCGACCCCGACCTCGCGAGCAAGCTGGCGCCGGTCTCGCGCCCGGTGCTGAAGGACGGCGACACCCCGCGTGCGCTCGTCTGGGGCGGCGCGATCGCCGTCATCGACGGCGAGGGTGCGCCGACCGCCGGCGATTTCGCGCAGTTCGCGACCAGCGACCTGGACACCGTCCTGGCGGACTACGCCGTCCGCGGCCTGCCGCCGGTGACCACGGAGGCGCAGGAGTCCGACGTGGTCAAGGACGACGTCTTCGGCAGCCTGTTCAGCGAGCGCATCACGGCGACGGCCACGACCAACCCGTTCTGGGCGTTCACGACCTACTCGCAGATCGAGACCGAGATCGCCGAGCAGGTGCAGGCCGTGCTCGTCGGATCGGCGACGCCGGCCGACGCGATGAAGGCCGCCGGAGAAGCTGCACAGAAGCTCGTCGGCTGAGCCATGCATCGTCGTATCGCGATCGGCGCGCTCGCCGGTGCGGTGCTCGCGACGGCGGGGGTCCTCCCCGCCGTCGCCGCACCGCCGCAGAAGATCGTGGAGGACCTGCCCTTCCGGGTGGATTCCTCTAACCAGGCCGGGTGGTGGAACCCGATCGACGAGGTCGGCGGTGTCGCCTACTTCGCGTACAACGCCCCCGGCCCGACCGCGGCGACGCACGAGGTGCATCTCGCCGCGCGATCCCAGGACGGCGCGTGGACCGACGGCTGCCTGCAGGATGCCGCCGGCGCGTGCGTGAGCTTCGTCGACGACAACGGACACAACCAGCCATCGATCGTGGTCGATGGCGCGGGCACGATCCACGCCTTCGTCTCCATGCACAACGAGCAGTGGAACTACTTCCGCTCCGAGACGCCCGGCGATGTCACGAGCCTCGTCGATGCCACGGCGGAGATGCCCGATCAGACGGCGACCAACACGTATCCGATCACGGCGCACGGTGCGGACGGCGACGCCTGGCTGCTGGTGCGCAGTGGCGCCGACGCGCAGCGCCGCCGCGATGGGGTGCTGTACCACTACGACCCGGATGTCGGAGCCTGGCGGCGCGCGACGACGATCGCAGGTGCCGCAGGGTATTCGTTCTACCCCGATGACCTGCAGGTGGACCAGGACGGCCGAGTGCACGTGCTCTGGGAATGGGGGCCGTGGCCCGCCGACCCGGCCCGACACCTCGGCTCGTACGCGGTGTACGACCCGGCCGCGGGGACGATCGAGGATGTCGCAGGGGAGACGATCGCCGGGCCCGTCACACCCGACAGCGGCGGCGCGGTGATCTGGCGCGACTTCGGCGTCGATGAGGACATCTCGAGCTACACCCCGGCGCTCCAGACGGCGAAGATGGCGCTGCGGGATGACCGGCTCGTCGGCATCACGTACCGCTTCATCGAGAAGGACGCGACCGCGTACGACGTGCTGCACGCGTCCTGGGACGGCGACGCCTGGTCCAGTGAGATGCTCGTCGACGTCTCCGAACTCGGCGCAGACACCGCGACCAGCGCGACGATCGACATGACCGCACACGGTTCGACCGTGCGGGTGTACGCCGCCGTCACCGCCCAGGTCTGCGGCGAGCTGCGCAGCCAGGCGGTCAGGATCGAGCGGTCCGCAGGGCAGGACGGCTGGACGTACTCGCCGATCGGTGAGCAGCGCAGCGGCCAGCAGCGGCTGCGCGCCACGACGACGAACGCGGGCACCGACCTGCTGTATCTCAGCGCACCGAATGCCAACCCGGCGCGGCTGTCGTACGCCGAGGTTCCCCGGCTCGCCCCGCTCCGCCAGAGCGGCGAGCTCGCGGACATCGTCGCGGCGCTGCGCGGCGACCTCGGCGGCGTCAACATCGCCCAGGGGGCGAGCGTCGTCGCGTCATCCCAGCTCCGCGCCGACACCGGTCCCGAGCGCGCGGTCGACGGCGTCTGCACGGATGCCAGCCGCTGGATCTCCGCGGCCGGCGATCTCGCACCCACCGTCGAGATCACCTGGCCGGAGGCCCAGGCGCTCGACGAGGTCCGGGTGCGCAGCGGCTACAGCGTCGATCCAGGCACCGCGGCGGTGCTGCGCGGCTTCACGGTCCTCGTGCACACCGCGGACGGCTGGACCGACGTCGGCTCGTATGCGGCCAACACGGATCGGCTCGTCAGGGTCGACGCCGGAGGACTCATCGCGGATGCCGTTCGCCTGGAGATCTCCGATCCATCGGCATCCGAGACCGACGTCGCGCGCGTCTTCGAGATAGAAGCGATCGCCGCGACCCGCTGAGGCCGTCGCCCGCGCCCCGCACACCCCACCCACGGAAGGAACCCATCAGCATGCGCAGCCAGAGGATCGAGACCGACGTCGTCGTCGTCGGAGGAGGTCTCGCCGGTGTCTCGGCCGCCATCTCAGCCGCCCGGCTCGGACAGCGCGTCGCGTTGATCGGCAACCGGCCGGTTCTCGGCGGCAACTCGTCGTCCGAGGTGCGGGTGTGGGTGTGCGGGGCGACTGCGCACGGCAACCAGCGATGGGCGCGCGAGACGGGAATCATCGGCGAGCTCTACGTCGAGAATCAGTACCGCAACCCGGAGGGCAACCCGATCCACTGGGATGACGTCGTGCTGGATGCGGTGCGGGCGGAGAAGAACATCAGGCTGTTCCTCAACACGGATGTCCGCGAGGTCGCCGCGCGCGGACCGGAGGATGACCGGGTCATCGACTCGGTGACCGGCTGGACCATGGGGTCCGAGATCACGACCACCTTCACGGCGCCGATCTTCCTCGATTGCACGGGCGACGGGCTCGTCGGCCACCTGGCCGGCGCGCGCTACCGCCTCGGCAAGGAGGGCAAGGCGGAGTTCGGCGAGGAGTGGGCTCCGGAGGAGCCCAAGAAGGAGTTCCTCGGCTCGACGCTGCTGTTCTATTCCAAGGATCTCGGCCGTCCTGTCGACTTCGTCGCACCCGATTCCACCATCGACATCACCACGACCCCGATCCCCGAGTCCCGCATCATCCGCTCGGGGGACAGCGGCGCGGCGTACTGGTGGGTCGAGTGGGGCGGCGAACTCGACATCGTGGACGACAACGAGCGCATCCGCGACGAGCTGCGCGGGGTGATCCTCGGCATCTGGGACTACATCAAGAACTCCGGACGCTTCGACGCCGAGACGCTCGACCTCGAATGGATCGGCAACATCCCCGGCAAGCGCGAGTACCGCCGCTTCATCGGCGACTACACGCTGCATCAGGGCGACATCGTCGGTCAGACCTCCTTCGAGGACAGCGTCGCGTTCGGCGGATGGTCCATCGATCTGCACCCGGCCGGCGGCATGTACGCCACCGGTGCCGGCGCCGTCCAGCGCTTCTCGAACGGTGTGTTCGAGATCCCGTACCGTTCGCTCTACTCGCAGAACGTCAGCAACCTGCTGATGGCCGGTCGCCTCGTCTCCGCGACGCACATCGCATTCGGCGCCGCCAGGGTCATGGCCACGTGCGCAGCGATGGGGGAGGCCGCCGGCACCGCTGCCGCGCTGAGCGTCAGCCGGGCGACGACGCCGCGCGGAGTGCACGAGCAGCATCTGTCGGAGCTGCGCCAGACGCTGCTGCGCGCAGATGCGACGCTGATCGGCGTCGCGAACGAGGATCCGGACGATCTCGCCAGAAGCGCGTCCGTCACGGCATCCGGATTCACCCGCACGATCGGAACGGATGCCGGTGACGACGGCATCCCGTATCGACTGACCGACGACATCGGGATCGTCGTTCCGGTGACCGATGAACTCGGCGGCATCGCCCTGCGCGCGTCGAGCGCCGCCGACACGACCCTCGTCGTCGAGGCGTACGTGTCCGATCTGCCGCAGAACGTGATCCCGGTCGAGCGGGTGGCCGCGGCATCCATTCCGCTTCCCGCGGGGGAGGCGCGCTGGGTCGATGTGCCGCTCGCGTACGCCGCCGACCGCGCGCGCAACGTGATCGTCGTGGTCCGGCACGAGCCGGCGGTCACGCTCTTCACGACCACCGAGCTGCCACCGGGGGTCCTCACCCTCGTCCACCGGCTCGACAACGACGACCAGAACGTCGAGATCAGCCGGGACGAGCTCATCGTCCAGTGGCCGACGAAGCCGCTGCGCGGACGGTCGGTGCTGTTCCGGGCACTCCGGGAATCCCGCGTGCTGGCGCCTGAGCGCGCGATCAGCGGATACAACCGGCCCTTCGACGGACCGAACATGTGGGCGTCGGAGCCGCTGATCGCCGGACGCGAAGAGTGGCTGCAGCTGGACTGGGATCAGCCGGTCGTCGCCGGTGAGATCCGTCTCGTCTTCGACGACGACGTCGATCTCGAGCTCAACACGCTGCACCACCACCGCAGCCCCGATCGCGTCATCCCTCAGCTCGTGCGGGATTATCGGCTCGAGGTCCTCGGCGCCGACGGGTGGATCGCGATCGCCGACGTGCGCGACAACCGCCGTCGCCTGCGGACGCACGGCCTGCCAGACGGCATCGGCCCGGTCACGGCAGCACGACTGGTGGTCTCCGCGACCAACGGGGCGCGACAGGCGCGCGTCATCGCCTTCCGGGTGCAGAGGGGAGCCGCGGGTGAGCGGTAGCGTGAGAGCTCAGAGCATCTCGATGAGGAGCGTGGCCGTGAACGAAGCGCGCGCACGACGCAGCGCACCGGTGACCCGGCGCGCGCGGACGGGGATCGTCGCGCTCGCCGTCCCCGACCTCAACGAGCCGTACTTCGCCGAGCTCACCTCGCTGTTCGTCACGAGGGCGCACGAGCGAGGTCTGTCGATCCTCATCCAGCAGACCGCCGGCCTGCACGAACGCGAGGTCGACATCGCGAACGGCGTCGGGCTCCCTCCGATCGACGGGCTCATCCACATCCCGCGGTCGCTGACCGTCGGCGACCTCACCAGGCGCACGGCGCCGGGGCCGATCGTGCTGCTGGGAGAGCACATCCAGGTGAGCCCGTTCACGCACGTGACGGTCGACAACAAGGCCGGTACGGATGCCGCGACCGCGCACCTCGCGGAGACCGGATGCCGCCGCATCGCGTTCGTCGGCCGCAGGGATGCCGTGCCGTCGGATGCCGCGGATCAGCGCTTCGCCGGCTACCGTGCGGCCGTGCAGAGGCTCGAGCTGGACGACGATGCCGTGCTCATCGCGACCGTCGACGCGTTCACTGCCGAAGAGGGGCGCCGCGCGATGGCGGAGCTCATCGCGCGGGGCGTCGACTGCGACGGGGTGGTGTGCTCCAACGATTCGCTGGCCTTCGGAGTGCTCGCGGCGCTCCACGACGCCGAGATCCGCGTCCCCGAGACGGTGGCGGTGATCGGATTCGACGACGTGCACGCGGCGCAGTTCTCCACGCCGACCCTGACCTCCGTCGCGCCGGACGACGGTGCGCTGGTGGATGCCGCGCTGGACGCGCTGGCGCGGCAGATGAGCACGCCGCCGGGAATGGACATGCCGGTGCAGCACGTCGTCGTCGCATCGTCGATCGTCACGCGCGCGTCGACCGCGCGCTGAATCAGGCGTCGGCGGGGACGTCGAGCGGCGCGAGCGTGAGCTGAACGCGCTCGCCGAGGTGGCCTGCGGCCTCGGACGACAGCGCCTCGTCCATGATCAGGCGGTCCACGTCCTCGACGTCGACGATCGTGGTGAGCCCGACGGCCTTCCACTTCGAGTGGTCTGCGAGGACGACCGAGGTGCTCCCCGCCGCGATCAGGGCGCGGTCCGTCTCGGCTTCGAGCAGATTCGAGGTCGTGAGGCCGGCCTGCAGGTCGACGCCGCGCACGCCGAGGAAGACAAGATCGCAGTGCAGCACGTCCAGCGCGCGCACCGCGATCGGACCCACCAGCGCGTCAGCCGGGGTGCGGACTCCTCCGGTGAGCACGACCGTCTGCGTGTACGGCTCGTCGGCGCGGTCGGGGCGCGCGAAGACCTCGGCGACCGGCAGCGAGTTCGTCACGATCGTCAGATCGGGGATGCCGCGCAGCGCACGGGCGAGCGCCCACGCGGTCGTGCCGCCGGAGAGGCCGATCGCCATCCCCGGTTCGACCAGCGCGGCCGCCTCCCGGCCGATCGCGTTCTTCTCGGCGAGACGGAGACGGGCCTGCGACGTGAAGTCGACATCCGTGCGCTCCGGCAGACGCGGCGTCGTGGCCCCGCCGCGCACCTTGTCGACCACGCCCTGCATCGCGAGCACGTCGATGTCGCGGCGGACGGTCATCTCGCTGACGTCCAGCGCGGTCGCGAGGTCGGCGACACCAGCGGCACCGGTGCGACGCACTTCGGAGACGATGCGCGAGCGGCGTTCGGCAGCGAGCACCAGGGACCCCTTTCGATCTGCACGTCAGTCTGCCATGGGTGGCGGCGCGGACGTAGCGTGCGCCCCGCTCGGCCCATTACGCTGGCAGTGGCACACAGGGGTGCCGGCCCGAACTCCGCCGCTCTTTTGGAGGCCCGCGTGTCCGACTCTCTGCCCGACCTGCGCACCATGCCCGGCGTCCTGTTCGATCTGGACGGCGTCCTCACCCCGACCGCCGAAGTGCACATGCGCGCGTGGCAGGCCGTCTTCGACGACGTCTTCGCCCGGTGGGGGATCGCGCCTGCGTACACCGACGACGACTACTTCGCGTACGTCGACGGCAAGAAGCGCTACGACGGCGTGGCGAGCCTGCTGCGCAGCCGAAACGTCGAGATCCCGTGGGGCGAGGTCGACGACGATCCGTCCGCCGAGACGATCTGCGGCATCGGCAATCGCAAGAACGCCGCCTTCTCGGCATCCCTGCGGGCGGACGGGATCGCCCCGTACCCCGGCTCGCTCGCTCTGCTCGAGAACCTGCGCGCTGCCGGGATCCGCATGGGCGTCGTGTCGAGCTCGAAGAACGCCGAGGAGGTCCTGGCCGGCGCCGGTATCAGGGACTTCTTCGAGATCGTCGTCGATGGCGTCGTCGCCGAGCGCGATGCGCTCGCGTCGAAGCCGGCCGCAGACATGTTCGCCGCCGGCGCGGCAGCGCTCGGCATCGACGCCGCCGCCGGTGCGGCCGTCGAGGATGCCGTGGCCGGCGTCGCCTCGGCCGCGGCCGCCGGCTTCGCGACCGTCATCGGCGTCGACCGCGGTGCCGGATCCGATGTGCTCCTGGAGTCCGGAGCCACCTGTATCGTCGATGACCTCGCCCGACTCCTCCCGACCCCTTCGGAGACCGCATGATCGATCGCGACCGCTTCCCCGTCGACCCGTGGCGTCTGGTCGAGACGCGCTATACCGAGGACGGCGTCTCCGAGACGCTCTTCGCGATCGGCAACGGCTACCTCGGCCTGCGGGGCAACCACATCGAGGGCAGGGGTGCCCACGAGCACGGCACGTTCATCAACGGCCTGCACGAGACCTGGCCGATCCGTCACGCCGAGCAGGCGTACGGGTTCGCCGAGGTCGGGCAGACGATCATCAACGCGCCGGACGCCAAGATCATGCGCGTGTACGTCGACGACGAACCGATCTCGTTCGACGAGGCCGACGTCCGCGAGTACTCGCGGACGCTCGACATGCGCACCGGCATCCTGAGCCGGGAGCTGGTGTGGGAGACCCCGTCCGGCAAGCGCGTGCGGATGAGCGATGAGCGCATGGTGAGCTTCGAGGAGCGCCACCTCGCGATCATCCGCCTCGAGGTCACGGTCGAGAACGCCGACGCTCCCGTCACGATCAGCTGCCAGATCCTCAACCGGCAGGACGGCGGCACCGTGTACGGCGGCACTCCGGTGGCCGCGAAGAAGGCGGGGTTCGATCCCCGTCGCGCCGAGAAGATCACCGAGCGCGTCCTGCAACCGGTCGAGTACTGGCAGGACGGCCTCCGGTCGGCGCTCTCGTACAGCGTCACCGAATCGGGCATGACCGCGGCGGTCGTCGCGGATCACATCATCGAGACCGACAACGACTACAGCGCGCGCCAGCTCATCGAACCCGACATCGCGAAGAACGTGTTCCGTGTGCAGGCGAAGGCGGGCGTCCCGATCCGCATCACGAAGCTCGTCAGCTATCACACGTCCCGCGGCGTTCCGGCGCGGGAGCTCGTCGACCGCTGCCGCCGGTCGCTCGATCGGGTCGCCTTCGAGGGCGTCGACCTGCAGTTCCGCATCCAGGAGGCGTGGCTGGATGCCTTCTGGGAGCGCAGCGACGTGCGCATCGGCGGACAGGATGCCCTGCAGCAGGCGACCAGGTGGTGCCTGTTCCAGTTGGCGCAGGCCTCCGCTCGCGCCGACGGCGCCGGTGTTCCGGCGAAGGGCGTCTCCGGTTCGGGGTACAGCGGGCACTACTTCTGGGACACCGAGATCTACGTCCTGCCGTTCCTCACGTACACGTCGCCGCAGTGGGCGCGCAACGCGCTCCGCGCCCGCGTGCTCATGCTGCCGGCAGCACGCCGCCGCGCCGCGCAGCTCAACGAAGCGGGGGCGCTGTTCCCGTGGCGCACCATCAACGGCGAGGAGGCCTCGGCGTACTACGCCGCCGGCACTGCGCAGTACCACATCAACGCCGACGTGAGCTTCGCGCTCGGCAAGTACGTGCGCGCCACCGGCGACGTGGACTTCCTGCACCGCGAGGGCGTCGACATCGCGGTCGAGACCGCACGGCTGTGGGCGACACTCGGCTTCTGGCGCGGACGCAACGGCGACGCCACCTTCCACATCCACGGCGTCACCGGACCCGACGAGTACACGACCGTCGTCAACGACAACCTCTTCACCAACGTCATGGCCCGGTTCAACCTCCGCCTGGCGGCACGCGTGGTGCGCGAGCTCGCGGCGAGCGATCCGCGCGCTTTCGATGCACTCGTGGATCGCACCGGGCTGGATGCGGGGGAGGCGGATGCCTGGGACCGCGCCGCGGATGCGATGTACATCCCGTTCAGCGACGGCCTCGGCATCCACCCGCAGGATTCGCTGTTCCTGGAGCGCGAGGTCTGGGATCTCGCGCACACGCCGGACGATCAGCGTCCTCTGCTGCTGCACTTCCACCCCTTGGTGATCTACCGGTTCCAGGTGCTCAAGCAGGCGGATGTCGTGCTCGCCCTGTTCCTGCAGGGCAACCACTTCTCGGCAGAGGAGAAGCTCGCCGACTTCGAGTACTACGACCCGCTGACCACCGGCGACTCCACCCTGTCCGCCGTGGTGCAGTCGATCCTCGCCGCCGAGGTGGGGTATCAGGATCTCGCGAGGGAGTACTTCGAGCAGTCGCTCTTCGTCGACCTCGGCGACCTGCACCACAACGCCGCCGACGGCGTGCACGTGGCGTCGGCCGGCGGCGTCTGGACGGCGCTCGTCAGCGGGTTCGGCGGTATGCGCGATCATGCGGGTGAGCTGAGCTTCGACCCGAGGCTTCCCGTCGACTGGCCCTCGCTGTCGTACCCCCTGCAATGGCGGGGCACGGCGCTCGAGGTCACGCTCACGCGCGACGAACTGCGGGTTCGGGTGCGGGTCGGCGACCCCGTGACGTTCACGGTGCGCGGCGAGTCGTACACGGCATCCGAAGGGCAGGATGCCGTCGCGGCGCTGATCGGCCAGGGGCCGGTGATCCCCGGGCGCCCGACGCTGCGTCAGTTCGCGGATGCTCGACGCGACGACGGAACGCTGATGTCGGCATCCGTTCCGGTGGTCACGAGCGCGATCCCGGTGATCACCAGCTTTCCGGACTGAGGTGGCGGCGCGCGCTTTCTAGACTGATCGGGTGCTCGTCGCGATCCTGATCGGTCTGATCCCCGCGCTCCTTCTGCTCGCAGGGGCGCTCTGGGCGCGTGCGCTCTCGCGTGCGACGCCGGCGTCCCCCGGGGCGCGCTTCGCTCCGTCGGACGGGGCGGATGTCGTGGTGGACGGACTCCTGCTGCGCGCGGACCGGCGGACCATCGC
This sequence comes from Microbacterium sp. GXF0217, assembly GCF_054798195.1. Lineage (NCBI taxonomy): Bacteria > Bacillati > Actinomycetota > Actinomycetes > Micrococcales > Microbacteriaceae > Microbacterium > Microbacterium sp. GXF0217. The sequence goes on along the minus strand of NZ_JBSJZG010000008.1, from coordinate 84,934 downwards.
CGCCGCCCTGGTCGACCTTGCGGTGCGGCGCAAGATCCGGATGCTGGCCCCCGACAGTACGGACAAGCGGGCACCGGTCGGTGTCGAAGTCGTCGAAGGCGCGCAGTTCACGGCCGGTGAGATCGCGGTGCTCGAGGCGCTGTTCGGACCGGATCACACCCCCGGTCGAGTGCGACGCTTCTCGAAGGATCGCCGTGCGCTGTCCGGACGCCTGCGCACGCTCCTCGCGAATGCCGAGCGGCGGCTGATCGATGAGGGCCTCGTCGATCAGAGCCGTCGGACCTGGCCGGTCGTGTCGCTGTGGCTGCTGAGCTGGGCGGGAGTCGCTGTCACGGGGTTCCTCGCTCTCGGCTCGTTCGTGAACCGGGACGTCGGGGGAGGCATCCTGCTGCTCGTCTCGACGGGGATCGTGATCGTGGCGATGCGGCTGATCCCGCGCCCCTGGCGCCGTTTCTCGCCGGCGGCGGATCCGCTGCGCGCGCACCTGGAGGGGATCCGCGAGTACGTCGCGCTCGCGGAACGCGAGCCGCTGCGCTTCGGTCAGTCCGTGGACGGCGCGCTGCTGCGCAACGACGTCTCCGTCGAGGCTTCGGATGCTCGACTGCAGCGGTTCCTGCTCAACGAACGGCTGCTGCCCTACGCCGTCCTGTTCGGCGAGGAGAAGAGCTGGTCCCGGATGCTCAGGCTCGACGGGCAGGAGCTCGCGCAACGGGACGGGGCGGACGACCTGATCCTCGCGGTGGACGGCGTGCTGGTGGTGCTCGAACTCGTCGGCGGCGCCGTGGAACTCGTCGCGGCGGTCGGAGATCTCGCGGATGCGGCGGGCGGCGCGATCGAGGGCATCGGGTCGGTGCTCGACATCCTGAGCTGAGGCCGGGGACGGATGCTGAGGAACAGCAACCCGTGTCGGCGGCACGCCGTAGGCTGGTCGGGTGACCACAGCCCTCTACCGCCGCTATCGGCCCGAGACCTTTGCGGAGATGATCGGGCAGTCGCAGGTGACCGATCCGCTCATGACGGCGCTCCGCGGCGACAGGGTCGGGCACGCGTACCTGTTCTCCGGTCCCCGTGGCTGCGGCAAGACGACGTCTGCCCGTATTCTCGCGCGCTGCCTGAACTGCGCTGAGGGCCCGACGGACACCCCGTGCGGCGTCTGCCCGAGCTGCGTCGAGCTGTCGCGCAACGGTGGCGGATCGCTCGACGTCGTTGAGATCGACGCGGCCAGCCACAACGGCGTCGACGACGCCCGCGATCTGCGCGAGCGCGCGACCTTCGCTCCGAGCCGCGACCGCTTCAAGATCTTCATCCTCGACGAGGCGCACATGGTGACGCCGCAGGGGTTCAACGCGCTGCTCAAGCTCGTCGAGGAGCCGCCGGAGCACGTGAAGTTCATCTTCGCGACGACCGAGCCGGAGAAGGTGCTCGGCACGATCCGCTCCCGGACGCACCACTATCCGTTCCGCCTCGTTGCTCCGGCCGCGATGCTCGAGTACGTCGAGAAGCTGTGCGCGGAGGAGGGCGTCCAGGTCGAGCAGGGCGTGCTGCCCCTCGTCGTCCGCGCCGGTGGCGGCTCACCGCGAGACACGCTCTCGCTGCTGGACCAGCTGATCGCGGGGTCCGATGGCGATCACGTCGCCTATGAGCGCGCGGTGTCGCTGCTCGGCTACACGCACGCGGCACTGCTGGATGAGATCGTCGATGCCCTGGCCGCAGGCGATGCGGCTGCCGCCTTCCCGGCGGTCGACCGCGTGGTCCAGACCGGGCAGGACCCGCGACGCTTCGTCGATGATCTGCTCGAGCGGCTGCGCGACCTCATCGTGATCGCCGCCGTGGGAGAGGGAGCCTCCGCCGTGCTTCGGGGCATCCCGTCCGACGAGATGCAGCGCATGCAGACGCAGGCCGCCGGTTTCGGGTCAGCGCGTCTGTCGCACACCGCGGACGTCGTGAGCGCGGCGTTGGACGACATGTCCGGTGCCACGTCGCCGCGCCTGCATCTCGAGCTGCTGATCGCTCGAGTGCTTGCGCCCGCGATGACGGGCGGGGCTGCGCCGGCCGCGGGTTCTGTACCGGCGACTGCGCCGACTGCTCAGACGGCGGTTGCTCCGGTTGCTCAGCCAGCTGCGGCCGCTGCTGCTCCGGCGGCGCCGTCGGATGCTCGGGCCCCCAAGGCCTCTCCGTCGACGCCGGCCGCCGCTCCCGCTGCGGCGTCCGAGCCGGACCGTGCGCCTGCTTCTGCTTCCGCGCCTGCGGCATCCGCGCCGTCGACAGCGATCCCGGCCGAGCCGGGCGCTGCACCCGCGGCCGCGGGTCCGGATCCTGCGGCGACGCCCGCTTCCGCGGCGGTCAGCCCCGCGCCCGTTCCCGCGGAGCCGACTCCTGTTCCCGCTTCCGAGGATCCGGATCCTGCGGCGACGCCCGCGAGCGCGCCGACCCCGCCGACGGTCATCGACTTCGATCGCGTCCGCGCCGTGTGGCCTGCCGTGCTGACACGCCTGGAGGGGATCAACCGCTCCGCCTGGCTCATGGTGACGACGATCCAGCCCCTGGCGTACGACACCGGTTCCGAGGTGCTGACCCTCGGCTTCGTCAGCCCGCAGGACGTCTCGCGGTTCAAGGGCCCCACGCCGGGTCCTGGTCCCTCCGATCACCTGCGCACGGCGATCGAGCAGGAGCTCGGCGTCAAGGTGAAGTACAAGCCGGCACCGCTTCCCGCAGGCGGAGCGCCCGCGCCGGCATCCGCTCCGCCATCCGAGCGCGCACCCCGGCCGAGCGCGTTATCGTCCTCCCCGGTGACGGAGTGGGCGGTCGCCCCGATCCCCCAGGGGAACGAGACGCCGCAGACGCCGCTGCCGGTCGACGATGAGCCGGCCGAGGTCGAATCCGCCGCATCCGCGCCGCAGCCGCCCGTCGACGGACGCGTCTCCGATGACGAACCGCCGCTGCCCGACGACGACGACGCACCGGACGAGGACGAGCCGCCGTACGATCCGTCCGGTCACGGTGCGGCGTATGCGGCCGTGCCGACCCCGGCATCCTCGGCGGCATCTGTTGCCTCGCCGGCATCCGGTTCCGGGCACCCGGCATCCGCAACCGCTGCCTCGCCGGCATCCGCGCCCGCGCGCCCGGCATCCCCACCGACCGGACAGGCCCCCGTGACGCGCCCCGCGCCGCCGGCTCCCGTCGTGACGGCTCGTTCCGCGGCGCCGGAGGGCATTCAGCGCTACGGAGAGGCGGTGGTCCGCCAGGTGCTCGGTGCGACGTTCGTGCGCGAAGAGCCGTATGAACCCCCGACCGCGACGAGGTTCAGCTGATGTACGACGGCATCGTCCAAGAGCTGATCGACGAGTTCGGCCGTCTCCCCGGCATCGGGCCGAAGTCGGCGCAGCGCATCGCCTTCCACATCCTGCAGACCCCGTCGTTCGATGTGGCGCGGCTGTCGGAGCTGCTCACCGAGGTGCGCGAGCGCGTGCGGTTCTGCGAGATCTGCGGCAACGTCTCCGAGCAGGACCGCTGCGCCATCTGCCGTGATCCACGACGCAACGGCGCACTGATCTGCGTGGTCGAGGATGCGAAGGACGTCGCGGCGATCGAGCGCACGCGAGAGTTCCGCGGGCTGTACCACGTGCTCGGCGGTGCGATCAGTCCGATCGCCGGCGTGGGGCCGGATGAGCTGCGCATCACCGAGCTCATGACGCGCCTTGCGGACGGCACGGTGCAGGAGGTCATCCTCGCCACGAACCCGAATCTCGAGGGCGAGGCGACGGCCAGCTATCTCAGCCGGCTTCTGACCACCATGCAGATCACTGTCTCCCGGCTCGCGTCGGGGCTGCCGGTCGGCGGAGACCTGGAATACGCGGACGAGGTCACCCTCGGCCGTGCCTTCGAAGGCCGTCGAACGTTGTGATGCGCCACGGCGAGGCGGGGTCGTGAACGCGCACGCCACGGTGAGCCGACGGGGTTGGCTGCTCTTCGGGGCCATGGCGTTGCTGTGGGGCGTGCCCTATCTGTTCATCCGCATCGCGGTCGAGTCGTACTCGCCGCCGGCGATCGTCGCCGGTCGCACCCTGATCGCGGCACTGCTCCTTCTGCCGTTCGCGGTCCGCAGCGGTGCGCTGCGCCCGGCACTCAAGAAGTGGCCGTGGGTGCTGGCCTTCGGCCTGGTCGAGATGGGCGGGCCGTTCGTGCTGCTCGGCCACGCCGAGCAGACGCTGCACTCCGGGCCGACCGGGCTGCTCGTCGCGACCGTGCCGCTGTTCGCGTCGCTGATCGCGCTCGGCGGCGGTGACCGCACAGTGCTGCGCCCGCTGCGGCTCGGAGGCCTGCTGGTCGGCTTCGCCGGCGTGGCGATCGTCGTCGCCGGCCCCGGCCTTGCCGCGGGCGACCTGGTCGCGGCAGGCGAGGTGCTGCTGGTCGCCATGCTGTACGCGATCGCGCCCTTCATCGTCGCGCGCAAGCTGGGCGATGTGCCGTCGCTGGGGACGATCACGCTCGCGCTTCTCGCGATCGGCATCATCTATCTCCCGATCGCGTTCGCCACGCAGCATGAGGCCCCGACGTGGGAAGCCACGGGTGCGCTGCTCGTCCTCGCCGTCATCTGCACGGCCGTCGCCTTCCTGGCGTTCTTCGCGCTGATCCGCGAAGTGGGCCCGGTGAGAGCGCCGCTGTTCACCTACGTCAACCCGGTCGTCGCGATCATCCTCGGCGCGATCGTGCTGTCCGAGCCGATCACCCCAGGGCTCCTGATCGGATTCCCCCTCGTGATCGTCGGCTGCTGGTTCGCGGCCACCGGAGGCCGCCTGCGTGCGACACCCGCCGTGACGCCGCGCCCGCCGCAGACGCCCTGACCGCGGCCTCCCACGTCTCGTCCTGCTGCCGCGTCACATGCGCAATGCGGCATACGGCGCGAAAGTAGAATGTGCGGTGGGCGGATCCGCCCGAAATCCCTGGGAGTGTTCCGTGGCCCTCATCGTGCAGAAGTACGGCGGCTCGTCTGTCGCCGACGCAGAGAGCATCAAGCGCGTCGCAAAGCGCATCGTCGATACCCGCCGTGCCGGTCACGATGTCGTCGTGGCCGTGAGCGCGATGGGCGACACGACCGATGAGCTGCTCGATCTGGCCGCCGAGGTCGCGCCCATTCCCGCACCCCGCGAGATGGACATGCTGCTCTCCAGCGGTGAGCGCATCTCGATGGCGCTGCTGGCGATGGCGATCCATTCGATGGGCTTCGACGCGCGCTCGTACACCGGGCCGCAGGCGGGCATGCGCACCGACGACAAGTACGGTTCCGCCCGCATCGTCGAGGTCAACCCCAAGCGCGTGCGCGAGGCGCTCGACGAGGGTGCGATCGTGATCGTCGCCGGATTCCAGGGGCTCAACGACGACACACAGGACATCACGACGCTCGGCCGCGGGGGATCGGACACGACCGCCGTCGCGATGGCCGCGGCTCTCGACGCCGACGTCTGCGAGATCTACAGCGACGTCGACGGCATCTTTACCGCGGACCCCCGGGTGATCCCGAATGCACGCAAGCTCGACCATGTCTCCAGCGAGGAGATGCTCGAGCTTGCGGCCAACGGCGCCAAGGTGCTGTACATCCGTGCCGTCGAGTACGCGCGCCGTCATGGCGTCCTGATCCACGCCCGCTCGTCGTTCTCGTCGGCGGAGGGTACATATGTTCTGGGTCGGGGGATGGTCAACCCCCGCGAATCCGAGGGAGAAGTCATGGAAGAACCGATCGTCGCCGGTGTCGCGACCGACCTCAGCCAGGCCAAGATCACGATCATCGGCGTCCCCGATGTCCCTGGCAAGGCCGCCGAGATCTTCCAGATCGTCGCGAAGTCCGGCGCCAACGTCGACATGATCGTGCAGAACGTGTCCGCGGCGGCCACCGGGCGCACCGACATCTCGTTCACCCTCCCCAAGGCGGATGCCTCGGCTGCGCTCAAGGCGCTCGCCGGCGAGCAGGCGGACGTGGGCTTCGAGAGCCTCGTGCACGACGATCAGATCGGCAAGCTCTCGGTCGTCGGCGCCGGCATGCGCACGCACTCCGGGGTCTCGGCGAAGCTGTTCGAGGCGCTGTCCGTCACGGGCGTGAACATCGAGATGATCTCGACCTCCGAGATCCGCATCTCGGTCGTGCTGCGTGGTGACGAGCTCGCCGACGCCGCCCGCGCCGTGCACACCGCCTACGGGCTCGACAACGAGATCGAAGCCACGGTTCACGCCGGCACCGGCCGCTGACCACCGGCCGGATTTCGCATCCGCGCCGGTCTCGGCCGCCGCCCCCCATTGTCAAGATCAGGACCTCTGCCCCAGATCAGGACGTTTCCCGCGGATTCGTCCTGATTTCAGGACGCGCTCCTCTTCTCGGGCGGGGGATGCAGAAGCATCCGTCCTGCTTTCGGACAGGGGATGCCGCGGCATCCACGGCCCTGCGGGCGCGGTAGACTCGCCGAAACCCTGACATCGGCGCCAGGCGCGGCATCCGCACTCCGACGCCGTGCCGAGCGCCTCGCCTGCAGTTCTGCATCAGCCCGAGGAAAGCCCCATGACCCGCATCTCCGACTCAGGATTCTCCGTCGCCATCGTCGGCGCCACCGGCCAGGTGGGCACGGTGATGCGCCAGATTCTCAGCGAGCGGTCGTTCCCGATCCGCGAGCTGCGCCTGTTCTCGTCCGCACGCTCGGCCGGCAGCGCGATCGACTTCGGCGGCGTCACCGTGATCGCCGAGGACGTCGAGACCGCTGACCCGTCCGGCATCCAGATCGCCCTGTTCTCCGCCGGCGCGACCGCCAGCCGGGCGTACGCGCCGCGCTTCGCCGAGGCCGGCGCCGTCGTGATCGACAACTCCAGCGCCTGGCGCAACGACCCTGATGTCCCGCTGGTCGTCAGCGAGGTCAACCCGCACGCGATCGACGAGCGCCCCAAGGGCATCATCGCCAACCCGAACTGCACGACCATGGCGGCCATGCCAGCGCTGAAGGCGCTGCATGCGGAGGCCGGGCTCGAGCGGCTCATCGTGTCGACGTACCAGGCGGTCTCCGGGTCGGGTCTCGCCGGTGCGCAGGAACTCCTCGGCCAGGTCGAGGGCGTCCTCGCGCAGGGGGACACGCTGCGGCTGGTGCACGACGGCTCATCCGTCGACTTCCCGCAGCCGGAGAAGTACGTCGCTCCGATCGCGTTCGATGTGATCCCGTTCGCGGGCAACCTCGTCGACGACGGAGACAACGAGACCGACGAGGAGAAGAAGCTCCGCAACGAGAGCCGCAAGATCCTCGAGCTTCCTGATCTCCGTGTCGCGGGCACCTGCGTGCGCGTTCCGGTCTTCACCGGTCACTCGCTCTCGATCCACGCGGAGTTCGCGGGCGACATCACGCCCGACCGCGCGCGCGAGGTTCTCGACGCGGCACCCGGTGTCGTACTCGACGAGGTCCCGACCCCGCTGTACGCCGCGGGCAAGGACCCGAGCTTCGTCGGCCGTATCCGCGCAGACCAGTCCGCTCCGGAGGGCAAGGGCCTCGTGCTGTTCATCAGCAACGACAACCTGCGCAAGGGCGCGGCGCTCAACGCCGTGCAGATCGCCGAGATCGTCGCCGCGCGCCTCGCCGTCCCGGCCTGATCCGTCACCGCGAAACGGATGCCGGGGCGATCCCGGATCGCCCGGGCATCCGCATCCCGGTCGGGGCGGCGCCGCAGCCGGTCGGCGAGCCCGCCACGGCGAACTAGACTGGACGCGTGACTGAATCCGTCGACGTCGTCCTCATCGGTGGCGGCATCATGAGCGCCACCCTCGGTACGCTGCTGCACGAACTGCAGCCGGACTGGAAGATCGTCGCCTTCGAGCGACTGAGCGAGGTGGCGCAGGAGAGCTCCAACCCGTGGAACAACGCGGGCACGGGGCATGCCGCTCTGTGCGAGCTCAACTACATGCCGAAGAACCCGAACGGCCCGCTGGACCCGGCGAAGGCCGTGTCGATCAACGAGCAGTTCCAGCAGAGCCGCCAGTTCTGGTCCGCTCTCGTCGACAAGGGTGTCCTCGACGCGCCGTCGACGTTCATCAACGCCACGCCGCACATGACGTTCGTGCGCGGCGAGAAGGATGTCGCCTACCTCAAGGAGCGCTACGAGGTACTCAAGCAGCAGCCGCTGTTCGAGGGCATCGAGTACTCCGACGACTCCCGCGTCATCAACACCTGGGCGCCGCTGCTCATGCAGAAGCGCCGCAAGGGCGAGCCGTTCGCCGCGACCCGCGTCCCGGCCGGCACCGACGTCGACTTCGGCGCGCTCACGCACCAGCTCTTCGGCCACCTCACCTCCGGCGGCGTCGATCTGCGCACCAATCAGGAGGTCCGCAGCCTCAAGCGCCAGAAGGACGGCACCTGGCTCGTCAAGTACCGCACGACGCTCGGCCGCACGCCGAGCGAGGTCAAGGCGCGGTTCGTCTTCGTCGGTGCGGGCGGGTGGGCCCTGAAGCTCCTGCAGCGTTCCGGCATCCCCGAGATCAAGGGCTACGGCGTCTTCCCGATCGGCGGGCAGTTCCTCAAGACGACGAACCCGAAGGTCGTCGCGCAGCACAAGGCGAAGGTGTACTCGCAGGCCTCGGTCGGTGCTCCGCCGATGTCAGTGCCGCACCTCGACACGCGCGTCGTCAACGGCGAGGAGTCGCTGCTGTTCGGTCCGTTCGCGACGTTCAGCCCGAAGTTCCTCAAGAACGGTTCGATGTTCGACATCGTCAGCCAGGTCCGCACGCACAACCTGTGGCCGATGCTGCGCGTGGCGTTCGCCAACCCCGATCTGATCACGTACCTGGTCGGTGAGCTGATGAAGAACCACCGCAAGAAGGTCGACAGTCTGCGCACGTTCATGCCGACAGCGAAGGACGAGGACTGGACGCTGATCCAGGCTGGCCAGCGCGCCCAGGTCATGAAGAAGGACCCGCAGAAGGGCGGCATCCTGCAGTTCGGCACCGAGGTCGTCTCCTCCGCCGACGGCTCGATCGCCGGGCTCCTCGGCGCGTCGCCGGGCGCCTCCACGGCCGTGCCGATCATGCTCGAGCTGCTGCAGAAGTGCTTCCCCGAGGACTACCCGTCCTGGGAGCCGGTCCTGCGCGACCTGATTCCGACGTACGGCGAGAAGCTGAACGCGGATGCCGCGGCCGCTGAGCAGTCGATGACAGCCACGGCAACCACCCTCGGAATCAACCGCTAGCAGGCGACCGTGGCGAAGCTCTACTTCCGCTACGGCGCGATGAACTCGGGCAAGTCCACGTCGCTGCTGCAGGCCGCATACAACTACGAGGAGCGCGGTCAGCACGTGCTGCTCGCGAAGCCCGCGATCGACACCAAGGGCGCAGCGCAGATCGAGAGCCGTCTCGGCGTCACCCGCGAGGTCGACTTCCTGATCGGCCCGCAGGACGACGCGCGTGAGCTGTTCCGGCGCGAGCGCGAGCGGATGCGGCGGCGCGACGACGAGGGGCTCATCCCCGCCGAACGTCCGGCCGATGTCGCGTGCCTGCTGATCGACGAGGCGCAATTCCTCACGCCAGCCCAGATCGATGATCTGTTCCGGATCGCCGTCGTCGATGGCATCCCGGTGATGGCCTACGGCATCCGCAACGACTTCCTCACGCACGCCTTCCCCGGATCTGCACGACTTCTCGCCATCGCGCATTCCCTGGAGGAGCTCAAGACGATCTGCCGGTGCGGACGCAAGGCCGTGTTCAACGGCCGGGTCATCGGCGGGTGCTTCGTGTTCGACGGCGACCAGGTCGCGATCGACGAGGGCGCCGGTGGCGGCGCGCCCGTCGACGTCGTCACCTACGAGTCGCTGTGCGGCGACTGCTACCTCGAGGAATCCGGCGGCCGCCTGGGCTGACCGCCTCGGTCACGGAGCGTGCGCGGCCGCTGCGTATCTCTCGGCGTGCCCGCGTCACGGAACGCGGCTGTGCAGTGTGCGCCTCCGGCGCGTTGAGCAGTGCGGAACTCTGGCACAGCTCCCGAGACCCGCTTGCGTGGTCTGACCACACGCGCTACCCTGTGGTCAGACCACAGGAGGATCGGATGCCGGAGTCCACGCCGCGCGCCTGGCGCACCGTGCTCGAGCACATCGAGACGGATCTGCTCGAGGGCAGGCTCGGCCCCGGCGACCGCCTCCCCTCCGAACGCGAGCTGTCCGCCGACCTCGGCGTCGGGCGCTCCAGCGTCCGGGAGGCGCTACGCGTCCTCGAGGTCATGGGGCTGATCCGCACCGCGAGCGGCTCAGGGCCCCAAGCCGGCGCGATCGTGATCGCGACGCCCACCGGGGGAATGTCGGCGCTGCTGCGCCTGCAGGTGGCCGCTCAGGGCTTCCCGCTGACGGATGTCGTGAAGACCCGCCTGGTCCTCGAGGATGCCGTGGCCACCGCTCTCGCCGCCGACCCGGACCGCGACACCGGCGAGGCGCATCGCATGCTCGCCGCGATGGACTCGGATGCGCTCACCCCCGCAGAGTTCCTCGCGCTCGACGCCCAGCTGCATCTCGCGCTGGCCGAGGCATCAGGCAACGCCGTGATCGCCGCGATGATGGCCGGGCTGCGCACCGCGATCGAGTCCTACGTGCAGGCGGGCGTGGCGGGGATCGACGACTGGACGGCGATGGCCGTGCGCCTGCGTGCTGAGCACCACGCGATCGTCGAGGCGATCGACGCCGGTGACGGCGATCATGCCCGCACGCTCCTGAAGACCCATATCACCGGCTACTACACCGCCGCGGGACTCACCCGCGCTCACCCGACCCCGAGCACCCCGAAAGGACCATGATGGTCACGCGCCAGCTGCCCAACCCGGTCGAGATCCTCGACCTGATGAAGTTCAAGAAGCCCGAACTGGACGGCCGCAAGCGCCGTCTGGATGCCGCGCTGACGATCTCCGACCTGCGCGCGATCGCCAAGCGCCGCACGCCGAAGGCGGCATTCGACTACACCGACGGAGCCGCTGAGGGCGAGCTGTCGCTGTCGCGCGCACGGCAGGCGTTCGAGGACGTCGAGTTCCACCCCGGCATCCTCAAGCCGGCTCCAGAGGTCGACACGTCCGTCGAGATCCTCGGCGGGCCGTCGGCGCTTCCGTTCGCGATCGCGCCGACCGGCTTCACCCGCCTGATGCAGACGGAGGGTGAGGAGGCCGGGGCGGGAGCTGCGGCAGCCGCCGGTATCCCCTTCACCCTGTCCACCCTCGGGACGACGTCGATCGAGGGCGTGAAGGCGGCCAATCCGCACGGACGGAACTGGTTCCAGTTGTACGTGATGCGCGACCGCGAGATCTCGTACGAGCTCACCCGCCGTGCCGCGGCCGCCGGGTTCGACACGCTGCAGTTCACCGTCGACACCCCGGTCGCCGGCGCCCGGCTGCGCGACAAGCGCAACGGCTTCTCGATCCCGCCGCAGCTCACGCTCGGCACGATCATCAACGCCATCCCGCGGCCCTGGTGGTGGTACGACTTCCTCACCACGCCCAAGCTCGAGTTCGCTTCTCTCAGCACCACGGGAGGCACGGTCGGCGAGCTGCTGGATGCCGCGATGGACCCGACGATTAGCTACGACGACCTCGCGGTGATCCGCGACCTGTGGCCCGGCAAGATCGTCATCAAGGGCGTGCAGAACGTCGAGGACTCCGTCCGGTTGAAGGATGCCGGAGTCGACGGCATCGTGCTGTCCAACCACGGCGGACGCCAGCTCGACCGCGCCCCGATCCCGTTCCATCTGCTGCCGAAGGTGCGGCAGGCGGTGGGGGAGGACTTCACCGTGATGATCGACACGGGCATCATGAACGGCGCGGACATCGTCGCCGCGATGGCACTCGGTGCCGACTTCACCATGATCGGTCGCGCGTACCTGTACGGCCTGATGGCCGGAGGGCGGCAGGGCGTGGATCGCACGATCGCGATCCTGCGCACCGAGATCGAGCGGACGATGCGCCTGCTCGGAGTGTCGTCGCTCGCGGAGCTGGAGCCGGGTCATGTCACCCAGCTGCAGCGTCTGATTCCCGTCGCCGGCGTCGGCGCGGAGGCCGTCGTCCGCTGAGTGAGCGCAGTGGGACGGGGTGATGGCCGACCGGCTGTCACCCCGTTCTCGGTTCGGAGGGTCCGGACGGTCGGGATGCTCTTGCGGGAGCGCCGCTCAGCGGGCGAGTTCGGCGAGCAGCTGATCGAGCTTGTCCGCGGTGTCTTCCCAGCCCTCGACGGCGATCGAACGCACGCCGAGCGCCCGCACCGGGTAGTCGTTGCCCCCGGCATCCAATCGATCGCCGTAGAAGAGCATGTCCGACAGCGGGATGCCGGTGTGCTCGGTCAGCGCCGACATGCCGTAGGCCTTGTCGATGCCGGCGCGGGTGATGTCGATCGACGTCGAACCGCCGGCGCGGACCTCGAGGCCGGGGAGGCGTGCAGCCACGGCATCCCGCAGAGCCAGTCGCTTCTCACCGGACGGGTCCCAGGCATGCTTGGCGTCGCGCGGTGCCCGTTGGCCGAGCGCCGAGAACGTGATCTGAGATCCGCGATCCTCGAGGATCTCGCCCCACGGCTCGGCCTCCCACAGGCCGAGGCGCTCGGCTTCCTCGCGCAGGGCGGTGAGGGCGGCATCCTTCTCGTCCGGCGAGAGGTCGTGCGCATAGACCGCGGCGAAGTCGTGGCCGTCGTGGCGCAAATAGCGGGTCCCGCAGGTGGGCAGCAGATGCAGGCGGCCGAGTTCCGCAGCATCCGCATCGCCGAGCTGAGCGATGACCTGGGAGCGGAACTGGGCTTCGTTCCCGCCCGAGATGATGGCGACATCGACCGTGCGCAGCAGGTCCAGCAGGAGGGCGGCGATCCGCGGATCGATGGCGCCCTTCGAGGGGGCGAGCGTGTCGTCGAGGTCGAACGCGACGAGGCGAGTGGCGGTCATCATTCTCCTGTGAGGTGATACGCGAGAGGGCCCGCCTTGCGGCGGGCCCTCTCTGTTGTCGGGGTGACAGGATTTGAACCTGCGGCCTCTTCGTCCCGAACGAAGCGCGCTACCAAGCTGCGCCACACCCCGTTTGACAACCGTTCGAGTCTACAACGAATCTCTCGTGAGACCGAATCGAGACGGGCTCGGATTCACCCGCGGGCGGTCAGGGTGAGCAGCGTCGCCTCAGGGCGGCACGCGAAGCGCACCGGCGCGTAGATCGAATGGCCGCAGCCCGCGCTGACGTTCAGCGGAATCGCACGGTCGCCGTGCGTCCACGTGCTCAGGCCCTTCGCCTGCGTGAGCGGAATGTCGCAGTTCGCGACGATCGCCCCGAAGCCCGGTACGCAGACCTGTCCGCCATGCGTGTGACCGCCGAGGATCGCATCGGCGCCCAGGTCGACGTACGCGTCCAGAACGCGTCGATACGGGGCGTGGGTGACGCCGAGCAGGGGAGTGGCGTCGCTGCGCGTGCCGAGCGCGCTCAGGGCATCGGGGAGGACGTCCAGGCGATCCCAGTCGCGGTGCGCGTCGCTCACGCCGATGAAGTCGACGTCGGATCCGGCGACCTGCATGCGCGCTGCGGTGTTGTTCAGGTTCACCCAGCCGAGCTCATCCGTGAAGTAGTCGTTCATCGCTTCGGTGTCGAGGTGCTCCGGCTCCTCCGCGATCTCGGAAGGGCCGGTGAAGTACTTCAGCGGATTGCGCGGGGACGGCGCGAGCACGTCGTTGGAACCGTGCACGAAGACGCCGGGGATGCCCGCCAGGGGCGCGAACGCGCGACGGATGCCGTCGATCCCCTTCTCATGACCGAGGTTGTCACCCGTGTTGACGATCAGATCGGGTTCGAGTTCGGCCAGCGATGCGAGCCAGTCCTGCTTGCGGTGCTGCCAGGGAGCCATGTGCGCGTCCGAGATGTGCAGCACGCGGAGGGGCGAAGAGCCGGCCGGGAGCGCCGGGGCGCTCACGGTGCGGACGGTGAAGAGGTAGCGCTCGATGCCGATGCCCCAGACGGCGGCCGCGACCCCAGCGGCCCCCACCGCGCCGAGCGCGATGAGGGCCGGGTGAACCGAAGAAGGCTTCGCCATCAGTCGTCGTTGCCGTTCCCGTTGCCGTTGCCGTTGCCGTTCTCACCGTCACCGTTGCAGACGACGGCGATGCTGACGCTGCGGTTCACCGCGGTGCCGGCTGCCGGGTTGGTCGACTCAACCTCGGCATTCGGAAGGCCGCAAGACGCATCCCAGCTCAGGTTGCTGAGGCCTGCGCTGGCCAGTTCGCTCTGGGCTCTGCTCGCCTTCTCGCCGACGACGTCGGGGACGGTGGTGCCCTGGCCGTTGCTCGGCGAGATCGTGACGGTGGCACCGCCGGCGACCTTGCCCGCGCCTGGCGTCTGCGCGGCGATCTGATCGGTCGGCAGGTTGCTGTCGACCGCAGCGCCGAGCGTGACGGTGAACCCGGCATCCTCGAGCGTGCTCGTGGCGTCGTCGATCGTCTTGCCGACGACGTCAGGAAGATCGCGCAGGATCGTTCGCGTCAGGTTCTTGTCCGGCTGCGGGAAGGAGTCACCGAGGTACCAGGCGTTCGCGGTGGTCTGCATGTCCTTCGCCAGCGGGAACCGGAGGCTGTTCAGACGCGTACCGTTGGAGGAGAAGTTGCGCAGCACCCCAGGGCCTTCGACGTTGCCGACCCAGACCGCGGTCGTGACCTTGGTGCTGGACTCGACCATCATCGTCTGCGTGGTCTCGTGCGTACCGGTCTTGCCGATGACGGGGATGCCGTCGTTGGGCCGTGCCGCTCCACCGGTGCCGCCGTTCATCACGCCGGCGAGAGCATAGGCCGCGGTCGCAGCGACCTCGGGGGAGATCACCTGCTCGCAGGAGGACTCCGGCAGGGGCAGCTCGCTGCCGTCCTGGTTGACGATCTTGTCGATCGCGCGCGGCGTGCAGTAGATGCCCTTGTTGGCGACCGTCGCGTAGGCGTTTGCCATCGCCAGCGGAGCGATGTTCTTGGACCCGATCACGTCGCCCTGGTTGTTCAACTTGGTGACCTTCTCGAGTTCGCCGGTGTCCTTATCGACGCCGCCGAGCGTCACGCCGAGGCGGTCGGCCATCTTGTTGATGTCGCAGATGTCGAGCTGCTGCGCCATCGCGAGGTATCCGGTGTTGAGCGATGAGGAGGTGAAACGCATCGGCGTGCCGGTGTAGCCGCCCACCTTGCCCGAGTTCTCGAACTTGTGGGTATTGGTCACGGTGTCGCCGCAGATCGTGAACGGCGTGATGAGGCGGAACGTGCCGTTCAGGACTTCGTTGACCGAATGCCCCTGTTCCAGCCAGTCCAGAAGTGTGAACAGCTTGTAGGTCGATCCGACGTTGAAGCCGGTCGAGCTGCCGTGCAACGCGTCTGCCGCCCAGACCTGGGCGGACTGTCCTGGCGTGGGGTTGGCGGACTCGTTGAAGTCGGTGTTCTGCGTCATGGAGAGGATCCGACTCGTGCCGACCTCGAGCTGCACACCCGCGGCGCCGAGGTACAGGTTGGGGTGCGAGGCGACGACGTTGCGGGTCATCGTGTCGACGGCAGCCTGCTGGATGTCCAAGTTCAGCGTCGTGTAGATGTCCAGCCCGCCGCGCTGCAGCGTGTCGCGGCGCTCCTCTGCGGTGGCGCCGAAGGCCTCATCGGACTGGACCACCGACTTCACGTACTGGCAGAAGTACGCGTTCTTGCCCGCCTCGGCGCAACCCTGCGTGGCGGGGGTGATCGCGGGAACGATGGGCTCGGCGAGCGTCGTGTCGTATTGCTCCTGGGTGATCTTGCTGTCCGCGAGGAGGCGGCCGAGCACGTAGTTGCGGCGATCGAGCGTCTCGGCGTAGCCATCCGCGGCACTGTTGTAAAGAGTTCCGTCGTCGTGCGTCATCGAGCCGTTGGGCATGTCGATGCGGTAAGAGTTCGGGTTCTGCACCATGCCGGCCAGCGTGGCGGCCTGGTTGATGTTCAGATTCGCGGCGGGGACGCTGTAGTAGTACTGCGACGCCGCTTCGATGCCGTAGGTGGTGCCGCCGAAGTTCGACAGGTTGAGGTACCCGACCAGGATGTCGTTCTTCGAGTACTCCTTCTCGATCTGCAGGGCGTAGCGCATCTCCTGCAGCTTGCGCTTCATGCCGTCGGTCCCCGAAGCGTTGGTCGCGTCGGTCCAGCACTCCAGCAGAGCCTTCTGGTACAGCTGAGCGTCATAGACGCCCTCCTCGTTCTTGAACTCCTCGTCGTTGGGCGAGGTGTCCTTCTCACAGCGCTGCACGAGCACGTTCTTGACGTACTGCTGGCTGATGGTCGACGCGCCACGGCTGGACGTGCCCTTGGCGTAGTCCACGAGTGCCTTGGCGGTAGCGCCGATGTTGATGCCGCTGTGCTCGTAGAACGTCTTGTCCTCACTGGAGAGGATCGCGTCGTAGAGGATCGGGGCGACTTGGTCGTACGTCACCGGGAGACGGTTCTGGTCGTAGAACGACGCCAGCTTCTCGGTCGTGCCGTCCGAGTGCGACGCCCAGATGGTCGTCGGCTCCATGGGGGCATCCGGCTTGAGGTCGTTCGGGATGTCCTCGAAGAGGTCGACGGCGGCCGAGCCGGTGAGGCCGGTCATCGCGATCGCGGGGGTCACGGTGGCCGTGACGAGAACTCCGGCGACGACACTGAGCCCGACGAGTCCGAGCAGGCCGCCGAGCACGCCCTTCAGCGTGCGGTTGTTCTGAGGCATACGCTAGATCGTAGGGGAGTTCCCTGAAAAACCACCTCGACGCGGGCTTCGGCCGCGGCGTCGCCGACGTGCAGGAGTGCTATGACCACGTGGGAATATCTCACCACGCCGCTGCTGATCCACAACACCGCAGCGATCCTCAACAACTGGGGAAAGCAGGGCTGGGAACTGGTCCAGGTCGTTCAGGGGCCCGAAGGGGGGCTCGTCGCCTACTTCAAGCGCCCGACCGCAGGAGACGGCGGGAACAGCGCAGGACTCGCCGCTGCCGAGCAGGCCGCCCGCCAGTTCGAGGGCGGCGCCGCATGACGCTCGCCGCGCGCCTGGAAGAGCTGGGCATCGAGCTGCCTGCCGTCGCAGCGCCGGTCGCCGCCTACGTCCCCGCTGTCGCGCACAACGGTCTCGTGTACACGTCTGGTCAGCTGCCCTTCACCGCCGGTGCGCTTCCCGCCACCGGCAAGGTGGGCGCCGGTGTTGAAGCGGATGCCGCTAAGGGCTACGCCCGCACGTGCGCGCTGAATGCGCTCGCTGCGGCTGCGGATGCCGCTGGCGGCCTCGAGAAGATCGCTGGCGTGCTGCGCGTCGGCGGCTTCGTGGCATCAGATCCGTCCTTCACCGGCCAGCCCGGCGTCATCAACGGCGCGAGCGAGGTGCTCGGCGAGATCTTCGGCGACGCCGGAAGGCACGCCCGCGCGGCCGTCGGCGTCCCGGTGCTGCCGCTGGACAGCCCGGTCGAGGTCGAGGTCACTTTCCTCCTCGCCTGATCCTCCGAGACCCCGTCTGAGCTGCGAAACCCCGTCGTATCCACGTGGACACGACGGGGTTTCGCAGCTCAGGAGAGGTCTCTCACGCCTGGGCGGCTACTTCACCTGCGCGGAGATGATGCTCATCACCGCGGTGTCGGCGAGGGTCGTGGTGTCTCCGACTTCGCGGCCCTCCGCGACATCCCGCAGCAGGCGCCGCATGATCTTGCCCGAGCGGGTCTTGGGCAGCTCGCCGACGATATAGACGTCCCGTGGACGCGCGATCGCGCCGATCTGCTCGCCGACCCACAACCGCAGCTGCTGGGCGAGGCCCTCAGGAGTGTGCTCCGCGAGGAAGCTCTCCTTCAGGATGACGAACGCCACCACAGCCTGGCCCGTCGTCTCGTCGGCCGCGCCGACGACGGCGGCCTCGGCCGTCGCCTCGTGCGCGACGAGGGCGGACTCGATCTCGGCGGTCGACAGGCGGTGGCCGGAGACGTTCATCACGTCATCCACTCGGCCCAGCAGCCAGAGGTCCCCGTCGTCGTCCAACCGGGCGCCGTCGCCGGCGAAGTAGTAGCCCTGGGCGGCGAACTTCTCCCAGTACGTCTCGACGTAGCGCTCCGGGTCGCCCCAGATGCCACGCAGCATGCTCGGCCACGGCTCGGTGATCACCAGCAGGCCGCCGTTGCCGTTCCCGACCTCGGCGCCTGCCTCATCGACGACGTCGATCGTGATGCCGGGCAGCGGGACCTGCGCCGAACCCGGTTTGGTCGCCGTGATGCCGGGCAGCGGCGAGATCATGATGGCGCCGGTCTCGGTCTGCCACCAGGTGTCGACGATCGGGGTCTTGCCCGCGCCGATGACCTCGCGGTACCACATCCACGCTTCGGGGTTGATCGGTTCGCCGACCGAGCCCAGCAGACGCAGGCTCGACAGATCGAACTTCTTCGGGATGCTGCGGCCTGTCTTCATGAACGAGCGGATCGCCGTCGGCGCCGTGTAGAAGATCGTGACGCCGTACTTCTCGATGATCTCCCACCAGCGGCCGGGGTGCGGCGCGTCCGGCGTTCCCTCGTACAGCACCTGTGTCGCGCCGTTGGCGAGCGGGCCGTAGGCGACGTAGCTGTGCCCGGTGATCCAGCCGATGTCGGCCGTGCACCAGTAGACGTCGGTCTCCGGATGAAGATCGAACACGTTCTTGTGCGTGTACGCGGCCTGGGTGAGGTAGCCGCCCGAGGTGTGCAGGATGCCCTTGGGCTTGCCGGTCGTGCCGGAGGTGTAGAGGATGAACAGCGGGTTCTCGGCGGGGAAGGCCTCGGCCGTGTGCTCTGCGGATGCCGCGGGCACCGCGTCATGCCACCAGATATCGCGGTCGTCGACCCAGTCGACCTCGTTCTCGCCGCGACGGACGACGAGGACGTGCTCGACGGTCTGCTGCTCGCCGTTTCCGCGGTCGGCCAGTGCCTGGTCGACGGCCGGCTTGAGCGCGGACACGCGTCCCTTGCGGTAGCCGCCGTCCGCCGTGATGACGAGCTTGGCGCCCGCGTCGTCGATGCGCGAACGAAGGCTGTCGGCGCTGAATCCGCCGAACACGACGGAGTGGATCGCGCCGAGACGGGCGATCGCGAGCATCGAGACGACCGCCTCGGGGATCATCGGCAGATAGATCGCCACGCGGTCGCCGTGGCCGATGCCGAGGCCGGACAGCACGTTCGCTGTGCGTTTGACCTCCTCGGTCAGCTCGGCGTACGTGATCCGGCGGGAGTCGCCGGGTTCGCCCTCCCACAGCAGCGCGACACGGTCGCCGTTGCCTGCTTCGACGTGGCGATCGAGGCAGTTGTAGGCGACGTTCAGCTCGCCGTCGTCGAACCACTTCGCGAACGGGGGAGTCGACCAGTCGAGCACGTTCGTAAACGGCGTGCTCCAGTCCAGCAGCTCGCGGGCCTGCTCGCCCCAGAACGCCTCGCGATCGCTCGCGGCACGTTCGTAGAGCTCCGGTCGGGCCACGGCATCCGCAACGAACTCCGCGGACGGCGGGAACTGACGGGTCTCGTCGAGGAGGTGATCGATCTGACTGCTCATGCACGCGCTCCTTTGCGGCGGGACGTGATCGTGCGGGACACACGACCGGACACGGTGAATCTAGTGTGCACCTGCGACGTCGAGTACCGCTGAAAGTCGGTACACGTTCCGGTTTTGTCAGGACGGTGGCGCGATGTACACTCGCCGACAGCCGAATTCTCATTCTGGCCTTGGCGTGTCCTCCATCCCCCCGATCAGGACACGTCGCGGGCGGCATCTCATTCCCCCCGTGAGATGCCGCCCACTCTGTCCCCGGCCCACTCGTTCTGCACGGATTTCCGGTGGCAGATCTTGTGCACAGGTCCTGGGTTCCGGCCCTTCCGACGTCCTCGACTGCTCCTAGCGTCGAGGCATGGCCACTCCGTTCGTGATCGCCCCGCTGGGCGCTGAGACCGCATCCGATGCGGTGGCGATCGACCCCGCCTTCGGCCCGCTCGCGGCCCATTGCGCGGATGAGTCGGTCACGGATGTCTTCCTCAACGGCGCTGACGGCCTGTTCATCGACCGCGGGCACGGTGCGGAGCAGGTTCGCGGGTGGCGTGCGTCCGAACGCGAGGTGCGCGACCTCGCCGTCGCTCTCATCGGACTCGGAGGGCGCCACCTCGACGACCGCTCACCCTGCGTCGACGTCCGTCTCGAACACGGCATCCGCGTCCACGCCGTGCTCGCGCCCGTCTCGGCATCCGGCACGGCCGTCTCGATCCGGATCCCTCGGGTGCACGCCGGAGATCTGACGGCTCTCGCCGCACTCGGATGCTTCGACGAGCGCCGTCGGGCCTGGCTGGAGGACCTCGTCGCACGCCGGGCCAATGTCCTCATCACCGGCGGCACGGGAACCGGCAAGACGACGCTGCTGAGCGCGCTGCTGTCTGCCGCGCCCGAACGCGACCGGATCGTCACGATCGAGGATGTGGCCGAGCTGCGCCCACGGCATCCGCATCACGTCGCTCTGGAAGCGCGGCAGGCGAATCTCGAGGGCGCGGGCGGCATCACCCTCGCGCGGCTCGTGCGCGAATCGCTCCGCATGCGGCCGGACCGTCTGGTCGTCGGCGAATGCCGAGGAGAAGAGGTGCGCGAGCTGCTGACGGCGTTGAACACCGGACACGACGGTGGTGCGGGAACGCTGCATGCCTCCGGCCTCGCCGACGTCCCCGCGCGGCTCGAAGCCCTCGGCGCGCTCGCCGGCATGGACGCCACGGCGCTGGCGCGTCAGGTCGTGAGCGCCTTCACGATCGTCCTGCACCTCGCCCGCGGCACCGACGGCATCCGTCGGATCGAGAGCGCCGGGCGCTTCGAGCTGATGGCGGAGCGGCTCGGCATTCAAGAGGTGACTCCATGGTGACCTTCACTCGGAGGAAGGCTCCGGATGCCGGGGCATCCGCAGCGCACGCCGCCGTCACCGTCCGCATGCTCGCCGTGCTCCTGCAGGCCGGCGCCGCACCGGTCACCGCGTGGCGTCACCTCGCGTCGACCGGCGACGCGCGGGCCGAGCGCGTCGTCGAACGCTGCGACGCCGGTGGCACCCTGCCGGCGGCGATCGAGGCCGAAGGCGGGGCATGGCGGGACGTCGCCGCGGCATGGGAGATCGCCGCACACGTCGGCGCCCCGCTCGCCGAGGTTCTGCGCTCCCTGGCCGAGGCCCTGCAGGATGCCGCCTCCGCTGCCGACGACGTGCGCATCGCGCTCGCCGAACCGGCGGGCACCGCGCGACTGCTGCTCTGGATGCCGCCGTTCGGACTGCTGCTCGGGTTCGCGCTGGGATTCGACACGCTGAGGGTGATCACCACCCAGCCGGCGGGGATCGTGTGCGTCGTCTGCGGTCTGCTGCTCGTACTGGCGGCCCGGCTGTGGACGGCACGCCTGGTCCGATCGGCGCAGCCGGACGGGCGCACGCCAGGCATTCACACCGAACTCGTGGCGGTCGCGCTGTCCGGCGGGGTCTCGATCGAACGGGCGCTGCGCCTCGTCGCCGACTGCCTGCCCGGTTCCGATGCCGGCGACGCGTCGACCCGCACCGGGGGAGTGCTCGAACTCTCCAGGGCGGCCGGCGTGCCCGCGATCGAGCTGCTGCGCGCGTCGTCAGCGCAGGAACGGCAGGACGCCCGGATCGACGGACGTCTGAAGGCCGCGAAGCTGTCGAGCCGCCTGCTCATCCCGCTCGGGGTGTGCACGCTTCCGGCGTTTCTGCTGCTCGGTGTCGCACCCCTGCTGCTCAGCGTGCTCGCCACGACGCCGATCCCGCTGCTGTGACCCAGGGTCGCGCGGCGATCCACCCCACAGAGGAAAGAAAGAGAGGAACACCATGAAGAAGAACGAGGCTCTCCCTGCGCTCACCCGAGGCAGGGCGGCGAGGCTGTTCGCCGACGAGACGGGAGCGGCGACCGCCGAGTACGCGATCACGACGATGGCCGCCGTCGCCTTCGCAGGGCTGCTCGTCGTGATCATGCGCTCGGACGAGGTGCGCGGCATCCTGACCGACCTGGTGCGTCGGGCGCTCACGGTGTCGTGATGAACCGGCGTCGGTCGGGGGATGAGGGGTCGGTCGCCGCCGAACTGGCGGTCGCGATTCCCGCGGTTCTCGTCGTCCTGCTCCTCGGAGTCTCGGCGCTCGGAGCAGCGGCTCGCCAGGTGACGCTCCAGGATGCCGCGGCCGACGCCGCCCGTCTGCTCGGCCGGGGCGAGTCCGCCGCGGCCGCGTCCGCCGCGGTCACGCGTGCCGTACCGGGCGCGCGCGTCGATGCCGGCGCCCAGGGCGATCTCGCCTGTGTCACCGCGCACGCGGATGTGCAGGTGGGGAGGATCATCACGATCCCCTTGCAGGCGTCGAGCTGCGCGCTCGCCGGAGGACTCTGATGGCGGGCACGAGCATCGCTGCCGGCGTCATCGCGGTCGCGGCGACCCTCACCTTCGGGCTCGCCGCCGTCGGCGGCGCCGCGGTGACGGCCCAGCGCGCTGCCGGGGCCGCCGATGCCGCAGCGCTCGCCGCGGCCGACGCCGCGTCGGGGGCGGTGCCTGCACCAGGCGGGGCGTGCGCACTCGCGGCGAGGGTGGCCGCGGCATCCGGAGCAGAACTCACGCAGTGCGAGGTGGCGGGCCTCGTGGCGACCGTCACGGTTCAGGCGAAGTACGCTGGACTCGCAGCCGTCTCCCGAGCCCGCGCCGGGCCACCCGAGGGATTCTGACGGTCGATTCCACACTGCCGCTGTGAACACATCGGAACAGCGGTGTGTATGGTGTGCTTCGAAGAAAGGACGCACCCTTGGCTGAAGGCAAGAAGCTCGTCATCGTCGAGTCCCCGACGAAGATGCGGTCGATCCAGGGCTACCTCGGCGACGGGTACGAAGTGCTCAGCTCCGTCGGGCACATCCGCGATCTCGCGGACAAGAAGGACATCCCCGCCGCAGACAAGCAGGCGTACGGGAAGTACTCGATCGACATCGACAACGGGTTCGACCCCTACTACGTCGTCTCCGACCGCAAGTCCAAGACGGTCGCCGAGCTCAAGCGCGCGCTGAAGAGCGCGGACGAACTCCTGCTCGCCACTGATGAGGACCGCGAAGGCGAGGCGATCGCCTGGCATCTGCTGGAGACCCTCAAGCCGAAGGTCCCCGTCAAGCGCATGGTGTTCCACGAGATCACCAAGGACGCCATCCAGGCGGCGATCGGCAATACGCGTGAACTCGACCTCGCACTCGTCGACGCGCAGGAGACCCGTCGCATCCTCGACCGCCTGTACGGCTGGGACGTCTCGCCCGTGCTCTGGTACAAGGTGAAGTCCGGTCTCTCCGCTGGCCGCGTGCAGTCCGCAGCGACCCGCATGATCGTCGAGCGCGAGCGTGATCGCATGGCGTTCGTGTCGGCTGACTACTGGGACGTCGAGGCGCTCGCCGCTTCCGCCTCCTCCTTCAAGGTGCGCCTGGTGCGCGTCGACGGCGGCCAGCTCGCGCGCGGCACCGATTTCGACGACGACGGAAAGCTGAAGAAGGCCGTCATCGTCCTCGACGAGGGCAAGGCGCAGGCACTCGCGCACGCGGTCGATTCCGCCGGTACGGGTTCCGTCACCAAGGTCGAAGCCAAGCCAGGCACGCGCAGCCCGTACGCCCCGTTCACGACCTCGACCCTCCAGCAGGAGGCGGGGCGCAAGCTCTCGATGAGTGCGAAGCAGGCGATGAGCGTCGCCCAGCGCCTGTACGAGAAGGGGTACATCACCTATATGCGCACCGACTCCACGGCGCTGAGCACCCAGGCGGTGCAGGCGGCGCGGAGCCAGGCGGTCTCGCTCTACGGCGACACTGCGGTGCCGCTGAAGCCCCGTGTCTACAAGTCGAAGAGCAAGAACGCGCAGGAGGCGCACGAGGCGATCCGCCCGTCGGGGGAGAGCTTCCGCACACCGGCATCCGTGTCTTCCCAGCTCGACCGCGAAGAGCTGCGCGTCTACGACCTGATCTGGAAGCGCACGGTCGCCAGCCAGATGGCCGACGCCAAGTACGAGACCACGACGGTCACGATCGCCGTCGACACGTCGGCGCAGAGCGGTGCAGGCGTGCAGAGCGCCGAGTTCACCGCATCCGGCACGGTCTACACGTTCAAGGGCTTCCTCGAGGCATATGAAGAAGGGCGCGACGAGAAGCGCAATTCGCAGGATGCCGCTGAGAACCAGTCGCTGCCCGCCGTCGCCGTCGGCGACGAGCTGGCCATGTCGGATGCCGAGGCCAAGGGCCACCGCACCTCGCCGAAGCCCCGCTACACGGAAGCATCGCTGGTCAAGGCGCTCGAGGAGCACGGCATCGGGCGTCCGTCGACGTTCGCGAGCATCATCGGAACCGTGATCGACCGCGGCTACGCGACCAAGCGCGGTCAGGCGCTCGTGCCGACGTGGCTCGCGTTCAGCGTCGTCCGGCTGCTCGAAGAGCACTTCGCCGACCTCATCGACTACGACTTCACCGCCGCACTCGAAGACGATCTCGACGCCATCGCTCGTGGCGAGCAGAACCGCGTCGAGTGGCTGAAGCACTTCTACTTCGGATCCGAATCCCAGGTGGGGCTGCGCCAGGTCGTCGACAACCTCGGCGAGATCGACGCCCGAGCGCTGAACTCGACGCGCATCACCGACACCGCGACGCTCCGTTTCGGCAAGTACGGCCCGTACCTCGAGGTCGCGGATCCCGCGAATCCCGAAGCCAAGCCGCGCATCGTGAACGTCCCGGAGGACCTCGCCCCTGACGAGCTGACTGCGGAGAAGGCGCAGGAGCTCATCGACGCTCCGGTCGCCGGCGACCGCGTTCTGGGGGAGAACCCCGAGAACGGCAAGGTCATCGTCGTCAAGGACGGTCGATTCGGTCCGTACGTGCAGGAGAACGATCCGGTCGCAGACGACGCCGCGGTCGACGAGGCCACCGGCGAGGTCGTAGAGGCGCCGAAGCCGAAGCGCGGTGCGAAGAAGGAAGCGGCTCCCAAGCCGCGGACCGCGTCGCTGTTCCGATCCATGTCGGTCGACACGATCGAGCTCGACAGCGCTCTGCAGCTGCTCAGCCTCCCGCGCGTCGTCGGCACCGACCCGGAGTCGGGCGACGAGATCACAGCGCAGAACGGCCGGTTCGGTCCGTACCTGAAGAAGGGCACCGATTCGCGCTCGCTGGAGAGCGAATCGCAGATCTTCGATGTCACCCTCGAGCAGGCGCTGGAGATCTACGCGCAGCCGAAGTACGGTGCCGGTTCCCGCCGGGCGTCCAGCGCGCTCGCCGAGTTCGAGGCCGACCCGGTCAGCGGCAAACCGATCCGCATCCGCGACGGCCGTTTCGGCGCCTACGTGACCGACGGTGAGACGAACGTCACGATCCCGCGCGGCCAGCAGGTGCAGGACATCACGTTCGAGATCGCCGTGCAGATGCTCGCCGACAAGCGTGCCAAGGGCCCGGCGCCCAAGCGCGGAGCCAAGAAGGCCCCGGCCAAGAAGGCCCCGGCCAAGAAGGCCCCTGCGAAGAAGGCGGCAGCGAAGCCGGCCGCTAAGAAGCCGGCCGCCAAGAAGGCGCCCGCGAAGACGGATGCCGAGAAGGCGGCCGCGCGGTCGGCAGCGGCGAAGAAGGCCGCGGCGACGCGCGCCGCGAACGCCGCAGCGAAGAAGTCGTGACCGCTCGCGGCGGGCTCTGGATCACGCTCGAGGGCGGCGACGGTGCAGGCAAGACGACGCAGGCGAACCATCTCGAGACCTGGCTCGCCGACGCCGGCCGCATCGTGCTGCGCACCCGCGAACCAGGGGGCAGCGAGGTCGGCCAGTTGATCCGCGACATCGTGCTGCACCACCGCGGCGACATCGCCCCGCGCGCGGAGGCGCTGCTGTACGCGGCCGATCGCGCGCACCACGTCGCCACGGTCGTTCGGCCGGCGCTCGATCGCGGCGAGGTCGTCATCCAGGACCGCTATCTCGACTCCTCCGTCGCCTATCAGGGCGCAGGGCGCGTGCTGGATGCCGACGAGATCCGCGACCTGTCGCTCTGGGCGACCGAGGGCGCGCTTCCCGACCTCACGGTGCTGCTCGACCTCGACCCGACCATCGCCCGCGCGCGCCTCGACGCGGACGACAAGCCGTTCGATCGGCTCGAAGCCGAGAAGCTCGAGTTCCACATCCGGGTGCGGGAGGGGTTCCGGGCGCTCGCGGATGCGGACCCTGGTCGTTTCCTGGTCCTGGATGCCGCGGCATCCCCGGACGAGATCGCCGCCGCCGTGCGCGCTCGTGTCACCGCCCTGATCTGACCCGACAGGGCACGAGGGAGAGTCGGTGGCGGCCGTTAGGCTGGAGCAATGACCACCGCATCCGTCGCCCCGTTCCCGTGGGCGGATGTGTGGGGTCAGCCGGAGGCGGTCGAGACGCTGCGTGCCGCGGCATCCGATCCGGCCTCCCTCTCGCACGCCTGGCTCATCACCGGGCCGCCAGGGTCCGGCCGGTCGACGCTCGCGTACGCGTTCGCGGCGGCTCTCATCGCCGACGGCCCGGACGATGAGCACACCATGCGGCAGGTGCTCGCCGGCACGCACCCCGACGTCACGGCCCTGCGCACTGACAAAGTCATCATCACGATCGCCGAGGCCCGCGGGCTCGTCGAGCGGTCGTACTTCGCGCCGTCGGTCGGGCGGTACAGGGTGATCGTCGTCGAGGATGCCGATCGCATGGTCGAGCGCACCTCCAACGTGCTGCTCAAGGCGCTGGAGGAGCCGCCGGAGCGCACCGTGTGGGTGCTCTGCGCCCCGAGCGAGGCCGATCTCCTGCCGACGATCCGCTCGCGATCGCGCGCTCTGCGGCTGCGCGAACCCGATGTCGCCGACGTCGCGCGCCTCATCACGCAGCGCACCGGCGTCGACGACGCCACCGCCGAACAGGCGGCGCGGCATGCGCAGCGCCACATCGGCATGGCACAGCGCCTGGCCACGGATGACGCGGCGCGGCGGCGCAGGGACGACACGCTGCGGTCGGTGCTGGGGGTGCGCGGCGTGCGGGATGCCGTCGATGTCGCCGGCACGATCATCCAGGTCGCGACCGAGGACGCGAAGGCGCTGACGGCCGAGCGCGACGAGGCCGAACGCGCATCGCTGCTGCGCACGGTCGGCGTCGCCGAAGGTCAGTCGGTCCCGCCGGCGCTGCGCGCGCAGATCTCAGCCCTTGAGGACGACCAGCGCAAGCGCGCGACCCGCAGCCTGCGCGACGGCATCGACCGCGTGCTCACCGATCTGCAGTCGCTGTACCGCGACGTCGTCATGCTGCAGTACGGGCGACGCGATGATCTGATCAACCGCGAACTCGCAGCCGAGCTGAGCGCGCTCGCCGCCGACTGGTCGGTGGCACGTACGCTGGTCGTGCTGGACCACCTGACCGAGACCAGGGAATCGCTGGAGCGCAACGTCGCCGCGCTCCTGGCCTTGGAGAGCTTGCTCGTGACGATCGCGAGCGGGAGGAAACCGTGACCACTCGAACGACTTCTCGTCTGCGCCGCATCGCGGCGGCGACGGCTGCGCTGGCCGCGGCATCCCTCGTCCTGTCCGGATGCCTGTACGCAGCCATCCCGGAGCAGACCGCCCCGCGTCCGTCCACGACCAAGGCGCCGGACACCGAGGGCGTCTCCGCCGACCTGCTGCCCTTCTACGGGCAGGAGCTCACCTGGGATCAGTGCGGCAACGGGTTCGACTGCACCTATGTCACGGCTCCGCTGGACTGGGAGAACCCGGCATCCGGCGACACCATGGAACTGTCCGTCGTGCGCCATCAGGCCACGGGCACCGCACGCGGATCGCTGCTGACCAACCCCGGTGGTCCTGGTGCGAGCGGCGTCAGCCTCGTCTACGAGAGCCTGGACTTCGCCGTCGGAGCCGACCTCATCGAGAACTACGACGTGATCGGGTTCGATCCACGCGGAGTCGGCGAATCGACGGCGGTGTCGTGCTTCGACGCGGCGAACATGGACAAGTACCTCTACGACATCCCGTCCGCTCCTCGGGGCACGACGGAGTGGGAGGACGAACTGCTCGGTGCGCACCAGGCCTTCGCCGACGCGTGCGAAGCGAACAGCGGCGGCATCCTTCCCTACATCACCACCGTGAACTCGGCGCGGGACATGGACCTACTGCGTGCCGTGCTCGGCGACAAGGAACTGAACTACCTGGGCTACTCCTACGGCACGTTCCTGGGAGCAACGTACGCGGAGCTGTATCCGGAGAAGGCCGGACGTCTCGTGCTCGACGGTGCGATCGACCCGTCCACGCCGGGGCTCGAAGTCAGCACCACGCAGGGGATCGGGTTCGAGTCCGCGCTGCGCGCCTACATGGCGGACTGCCTGGACTCCGGCGAATGCCCCTTCAACGGGTCCGTCGATGATGCGATGGCCGACCTCGGTGCGCTGCTCGCATCGGCGGATCGCAGTCCGCTTCCCAACGGCGACGGCCGCGAGATGGGTGCCGACTCGATGATGACGGGCATCATCTCCGCGCTGTACTCGCAGGACAGCTGGGGCTATCTCACCCAGGGGCTCACGGAAGCGCTGCAGGGCGACCCGTACACGCTGTTCGTGCTCGCCGACTTCTACAACGGTCGCGAGGACGGTGCGTACACCGACAACTCGAGCGAGGCGTTCCGCGCGTACAACTGCGTCGACTATCCGGTGGAGGACGATCCGGATGCCGAGGCGGCCGCCGAGAAGCTGCTCGCGGCCGAGGCGCCGACGGTTGCGCCGTACTGGTCGGGTCCGGACGCCTGCTCGGTCTGGCCGTACCCGCCGACGGGCACCCGCGAGGAGATCAACGCCGAGGGCGCTGGTCCCATCGTCGTCGTGGGGACCACCAACGACCCGGCGACCCCGTACGCGTGGTCGGAGGCGCTCGCCGATCAGCTCGAGGAGGGCGTCCTCGTCACCCGGGTCGGCGAGGGGCACACCGGTTACAACAAGGGCAATGCGTGCGTCGATGAGGCGGTCGAGGCGTTCCTGCTCGACGACACCGTCCCGGAGGACGGTCTGCGCTGCGAGTGATTTCGCAGTAGGCCGGTCGACAGGGTAAGATCGTTGATCGTGCCGCTGTTCGCAGCGCACGCCGCCTTAGCTCAGTCGGCAGAGCATTTCACTCGTAATGAAAAGGTCGTCAGTTCGATTCTGACAGGCGGCTCCACGTGGAGCAGGGGGACCCGGTCAGCCGGGTCCCCCTTTCTCTTTGCCCGCATACGGACCCCGCGGCGTACGCTCGGAGTATGACCAGGGCTCTTCTCATCGTCGATGTGCAGAACGACTTCACCGAGGGCGGTGCGCTCGCCGTCGCTGGCGGGGATGCCGTAGCCGCTGCCGTCTCGGAGCTGCTCGCCGAGCGTGCCGGAGACTACGACGTCATCATCGCGTCGCGTGACTGGCACGACGCCGACGGAGACAACGGCGGGCATTTCGCCGGCGAACCGGACTTCGTGGACACCTGGCCGGAGCACTGCGTCGCCGGGACGACCGGAGCCGACTACGACCCGCTTCTCGCGACGGATGCCGTGACGCACCATGTGCGCAAGGGGCAGGGCAAGCCGGCCTATTCGATGTTCGAGGGCGTCTCCGCCAGCGGTGAGACGGTCGCCGAGATCCTGAGCACGCACGGGGTTCTCACCGCGGATGTCGTCGGCATCGCGACCGATCACTGCGTGCGAGCGAGCGCGCTCGACGCGATCGCGCACGGCGTCCATGTGCGGATCCTCACCGACCTCGTCGCGGGCGTCGGAGCGGAATCCAGCGACGCGGCCCTGGCGGAGCTCGCCCACGCCGGCGCCGAGCTGGCGTCGTGACCCGCAGCGTCCTGCTCCTGCGCGCCGTGAACGTCTCCGGACGCAACCGCGTGCCGATGGCGGAGCTGCGTGCTGTGCTCGCCGAGAAGACCGACCTCACCGGCGTGAGCACCTACATCGCCAGTGGGAACATCATCTGCGATGCGCCGACGGATGCCGCTGCATCCTGCGCCCTGGTGCGGAAGGCGATCGCTGAGGCCTTCTCGGTCGACACTCCCGTGATCGCGCGCTCGCACGACGAGCTGGTCGCGTCCGTCACGGCGCAGCCCTTCGACGACGGGGTGGAGAAGTTCGTGCACGCGATGTTCCTCGCCGAAGCCCCCACATCCGGCGCCGTCGAGGCGCTGGAGAAGCGGCTGATCCCGGGGGAGCGGCTGGCCCTGCTCGGCAACGACCTGTGGATCGACTTCGCGGGCGGGGTGCAGAACACGAAGCTCACCAAGGCCGTCTTCGATCGAGCGCTCGGCGTTCCAGGCACGGCCCGGAACCTCCGCACGGTGCGCACACTCGTCGACCTGACGGCATGACGACCTATCCCGCGACGATCGCGGATGCCGTCGAGCACGAGCTCGTGATCAAGAAGTCCCGGTTCATCGCGCACGTCTCGCCGGTCGCATCGCCGGAGGAGGCGGATGCCGTCATAGCGCGGATCAGGAAGCAGTACTGGGATGCGCGGCACAACTGCTCGGCGCAGGTCACCGGCACGACGGGGGATCGGGCGCGATCCTCGGACGACGGTGAACCATCGGGGACGGCGGGCATCCCCATGCTCGAGGTCCTGCGGCGGCGCGATCTGACCGATGTCGTCGCCGTCGTGACGCGCTACTTCGGCGGGGTGAAGCTCGGGGCAGGCGGGCTGGTCAGGGCATACTCGTCGGCTGTCTCGGAGGCGTTGGATGCCGCGGTCCTGCGGGATCGGATGCTGCTGTCTCGTGCGACGATCACGGTGCCGCACGGTGATGCCGGCCGGTTCGACAATCTGATCCGCGAGTGGGTCGCGGTGCACGGGGCGTCGCTCGGCGAGGCGCGGTACGCAGCGGATGCCGCCTTCGAGGTCTGGGCGCCCGAGAGCGCGCTGGCGGATCTCGAGGCGGACGTGGCCGCGTGGTCATCCGGCATATGGCGCGTGGTGGTCACCGGACTCTCGCGCATCGTCGACGTGCCGCGTTGAGCACGATGGGTCGACGGTGCGCGTATACGCCGGCATCCCCACGACGCGGGTCATCGCCGCCGGAGGCCTCTGCGGATCCTGCTGCAGATCGACCCGCCGGGCATCGCAATCGGCGCATCTCACGTACGCCACGAAGCCCTCGCTCGTGGCGTGACGCGACTCGGTGATCCAGCCGTGCTCGTGAATGCGCCGGAGGTCCGGGCGAGGGATCGGACGCGTGTGCAGTGAAGTCATGAGTCCATCGTGATGTAATGGTCTTATGCATCTCAACCCTTACGGTGAGTACCCGGTGCTGCTCGCGGCATCCCTGGCGAACGACTGGCCGGCGGATCGCGCCGGGATCGAGGATCGCACCCGGGACCAGGGCATGACGATGATTTTCCCGCCGGCGCCGGACGATCACGCCGCCGTGCGCTGCGTGATCGACGACTGGCTCGAGATCGTGGATGCCCCGCTGCCGGAGCAGCGGGCGTCGCTGCTGAACGCGCAGATGGCGCAGGCCGCCGCCTATCCCCGCCTCACCGACCACGACGGCGAGGGCTGGCACCTGCACTATCGCGACGACAACGACTCTCTGCCGTTCGTGCTGCGGGCGGTCATCAGCGTCGGAACGTCTCTGCATCTGGTCACCCGGGGGATGAGCCGGCTCGGGCGGTGTGCGGCCCAGCCGTGCACGAACGTCGTGGTCGACGTCACCCGCAACGGTCGCCAGCGGTTCTGCTCGGTGCGGTGCGCGAATCGCGCCGCCGTGCGGCGGCACCGCGCTCGGGCATGATCAATCCGCGCGCCGATAGTGCATCGCGACGACGCCGCTGCGCATCGGCTGAGCCGAGACCAGCTCGAGCCGCCGTGTGCTCTTCACCCCGCCCTGGTAGAGAGTCGGTCCATGGCCGGCGATCCGGGGATGCACGAGGAACCGGTACTCGTCGATCAGATCCATCCGGTCGAGCGCAGTTGCGAGCGCACCGCTGCCGAGGAGCACACCATCCGGGGTCGCGTCCTTGAGGTTTTGCACGCCGGTGCGCAGATCGCCGGTGATGCGGTGGCTGCCGGCCCAGGGGAAGTCCGTCCGCGTGGACGAGACGACGTACTTCGGCTTGCCCTCCAGCGTGACCGCCCAGTCGCGCAGTGCCTGCGGCGCATCCGCGTCGCCGCGGGCGACGGCCGGCCAGTAGCTCTCCATCATCTCGTACGTGACGCGGCCCCACAGCATGGCGCCCGACGCGGCCAAAAGGCGCGTGTAGTACGCGTGCGTCTCGTCGTCGACGATTCCCTCTTGATGATCGACGCACCCGTCCAGGGTGACGTTGATGCTGAACGTCAGCTTTCCCATGGGGTGAGCTTAGGCCGGGCGCAGACATTGCGTCTACGCGCCGGAATACGGTGGGCCCCGTGGGGCTCGAACCCACGACCCGCGGATTAACCTGCCACTTCGGCTTTCGCCGCCATCCTCACGGATGTTCGTGGTCTGGACTGTCCCTTCACCATGGCTTTCGCTGTAGGTGCCACCCGTCCAGTCTCTACACCTTCCGGACTCGCGTCCGGCTTGGCTCGGGATTGCCAACTGGTTTCCCAGGAAGGGTTCCCCGACTTTGAGTGGTGTCATCCTCGAGGTTTCCCTCGAGGCGCTCCTATTGTGTTGAAGTCCGATGCTCTGCCAACTGAGCTAGAGGCCCGTGGTTCCATCCTAGATGCGGCAAAGGGCCGTCGGCGACACAGCTCGCCGACGGCCCTTCGTTGTTCAGCGCATCCCCATGCGACTGACCCGCGCCGTTCCTCCCCCGAAGACGGCGCGGCCCTGGCTCACTGAGCCGGGGGCATGAGAACCGCGTCGATCAGGTACACGGTCGCGTTCGCGGTCTGGACGCCGCCGCACACGATGTTGGCGTCGTTGACCATCCACATGTCGCCCTCGCCGGTGACCTCGAGGTCGGCACCCTGCACGGTGGTGTGCGTGCCGGCGATGTCGGCGGGTTCGATCTGACCGGGGACCACGTGGTAGGTCAGGATCGACGACAGCGTGGCCGAGTCCGTCTTGAGGCCCTCGATGGTCGCGGGGTCGATCGCGGCGAACGCGTCATCCACCGGTGCGAAGACCGTGAACTCGTCGCCGTTGAGAGTGTCGACGAGGTTGACGTCCGGGTTGAGCTGGCCGCTCACCGCTGCGACGAGCGTCGTCAGGAGCGGGTTGTTCGAGGCGGCCACCGCCACGGGGTCCTGGGACATGCCCTGGATCGAGCCGTCGCCGTCCGGAACGGCCTCCGCGTAGGCCTCGCAGCCGGGGCCGACGAGATTCGCGGCGGGATCCATGGTGTCGGGCGTCTCGGTCGTCTCTTCGGACGTCTCGGGTGCGCTGGGCTCGGTCGACTCGTCCGCCGTGTCGCTGCTCATGGAACAGCCTGCCAGCACGAGAACGCTGGCGAAGCCGAGCGACAGTGCTGCGGTCATCTTCTTCTTGGTGCTGAACATCTCTCTACCTCCGGAGATCGGTGCCGCGGCCTTCCCGCGGCGTCACAGCTTCTTCGGAGCCTCTGCGCGATCGGATGGGACCGGATCGAAAAAACTTCCCGGCCAATCCGATCGAGGGGTCTGAGCCGAAGTACTCGCGACGGAAGGCGAGGAAATGGACCTCATCATCATCGGGCTGCTGGGCGGCCTCATCACGGGGATCTCACCCTGCATCCTGCCGGTGCTGCCGGTCATCTTCCTCACGGGAGGCGCGCAGTCCGCGCGGTTCGAAGGCGGAGGAGACTTCCTGCCGGCTCGGCGGAGTCGTCCGTACTTCGTGATCGCCGGACTCGTGCTGAGCTTCAGCCTCGTGACGCTGGTCGGGTCCCTGATCCTCGGACTGCTCAACCTGCCGCAGGACATCATCCGCTGGGTCGGAATCGTCGTGCTGATCCTCATCGGCATCGGTCTGCTCGTGCCGAAGTTCGAACGGATCCTGGAGAAGCCGTTCCAATGGCTTCCAAAGAAGGAGGTCCAGAATCGCGGGAGCGGCTTCGGCGTCGGCCTCGCGCTCGGTGCCGTCTTCGTGCCGTGCGCCGGACCCGTGCTCGCGGCGATCATCGTCGCCGGCTCTACCGGGCAGATCGGCATCGGCACGGTGCTGCTGACCCTCTCGTTCGCGATCGGCGTGGCGATCCCGCTTCTCGTGTTCGCCCTCGCCGGACGCGGACTCATCGAGCGGATCCGCGCCTTCCGCACCCGCGAGCGCGGGCTGCGCATCGCCGCCGGCATCGCGATGATCGCCCTCGCGGTCGGCCTCATCTTCAACGTGCCGCAGCTGCTGCAGCGCCTCCTGCCGGACTACACCGCCGGGCTGCAGCAGGATCTGGCCGAGGAGCAGGCGGATGCTCTCGACCTCGGCGGTCTCGTCACGGACGAGAACCGCGAGCTGGACAACTGCACCAACGGCGCCGAGGAATTGGAATCCTGCGGCACTGCGCCGTCGATCCGCGGCATCCAGGAGTGGATGAACACGCCGGATGGTGCGGCCGTCGACCTCGAGGACCTGCGCGGGCAGGTGGTGCTGATCGATTTCTGGGCGTACTCCTGCATCAACTGCCAGCGATCGATCCCGCACGTCGTGGCCTGGGATGAGGCCTACGCGGATGCCGGGCTGCAGGTCATCGGCGTCCACTCGCCGGAGTACGCGTTCGAGAAGGACCCGGGAAACGTCGCCGCCGGCATCGCCGACTTCGGGATCGAGTACCCGGTCGCCCTCGACAACAACTTGTCGACCTGGACGAACTACCGCAACAGGTACTGGCCGGCTCACTACCTGATCGACGCCGAGGGCGTCGTGCGGCACATCTCCTTCGGCGAGGGCAACTACGCCGCGACGGAGAAGCTGATCCGCGAGCTGCTCGAGACGGCGGACCCCGATGTCTCGCTCCCCGAGCCGACGGAGATCGAGGACACGACCCCCGAGGTCGGCTCGACGACGCGGGAGACGTTCCTCGGCTCGTCGAAGGACGTCAACTACGGCGGCGACGGACGCTACGGCGCGGGGACATCCGATTTCGAGCTGCCTGATGAGCAGCCGGAGGACAGCTTCGCGCTCGAGGGCAGCTGGGAGATCGCGACGCAGTACGCGACCCCGGGTGACGACGGCGGGACGATCCGGCTCGATTATCGGGCATCCGAGGTCCGTATGGTCCTCGCCGGCTCGGGGGAGATCACCATCCGCGATGCCGATGGTGAGCAGCGGACCCTCACGGTGGATGGGACGCCGCGCTCCTACGAAGCCGTGAAGACGGATGCCGCCGACCGCGGCGTCATCACGGTCGAGGTACCCGCCGGCGTCGAGGTGTATTCGTTCACGTTCGGGTGAGTGGTGCGCGGGATGCGAGAGAGAGGAGGTGGATGCGGCATGCTTATGGAGATGGTGATCGACGGCGTGGATGTGCCGGAGGACGGCTCGGCGGGGGATCTCGCCGCCGACCTCCTCCTTCGCGTCGCCGATGGCGACCAGCGAGCGTTCGCCGAGCTCTACGACATGCTGTCCTCTCGCGTCTTCGGGCTCATCCTGCGCGTCCTCGTCAACCGTTCGCAGAGCGAAGAGGTGCTCCAGGAGGTCTTTCTGGAGGTGTGGCAATCCGCTGCGCGTTTCGCTCCGAACAAGGGGCAGGGAAGAACCTGGATCCTCACCATCGCCCACCGTCGAGCAGTCGACAGGGTGCGCGCTTCGCAGGCGAGCACCGACCGTGACGTGAAAGCGGGGATCCGCGATCTGGGGATCGCACATGACAGTGTCGCCGAGCACGTCGAGTTGAGCATGGCAGGAGAACAGGTGGTCGCGGCGCTCGGGATGCTTCCCGAAGCGCAGCGCGAGGCTCTCGTTCTCGCGTACTACGGCGGCTACAGCCAGAGCGAGATCGCGGTTCTCAGCAAGACGCCGCTGGGGACCATCAAGACACGGATGAGAGACGGGCTCACGCGACTGCGGAGCGAGATGGGGGTGATCGCATGAACGAGCAGGAGTTCGCCGAGCTGTCGGCCGGACACGCGCTGAACGCCCTGTCCGCCGAGGACGAGCGCCGATACGCGGACGCCCTCCGTGCGCATCCGGAGTGGCAGGGGCTGACCGAGACGGATGCCGAGTCGGCGGCCCACCTGGCAGCCGCAGTCCAAGACGTCGCGCCTCCGGCAGCCCTGCGTGCTGACCTGCTGGCCCGGATCGCCCAGACCCCGCAGATCGCGTCGGATGCGCGGAAATCCACCGAGCCTGCCGTCGCGAAACCCGCAGGGCCCGCCACTACCGCATCCGCCGCATCGTCGGCCGAATCCGCACCTCGACGACGAAGCCGGATGCTGTTCGCGCTCGCCGCCTGCCTCGTCCTCATCGTCGGTATCGGTGCGGGGGCGGCCGTGGTCATCGGACAGCTGCAGCGCCCCGCATCCGTCGTGGCGCTCGAACAGATCGAGGGCGCGCCGGACGCGCAGCAGGCCTCCGTCGACCTGGAATCCGGCGGCGTCGCGACAGCCCACTGGTCGGAATCGCTGGGCGAGGTGGTGCTCGTCACCGACGGGCTGGAGCCGCTCGATGAGGATCTGACATACGAGCTTTGGTACGTGCGAGGGGATGCCCCGGTCTCCGCTGGAGTCTTCGACGTCGACGGCGAGACCAGCACCGCGCTGCTCAGCGGCGAGATGCAGGCGGGCGACGCGATCGCGGTCACCGTCGAAGCCTCCGGTGGCTCTCCGACCGGAGCGCCGACGACGAACCCGATCATCGTGATCCCGACGGCCTGACCGCGACTACCCTGGAGGGATGTCCGAGTTCCGCCGACCGGTCCGCCGCCCATCCGCTTCGTTCGACAACTTCGCCGGATCGGCGGGAGCCGCCGAGAAATCGCGCATCGCGCACGCCACGGCATCCGCACTCATCACGCGCGCGAGAGCGGACGAGAGCGGGGAGAGCACTGAGCGTCTGATCGCGTTCACCGCGGACCACGGGATCGACGAGATCGCGGAGCTGTGGGCGGCGGCTCCTGCTGTCTCCCTGCCCGGAGCCCTCTGGCGGCTCTACCTCCTGCAGTTGGCCATCCACAACGACCCGCAGACCGTCGCGCTGCTCTACGAGCGCGGCCGCGTCGAGCTCGCGACGGCCGATACGGTCGTCGCCGGCGCACCCGCACCCGCCTCTCCGGAGGAGTTGGTGATTCTGATCGATGAGATCCTGCGCGGCGCGTTCCGCGGAGACTTCGCGATTGCTCTCGAACGGGCCGCCGCCTTCTGCCGCGTGCATGCGTCCGGCGCCACGCACATTGCCGACGACTACGAGACGACCGAGCCGCAGCGCGCGAGCGAGCTGACGACGCGCGCCCTGCGCCTCAGCACGTACGCCAAGGACCTCAGCGCGAGCGCGAGCGCCTGGCGCAGCGGAATTCTCACCTGATCTCGCTTCGTCACCGTGCCGACTTCCGGATGGCGCCCGTGCTCGACGGCGTGTCGGCGCTCTCGGGCTGTCTGGCGCGCCGTACGCGCACCGAGACATCCGGAAGTCGGCACGCGCACAGACAGAGTCCAGGCATGAGAAGACCGGGCCGCAAAAACGCCTCTCGGCGGAAGGCCGCTCGCAGCGGCAGAAGTTGGAGCCCGGGGTTATGCGGCCCGGCCATTCCATTGTAACGCGAGAGAGCGGCAGGTATTCCTGGCGGCGGCATCGGTCGTAGAGTCGATTCATGGCACAGCGCTTCGCCCTGATCATCGACCCGGTACCGGCCGCTGAGGAGCGCGCCGACTACTCCGATACGTTCACCGAAGTGGATGCCGCGGCCCCGGCGCTCAGCGTCGGAGAGCTCAGCACGCAGCGCGGAGACGGGGTCTTCGAGTCCATCGGCGTGATCGACGGGCATCCGCAGGAGCTCGTGCCGCACCTGCACAGGCTCGCGCACTCCGCGCAGCTGTGCGATCTCCCGGCGCCCCACGTCGAGCAGTGGCGTCAGGCCGTTCAGGTGGCCGCCGCGGCCTGCCCGCCGGGGGAGTCCGTGATCAAGCTCATCCTCAGCCGCGGCGTCGAGCACGGCCCGACGCCGACCGCCTGGGTCACGGCAGCCCCGGCGTCCGATTTCTCCTGGGTGCGCACGGAAGGGATCCGGGTCGTGACCCTCGACCGCGGGTACGCGCTCGACGCGGCGGAGAACGCGCCGTGGCTGCTGCTCGGAGCGAAGACGCTGTCGTACGCGGTGAATATGGCGGCGCTCCGCGAGGCCGCCCGGCGCGGGGCGGACGACGCGATCTTCCTGTCCAGCGACGGATTCGTGCTCGAAGCGCCGACTGCCTCGCTGATCCTGCGATTCGGCGACCGCTTCGTGACGCCCGCACCGAACGGCGGCATCCTGCACGGCACGACGCAGCTCAGCGTGTACGACCACCTCACCGCTCAGGGGTTCACGACGGATTACGTGCAGGTCCCGGCATCCGATCTGGCGACGGCGGATGCCGCGTGGCTGGTGTCGAGCGTCCGCCTGGCAGCGCCCATCACCGCGATCGATGGACGCGCGATCACCAACGACCCCGAGTTCACGGCGGCGCTGAACCGCTACCTGCTGTCCCCGCGCGACTGAGTGCGTGCAGCGGACCGAGTTCCGGACGGCACGGCGTCGGTTCGGCGCGTTGCATCGGCCGCCGATCTGGACACGCCGAGAGGAGTCGAGGCATCCGGAAATCGGCACGGACGGCGCGGTCCGCGAGACGCGGATCAGCCCCGGAGATGCGCGCCGATCGCGATCCTCGCCAGGATCGCAGTCTCCACGGTGCCCCAATCATGGATGATCATCGCGTAGTCGAATCGCAGAGTCTCGTATCCGAGCGCGGCGGCTCGAGCGTCGCGCAGCAGATCCTTGTGCCGACGCGACCCGCTCCGCCGGTCCTTGTCGGCATCGTCGTGGTTCTCCTTGCCGTCCGCCTCGATGATGAGACGGTCACCGATCACGAAGTCCACCTCGCCGACGCCATCGATCTGAACTTGCGTGCGCACGGTGACTCCGACCCGGTGCAGACGCAGGCGCACGAGCGACTCCAAGCCGCTGTCGGCATCGGTCCGGGCGAAGCCAAGCAGCCAGCGCATCGGCGGAGGCAATCGCGATCCCAGCCAGCGCAGCTCGCGCGCCGACACGCGGCTCTGTCGAAGCGCCGACTCCAGTGCGACGAAGAAGGCTTCCTCGCCGGCGCAGAAGGCGATCTGGAGCAGGACGTTCTCCACAGGCGGCAAGTGTCCGAGCATCACGCGCCCGGCATCCCAATGCGCGGTGACATCCGTGCACGACGGGCGCCGGCACGAGCGGGGCTCTCCGGCAGTGCCGAACCAGAGATGCAACGGCGCCTCCTTCTCCTCAGGCGTGTCGATGATCCAGAGCCCATGCATGCGCCCCGCGTCCGAACAGGCAGGCGCACCACCGTGTTCGGCCGCGTGGACCTGGGCATCCGACGCATCTACGCGTGCGTATACGCCGTGGCGCACCCGGCGGATCTCTCCGGCCGCGGCGGCACGCGCGATCTCGCGTCTGGTCACTCCGCGTGCGCGGAGTTCATGCGTACGGGCGAGGGGGCCAATGGCACGCATCGCCGCGGAGGCAAGAAGGAACGACATCCCACGAGGATTCCGCGTCGTGATCCGCAGGGATCCACCGAATCTCGGCATCCGTGGACAAGTCGTGCAAACGTCGATACTGTGCACGGCGAGTGAGCCGGGCCGAATACCGGGCGGACAGACGCGAAAGCGGCGTGTCGCCGATGCGACACGCCGCTCGATCACCGCAGCATCCGGAAGTCGGCACGAGGCCGACCCGAGAAAGAGCCTCAGGTCATCCGAAGCGGCCCGAGACGTAGTCCTCGGTCGCCTGCACGCTGGGCGTGGTGAAGATCGTGGCGGTGTCGTCGTACTCGATGAGCTTGCCCGGCTGGCCCGTGCCGGCGATGTTGAAGAACGCCGTCTTGTCGGACACGCGGGACGCCTGCTGCATGTTGTGCGTCACGATCACGACCGTGTACTCGTTCTTGATCTCGCCGATGAGCTCCTCGATCGCGAAGGTCGAGATCGGGTCGAGCGCGGAGCACGGCTCATCCATCAGGATGACGTCCGGCGACACGGCGATCGCACGCGCGATGCACAGACGCTGCTGCTGGCCGCCGGAGAGCCCGGAGC
Organism: Microbacterium sp. GXF0217; assembly: GCF_054798195.1. Classification (NCBI taxonomy): domain Bacteria; kingdom Bacillati; phylum Actinomycetota; class Actinomycetes; order Micrococcales; family Microbacteriaceae; genus Microbacterium; species Microbacterium sp. GXF0217. The sequence goes on along the minus strand of NZ_JBSJZG010000008.1, from coordinate 44,778 downwards.
CCGGCTTGTCGAGACGGTCCTTGACCTCGTTCCACAGGTTCGCGCCGCGGAGCGACTGCTCGACGAGCGCTTCCTGATCGCTCTTGGCCATCTTGGAGTTGTTGAGCTTGACGCCCGCGAGCACGTTCTCCTTGATGGACATCGTGGGGAACGGGTTCGGACGCTGGAACACCATGCCGACCTGGCGGCGAACGAGCACGGGGTCGACGCTCGCGCCGTAGAGGTTCTGGCCGTCGATCAGCACCTCGCCCTCGACGCGCGCGCCGGGGATGACCTCGTGCATGCGGTTCAGTGTGCGCAGGAAGGTGGACTTGCCGCAACCCGAGGGGCCGATGAATGCGGTCACGGTGTTGGGCTTGATGTCGATGTTGACGCCCTCCACAGCGAGGAAATCGCTGTAATACACGTTGAGGTCGTTGACTTCGATGCTCTTGGACATCTGCGGAACCTTCTTCTTCAGTCGGGTCGGTTTGCGGCTCAGCGGCCGGCAGTCTTGGGGGAGAACACCTTGGCGATGATGCGTGCGACGAGGTTGAGCACCATCACGATCACGATCAGCGTGAGAGCCGAGGCCCAGGCGCGATCGAGGTAGGCATCCGCAGGGATGCCGGGATACTTGGCCTGCATGTACGAGAACACCGGCAGCGTCGCCATCTGCCCGCTGAACATGTTCAGGTTCATGCCCTGCACCATGCCGACCGTGAGCAGCAGCGGAGCGGTCTCGCCGATGACGCGCGAGATCGCGAGCATGATGCTCGTGGTGATTCCGGCGATGGCCGTCGGCAGCACGACCTTGAGGATCGTCAGCCATTTGGGAACGCCGAGCGCGTATGCGGCCTCACGCAGTTCGTTCGGGACGATGCGCAGCAGTTCTTCCGAGCCGCGCACGACGACCGGGATCATCAGCACCGACAGCGCCAGCGAGCCCATGATGCCCATCCGGGTACCGGGCCCGACGATCAGCGCGAAGACCGAGTAGATGAACAGACCGGCGACGATCGACGGGATGCCGGTCATGACGTCGACCAGGAACGTGATGCCGCGGGCGAGCTTCCTTCCCTGGCCGTACTCGACCAGGTAGATCGAGGTCATCAGACCGATCGGCACCGAGATGATGGTGGCGCCGAGCGTGATGAGGACCGTGCCCCAGATCGCGTGCACCGCACCGCCGCCTTCGCCGACGACGTTGCGCATCGACGAGCTGAAGAACTCCGCATCGAACCGGGTGAGGCCGTTGACGACGACGGTGTACAGGAGCGAGATCAGCGGCAGCAGAGCGACGACGAACGCCGACGAGACGAGCGCGGTCATCAGGCGATCGGTCGCGTGCCTGCGGCTCTCCGCAACGCTCGAGAGCACGAAGATGAGCACCAGGTAGAAGATCATGCCGAGCACGACGGTCAGGACGATGTTGAAGTCGGCCGGGTCTCCGCTGCTGTTGGCGAACGCGAAGATGACGGCGGAGATCGCCAGGCAGATGGCGAGCAGTGCCCACGGAGCCCACTTCGGCAGGTGACCTGCAGTGGTGGTGCGCGTGGAGGCGACCACGGGGGTGGCGGTGGCAGTCATGTCAGTTGGCTCCCGAGAACTCGGCGCGGCGGGACACGATCCAGCGCGCGACGAAGTTGACCGCGAAGGTCACGATGAACAGGATCAGACCAGCGGCGATGAGCGTGTTCACGCCGGAGTCGTGGGCTTCGGGGAAGCGGAGCGCGATGATGGCCGGGATCGTCGTCGGGTTCTCGGGGGTGAGCAACCGGAACGTGACCAGACCGAGCGGCGACAGTACGAGCGTCACGGCCATGGTCTCGCCGAGCGCGCGGCCGAGACCGAGCATCGCGCCGGACACCATGCCGCTGCGGGCGAACGGCAGGACGGCCATCCGGACCATTTCCCAGCGGGTCGCGCCCAGGGCGAGAGCGGCCTCCTCGTGGAGCTTCGGAGTCTGCAGGAAGACCTCGCGGCAGATGGCGGTCATGATCGGCAGGATCATCACTGCCAGGACCAGGGATGCCGTGAGGATCGTCTTACCGCTGCCGGATGGCGTCCCGGCGAACAGCGGGATGAAGCCCAGGTTGGTGTTCAGCCATTGGTACACGGGCACAAGCATCGGCGCGAAGGTCAGGGCGCCCCAGAGACCGAAGACGACGGAGGGGACGGCGGCGAGCAGGTCGATGACGTAGCCCAGGAAGCCGGCCAGCCTGCGCGGCGAGTAGTGCGAGATGAACAGCGCGATGCCGATCGCGATCGGTGCCGCGATGATCAGAGCGATGAGGCTCGCCCAGAGCGTGCCGAAGACGAACGGCCACACCCAGCTGAGGAACGGCTCGCCCTCGAGGATGTGGTTGTCGGCCGGGTTCGTCGCGAACACCGGGACCGACTGGACGATGAGGAACACCGCCACAGCGGCGAGCGTCACGAGGATGATGATGCCGGCGCCGAGTGCGGTGCCGGAGAAGATGCGGTCTCCCGGGCGCTGCAGGGCTGAGCGCGACGCGGACGAACGGGTGTGATCGGGTCCCGTCGTGGTGGTGGTCATCTGAGCGGCTCCACAGGTGATCGTAGGGATCTGCTGGTTTTCATGCGGGTGCCCCCGCGGCGCTGGCCGTTCACTGGACCTGCGCCGCGAGGGCGACGGTGGCGAGGCTCTCAGCGTGTCGCTGAGAGCTCCGTCACTCGGTGACGATGGCGTCGATCGCGGCGACGACCTGCTCGCGCAGCTCGTCCGAGATCGGGGCGCTGCCTGCGGCCTCGGCCGCGACGTCCTGGCCCTCGGCGGAGGCGACGTACTCGAAGTACGCCTTCACCAGACCGGCCGTCTCGGCGTCGTCGTACTCGACGCAGCCGATGAGGTAGGAGACGAGGGCGATCGGGTACGAGCCGGCGGGGGCAGCGGCCGGGTCGACGGCGAACGCGAGGTCGTGGGCCGAGCGGCCCTCCTCGAGCGGCGAGGCGGCGACGAGTGCGGAAGCGGCTTCGGCCGAGTAGGGGACGTACTCGCCCTCGACCTCGATCGCGACCTGTCCCAGGTCGGCGGCCTGCGACGCGTCGGCGAAGCCGATGTAGCCGGCGCCGCTGGTGATCGCGCTGACCACGCCCGAGGTGCCGTCGGCTGCCTCACCGGTGGAGAGCGGCCACTCGTCGCTGGGCTCGTAGGTCCAGACGTCGGGAGCGACGGCGTTCAGGTACGTGGTGAACGTCTCCTGCGTGCCGGAGGCGTCGGCGCGGTGCACCGGGATGATGGCCTGGTCCGGCAGCGTGGCGTCCGGGTTCTGGTCGGCGATCGCGGCGTCGTTCCACTTGGTGATGGCGCCGGAGAAGATCTTCGCGATCGTCTCGCCGTCGAGGTTGAGCTGGTCGACGCCCTCAAGGTTGAAGGCGACGGCGACCGGCGAGATGTAGACCGGGACCTCGACGATGTCGTCGGAGGCGCAGGAGCCGAAGCCGCCAGCGGCGATCTCCTCGGCGTTGAACGCACGGTCGGAGCCGATGAAGTTCGACGAACCGGCGATGAAGTTCTCGCGGCCGGTGCCAGAGCCCGTCGCGGTGTAGTTGATGGTCGTGTCGGGGTTCGCGGTCTGGAACGCGGCGACCCAGGACTGCTGGGCTGCTTCCTGCGAGGAGGCGCCGGTGGCCTCGACCGTGCCGGAGAGCGTCGACGTGGAGGGGGCCTCCGACGAGGAGTCGTCCGCGGGCGCCTCGTTCGCGGCACAGCCGGCGAGCGCAAGAGCGGCGACGGCGCCGATGGCGCCGATACGTGCGATTCGGGAGATCTTCACTGTGGATCCTTCGATCGATGATGGGTGGGGCCCGGTGCAGGGCACACAGTGACGCTAGGGGTGACGGTTAACGAGACTCTCCCGCGCAGGTAAACGAGAGGTGAACGGGCGGCAACCCTCTGGGGTCGCCACCAGGCGGCGTCAGGCGCCGTCAGAGGTTCGGGACGTGCGTCTCGATCGCGATGATTCCCGACCCCGGGTTCGTCGCCGACAGATGCACGACTGAGAATGCGGCGACGTCGAGGGCCGAAGCGGTCGACACGTAGGAGCCCCGCAGCGTGCCGGTGGCGAGTGCGATCTCGGTGAGGACGTCGGGCAGCACCGGCCCGTGGCTGCAGATCACGGCTGGCTTGCGAGCGCGCACCCGCTTGCCGATCACAGCGCGGACGTCGGAGAAGCCGTCCTCCCACGCATCCTGACTCAGACGAGGGGTCTCAACCGGCTTGCGGTCGAGCGCCTTCGCGAGGGGAGCGATGGTCTGCACGCAGCGCACGGCATCGCTCGTGACGATCTTGCGCACCCCGAAGGCGCGCAGAGGTGCGACGATCGCCTTCGCCTGCCGCTTGCCGCGCTCGGTGAGCGGGCGTCCGGCATCGGGGCCGTCCCACTCCGACCGCGGCAGCGCCTTCGCGTGGCGCAGCGCGATCACCGGGAACGTGTGCAGCACTCCGTCGTCGACGAGCTTCTCGAACGCGTCGAGGATCTCGGTGTCGACGGGGTAGCTCAGTTGCGCGCGAGCCTTCTTCAGGCTCACCCACTCGATCGCAGCGATCTCGCCGTTCGGCACGAACGTCGAGCGCCGGATGGCGTCCTCTGTCGCCTCAGCGGACCAGTAGTGCACGACCTTCTGACGCTTGGGCCGCATGAAGTACCGGCTTACCCCGACGGGAACTCCGAGGGCGACCCGGATGCCGGTCTCCTCATGCACCTCTCGGACGGCGGTCTCAGCGAGCATCTCGCCGGGATCCACCTTGCCCTTGGGCAGCGTGACGTCCCGGTACTTGGTCCGGTGGATCAGCAGGATGCGCAGCCTGCCCTCGACCAGGCGCCACACGACCGCGCCGGCCGCGTACACGGCGCGATCGTCGCGCACCACCTCGACGGGAGTGCCGTGCTGCGTCCGCCCGAAGGTCATCGCACCGAACGGCTCCGGCGCCGCCTGCGGATCTGGTTCATCGTCTTATCCTGCAGGTCGATGAGCGGCTTGCCCTCCGCATCCACGGTGTGGCGTAACCACACGCCTTCCGCACCCAGGTGCCAGGAGTTGGTGCCGTCGTCCATCGCCGTGTCGAACAGCGTGAGCAGCTCGGTGACGTGGGCGGGGTCGACGACCCGGACCAGAGCCTCGACGCGACGGTCGAGGTTGCGGTGCATCATGTCGGCGCTGCCGATGTGCACCTGCGGGTCGCCGTCGTTGTGGAACGCGAAGATGCGCGAGTGCTCCAGGTAGCGACCGAGGATGCTGCGGACCGTGATGTTGTCGGTGATGCCCGGCAGGTCCGTGCGCAGGCTGCAGATGCCGCGCACCCAGACATCCACCCTGACGCCGGCCGCGCTGGCGCGGTACAGCGCGTCGATGATCTGCTCGTCGACCATCGAGTTGACCTTGATCCGGATGTGCGCTGGCTTGCCGTCCAGCGCGTTCTGCCGTTCGTGATCGATCTGGCGCAGCAGCCCCTTGCGCAGGTGCAGCGGTGCGACGAGCAGGCGCTTGAACTTCTTCTCGATCGCGTAGCCGCTGAGCTCGTTGAACAGTCGGGTGAGGTCCTTGCCGACCTGCGGATCGGCGGTGAAGAGCCCGAAGTCCTCGTAGATCCGGCTGGTCTTCGGGTTGTAGTTTCCCGTCCCGACGTGCGAGTAGTGCCGCAGCATCCCGTCTTCCTCGCGGATGACGAGGGCGAGCTTGCAGTGCGTCTTCAAGCCGACCAGGCCGTACACGACGTGCACGCCGGCCTTCTCGAGCTTGCGCGCCCAGACGATGTTGTTGGCCTCGTCGAAACGTGCCTTGACCTCGACCAGCGCGAGCACCTGCTTGCCCGCCTCCGCCGCGTCGATGAGCGCCTGCACCACAGGGCTGTCTCCCGACGTGCGGTACAGGGTCTGCTTGATGGCGAGGACATGCGGGTCGCGCGCGGCCTGCTCGAGGAAGGCCTGCACGCTGGTCGCGAAGGACTCATACGGGTGGTGCACCAAAACGTCGCGCTTGCGGATGCTGGTGAAGATGTCCCTGCGCTCGTTGTTGTCGCCGGGCTGGAAGGCTAGCGCGGTCGTGGGCAGGTGCGGCGGGTAGCGCAGGTCCGGTCGCTGGATGCGGCTCAGGTCGAACAGACCGCGCAGGTCGAGCGGACCGGGGAGGCGGTAGACCTCCTGATCGGTGATGTCGAGCTCCGTCACCAGCAGATCGAGGGTCACGTCATCCATGTCGTCCGTGATCTCCAGACGGATGGGCGGACCGAAGCGCCGCCGCAGCAGCTCGGCCTCGAGCGCCTGAATGAGGTTCTCGCTCTCATCCTCTTCGATCTCGACGTCCTCGTTGCGGGTGAGGCGGAACGCGTGGTGGTCGAGCACCTCCATGCCGGGGAAGAGATCGCCGAGGTGGTTGGCGATGAGCTCTTCGAGTCGCAGGAACCGCTTGATCTCGCTCGCGCCGGGTACCTCGACGAAGCGCGGCAGCATGGGCGGAACCTTCAGACGCGCGAACTCCTGCCGCCCGGTGCGGGCGTTGCGGATGCGGATCGCGAGGTTCAGCGACAGCCCGGAAATGTAAGGAAACGGATGCGCAGGGTCGACGGCCAGAGGCATGAGCACCGGGAAGACCTGAGCCTGGAAGTACTCGCCCAGGGCTTCGCGTTCGCCGGCGGTGAGCTCGTTCCACTCCGAGATCTCGATCCCGGCATCCGCCAGTGCCGGTCGCACCGAGTCGGTCCAGACGGCGGCGTGGCGCAGCTGCAGCGCCTGGGCCTCGCGGGAGATGTCGGAGAGGACGTCGGTCGGCGCGCGGCCGACGTTGGTCGGGACGGCGAGTCCGGTGAGGATGCGGCGCTTGAGCCCGGCGACGCGGACCATGAAGAACTCGTCGAGGTTGCTCGCGAAGATCGCCAGGAAGTTGGCCCGCTCGAGTTCGGGCAACGTCGGATCCTCGGCCAGTTCGAGCACGCGCTGGTTGAACGCGAGCCAGCTCAGCTCGCGGTCGAGGTAGCGGTGGTCTGGCAGCTGCGCGTCCTCGACGCCGAGAGCGTCGAAATCGTCGTCCTCGGCATCTCCGAGTCCGGCATCGGCAAGAGAGGGATCCATCATGGGAATCATCTAAGCATCGCCAGGTGACGTGCGCGTGAACTTCAGTCGTGTCAGCGCGCGCCGGCGAGCTGGTCGTCCTCATAGATGTTGAACCGGTAGCCGACGTTGCGGACCGTCCCGATGATGTGATCGGCATCGCCGAGCTTGGCGCGCAGACGCCTGACGTGCACGTCGACCGTGCGGGTGCCGCCGAAGTAGTCGTATCCCCATACTTCGCTGAGCAGCTGCTCACGCGTGAACACGCGCGAGGGATGCGTGGCGAGGAAGTGCAGCAGCTGGAACTCCTTGTAGGTCAGATCCAGCGGGCGACCGTGCAGCTTGGCCGAGTAGGACTGCTCGTCGATCGTGACGCCGGACGCGTGCACGCGCGCCGGCTCGGAGTTCTCCTCGCTGCGGGCGATCGCCAGGCGGATGCGGGCATCGGCCTCGGCGGGGCCCGCGGTGGAGAGCAGGACATCGTCGATGCCCCAGTCTCCGGACACGGCGCTCATGCCGCCCTCGGTGACGACGAGCAGCAACGGGGCATCCTGCCCCGTGGTGCGCAGCAGCTTGCACAGCGACTTGGCACCGGCGAGGTCCTGCCGACCGTCCACGATGACGATGTCGCTCTCTGGCGCCGAGACCAGCTGGGCGGGCTCGGCGGGGATCTGTCGGACCCGATGGCTGAGCAGATCGAGGGCGGGCAGAACGGACTCCGCAGTCGGGGCGGAGGTCAGAACCAGAAGCAGTGCCACGCAAAGTCCTTTCGGGCGCCGAAGACCGTCGCCCTTGACGACGATCGCGAACGACGCCGTGCGCCCCATGATACCGATGCCGGTGGCGCGCATGACGCGCACGGTGGTGATGGGGGACAATGAAGCCATGTCCGAACCAGCCCTGGCTCCGCGCAACGCCCTCACCGGCATGCTCGTCGTATGGGCGGTCGCGCTGCTCGCGGCCGTCGCGATCGGGATCTTCGTCGTCGAGCCCTGGCGCATGCCTGCGCTGCTCGTGGCGTTCGGCGGGATCGTGCTCCTCGCGTTCGCGATGCAGCTGGGCTACGGGCGCACGCACGGCTTCATCGTGCGCGTGTCCGCGAGCATTCTGGGCGCGCTTCTGCTCATGGGAGTCATCTCGGTGGGCTTCGGCCTCGCCGCCATCGGCACCGCGGGATAGAGTAGAGCCATGGATCTTTTCGCGCTCGAGCTCTTCTTCATCGGTCTGCTCGGCCTCGCGAGCCTCGCGATCGTGTTCGTGTCCGCCGTTGTCCTGCGCAACCTGTTCCGCGGCCAGCGCTGATCGATCGTGCTCGAGCTTCCGACCGACCTACCAGCGGATCTCGTTCCGCTGTCCTGGCTGCTGGGCGTCTGGGAGGGCACGGGCGTCATCGACTACCAGGTCGGTGATCACCACTACGAGGGCGAGTTCACGCACCGCGTGAGCTTCAGCCACGACGGCGGGCCGTACCTGAACTATTCCGCCACCGGGTGGCTCGCCCGCGCCGAGGGCGAGGAATCGGTGCCGCTGGTCGCCGAGTCCGGGTTCTGGCGCATCGCGCGACCCGCGGGCGCCGCCGACGCTGGACCCGCCCTGCTGCCGCCGGTCGAGGACGCACCGGCCCGCACGGCCGACGACGTCGAACTGCTGCGCGCGGACTCCGGCGGATTCCCGCTCGAGGTCTCGATCGCGCACTCCGACGGTGCGCTCGAACTGTACCTGGGCGAGATCGCCGGCCCGCGCATCGACATCGCGACCGACGCGATCGTCCGCGGGGCGGGCGGCAAGGACTACGCTGCGGCGAGCCGCATGTACGGACTCGTGGACGGCCACCTGCTGTGGGCATGGGACATCGCGGCGCTCGGATCCGAGCTCGGCTCGCACGCGTCCGCGCGGCTGGCCAAGGTATGACGGGCTTCGCCGGTCTTCCCGGTGCGGTGCTGGACGACGGCGTCATCGCGCACTTCGGCGAGCCGATGCGCGAGCAGCGGCGCCTGATCTCCGGCGACGCCGTGGTGCTGCTCGGCGACCGGACGGTCATCGAGGTCGCCGGCCCCGAACGGCTGAGCTGGCTGGACTCGTTCACATCGCAGGCGACGACGCGGCTGGCGCCGGGGGAGAGCAGCGAACTGCTGATCCTCGACCCGCAGGGCCACGTCGAGCATGCCGCAGGCATCGTCGACGACGGCGCATCGGCCTGGCTGATCGTCGACTCCGTGGATGCCGATGCACTGCTGCTGTGGCTGAAGCGCATGGTCTTCCGCGCGCAGGTCACGATCGAACCGCGCCCGGAGCGCGCGCTGCTGGGATTCTTCGCCGGCGGCGCGGCCGAGGCCGCGCTCGCCGGACCCCTGGTCTGGGCTGATCCGTGGGAGCGCGTGCAGATCGGCGGCCACCAGTACTCCCACGTCGCCGAGCACCCGTCGGCCGGTTACGCGTGGCGGGTCGCCATCGTGGAACCGGATGCCGCGGCATCCCTCGCCGACACGGTCGAAGCCGCCGGGCTGCTCGCAGCCGAGGCGCTGCGGGTCGCCGCGTGGCGGCCGCGCTGGGCCGCAGAGGTGGACGAGCGCTCGCTGCCGCACGAGACGGACTGGATCCGCAGCGCGGTGCATCTGAACAAGGGCTGCTACCGCGGGCAGGAGACGGTGGCGAAGGTGCACAACCTCGGCCACCCGCCGCGTCGGCTCGCAGCGCTCCACCTGGACGGCAGCGATGACGTGCTGCCCGCTCCCGGCTCGCCCGTGTTCGCGGGGGAGTCCGAAGTGGGGCGCGTGACGTCGGTCGCCCGTCATCACGAGGACGGCCCGATCGCGCTGGCGATCCTCTCCCGTCGCGCACCGGAGGGCGATCTGATCGTGCGCGCGGACGGGGTCGACATCGCCGCCGCGCAGCAGGTGATCGTGCCCGCGGACGCCGGCGCGACCGTCGACGTCCCCAAGCTCACGCGGCTGTCCCGCCGCTCCTAACGGGGCGCGACCGCCGACCACGGCACGGTCAGCTCTCCCAGACGCCAGCGGCTGCGCCCGGCGAGCACCGGCCAGCCCTGCGCCTTCAGCGCGGTCGCTGCGGCGATGAAGCGCTGCGTCGCACCGAACGTCGACAGGGGAGCGGCTCTGTCCCATTCCCGGTCGAGGTCGACGAGCAGGTCGTGCACGGGCTCGCCCGGCACGTTGCGATGGATGAGCGCCTTCGGCAGTCGCTCGGCGACGATGCCGGGGCGCTCGAGCTCGGCCAACCGCAGCGAGATCGTGAAGCGGGTGGGCTCGCCGTCGGCGGTCACATCGACCCAGCTCGCGATCCGGCCGATCTCATCGCACGTCCCCTCCATGAACAGCCCGTCGGGGGCGAGGCGGGAAGCGACCGTGCGCCAGGCCTGTGCGACATCCGTCTCGTCGTACTGCCGCAGCACGTTCATCGCCCGTATCACCGCTGGGCGCCGTCCCCCCGGGACCGGCACCTCGAACCCGCCCCGCTCGAACGACACGCGGATGCCGGGGGCGAACGGGGTGCGGCCGGTGCGGACGTCGGCGAGCTGCGCACGGGCGGTCGTCACGCGCGCGGGGTCGAGTTCAAGACCGAGGACCTCGGCATCCGTGCGGACGCGCGCGAGCCGGGTGGCGAGCTCGAACGCTGTGACCCCGCTCGCGCCGTAGCCGAGATCGACCACCAGCGGATCCGCTGCCGCTCGGAACGCGGTCGATGCGGCGATCCACCGATCGTTGCGCCGCAGTCGGTTGGTGCCGGTGGTGCCGCGCGTCGGTCTGCCGAGCGGAGATGACGCCATGGGTCAATCCTGGCAGGGCTGCTCGATAAGCTGGGATCATGACGCGCACCCTGATCCTGCTCCGCCATGGCCGGAGCGAATGGAATGAACTGAACCTGTTCACCGGTTGGGTGGACGTCCGCCTGAACGCACAGGGCGAAGCCGAGGCGCGCCGCGGTGGCGAGCTGCTCGCCGAGGCGGGCCTCCTCCCCGACGTGCTCCACACCTCGCTGCTCAGCCGGGCGATCCAGACCGCGAACATCGCGCTGGACGCGGCCGACCGCCTCTGGATCCCCGTGACCCGGTCGTGGCGCCTGAACGAGCGCCACTACGGCGAGCTGCAGGGCAAGGACAAGGCCGAGACGCTCGAGCAGTTCGGCCCAGAGCAGTTCCAGCTCTGGCGCCGGTCGTTCGATGTCCCGCCGCCGCTCCTCGACGACGACAGCGAGTTCAGCCAGGTGAACGACCCGCGCTACGTCGGCATCGACGGCGAAGTGCCGCGCACCGAGTCGCTCAAGCTGGTCATCGACCGTCTGCTGCCCTACTGGGAGAGCGCCATCGTCCCTGACCTGGAGGCCGGCAAGACCGTCCTCGTGACCGCGCACGGCAACTCGCTGCGCGGCCTCGTCAAGCACCTCGAGGGCATCAGCGACGACGACATCGCCGAGCTGAACATCCCCACCGGCATTCCGCTGGTGTACGAGCTCGACGACGACAACGTCCCGACCGGCCCCGGTCGCTACCTCGACCCCGAGGCAGCCGCCGCCGGTGCCGCTGCGGTCGCCGCGCAGGGCAAGAAGTAGGACTTCACGACGAAGGCCGGATGCTGTCGCAGCATCCGGCCTTCGTCATGAACGGGTCAGGCGTGCCCGAGTTCCTGCTGCTCTGCCGCCTGGGCCTCGAGCGCGAGGACGATGTCCGCTTCCTGCACGTCCCAGTCGCCGGTCGACAGGTAGACGACCTTCTTCGCCACGGCGACCGCGTGGTCGGCGAAGCGCTCGTGGTAGCGACTGGCGAGCGTGGCGTCGACGGTCGCGTGCGCCTCGCCCTTCCAGTTGTCGCTGAGCACCTTCTCGAAGACGCTCGCGTGCAGTTCGTCGACATCGTCGTCCGCGTTGCGGATCACGTCGGCGAAGCGCAGGTCCTCGGTGCGCAGCAGCTCGCTCAGCGTGCGCGAGATCTCGACGTCGAGCTCTCCCATCTTCAGGAACGTGCTCTTCAAGCCCTTCGGGATGGCGCGCTCGGGGAAGCGCAGACGGGCGAGCTGGGCGATGTGCTCGCTCATGTCGCCCATGCGCTCCAGTGACGCGCTCACACGCAGTGCGGTCACGACGATGCGCAGGTCGCGGGCGACGGGCTGCTGGCGGGCGAGGATCTCGATCGCCTGCTCGTCGAGGGCCACGGCGAGCTCGTCGATCTTGGCGTCATCGGCGATGACCTCTTCGGCGAGGGAGACATCGCTCGTTGCGAACGCCCTGGTCGCCTTGTCGATCGAGACCGTGACAAGATCGGCGATCTCCACGAGGCGGGACTGGAGGTCCTCGAGGGACTGGTGGAAGACTTCGCGCATGTGCGGCGCAACCTTTCGGGTCTCAGCGGCGTGGTAGGGCCGATCGTCGGGCGCAGCGCTTTGCGCGGGCCCGAAGCGATTGTGTTCGTCGAAGGTTAACGAACGGTGCCCAGAACGTGAATAGTAGTTCGACGGAGCCCGTTCTCGCGCGGAAACTCGCCGAAGCCGTGGTGAACGCACTCTACGCTGGTCCTATGTCCACGCCGCAGGTAGCGCTGCTCGCCCTCGCCATCGGCGTGCTGATCGGAGCGGCGGTCTGCGGCCTGGTGTACCTCGCCTATCGCGCTCGCGCACAGGCCGAGGCGGAGACCTCGACCATGGTCCCGACCGGAATCACGGACGTGCTGCACAGCATGGAGGATGCCGCCTGCGTCGTCGATGCATCTGGACTGGTGCTCGCGACGTCGCAGGCCGCCGGGCTCTTCGGGATCGTCCACGGCTCGACCCTCGAGAACCCGGAACTGCGTCAGCTGGTGCGCACCGTCCGCTCGACGGGGTCTCCCGAGACCGAGACCATGCGCATCAGCCGCAGCGGCACGTCCCTGGATCCTCGCCTGGTCTCGGCTCGCGCCAGTGCCGTCGGTGCGCGCCTGACGCTTCTCGTCATCCGCGACGTCACCGAGCAGGAGCGCCTGGATCAGATGCGCCGCGACTTCGTCGCCAACACGAGTCACGAGCTGAAGACACCGGTCGGAGCAGTGAGCCTGCTCGCCGAGGCGATCGAGTCGGCCGCCGATGACCCGGCCCAGGTCAGGATCTTCGCGAGCCGCATCTCTGCAGAGGCGACGCGTCTCGGTCAACTCACCGGGCGCATCATGAGCCTGTCGCGGCTGCAGGCCGCCGACGGATTGTCCGACGTCGCGATGGTGTCCATCGACGAGGTGGTCGCGGCCTCCGTCGAAGCTCACGCCGTCCAAGCGGATTCCGCAGGGGTGGATCTCGCCAGGGGCGGCGACCGCGACATCTGGGTGCGCGGAGATGCGCAGATCCTCATCGAGGCGGTCGGCAATCTCATCGCGAACGCGATCGTGTACTCGCCGCGCGGTTCGCGCATCGGCGTCGGCGTGAAGGCCGAGGAAGGCGTGGTCGAGATCGCCGTGTCCGACCAGGGCATCGGCATCTCCGAAGCCGACCGAGAGCGGATCTTCGAGCGCTTCTACCGTGCGGATGAAGCGCGCTCCCGACGTACCGGCGGCACCGGCCTCGGCCTGTCCATCGTCAAGCATGCGATCCATCGCCACGGCGGCGAGGTGCGCGTGTGGTCGCGCCCTGGCCGCGGATCCACGTTCACGATCCGCCTGCCGCGGATCGATGCCCCCGAGCCGGACGACATCGGCCGCAAGACAAAGAAGAAGCGCGCGAAGAAGGCCCCGAAAGCGCCGCGCGCACGAACTGGAGAGAGTGTATGACCCGCATCCTGCTCGTCGAGGACGAACCCGACCTCGCCGACCCCCTCGCCTACCTCCTGCGCCGCGAGGGCTACGAGGTCGAGATCGCCGAGGACGGGCCCGGTGCCCTGCACGCGTTCCGCGAGCAGGGCGCGGACATCGTGCTGCTCGACCTGATGCTGCCCGGCATGCCCGGTACCGAGGTGTGCCGTCAGATCCGCTCCACCTCGGCCGTGCCGATCATCATGCTGACGGCGAAGGACTCCGAAGTCGACATCGTGGTGGGCCTCGAGCTCGGCGCCGACGACTACATCACCAAGCCCTACTCCTCGCGCGAGCTGCTCGCCCGCATGCGCGCGGTGCTGCGACGGGTCGTGCAGGCCGAGAGCGAACTCGACGAACGGGTCCTCGACGGCGGGCGCGTCACCCTTGACATCGACCGGCACACGGTCACGGTCGCGGGGGATCAGATCAACATGCCGCTCAAGGAATTCGAGCTGCTCGAGGTGCTCATGCGCAACTCGGGGCGCGTCCTCACCAGGGGGCAGCTGATCGATCGGGTTTGGGGAAGCGACTACTTCGGCGACACCAAGACGCTCGACGTGCACATCAAGCGCATCCGCTCGCGCATCGAGGAGAACCCGTCGGAGCCCGCGATGCTCGTGACCGTGCGCGGCCTCGGCTACCGTTTCGAGGGCTGAGCGCAGCAGGTGCGAAGAAGGCCGGTCCCCCGGGTGGGGGCCGGCCTTCTTCGATGTCGGATGCCGAGGCTCAGTGTTCTTCGGTCTCCGCGGAGTCCGGCTCGTCCGTGGGGACCGGCGTCTCGGTGGGGACGGTGACCTCATCGTCGATGACGATCTCCTCCTCGGCCGGCTCCGGCACGAGGTCGGTGTAGTAGGGGAGGGCGCCATCCAGCACAGGGACGTTCGCGGTCGCGCCGCTGCCGTCGCCGGACTGGAAGTAGATCTCGACCGTCGAGCCCGGCTCGAACGTCACATCTCCTTCGGCCTCTGCCGCGTCCAGCAGGAGCGGCTCCTCGTTGGCGCCCAGGCTCACGGTCTCGCCGGCGGCGACCTCGATCTCGAACGGCTCGAGGCCCTGGAGCTCGATGGTGACGACCGCGTCGTCCTGCGACGGGTTGATGAATGCGGCGACGAGGTTGCCCAGCTCACCGCTCTCATCCGCGATGACCATCGCGTTGCGCACGACGATGGGGCCTGCGGTGTCGGCGACGTTCACCCCGTCGGATGCCGAATAGGCGATGGTGCTCGCCTGTGGGGTGATGAAGGTGCACCCCGTCGCACCCGTCAGCACGAGAGCGCTGAGAACGACAGACGCAACAAGGCGCGATTTCACGGGTCCTCCTGAGATGCGGCGGGAAATGCACGTCCATTCTATGCGTACGCCGAGGCGGCCGTCGGGACCATGCGGCGCAAACCTTAGTGCATGTCCGCTGTGGTATCCTGGAGTTTGCCGAAAGGACACGTTTTTATGCTTTTTGAGGTTGGCGAGACCGTCGTCTATCCGCACCACGGGGCCGCGACGATCATCGAGGTCAAAGACCGCATCATCAAGGGCGAGACGAAGAAGTATCTGAAGCTCAACGTCACGCAGGGGGATCTCATCATCGAGGTTCCCGCCGAGAACGTGGACCTCGTCGGGGTCCGCGATGTCATCGGCAAAGAGGGGCTCGATCACGTGTTCGAGGTGCTGCGCGCTCCGTTCACCGAGGAGCCGACCAACTGGTCGCGCCGCTATAAGGCGAACCTCGAGAAGCTCGCGTCGGGCGACGTGATCAAGGTCAGCGAGGTCGTGCGCGACCTGTGGCGCCGCGATCAGGACCGCGGCCTGTCGGCCGGGGAGAAGCGCATGCTGGCGAAGGCTCGCCAGATCCTCATCTCCGAGCTCGCGCTCGCCGAGAAGATCGACGAGGACAAGGCCGGCACCCTCCTCGACGAGGTGCTCGCTTCCTGAGCGGATGTTCTCCGGGAAAGGCGGATGCTCCGGCATCCGCCTTTTCTCGTCTGCGCCGGTAACGTGAGAGCGTGACTGTGCTGCCCGTGCCCGAGACCGCCATCATCGTCGTCGCGGCGGGATCCGGAACGCGCCTGAGCGCTGGGGCGCCGAAGGCGCTCGTCGGCATCGACGGGCGTTCGATCCTGCGCCACGCGCTCGACGGCGTGTTCGCGGCGTCGCCCATGCAGGTGATCGTCGTCGCGCCGCCCGGCTTCGAGGGCGAGGTCGAGACCGAGCTGCAGACAGCAGCCGGCGATCGCGCCGATCTCGGCAGGGTCGTCACGGGCGGCGCCACCCGGCAGCTCTCCGTCGCGGCCGGGCTCCGTGCTCTGTGGGGCGGGATCACCACGGTGCTCGTGCACGACGCCGCGAGGGCGCTGACTCCGGCGGCTCAGATCGATGCGGTCGCGCGCGCGGTCGCAGGCAGCAGCGGAGTCCTTCCGGTCCTGCCGGTGATCGACACGCTGAAGCGCGTCGACGGCGCATCCGTCGTCGGTGCGGTCGATCGTTCCGAACTCGCCGCCGCTCAGACGCCCCAGGGATTCCCGCGGCTGCCTCTCGAAGCCGCCTATTCGACCGCTCTCGCCTCGGACGCCGAGTACACCGACGACGCGGCGCTGTACGCCGCAGCGGGGCACGAGGTGCGCCACATCGCCGGATCGGAGCGCGCCTTCAAGATCACGACCCCCGCCGACCTCGAACGCGCGCGACACCTGCTCATGACGGCATCCGCTCCGGCTATCCCTGTGGTCGGAATCGGCACGGACGTGCACGCGTTCGGGGGCGAGGGGAACCTCTGGCTCGCCGGGCTCGAATGGCCGGGAGAGCCGGCCCTCTCGGGACATTCCGATGGGGATGCCGTCGCGCACGCGATCGTGGATGCGCTGCTCGGGGCGGCCGGCCTCGGCGACATCGGTCAGCACTTCGGTACCTCGCATCCGGAATACGCCGGCGCGCATGCCGAGGTGTTCCTCGCCCGTACGCACGAGCTGGTGACGGACGCGGGGTGGCGCATCGGCAATGTGTCCGCGCAGTTCCAGGGGAACCGGCCCCGGTTCAGCGCGCGTCGCGCCGCGGCGGAGCAGGTGCTGTCAGATGCGCTCGGGGGAGCGCGGGTGACGGTGTCTGCGACGACGACGGACGGCCTCGGGTTCGCCGGCCGAGGCGAGGGCATCTCCGTGACCGCGATCGCCGTTCTCGTGCCGGACGGATCACGAATCCGATGACGAATCGCGGACGATTTCGTGCGCTTTGTCCGTGATTCGTCACAGTGTTCGTGATTCGTCGCAGCCAGGCGGCCGTTCAGCACCGCCCCGGTAGGCTGGTGCGGTGACACTCCGCCTCTACGACACCCGCGCACAGCAGCTGCGCGACTTCGTGCCTCTCGACCCCGAGAACATCACGATGTACGTGTGCGGACCCACGGTGCAGTCCGGCCCACACATCGGGCATGTGCGCAGTGCGCTGAGCTATGACATCCTGCGGCGCTGGCTGGAATACCGCTACGGGCGCGTCACCCTTGTGCGCAACGTCACCGACATCGACGACAAGGTGCTCGCCAACGACACGGACACCGAGCCGTGGTGGGCGCTGGCGTACCGGATGGAGCAGGAGTTCGCGGCGGCGTACGCCGGCATCGGCATCCGGCTGCCGACCTACGAACCCCGTGCGACCGGTTCGATCCCGCAGATGCAGGAACTGATCCGGACGCTGATCGAGCGCGAGCACGCGTACGCGGCCGCCGACGGATCGGGCGACGTGTACTTCGACGTGCGCTCGTGGCCGGAGTACGGCGCGCTGACGAGGCAGTCGGTCGATGCGATGGAGGCCGCCGAGGACGCGGACCCCCGCGGCAAGCGCAACCCGCAGGACTTCGCTCTCTGGAAGGGCGCCAAGCCGGACGAGCCCGCCGGGGCCGAATGGCAGTCGCCGTGGGGCGCGGGGCGCCCCGGCTGGCATATCGAGTGCTCCGCCATGTCGAAGCGCTACCTCGGATCGGAGTTCGACATCCACGGCGGAGGCCTGGATCTGCGCTTCCCGCATCACGAGAACGAGCTCGCGCAGTCCACTGCAGCGGGCGACGGCTTCGCGCGGTACTGGGTGCACAACGGCCTGGTGACCGTGAACGGGCAGAAGATGTCGAAGTCGCTGGGCAACTTCACGCTCGCCGCCGACGTCCTCGCCGCCCATGACCCGCTCGTGGTGCGCTACGCGCTCGCGGCAGCGCACTACCGTTCGAGCCTCGACCTCACTGAGGCCTCCTGGGCCGAGGCCGAAGCGGCGCTCGGGCGGATCCGCTCGTTCGTCGAGCGCGCTGGACGCGTCGTCGGCGATGATGCGGCGCTCGACGGCGGGATCCCCGACTCCTTCGCGCGTGCCATGGACGACGACCTCGGCATCCCTCAGGCGCTCGCCGTCGTGCACGAAACGGTGCGCGTCGGCAACACGGCACTGGACGCCCGCGATGCCGAGGCAGCGCGCGCCTCGCTCGGTGCGGTGCTGGCGATGCTCGATGTGCTCGGCATCGACCCGCGCGCGCAGCAGCAGACGAAGGGCGCAGGAGGCGAAGCATCCGCCCTGGATGCCCTCGTGCGCACCATGATCGATCAGCGCACGCAGGCGCGTGCCGACAAGGATTGGGCCGCAGCGGATCGCATCCGTGATGCGATCGCGGCCGCAGGCATCACTCTGGAGGACACTCCGGACGGAACACATTGGAGTATCGATGGCTAAGCCAGGCAACCCCTCAGCGGGCAAGGGTAAGAAGAAGGGCCCGACCAAGGGCACAGGCGGCCTCGGCCGCAAGGCGCTGGAAGGCCGCGGACCGACGCCGAAGGCCGAGGACCGCGCCTGGCACGTCGCCGGTAAGCGCAAGGCCGCGGCCGAGCGCTACGCGGCAGCGGGCGGAAAGGGGCGTCCAGGCGTCGCGGGCAAGCGGCAGACCTCCGGCGGCAACCCCAACCGCTCTGCTCGGTCGAAGGACAACACCGCAGACACCGAGACGGTCACCGGGCGCAACTCCGTGCTCGAGGCGCTGCGCACGAAGATCCCGGCCACCGCGCTGTACATCGCGCAGCGCGTCGAGATGGACGACCGTGTGAAGGAGATGCTCTCCCTCGCCAAGAACCGCGACATCCCGATGCTCGAGGTCACCCGGCAGGAACTGGACCGCATGGCCGGTTTCGACGGTGTGCACCAGGGCGTGGCGCTCAAGGTGCCGCCGTACGAGTACGCGCACCCGCAGGACCTGCTCGAGCAGGTCATCGCCCGCGACGAGGTCCCGCTGTTCGTGGCGCTGGACGGCGTGACCGACCCGCGCAACCTCGGCGCCATCATCCGCTCGACGGCGGCGTTCGGCGGGCAGGGCATCATCCTGCCGCAGCGCCGATCGGCCGGCGTGAACTCCGCCGCGTGGAAGACGAGCGCCGGCGCCGCAGCACGCATCCCTGTCGCGCTGGCGACGAACCTCACGACGCAGCTCAAGGAGTTCAAGAAGCAGGGCGTCTTCGTGCTCGGCCTCGACGGCGACGGCGACGTCTCGCTACCGCAGCTCGAGCTCGCCGATCGTCCGGTCGTGATCGTCGTCGGCTCGGAGGGCAAGGGGCTGTCGCGCCTGGTCACCGAGACCTGCGACCAGATCGTCTCGATCCCGATCTCGACCGCGACGGAATCGCTGAACGCCGGCATCGCGACCTCGGTCGCGCTGTACCAGGTCTCGACCGTACGAAACGCGCTGAAGTAGGAGAGGGAAGCACATGGCACGCATCGTCGTCATCGGAGGAACCGGCTACGCCGGACGCCACATCGTCCAGGAGGCGGTGAGCCGCGGACACGAGGTCATCTCGGTGTCGCGCACGGCGCCGACGAATCCGGTCGACGGGGCGCTGGCCGTGCAGGGCTCCGTGCTCGACATCGACGCTCTCGGCCACGTCTTCGACGGTGCGGATGCCGTGGTGTCGGCGCTCTCGCCCCGCGGCGACATGTCGGAGGCCGTCCTCGGTGCGCTGCAGGGACTGGCCGCGAAGCTCAGCGGAACGCCGACGCGTCTCGGCGTCGTCGGCGGAGCGGGCGGCAGCCTGGTGGCGCCGGGCGGCCCCCGGCTGTTCGATCAGGACTTCCCCGAGGAGTACAAGCACGAGGCGCAGGTCGGCATCGATTCGCTCGCCCTGCTGGAGAGCACGGATGCCGGTCTCGACTGGTTCTTCATCCACCCCGCCGAGGTGTTCGGGCCGTGGATCGAGGGGGAGCGGACCGGTCACTACCGCGATGGCGGCGATGTCCTCGTGCGCGACGCCGACGGGAAATCCTTCATCTCCGGCGCGGACTTCGCGATCGCCGTGGTCGATGAGATCGAGCAGGGCAACCACCACCGCGAGCGGTTCACCGTCGGCTACTGATCCCCACGCCCGCTCGAGACGTCGCTGCGCGCCGCCTCGAGCCTTCGGGCGCGGGGCCCCTCCCCACGAAGGCGTTGTTCGATGAACTGCCGGAGCGGCTGGAGCAGCAACGTCAGACCAGGTCGCGCCAGTCGAGCGCAGCGGTGTCGTCCGACACGGGGACAGCGTCGGTGACCACCGGGATCGCCGTCGTCTCGGTGGGCGGTCCCATGATGGTGGCCTCGTCGCGCCGATGACGCAGCACCTCGTTGATGTAACTCGTCAGCACCTCGGCGAGTGGGACCGAACGACCCTGCGCCTGTGAGAGGTACCAGCGGTGCTCGAGCACCTGATGGAACACCTCTGCGGGCTCGAGCTTCGCGCGCAGGTCGTAGGGGATCGCTCGCACGACCGGCTCGAACACGCGCGTGAGCCACTCGTGCGCGTACATCTCCTCGTCGGCCCACTGCTTCTTCGACCGGGCGCGGAACTCGTCCAGGTCGTTCAGCAGACGTCGCGCCTGGTTCTCCTCGACGTCGAGTCCGGTGAGGCGGATGAGTCGACGCTGGTGGTGACCGGCATCCACGACCTTCGGCTGGATCTCGACCAGCGTGCCGTCCGCGGTGGTCGACATCGACATCTCGTCGATGTCGAAACCGAGGGCGTTCAGGCTCTCGACGCGCTCGGTGATCCGCCAGGTCTCGTTCGCCGAGAACGACTCGTGGGCGGTGAGGGCATCCCACAGCGCACGGTAGGACGAGACGATGCCGTCCGCGATCGCCACGGCATCCACTCCGTGCTCGAGCCGTCCGCCTGCGGCGAGATCCATGATCTCGCCGGCGATGTTCGTTCGTGCGAGGTCGAGGTCGTATGCGCGCTGGCCGTCGGTGAGACCTTCCTCGTGGAGCTCGCCCGTCTCGGCGTCCACCAGATACGCGGCGAACGCCCCGGCGTCCCGTCGGAAGAGGGTGTTCGACAGTGAGACGTCGCCCCAGTAGAAGCCGACGTTGTGGAGCCGGACGAGCAGCAGCGCCAGCGCGTCGACGAGGCGCGTGGCGGTGTCTGGGCGCAGCACGCGCGTGAACAGGGCGCGGTAGGGCATCGAGAAGCGCAGGTGCGACGTGACCAGCGCTGCCGGGAGCATCTCGCCCTCGGCGTCCGTCCTGCCGTCGATGACCGCGACCCGCGCCACGCAGGGCACATCGAGCCTGGCGAGGCTCCCGAGCATCTCGTACTCGCGCCGCGCCATCTCGGCGGTGGTCTCCTTGACCGCGACGACGCGTCCGGAGAGATCGGCGAAGCGCACCAGGTGACGGGAGAGCCCCTTGGGCAGCGAGACGATGTGCTCCGACGGCCACTTCGCCAAGGACGTCGACCACGGCAGGCCGAGCAGGCCCGGATCGACGGCGCTCGCGGTGATGCGCAGTGCATCCTGCATGGTGCTCCTCGTGTGACTGCGGTCGGGGAAAACGACGCGGCGCGGGCGACCAGAAGGTCAGCCCGCGCCGCGTGCGTGGTGTGCTTACGCCGCCGAGACGATCGGCTTGTCGTTCAGACGCTCGCCCGACTCGATGTCGAAGGCGTGCACGTGGCCGGGGTTCGCAGCCAGCGTGACCGTCTCGCCCGCGTTCGGGTGGCTGCGGCCGTCGACGCGCGCGACGATGTCGGTGCGCTTGCCGTTGATGTCGGTGTGTCCGTACAGGTAGCCGTCAGCACCGAGCTCCTCGACGAGGTCGACCGTGACCGAGAGACCCTTGCCATCGGCGGGGCCGACGGTGATGTCCTCGGGGCGAACGCCGATCGTGATCTCGCTGCCGTGCGCACGGCCGACCGTGTCACGGTCGAGCGGAACGACCTCGGAGCCGAACTGCACGCCGCCGTCGGCGAGGTTCGAGGTGAACAGGTTCATGGCGGGGGAGCCGATGAAGCCGGCGACGAACACGTTGTTCGGGCTCTCGTACAGGTCGCGCGGCGAGCCGACCTGCTGCAGGAGGCCGTCCTTGAGCACGGCGATGCGGTCACCCATGGTGAGCGCCTCGGTCTGGTCGTGCGTGACGTAGACCGTGGTGACACCGAGACGACGCTGCAGCGACGCGATCTGCGTACGGGTCTGGACGCGGAGCTTGGCGTCGAGGTTCGACAGCGGCTCGTCCATGAGGAACACCTGCGGCTGGCGCACGATGGCGCGACCCATGGCGACGCGCTGACGCTGACCACCCGAGAGGGCCTTCGGCTTGCGGGTCAGGTACTCCTCGAGGTCGAGCAGCTTGGCAGCCTCGAGCACGCGGGAAGCGCGCTCTTCCTTGCCGACGCCGGCGATCTTGAGCGCGAAGCCCATGTTCTCGGCGACCGTCATGTGCGGGTAGAGCGCGTAGTTCTGGAAGACCATCGCGATGTCGCGATCCTTCGGCGGGACGTCGGTGACGTCGCGGTCGCCGATGAGGATGCGCCCGGCGTTGACCTCTTCGAGGCCGGCGAGCATGCGCAGCGACGTGGACTTACCGCAACCGGAGGGGCCGACGAGGACGAGGAACTCGCCATCAGCGACCTCGAGGTTCAGCTTGTCGACAGCGGGACGGGTTCCGCCGGGGTACAGGCGGGTGGCGTCATCGAACGTGACAGATGCCATTGCATTTCTCCTTCACCGGCAGGTACGTGCCGGACGATCCGTTGTGATGGAAGCGGTGGGTACACCCACCGTGGCCCACCTTTGGGCCGAGTTCAGTATGCCATGAGTTGCCGCATCTGGGTATTTCCCAGCCTGCCTCGTTAGCATCGATGTCAGTGCTGCGCATACGCGGCCATGGGGGAACCCGTCCCCGCAGACTTTCAAGAGGAACGATGTCGAGCGACGAAACGCCGAACGTCCCCGCCGCACGCAACACCCGCGAGGCGGTTCGGGAGAAGGCCCAGCAGGTCAATGCCAAGCAGTCCCGCGCGCGCATCGTGCGTCGCGTCATCATCGGACTCGTGGCTGTCGTCGCCGTCGGTGCCGTGGGCACCGCCGTCGCGATGGCGGTCGGTTCGTCGGTCTCCGAGCCCACGTTGAATCCGGGCGGACTGGACGATGACGGCGTCGTCGTCCACGAGATCACGGGTGCCACGGTCAGCAGCGCCGAGATCCCCGCGACTCCGTCCGTCGAGCCGACCGAGGCCGGTGAAGAGGCGACTCCGACGCCAGAGCCGACCGCGGCCGGTGCCGTCGACATCCACATCTACGTCGACTACCTCTCGCCGGGGGCCGGTGAGTTCGAGCGCGCCAATGCGCTCCAATTGTCCGGCTGGATCACCGAGGGCGCAGCGACGGTCACGTACCACCCAGTCTCGCTGCTCACCGCCAACTCCAACGGCACAAAGTACTCGCTGCGCGCAGCAGCCGCTGCGGCGTGCGTCGCGGAGTACTCTCCGACGCAGTTCTACGCGTTCAACCACGAGCTCCTCGTGGGGCAGCCCGAAGTTGACAGCGACGGTCGCTCTGACGTCGAGCTCGCTGATCTCGCCGGAGCGGTCGGCGTCGACGCCGGCAAGAAGGTGCGCGCGTGCATCGAGGACCAGGACTTCGTCTCCTGGGCGAAGGCCGCAACGGCTCGCGCGCTGGAAGGCCCGCTGCCGGGATCCGAGGACCTCGCCCTGAGCGCCGCGCCCATGGTCGTCGTGAACGGTCAGGCGTATGTCGGATCGCTGAACGACCCGGCCGAGTTCTCGCAGTTCGTGCTCACGGTGTCCAGCGACGCCTACTACGAAGCCGCCGAGACAGCGACGCCCACGCCGACGCCCACGACCGAGGCGCCCGCGGCGACCGAGACGCCCACCGAAACACCCGCTGAGTGATCACCCGCCGACCCGTCGTCGACCGGTCGGTGCGGTGTCATAGACTCTCTGATGCGGCGCCTCGGCGCCGTTCGCCGACTTAGCTCAGCTGGTAGAGCACCTGTCTTGTAAACAGGATGTCGCGGGTTCGAACCCCGCAGTCGGCTCCATTCCGCCCTCACCTCCGCGCTCGCGTGCCAGGATGTCTCGCATGGACTACACGTATCTCGGACGCACCGGCACGCAGGTCTCGCGCATCGTCCTCGGGACGATGAACTTCGGCGATCGGACCTCGGAAGAGGACTCGTTCGCGATCATGGATCGTGCGCTCGAGCTGGGCGTGAACTTCTTCGACACCGCCAACGCCTACGGAGGCAGCGCGGGGCGCGGAGCGACCGAGGAGATCGTCGGGCGCTGGTTCGCCGCCCGCCCTGGGGTGCGCGACGACATCGTGCTCGCCACGAAGGTGCACTCGCCGATGGTGGGCGGCGACGTCGTGAACGCCCGCGGTTCCTCGGCCTGGCAGGTGCGCCGTGAAGCCGCCGGCTCGCTTCACCGCCTGCAGACCGACCGGATCGACCTCTACCAGTTCCACCACATCGACCGCCACATTCCGTGGGAGGAGCTGTGGCAGTCCATGGAGCTGCTCGTCTCGAAGGGCGAGGTCGTCTACACGGGCAGCTCGAACTTCGCCGCCTGGAATATCGCGCAGGCGAATGAGATCGCGCGCCAGCGTCACTTCCTCGGCCTCGTCAGCGAGCAGTCCCTGTACAACCTCGCGCACCGCTCCATCGAGCTCGAAGTGATCCCTGCGGCCCGGAACTACGGCCTGGGAATCCTGCCCTGGTCGCCGCTCAGCGGCGGCCTGCTCAGCGGCGGATCGTCTGATGCGAACGCCCGATCGAACACCGGACGTGCGGCGGAGACGAGGGCCGCGCACCAGGATCAGGTCGAGGCGTACGAGCGCTTCGCCCAGGAACGCGGCTGGAAGCCGGCCGCGCTGGGTCTCGCCTGGCTGCTGCACCAGCCCGGTGTCACCGGCCCGATCATCGGCCCGCGCACGATCGAACAGCTGGAGTCCGCCGTGACCGCTCTGGAGATCAAGCTCGGTGCAGAGGACCTGGCCGCTCTCGACGAGATCTTCCCCGGTCCTGGTGGCCAGGCTCCGGAGGCCTACGCCTGGTGAGGTGACGTGACGCCGAACAGTTCCGGATCGACCGGGCGCTGAGTGCGGGGGAGCTTCTCGACCACGAGTCGGTAGGACTCCGTCACGAGCTCTTCCACGAGCCCCGGTTCGATGGACGGGCCGGGTGTCACCGAGATCCAGTGCTTCTTGTTCATGTGATATCCCGGCGCGATGTCGGCGAAGGTCGCGCACAGCGCCTCGGCATCCTCGGGGTGCGACTTCAGCGTCACCATGGCGCGGCCCGAGTAGAGCGTCTGCAGCATGAAGACCTTGCCGCGGACCTTGAAGACATCCCACTCCGGCCCGAACGGATGCTCGAGGCCGGCACCCGGCAGCTCGTCCGCGCGCGCCTGGGCGGTCTGCAACAGCGTCTCGTCATCCATCAGAACAGTTTCTCCGCGGCGCCCTTGTCGTTGCTGCGCGGGGTCGCGATGACGCGGTCGTCCAGGGATGCCGCGGCCCCCAGCGCCTCGTCGATCACCTCGCGCCCGCCTTCGCCCAGCAGCCACTCGTGCGCGTAGTCGGTCGGGATCAGCACCGGCATCCGATCGTGGATGTCTACCAGGTGCTCCGGTGCCGGGCGCATGACGATCGAGAAGCACGTGAACCATTCGCCGTCCGCCGTCCGGCCGCGCTGCGTCACGGCGGCCATGCCGAACAGCGCTCCGGTGTCGAGCCCGAACTCGTGCCACACCCGATCGGGCTTCTGCAGCTCGAACCATCCGGTCGACGGCACGATCGCCCGTGACCGAGCCTTGCCCGGCTGATCCTGCAGACGCTCGGAGCGCGTATTGATCGACGGGAACTTCGCCGGTTCGCCGTTCACGAGGAACCCCCACCACGCGGGTTCGAGCGTCGCATCACCGTCCTGTGCCAGAACGATCGGGTTCAGGTTGCGCAGGTTCTTGCCGGTCGGCCGCAGCGTCTCGCCGGCATTGCGCTCGGCCCACTCCCGCAGGCCGTCGAGGATGTCGGCATCCGCCTCGGCCAGCAGCTCGGCATCGGTGAAGCGGGGATCGAGTCCGTAGCTCGCGCACATGCCGCAAGCGTATCCCCGGCCACCGACATCCGGTCGGGTAGCGTGACAGAAGTGTCCCGCAGTCGTCGAATCCCCGCCTTCGTCGCGATCGGCGGCGCGGTCTCGATCGGAGCGATGACCGCGATCCAGGCCCGCATCAACGGCGTGCTCGGCGTCCGCCTCGGCGACGGGGTCGTCGCGGGACTCGTCTCGTTCTCCTCCGGCCTGCTGCTGCTGGCGGTCCTGGTCGCTGCGCTCCCCGCCGGGCGAGCCGGGATGGCGCGGCTCTGGTTCGGCATCCGATCACGGACTGTCCCGGTATGGATGCTGCTGGGCGGCGCCTGCGGTGCTCTGACTGTGACGACCCAGGGCCTGACCGCCGCTGTCCTCGGGGTGTCGCTGTTCACCGTCGGCGTCGTGGCAGGCCAGACGCTGCACGGACTGATCCTCGACCGGATCGGGTTCGGACCGGCCGGCGTCGTGGCGGTCACCATGGGCCGCGTGGCCGGGGGAGCGCTCGCGCTGCTCGCCGTCGGCATCTCGCTCGGCGGCGACGTGCTCGCCTCGGCCCCGCTGTGGATGCTGCTGCTGCCCTTTGCCGCCGGTGTCGGCATCGCCTGGCAGCAGGCGGCGAACGGTCGTCTCGCGCAGCGTGTCGAATCGCCGGTGGCCGCCACCATGATGAGCTTCATCGCGGGGACGATCGTGCTCGCGATCGGCGCCGGCGTCAGCGTCGTCCTCAACGGACCGCCGAACCCGCTTCCCGCCGAACCGTGGATGTACCTGGGCGGACTCCTCGGCGTCTCGTACATCTTCCTCGGCGCGCGACTGGTCGCGCAGACCGGGGTGCTGCTGCTGGGGCTCGGATCCGTGCTCGGACAGCTCGTGACGGCGGTGGTCATCGACGCGATCTGGCCCGCCGACGCAGGCCCGGCCCTCTGGCAGACCATCGCGATGGTGGCGGTCGCCGTCACGAGCGTTCTCGTCGCGCTCCTGGGCAAGCGCCGACGCTGAGCTACTTCTTCTTGGTCTTCGCGGCCGGCATCCGGGTCAGCAGGGCTCCGGCATCCACGGGCTTGCGGCGTCCCGGCTTCTTCGTCGGCTTGCCGCCGACATAGAGCCAGCCGAGCAGTTCCTCGTTCTTCTTCAGCCCGTGCGCCTTCGCGACCGCCTTCGCGCGCGTGTAATGACCGGTGCGCCAGATGACGCCCCACCCCGCCTCATCCAGAAGCAGACTCAGCGTGTGCGCGACGCCGGAGGCGACGGCCTCCTGCTCCCAGCGCGGCACCTTCTCGCTCCGGCGATAGCTGGCCACGATCGCGATCACCAGCGGCGCGCGCAGCGGCTTGGACGACGGATGCTTGTCGCCCTCCGCCTTCGCTATGGCAGCGCCGAGTACCTCGCGGTCGGCCCCGCGCAGCTCGATCAGCCGCCACGGGCGCAGCGAGGAGTGGTCGGCGACGCGTCCGGCAGCGGCGACGAGGGGCAGCAGCTCCGCGTGGGTCGGTGCCGCGTCCGTGACCTTCGACCAGGACTGCCGGGCGAGGACGGCGTCGAGCGCGCTCACGACTGCGGGTTCTTCGGAGCGTCGGGCGGCGCGGGCGTGAAGTTCAGCGCCAGCGAGTTCATGCAGTAGCGGTCACCGGTCGGTGTGCCGAAGCCGTCGGGGAAGACGTGGCCGAGGTGCGACCCGCAGTTCGCGCAGCGCACCTCGGTGCGCACCATGCCCAGGGTCGTGTCCTCGATGAGCTCGACGGCATCCGGGCGGATGGACTCGTAGAAGCTCGGCCATCCGCAGCCGGAGTCGAACTTCGTGCCGCTCTTGAACAGCTCGACGCCGCACGCGCCGCAGGTGTACAGGCCCGCGCGCTCCTCGTCGAGCAGCTCGCCCGTCCAGGCGCGCTCCGTGGCCGCTTCGCGGAGCACGGCGTACTGCTGGTCGCCGAGCTCGGCACGCCACTGCTCATCGGACTTGTTCACGCTGTATGACATCCGGACCTCCTGAGTCGTCATGTTCTATTCTGACGCGCCTGGACGCGGTCGGCGCGCGCGGATGCGGAACACCGGGAGTGGCTCCCCGGAGCGGAGGCGCTCCCGGCGTAGGCTTCGGGCATGCTCGGAGATCTGACGGACCGCGACCGCGCGATTCTCGCGGTCGAGGTCTCCTGGCCGCGGCACAGCGGATCGAAGGAAGAGGCGATCCGGACGCAGCTCGGCATGAGCCCCGCGCGCTACTACCAGCTGCTCTGGCGACTCATCGACACCGAGCAGGCGCTCGCGCACGACCCGCTCCTGGTGCGGCGGCTGCGTCGGATCCGGGACGCCCGCGGCGCGCAGCGCACCGTGCGCATGCAGGGCTTCGTCGGCTGAGAGCGTCGGCCGCGGCATCCTG
The DNA here is from genome assembly GCF_054798195.1 of Microbacterium sp. GXF0217. NCBI lineage: Bacteria > Bacillati > Actinomycetota > Actinomycetes > Micrococcales > Microbacteriaceae > Microbacterium > Microbacterium sp. GXF0217. Next base: position 16,204 of record NZ_JBSJZG010000008.1, on the reverse strand, counting down.
AACGTCGCTTCGGAGGATGCCGAGATGCATGCCCTAGCATCGAGGGGTGTCCAAGCCCGCTCGTGATCGTTTCGACGATGTCCCCCGCACGTCCGGCCGCGTAGGAGCCCACCGCGCCGAGAACCCCGGAAGCAACGGGTGGATGGTCCTGCTCTGGGCTGTCGTCGCCGCGCTCGTCCTGCTCGTCGTCGGCATCTTCGTCGCCCTCGTCGTCATGGGGCGCATCGTGCTGTTCCCGACCCCCGAGGCTTCGGTGGCGCCCGTTCCCGAGGACACCGGGATCGTGGACACCTCGTACTCGGTGATGATCCTGAACGCGACGCCGGACGATGGCCTGGACGACCAGATGCGCGAGGAGCTGATCACCGCCGGGTACAACGCCGACCTCGTGTTCGCGGTCGACGGTGCATCGGACGATTTCGCCGACACCACCGTCTACTACGTGGACGAGGCCGATGCGGATGCCGCGACAGGACTCGCTGGTCTCATCGGCGGCGCCGTCGTCGAGCAGAGCGATTACTACGCCGCGATGAACGATACGGGGCAGGCCCAGCTGACCGTCGTCATCGGCCTCGATCGGACCGGCGAAGCGCCCGCCGAGTAGGTGGTCATGGTGCCGCACCGGTTCCCGGTCGGCACGTGTTTCTCTCTGCGCGTACGCGGCTTGCACTCGATGTGGTCGAGTGCCAGAATGGGCGTTAGCACTCGATCACTCCGAGTGCTAAACCGAACGTATACGTCCAGGAGGGACGACAAAACTCATGGCAAAGATCATCGCTTTCGATGAGGAGGCCCGTCGCGGTCTCGAGCGCGGCCTGAACATCCTCGCCGACGCTGTCAAGGTGACCCTCGGCCCGCGTGGTCGCAACGTCGTGCTCGAGAAGAAGTGGGGCGCCCCCACGATCACGAACGACGGTGTGTCCATCGCCAAGGAGATCGAGCTGGACGACCCGTACGAGAAGATCGGCGCGGAGCTCGTCAAGGAGGTCGCCAAGAAGACCGATGACGTCGCAGGTGACGGAACCACCACCGCGACCGTCCTCGCTCAGGCTCTGGTCCGCGAGGGTCTGCGCAACGTCGCAGCCGGCGCCGACCCGATCTCGCTCAAGAAGGGCATCGAGAAGGCTGTCGCGGCCATCACCGAAGAGCTCCTCTCCAGCGCCAAGGAGATCGAGTCCAAGGCGGAGATCGCGGCCACCGCGTCCATCTCGGCTGCGGACCCCTCGATCGGCGAGCTCATCGCCGAGGCGATCGACAAGGTCGGCAAGGAGGGTGTCGTCACCGTCGAGGAGTCGCAGACCTTCGGCACCGAGCTCGAGCTCACCGAGGGCATGCGCTTCGACAAGGGCTACCTGAACCCGTACTTCGTCACCGACGCAGACCGCCAGGAAGCCGTGTTCGAGGAGCCCTACATCCTCATCGCGAACTCGAAGATCTCGAACATCAAGGATCTTCTCCCCGTCGTCGACAAGGTGATCCAGGACGGCAAGGAGCTCGTCATCATCGCCGAGGACGTCGAGGGCGAAGCTCTCGCGACTCTCGTGCTCAACAAGATCCGCGGCATCTTCAAGTCGGCTGCCGTCAAGGCTCCCGGCTTCGGCGACCGTCGCAAGGCGCAGCTGCAGGACATCGCGATCCTCACCGGTGGTCAGGTCATCACCGAAGAGGTTGGTCTCAAGCTCGAGAACACGACGCTCGACCTGCTCGGCCGTGCTCGCAAGGTCATCATCACCAAGGACGAGACCACCATCGTCGAGGGTGCCGGCGAGTCCGACCAGATCGAGGGTCGCGTGACCCAGATCCGTCGCGAGATCGAGAACACCGACAGCGACTACGACCGTGAGAAGCTCCAGGAGCGCCTCGCCAAGCTCGCGGGCGGCGTCGCCGTCATCAAGGCGGGTGCGGCGACCGAGGTCGAGCTCAAGGAGCGCAAGCACCGCATCGAGGACGCCGTTCGCAACGCGAAGGCAGCCGTCGAAGAGGGAATCGTCCCCGGCGGTGGCGTCGCGCTGATCCAGGCCGGCACCAAGGCTCTGGATGCTCTCGAGCTCGACGGCGACGAGGCAACCGGCGCGAACATCGTTCGCGTGGCCATCTCGGCTCCGCTGAAGCAGATCGCCCTCAACGCCGGTCTCGAGCCGGGCGTCGTCGCGGCCAAGGTCGCGGAGCTGCCCACGGGTCAGGGCCTCAACGCCGCCACGGGTGAGTACGTCGAGATGTTCGCAGCGGGCATCATCGACCCGGCCAAGGTGACGCGCTCTGCTCTGCAGAACGCCGCATCGATCGCCGGTCTGTTCCTCACGACCGAGGTTGTCGTCGCCGACAAGCCCGAGAAGGTCGCGGCTCCGGCCGGCGACCCGACGGGTGGCATGGACTTCTGAGTCCAGACAGGTTCAGAACCTCGCGGTTCACACAGAAACGCCCCGGCTTCGGCCGGGGCGTTTCTGCGTTCCGCAGCGGGGGGATCAGCGGAACAGGCTCGCGGAGTACGCGTCGGCGTCGTCGTAGTTGCGCGAGGCGTTGCCGAGCGCGATGCTGATCGACGCCAGCACCTGCTCGACCTGCATCTGCGCGGCGCGCCACTGCTCGCCGCAGGACTGGAATGCGGCCGATGCGTTGCCGGTCCACGAGGACTGCAGCTGCGTCAGCTGTGCGGTGAGCGCCGTCGACTCGGCCTGCAGACGCTCGACGGTGCCGCGCGTGGCGGCGGTGACGGTGTTGACGGCTTCGGTATCGACGCTGAAGACGGACATGGGGACTCCTTTCGTTGCCCGACGTCGCCCGCCGGGAGCTTCGAGAGTAGGTCTCCAGCAGTGACGGGCGCCGCTCGCGCGGACGGCATCCACGGCCGCCGTGCAGAACCCGCCGTCCGGGCGGGCCTGTGCAGGGCGGGTGCGTCAGAGCTGGAGCGGCTCGATCGGCTGCGTGTCCTGGAGCAGATGCTCCGGGATCGCTCTGGCCGGTGCGAGTGGCAGGGTGACCGTGAAGGTGGCTCCTCCGCCTGGCGTCTCGGACACCGAGACCTTCCCGTGCAGCGCCTCGACGATGGACGCCACGATCGCCAGCCCGAGGCCTGAGCCGCCGGTCTCGCGGGCGCGCGAGGTGTCGGCCCGCCAGAACCGCTGGAAGATCTGCTCGCGGATCTGCTCGGGGACGCCCTCGCCGTGATCGGCGATCGAGATCGTGCCGACTCCCGCCACCCGGTCGGCGCCGACGACGATCTCGATCGGCGATTCCTCGCTCGAGAAGCGGCGGGCGTTGCCCAGCAGGTTGGCCACGACCTGGCGGACCTTGTTCTCCTCGCCGAGCACGATCGGCGGCGTGCTCACCGGGTTGTCGATGACCTCGCTGAAGTCGATCTCGGAGACCGGCTCGACCTGCGGCGTGCGCGATCGCCGCCGGAGCCTGGCCAGCGTCGCGCCTGCACGACCGCGGGGTGCCTGGGGTGGACGATGCGGATCGATCGGCACCGGCACGGTGGGGGCTCTGAGCGGGGGCTGGTCGGCCGTCGTATCGACCACGGTGATGGTGCGCCCCGGGGCCGCGGCACGAACATCCAGTGCGGCATCCCTCGCGATCGGGCGCAGGTCCAGGGGAGTGATCTCGGGTTCGCGCTCCTCGTCCAGACGGGCAAGGGCGAGGAGATCCTCGACGAGCACGCCCATCCGGATCGCCTCCTTCTCGATCCGCTCCATCGCGCGCGCGGTGTCCTCCTCGCCGCGGATGGCTCCCATCCGATACAGCTCGGCGTAGCCGCGCACGCTCACGAGCGGGGTGCGCAGCTCATGGCTTGCGTCGCCGATGAAGCGGCGCATGTGCTGCACCGTGCGGTCACGGTCGGCGATCGAGCGGTCGAGGCGATCGAGCATGGTGTTGATCGCGAGGTTGAGCCGGCCCACCTCCGTGGTCGGCTCGAGGTCCGTCATGCGCTGGCTGAAATCGCCGGAGGCGATCTCCATGGCGGTGGCCTCGACATGGCCGAGACGACGGAACGTCAGGGTGACCAGGCCGCGGATCAGCAGAGCCGCGATGAGGATCGTGAACAGGGCGACGGTCGTGTACACCCCGAAGTAGAGCCCGATGATGCGGTCGACCTCTTCGAGCGGCAGTGCGACATACTGCACGTAGACGATCCCGTCGGGACCCTGCTTCGTGCTCACCGCCCCGTTGAACTGCGCTGAGCCGTCGGCGCTGGTCAACTCGAGCGGAATCGCGTCCTCATCGACCTTCGCCTGAGCGAGCGAGTAGGTATCGGGGAAGTTCGGCGCCACCGCATCCTGGGCACCGCCCGCCTGCGCGACGAAGTTCCCCGCGGCGTCGTAGAACGCGACGAAGGCCTCGCTGCGAACCGCGTCATCCCGCGCGTTGAGCACGAGCCCGCCGTCGCCGTCCGAGGACACATCGAAGAAGCGGTCGGCCATATCCGTGCCGGCCAGCGGTTGCAGCTGTGCGTTGATGTTGCCGATCAGCGCCGTGCGCATGATCGGCACCGTGCCGATACCGGCGACGAGCAGGCCGAGCGCGAGCACCGCGACCGTGACGCCGGTGACCTTCGCCCGCAGGCTGATGCGCCGCCACCAGCTGGTGACCGCGTCGGGCTTGTGCGCCATGCGGTCCCTCCTGTGAACGGCGTGCGGCGAGCGGCGCTCAGGCGGACTTGCCGCCGACCTTCAGCATGTAGCCGAAGCCGCGCTTGGTCTGGATGAGCGATTCCTCGGTGTGCGGGTCGATCTTGCGGCGCAGGTACGAGATGTAGCTCTCCACGATCCCGGCATCCCCGTTGAAGTCGTACTCCCACACATGATCGAGGATCTGCGCCTTCGAGAGCACACGGTTGGGGTTGAGCATGAGGTAGCGGAGCAGCTTGAACTCGGTCGGGCTGAGCTCGATCGGCACCTTGCCGACATACACGTCGTGAGTGTCCTGGTCCATCGATAGCTCGCCGGCGCGGATGATCGACTCCTCGTCGGCCTGCATCGTGCGTCGCAGGATCGCCTGCGCACGGGCCACGATCTCGTCGAGGGCGAACGGCTTCGTGACGTAGTCGTCGCCGCCGGCGTTGAGGCCTTCGATCTTGTCCTGCGTGTCGTCCTTGGCGGTTAGGAAGAGGATCGGCGCCGTGAAGCCGGCACCGCGCAGGCGCTTGGTGACGCTGAAGCCGTTCATGTCAGGGAGCATGACGTCGAGGATGATGAGGTCGGGCTCCTCCTCGAGGACCGCCGAGATCGTGGCGGCTCCGTTCCCGACGGTCTTCACCTGGAATCCGGCGAAGCTCAGACCCGTGGACAGCAGGTCACGGATGTTCGGCTCGTCATCGACGACCAGGATGCGCGCATCAGTCATGCCCCCATTATGGTGACTTCATCGATGCAGATGCTGACTATCTGCCGGAGCGGCGGTTCACCGGCCAGCGCATCCCCGACGAACGGGGCGCGTCGATCAGGCTGCGGCGAGCTCGTCGGCGTCGAGGATCGTATAGCTGTAGCCCTGTTCCGCGAGGAAGCGCTGCCGGTTCTGCGCGTAGTCCTGATCGACCGTGTCCCGGGCGATCAGCGTGTAGAAGCTCGCCGTGTGACCGGACTGCTTCGGTCGCAGGAGACGCCCCAGACGCTGCGCCTCCTCCTGCCGGGATCCGAACGATCCGGAGACCTGGATGGCGACGGAAGCCTCGGGGAGGTCGATCGAGAAGTTGGCGACCTTCGAGACGACGAGCAGCGAGATGTCGCCCTCGCGGAACGCGCGGTACAGCTCCTCGCGCTCATCGACAGGGGTGGCGCCGGTGATCTGCGGGGCGTTCAGTGCCTCGGCGAGCGTCTCGAGCTGGTCCAGATACTGACCGATCACGAGGATCTGCTCGCCGGGGTGCTTGGCGATCAGTTCGCGCACCGCGTCGATCTTCGCCGGCGCGGACGCGGCCAGTCGGTAGCGGTCGTCGTCGGTCGCGGCGGCGTACTCCAGGCGATCGCTCGGCGGCAGGTCGACGCGCACCTCGTAGCAGGCGGCGGGGGAGATGAACCCCTGCGCTTCGATCTGCTTCCACGGTGCGTCGAACCGCTTGGGACCGATCAGGCTGAACACGTCGCCTTCGCGTCCGTCCTCGCGCACCAGCGTTGCCGTCAGACCGATGCGGCGCCGCGCCTGCAGGTCGGCCGTGAGCTTGAACACCGGGGCGGGGAGCAGGTGCACCTCGTCGTAGACGATCAGGCCCCAGTCCAGGGCATCCAGCAGCGCGAGGTGAGCGTACTCGCCCTTCCGCTTGGCGGTGAGGATCTGGTAGGTCGCGATCGTGACCGGCTTGACCTCTTTGGCCTGGCCGGAGTATTCGCCGATCTCCTCCGGGGTCAGCGATGTGCGCTTGAGGAGCTCGTCGCGCCACTGGCGTGCCGAGACGGTGTTCGTCACGAGGATGAGCGTCGTCGTCTTCGTAGCGGCCATCGCTCCGGCGCCGACGATCGTCTTGCCCGCGCCGCACGGCAGCACCACGACGCCGGAGCCGTCCTTCGAGAAGGCATCGACGGCATCCTGCTGATACGGACGGATGTGCCAGCCGTCCTCGGCCAGATCGATCTCGTGCGGGGTGCCCGGCGTGTAGCCGGCGAGGTCCTCGGCAGGCCAGCCGATCTTCAGCAGCTCCTGCTTGATCTGTCCGCGCGCCCACGCGTCGACGACGTAAGTGTCCGGAGTGGGGTGCCCGACCAAGAGCGGTTGAATGCGCTTGTTGCTCGCGACCTGCGTGAGCACGGCCGGGTCGATCGAACGGAGGATCAGGGTTCCCTCGTCATCGCGCTCGATCGTCAGCCGACCGTAGCGGTTCACCGTCTCCTTGAGGTCGACGGCCACCGAAGGCGGCACGGGGAAGCGCGACCAGCGGTCGAGCGTGTCCAGCATGTCCTCGGCGGTGTGGCCGGCCGCACGGGCGTTCCACAGCCCGAGGCGCGTGATGCGGTAGGTGTGGATGTGCTCCGGCGCCCGCTCCAGCTCGGTGAAGATGGCCAGCTCGTGGCGTGCGCTCTCGGCATCCGGGTGCGCGACCTCGAGCAGGACTGTGCGATCGCTCTGGACGATCAGGGGGCCATCAGACATAGCTGACCAGTCTACTGCGCCCGGCTCCGGGTGGCGTGGCGTCAGCGGTCGCCGGCATCGACGATGCGCGCGGATCGGATGCTGGAGACGGGCAGGGTCCGCTCGACATCGGCGGCCCGGTCGCGGCCGCGCAGCCGCCCGCCGCCGAGGCCGCTGGCCTCGAGCGTCAGCTCGCGGGATGAGCCGTCGGGCATGCCGACCTCGACCACGACGACCGCGCGCTGGCGGACGGCGGCTTCGAGTTCGCGGTCGAGCCAGGCGGCATCGGCATCCGGCCCCTGATGCTCGCGCAGCCGGGCGATGAGCGGCGCGTAGGACGGAGTGCTCTGCGTCGGCGACTCGGCGGGCATCGGGGCGCGCTGCGTGGACACCGGCTGTCCCTCGGCATCCACGAGGGTCGCCGGATAGCGCGCATCGGCGAGGGCCCAGTAGACCGTCTCTGCGCGCACTCGAGAGATGAGCATGCCGTCCTCGACGGTCAGTGCCAGCGGGCGGAGCGCGCGATCGACGTTCATGGTCTCGATGAGGTGCGGATCGCTGCTCGTGACCGTTGTGCCGTGATCGGACGTCCACACGCGGACCAGGCCATGACGCTGCGCGGTCTGCGCGACCAGGTAGGCGAGCGGCTGCGGCATCCCTGTCAGCGAGAGCGCACCGAGGAACTCGAGGATCGATGCCTCGGTCTCGCCCTCGACGAGGCCGCGCGTGATCGATTCCGGTGTGAACCGGTAGGACGAGGACTGTGCGGAGTCGCGCTCGACCATGCTGCGCAGGCGCACGTCCAGGGAGGGCACGAGCGGTCCGGGTGCGATCGCCGTGAGATCGTTCTGCAGGAAAACGCGGTCGACTTCCACCGGCACCGACCGGGTGAGCGGTTCCGGATCGGCATCCTCACCGTGGCGAAGACGCTCCGCCCAGACGGGCTCCGTGCCGTCGTCCGCGATCAGCCCGAGCAGATGGGCGCGTCGCCGCAGGTGCTGCTCGGCGACGGGCCATCCGGCATCCCACGGGTACGCACTGACCCAGGCGGACGGCGGGACCCATCCGTCGCCCGAACGGATGCCGGCGGGCAGCGCCGCGCGGAAGGCCATGGCCAGGCGCGTCCAGCGGTCCGCGAACCCGAGCCGGAGCCATTCCTCGCCTGCGGCGGTGGGGACCACGCGCCGCTCCTGGGTGCGAACGAGGGCGGCGTCCGCGGCGAGAGCGCGCAGATCGTCCGCATGCTCGCTGTCGACACCGGCCTCGGCGAGACGCTTCTTCTCGCCCGCGGCGAGCAGCCCGGTGGCGAGCAGCGCCAGCGGCGACTCGCGAGCGGCGAGCAGCAGGTCGGCGAGTCGCGCGACCGTCGCGAAGGCGCGCTCGGCGGCGCGGGCGGCGGCCTCATCCGAGGCGGACTCCGGTTCTGCACTGTCGGCGACGGCGGCGAGCCCTCGATCCGTGAGCGCATCGGCCACCGGGGCGAAGGGCATGCCGTCCTGATCGAGCAGCGCAAGGGCGGTGAGGCGATCGCGGTTCGGCCCGGCATCCTCACCAGAGGCGGCGCGGGCGAGAGCGGCGGCATCCCCCAGGGGGAGTGCGGAGATCGCGCGCTCCACAGAGCCGGGGTCGAGCAGCGCCTCGGCGGCGTCGAAGAAGTCGTTCCATGTCGCATCAGGGCGCACGCCGCGTCCGGCGAACAGCAGTTCGAGCTCCGCATCCGCGGCAGCGGCCAGCCACACGGCGAGCGGGCGGGCGTGCGTGCTCATCGTCAGGAGCGCTTGTTCGCGCGTCCCTTCCGGACGAAGCTCATGATCAAGAGCGTCAGGATGAGGATGAACGCGACGGGGAGACCCCATTGCGGTACGGCGGCGACCACGGGCCATGCGCCGTTCGCGAAGTCCTCGTGGCTCATGCCGACGGCGGTGCCGATGATGATCGCGAAGAAGCAGATGACCGAGAGCGCGGCCAGTGCGAGCGCGGTGAAGGCGAGGATCCGATCCACTGCGCGGATCGTGATGTCCGACCCGGAACTCTGCGTGCTCATCCGTCTCAGCCTAGTCCCTCGTTCCCCGGTAGGCTGGAGACAGGTGCGCGTGGACGCACCCGAAGTTTCCGTCAGCAACACAGCGAGGTTCTCCATGCCCACCGGCAAGGTCAGGTTCTACGACGATGAGAAGGGGTTCGGCTTCATCGCCAGCGATGACGGCCAGGACGTCTTCCTGCACGCCTCCGCCCTGCCGACGGGCGCCGCAGTGAAGCCGGGCAGCCGGGTCGAGTTCGGCGTCGCCGACGGCAAGCGCGGACTGCAGGCGCTCTCGGTGCGCGTGCTCGAGGCCCCGGCGAGCCTGGCGAAGGCCAAGCGCAAGCCGGCCGACGACATGGCGATCATCATCGAGGACCTCGTGAAGCTCCTCGACGGCATCGGCGGCGACCTGCGCCGCGGCCGCTATCCCTCCTCCAGTCATGGTCGCAAGATCGCGGCAGTGCTGCGCAAGGTGGCTGATGACCTCGATGCCTGAGCCCGATGCGCGTCTGATCGACGCCCGTGATCTCGCGCTCGCCGCGCTGCACGAGATCACGCCCGCATCGGCCGTCGGCCCTGCGGCCGGTTACACGGCCGAGGAGGACGGTTCGGTGTCTCTCCGGTTCGAGAATCGGCTCGGCGGCTATCCGGGCTGGTACTGGACTGTGACGGTCGCGGTCGTCGACGGCGCGGAGCCGACGGTGCTCGAGGTCGAACTGCTCCCCGGTGACGGGGCGCTGCTGGCTCCGGACTGGGTTCCGTGGGCCGAGCGCCTCGCTGAGTACCGCGCGCACCAGGCCGAGCTCGCCGAGCAGGCGGCGGCCGAGGCATCCGATGCGGTCGTCGCGGACGACGCGGAAGAGGACGTCGACGACGAGGACGAGGATGCCGAGTCGGAGGACGAGGACTTCGACGGCGATGAGGACGACGACGAGGAAGACGCGGTCGTCTCGCCGAGACTGCACGCCGGCGATCTGGACGGCGTCGACATCGACGAACTCGACGACTCGGCTGCGGACGACGAAGACGACGAGGCCCAGGAAGAGGCCGAGGACGAGGACGAGGATACCGAGGATGACGAGTCCGAGGATGACGAGTCCGAGGGCGAGACGGACGGCGACTCCGACGAAGAGGAGTGACGCGCGTCACGCACTGTGTACACAGAACTGCCCCGCCTCTCGGAAGAGATGCGGGGCAGTTCTCGTCGGGGCCTATGCCTCGGAGTTCGCGAGCACGTAGTCGATCGAACGGATGAGCTGACGCACGTCGTCGGGCTCGATCGAGACGAACGTCGCGACGCGCAGCTGGTTGCGGCCGAGCTTGCGGTACGGCTCGGTGTCGACGATGCCGTTCGCGCGCAGCGTCTTCGCGATCGCGGCCGCGTCGACGCTGTCGGCGAAGTCGATCGTCGCGACGACGGGGGAACGGTGCGCGGCGTCGGTGACGTAGGGCGTCGCGACGTCGGACGCCTCGGCCCAGTCGTAGAGCGCCTGCGAGGACTCGGCAGTGCGGGCTCCGGCCCAGGCGAGTCCGCCGTTGCCGTTGATCCAGCGCAGCTGGTCGTCGAGCAGCAGGAGCGTCGTCAGCGCCGGGGTGTTCAGCGTCTGGTTCAGACGCGAGTTGTCGACGGCGTTCTTCAGGCTGAGGAATTCGGGGATGTAGCGATCGGATGCTGCGATGCGCTCGATCCGTTCGATCGCGGCGGGCGAGACAGCCGCGAACCACAGCCCGCCGTCCGAGCCGAGGTTCTTCTGCGGGGCGAAGTAGTACACGTCGGCCTGCGCGGCGTCGAAATCGATGCCTCCGGCGGCGCTCGTCGCGTCGATGACGGTGAGGGCGCCCTCCGCGGAGACGCGCTCGATCGGGGCGGAGACGCCGGTGGAGGTCTCATTGTGCGGCCACGCGTAGACGTCGATGCCGTCCACGATCTCAGCGGCCGTGCGCGAGCCCGGCTCGGCGTTGCGGACATCCGGTGCCTGCAGCCACGGTGCGGCGGCGGCCTTGGCGAACTTCCCGCCGAACTCGCCGAAGACGAGATTCTGCGAGCGGTTCTGGATCAGGCCGAATGCCGCGGCATCCCAGAACGCCGTCGATCCGCCGTTGCCGACGATGATCTCGTATCCGTCCGGAACGCGGAACAGGGTCGCGAGCTGCTCGCGGACGCTGCCGACGAGGTTCTTGACGGGAGCTTGTCGGTGCGAGGTGCCCAGGATCGAGCCGCCGGAGGCGACCAGGGCCTCGAGCTGCGCGGGGCGCACCTTGGACGGACCGCAGCCGAAGCGGCCGTCGACGGGCAGGAGGTCACGGGGAATCTCGATCGCCATGCGTCGATTCTAGGCCTGACGTGCGCGGGCGTTTCCCCGCGTGACGGGGCTGATGTCCGCGCAGGAATGTAGGCTTGCCTAAGAAACTTCGGAGGGGCAGATGACCGACCTGATCGACACCACGGAGATGTATCTCCGCACCATCCTCGAACTCGAGGAGGAGAACATCGTTCCGCTGCGCGCGCGCATCTCCGAGCGCCTCGGCCACTCCGGCCCGACGGTCTCGCAGACGGTCGGACGCATGGAGCGCGACGGTCTCGTCGTCGTCTCCGAGGACCGCACTCTCGAGCTGACGGATGCCGGGCGCCGCAAGGCCGTCGACGTGATGCGCAAGCACCGGCTGGCCGAGCGCCTGCTCTCCGATGTGATCGGTCTGGACTGGGCGTACGTCCACGACGAGGCGTGCCGCTGGGAGCACGTGATGAGCGAGCAGGTCGAGCGCCGCCTCGTCGAACTGCTCGGGCACCCCACCGAGTCGCCCTACGGCAACCCGATTCCCGGTCTCGACCAGCTCGGCGACCTGCCCGCACGGACGTTCGATGAGGGCGTCATCGGTCTCGTGCAGAAGCTGAACGCCGCGGAGGAGTCCACGGAGGGCACGGTGCGTCGCCTCGCGGAGCCCGCGCAGGTCGATCCAGAACTGCTGCAGCAGCTGCGCGATGCCGGCGTCGTTCCCGGCGCGCGCGGTCGCTACCGCTACAACGAGGGCTACGTGCTGATCGAGATGGACGGCAACGACCAGGGTCTCGAACTTCCCGTCGAACTCGCGGCGCACATCTTCCTCGTGCGCGACGAGGCCTGATCTTCGCGGATCCCGATGCCGCGGCATCCGCCTTCGGAGGATTGCCAGGTTGGCAGGGTGACAGAATCGTTATCTTCCGGTAACCTCGGTCAAGTCGCCCGCGAAGGAAGCCCGGGGGCGATGACCGCGAAGATCGCCTCACCGGCTCGTCGTCTTCGCGGGAGACGATCGCACAAGCCCGAAGCTAAACGTGCCCCGATAGCAGAGTGCCGACGAGCCAGCGCGACCCGAGCGCGAGGCGCAGGAGGATCACTGATCTTGGCCACAGACATCGAATCGCCCGAGAAGACATCTGAAGATCGCACCCCCGCCCGTCGTGGCGCGGGTCGAAGCGGGCGCAAGCTGTCCGTGAAGAAGCCGTTGCGCTCGATCGCCATCTTCGGCGCCGTCGGAGCCCTCGTCGCCGCTGTCGCTCTGCCGGCGTACGCGTCGACCACGCCGACCGCCGAGGTCGCCACCACGCTCCAGCAGGTCGCCATGGATGACGCGCAGTCGCTCGTCGTGGCATCCGAAGCGACGGCCGCTCCGATGGATCGCGGCAACTACTCGGCCACCACACCGGACGAGATCGCACAGAAGAAGGCCGAAGAAGCGGCCGCAGCCCGTGCCGAAGCCGCGGCGAAGGCCGCTGCCTCTCGTGGCGGTGGCGGCGGAGTGAGTACAGCAGGTATCCCTCTTGTAGCTCCCGGATCCGGCGAGGTCCGCAACCCCGTCGGCGGCGGCTACTACGTCAGCCGCACGCTCAGCGGCAGCCACAACGGCGCCGACATGGTCGGCGACGCCCGCACGCCGCTGTACGCCGCGGCTGCGGGCACGGTGCGCATCTCCACCGACAGCTACTACGGCTACGGGGTCGGCGTCGTGATCGACCACGTCCTCGGCGGTCAGCAGGTCTCCACGCTCTACGGTCACATGATCTACGGTTCGCGTCAGGTCCAGGCGGGCCAGACCGTGCAGGCCGGTCAGCTGATCGGGTTCATGGGCAGCACCGGACGCTCGACCGCGAACCACCTCCACTTCGAGGTGCGGATCGGCGGCAGCCTGGTCGAGCCGATCGGCTGGCTGAACGCCAACGGCGCTCCGGCCTGATCCTTCCTCGACACGCCGTCCCCCGTTCACCGGCTGTTTCGCCCGCACCCAGGTCGATGGGTTAGCCTGATCCCGTTGTCGCACAGGCGGGAGTCGCTGATGGACCGAATACCGAGCATCCGAACCATGGATGCGCTCGGCCTTCTGGTGCTTCGGCATTGCCCGCAGGGATGCCACGGTGCAGCCGTGCGCGAAAGGCGCTGTCTCTAGAGACGGCGCCTTTTCTCGTCCCTGCGTACAGAATTCCTCCGCCCGTGCGGCCTCGTGTGAGTCGAGAGTGCCGGGAAGCCGTCCCGGCGTATCGAGAGGAAGATGATGCGCACACTGGTTCTGAACGCCGGCTACGAGCCGCTTGCGGTGGTGTCCTTCAAGCGAGCGCTCGTGCTCGTGATGAACGAGAAGGCGACCGTGATCGAACACGTCGAAGGGGATCCCGTCTGGGCGAGCCACGGCAGATTCGATCGCCCGGTCGTGATCATCCTGAGTCGCTACGTCCGCGTGCCGTCGAGCAGACGGGTGCCCGTCACCAGACGCGGGGTCCTGCGTCGGGACAATCACCGATGCGGGTACTGCGGCAAGGCCGCTTCGACGATCGACCACATCCTGCCGCGCTCGCGCGGGGGAGCGGACTCGTGGGAGAACCTCGTCGCGTGCTGCCTGCGCTGCAACAACGTCAAGAGCGACCGCACGCCGCAGGAGATGGGGTGGGAGCTGCGGTTCGCACCGCGCCCGCCGCACAACACCGCCTGGACCGTGCGCGGAACCGAGCGCAGCGACCCGCGGTGGGAGCCGTATCTGGCGCTTGCGGCCTAGGCTGAGCTCATGACCCGAGCCCTGATCGTGATCGACGTGCAACGCGGTTTCGAGGACGACGCATTCTGGGGGCCGACGGCCAATGCCGAGTGCGAAGCGAACATCGCGCGCCTCATCGCGGCGTGGGAGCGCGACGGCGAACCGATCGTCGTCGTGCGTCATGACTCCCGGTCGGCGGTCTCGCCGCTGCACCCGACGCACCAGGGCAACGCGCTCATGGATTTCGTCGCGGCGGTCGACCCTGCGCTGTTCGTGACGAAGTCGGTCAACTCCGCGTTCCACGGGACTCCGGATCTGGATGCGTGGTTGCGGGTGTCTTCTATCGACGAGGTCGTGCTCTGCGGCATCCAGACCAATATGTGCGTGGAGACGACTGCGCGGTTGGCCGGCAATCTCGGGTACCACACCACGGTCGTGCTCGACGCGACCAGGACCTTCGATCTCGAGGCGCACATCGCCGGGGTCGGTACGGTGCGGCGCACCGCGGCCGAGCTCATGGCGACGACGGCCCTCGTGTTGCAGGAGGGCGACTTCGCCCGCGTCGTCGCGACCGAGGACATCGTTTCGGCTGGGTAGACTGGTCGAGCCAGCCTCTGTAGCTCAATGGAAGAGCAGTTGCGTCCTAAGCAAACGGTTGGGGGTTCGAGTCCCTCCAGGGGCACAGTCTCTTTTTGGCTCTGACCAGGACTTTTTTCCGTGGTCAGACCACAGAAAACTCATTTTTGGCCGCTTTTTGGCCGCATTTGAATCTCCTATGAGCCAAAAAATCGGTCGGCGACAAGGTCCGACAAGGGGCTTCATCGGGCGTCTCAGGACGCCAAAATCGCGTGCATGGGGCATCGTGGCCTCGACGGAGAAATTGAGCAATCTGCTCACTGCGCTGATTTCGGTCGAGAGTAGCGAGTCTGTGGGCCTGTCTGCAGCGCGATCAGCGGCATCGCGGCGTTCAGTCGGGTCGCGACGGCATCCAGATCGTCGTCGAAGAGATCGGCGTAGGTGTCGAGCGTCATCGCCGCCGAGGCGTGCCCGAGCATCCGCTGCACGGCCTTCACGTTGGCGCCCGAGCTGATCGCGAGCGAGGCGGCGGTGTGCCGAAGATCGTGCGGGGTGAGCCGCGGGATCGACGGATCGATCTCCTGCGCCCGGCGGACCGCGTTCGCGAACCAGCCCTGCGCACCCGAGTTGCGCATGTGGTTGGTCCCGTCGCCGAACAGCAGCCCCTCGGGCCCCTTGCCGGCGCACGCCTGCTCGATCATCGCGGCCAGACGCTCGGGGTAGGGGACCGAGCGCTTCTCGTGTGTCTTGGGCGTGCCGACGTGGATCTCGTAGGCAATCATCACCGCGTTCTCCTCGATGACGAAGCGCCGACGAAGCCGGTTCACGCTGCGCACGCGCAGTCCCGTCGCCTCGCCCCAGCGCAGGCCGGTATACGCCAGCGTCAGCACGAGCGTCGGATGCGCCGAGCACGCAGACAGCGTCGCCACCTGGTCATGCGTGAGGTACACGCGGCGCTTGCCCGGCCCTTTCCGAGGAAGGCTGCGGATATGCCGGGCCGGATTGCTCGAGAGGCGGCGATCGTCGATCGCGACATCGAGAATGCCGGCGAGAATTCCGAGGCAGCGCAGGACGACCGTACGAGACTTCCGTGTCGCCAGGTCGGACACCCAATCCTGCACTTCCGAGCGCCGGATCGACCAGATCTCCCGGTCAGCCCACACCGGGGCCACGTGGTTCTTCCACGCCCGCTCGAGCGTCATGTAATACGACGGCTTCGTCATCGGTGGCTGCTTGGACCGCAACCAACTGTCCGCGAACATCTGCACCGGAACACGGGACGTGGACGGATCGACGTACTCGCCCTTCGACTTCGATACCGTCACCATCGACAGGTACAGCTCCGCCTCCCGCATCGTCGTGAAGCCGCGCTTCTGCGCCTCGGAAAGATCCGGTTTCCGATAGCGCACTCGGTACCGGCGACCCTTCACCGTTTCGTATGGGGTGATGGTGCCCATCTTGGCTATGTCAACTTGAAGTGGCCCAGGGGTGACGGTCTGATCTGGCCCAAGGCGGAGTCTGGTCGGGCGCGGCTCG
>NZ_JBSJZG010000007.1:0-230192 GCF_054798195.1 Microbacterium sp. GXF0217 | reverse complement strand
CAACGTGATCGGGTGCAGCCGCGTCCCAGAACCCCCCGCAAGAATGATGCCTTTCACGCCTCTATGTTGTCACACGCGCGCGAGCGACCACGGGCCCGGCCGGCCGTGGCGCGTGGTCAGGCGTTGCCGATCCGCGCGGGATATCCTGATCCGGTTCGTGCGCGAGAGGGTCGGGGAGACACATGGGAATGCTGGATCTGCTCTGGCCCGCGACCGTATTGGTCCTGCTCTACGCCGTCCTCGGCGCGACGCTGGCACGCCTCATCGGTCTGCGCGGCCTCTGGACCGCTGCGGCCGCGCCGGTGTTCGCCACCACCGTCATCGGGGGAGCGAGCGTCATCGCCGGTTGGCTGGGCATCGGCTGGTCGATCCTGCCGTGCCTCGCCGTCGCCGCGATCATCGCGGGCGGCATCGTGCTCGTACGGCACCTCGTCGGACGGCCCGTCTCGTGGCGGCGTCCGAGCGCACGTTGGCCCGGAGCCGGGTGGTGGACGTTCGGCGCCGCAGCGGCCGCGGCGGTCGTGCTCACCATCCAGGTGTTCCTCGTCGTCGGTCAGCCGACGGCGATCTCGCAGACGTTCGACAACGTCTTCCATCTGAACGCGATCCGATACATCCTCGACTTCTCGGCGGCGTCGCCGCTCGAACTCGGTCAGATGACCAGCCCGAACGGCGGGCTGCCGTTCTATCCGTCCGCGTGGCACGCCACGGCGAGCATCGTGGCACAGCTCAGCGGCGCGAGCATCCCCGTCGTGGTCAACGCGCAGACGCTCGTGGTCGCAGCCCTGATCTGGCCGCTCGGCGCTTTGCTGATCGTGCGGGTCCTGGTCGGCGCTTCGCGCATCGCCATGGTCTCGGCCGCCATCGTGAGCGTCTCGATCCCGACCTTCCCGCTGCTGCCCATGGACTACGGAGTCCTCTACCCGTTCCAGCTGTCCCTCGCGATGCTTCCGTTCGTCCTCGCGGCGACCGCCGCGGTGCTCGGCATCGGATCGGATGCCGAGCGACTGCGCCGCGGATGGTGGGCATTCGTCGTCGTCGGCGCCCTGCCGGGGCTCGCGCTCGCGCACCCCGGCGGCTTCGTCGCGTGGCTCGCTCTGTCGGTGCCCATGGTCGGTGTGTTCGCGTGGCGCACCTGGCGGACGAGGCCCGCGGTGCGGGATCGCATCTGGCTCGGCGTCGGCCTCCTCGGCTACGTCGTCGTGGGATTCGCGCTGCTGAAGGTGCTCAGGCCCCCGGAAGCGGCACGGCTCTGGCCGGTGCCGTTCCCCAAGGCGCAGGCGCTGTCCGAAGGACTGCAGCTCTCCATGTACTACGGCATCAGTGCCGTGGCGGTCGCACTTGCCGTGCTCATCGGTCTGGTGTGGGTGATCCGCGAGCGCACCGCGACGGCGATCGTGATGGGGGCCTCGTGGCTCATCGGGCTCGGTCTGTTCATCGTCGTGACCTCGTTCGGCGGGCCGCTGTGGGATCTGCGCGATGCGCTGACCGGTAGCTGGTACAACAACTGGCAGCGGCTGGCATCGGTGTTCGCGATCGCGCTCCTGCCCCTGGCCGCGTTCGGCCTCACCCGGACGGCTGAGCTCGTCGCACGACGCTGGGCGGCCGCTCGGCCGGAGGCGACACGGGCGCGCATCGTCGTCGGCATCGCCGTGGCGGCGATCGGCTTCCTCGTGTTCCCGCTGCCTGCGGTGCCGAGGGCGATCGTCTACGCGCAGAACGTGTTCGACCTCGACGACGACGCCGTGCTGCTCAGTTCGGACGAGCTCACGCTGCTCCAACGCCTGGATAAGACCGTGCCGGAGGGCGTGGTCGTCGCCGGCAACCCGTACACCGGCGCGGGGCTCGCCTACGCGATCAGCGGCCGTGAGGTGCTCATGCCGCACATGCTCGTCGACATCTCCGACGACATGGAGCTCATCAACGACCACCTCGACGACGCCCTCACGGACGGAAAGGTCTGCGATGCCGTCGACGCGCTGAACGTCGGGTTCGTGCTCGATTTCGGTGACCGCGAGGTGCACCCCGACCAGCATCCGCTCCCCGGCCTCGAGGACCTGGAGGATGCCGGTGTCGTCGAGCTCGCCGACAGCGAGGGCGATGCGCGGCTGTATCAGATCACGGCGTGCGGGCTGGGCTGACCTTCGCGACAGCGGCGTCGACGCGGCGGCGTCCGCCGATGAGCGCGCCGGCCAGCCAGCTCGCGCGGTACCCCCACGCGTAGCGGGACGAGATCACGCCCTGCGCCACCGAGATGGCCAGCTGCGCGTTCAGCTTGCGATAGCTCCGCCCGCGGCCGAACCCGCCGGCGAGAGACGCGGAGATCGCATCGGGCCCGCGCCGCGCAGCGAGCGCGTCGACCATGAGCTGCCGCCATCCCACGTACGTCCAGAAGGTCATGCGCACGACCGCGAGGGGTGACCGCGACCCTTCGACGCGTTCGGCGAGGCGCAGGGCGTTGCGCAGCGGCGCGAGCAGACCGGTGTCGCCGGCACGGCTCGGGTCGCCGTACACGTTCGCGTCGTGCTGGACGTAATCCTGGACGATCTCATTGACGATCGCCGTGCCCCTGCGGGCGCCGGCGACGACGGCGAGCCAGTGATCGTGGGTCGCCACCCGGGAGGGCGGATGCGGGAACGGCAGTGCGTCCTCCAGCAGTGCGCGCTCGAAGACGCACAGCGACCCGGTGAACTGGTTGATGAGCACGGTGGAGGCTGCACCGTGGTCGGCGCGGTCCGTGACGCCGAGCTCGACACCGTCCGGGTAGGTCACGAGGCGCGCCTGGCCGGAGACGAGCGAGCAGTCGTCGAGCAGTGCGAGCAGCGTCGCGAGCTTGTGCGGATACCAGTGGTCGTCCTGGTCGGCGAGTGCGACCCAGGCGGCATCCGCAGGGACCGCCTCGAGCGCCTGCTCGAAGTTTCCGTAGAACCCGCGTCGACGGTCGTCGCCGATCACGAGGAAGCGCTCGTCGCCGCCGGTGATCTCTTCCACGAGCGCCGCGACGGGCGATCGGTCGCCGTCCACCGAGATCACGCAGGTCCAGTCCTGAACGCTCTGCGCACGCAGGGACTGCAGCTGCCTGCGGAACAGCTCTGGGTCGGGCTGGTACGCCGCCATCACGATGGTCCCCGAGGGGTGTCCCGCTGTCATCGAGTGGCCGTCCTCCTCAGGCGCGCAGTCGGCGTTGAGGCTAGTCTAGGTGAGCGATGCATGTGCTCTCTGGGATGACCGAACCCCGCCGTCAGAGCCCTCGGCCGGGGGACGGGGTCCGTCCGTGACCGTGCGCCGGACCGTCGCCGTGTTCTCGACGTTCGGCCCCGCTGACGGCGCGGTGCAGGCTGTCGCCTCCGTGCTCGCTCAGGTCGATGAGGTCATCGTCGTCGACGACGGATCAGGAACACGAGCGGATGCCGCGCTCGAGCGGATCTCCGAACTCGGCGCCCGTGTGCAGCGGCTCGACCGCAACGCCGGCATCGCCGCCGCCCTGAACCGTGCGATCTCCCTCGCCCGCGACAGCGGCGCGACGCACGTGCTCACGATGGACCAGGACTCCCACGCACCGGCCGGTCTCGTCACCGGCCTGCTCGCCGCAGCCGATGCGGCGGAGGCCGATGGCGCCCGTCTCGGGGTCATCGTGCCCGAGTACTTCGCCGGCGTACGGCAGGCCAGGGGGGAGTCGCACCACGGCTACGCCCCCGCAGCCGAGGTCATCCAGTCCGGCATGCTCATCCCCATCGCGGTGCTGGATGACGTCGGTGCGCTGCGCGAGGACTTCTTCATCGACCTCGTCGACATCGAGTTCGAGCTGCGCCTCGTACGCGCGGGGCTCGCCGTGCTCGCCGCCGAGGGCGTTCGCCTCGGCCACGCCCTCGGCGCAGCGTACGAGCGCACCCTCTTCGGAGTTCCGGTGCGGGTACCGGGCATCCCGCCGGTGCTGACACTCAGCACGCCGTTCCGCTATTACTACCGGGTCCGCAACCGCCTGGTGCTCGACTGCGAGTACTTCGGCGCCATGCCGGTGCGGATGCTGCGTGACACGCTGTTCGACAGCATCCATTTCTTCGACGTCCTGCGGGTCGCCCGACCGCGGCGAGCCATGTGGCGGGTGTTCCGTGTCGCCGTGGTCGCCGCGGTGCGCGGTCGGATGGGCGCGATGCCGCAGGGGCTCCGCGAGATCGCAGGAACGATCTGCTGGTCCGCGGCGCCGGTGGCGCCTGCGCCCGACGGGAGTGCAGACGCGTGAGTCGCGGGCAGGTCGCCGGGCGGCTGAGCGGGTTCACGATGTCGGTCATCATCGTCACGATCGTGGGCGTGGCCTCGATGCCGATCCTGAACCAGGCGCTCGGCCGCGAGACGTGGGGCATCCTCGCGGTCATCCAGAGCGTCGCGCAGTTCGGCGGGATCGTGGTGTCGTTCGGGTGGGGGGCGACGGGAGCGGCCAGCGTCGCATCGATGTCCGCCGACGAGCGCACCGGTTTCTACCGCTCGTCATTGCGCATCCGCACGGTGCTCTACGTCCTCACCTTCCCCGTCGTCTTCGTCATCCTCGGCCTGGTAACGCGCGGCCTGTGGCTCGACTCGCTCCTGGGGGCGCTCGTCTACCTGCTGCCCAGCGTCGGTGCCGCCTGGTACTTCATCGGCACCGGGAGCCCTTCTCGGCTCATTCGCTTCGACACGCTGCCGTTCATCGGCGGTGCAGTCCTCGGCATCATCGGTGCCGTCGTGACGGGGGAGCTGTGGGCCTACCTCGTGGGTCAGGGCATCGGCTATCTCGTCGGCATCTCGCTGTCGGCGGTCGTCATCCTGCGCGGCGCGCCCGTCGGTCCCGCCCCCGTCCCGTGGCGCGATGCCCTGATGGCGCAGCGCCACGCGGTGCTCGCGACCCTCACGAGCACCGGGTATGTGAATCTCCCTCTCATCGCCCTGCAGATCTTCCTGCCGTCCGCGGTGCCCGTCTACGGCGTCGCCGACCGGCTGTTCCGGTACGCGTCAGTGGCGTTCCAGCCTGTCCAGCAGTTCTTCCAGAGCTGGGTTCCCGAACCCGGAGCGGATCTCGCGGCGCGGTGCAGGACGGCGACGGGGGCGGCCGCGGGGATCGCGGCGCTCGGCGGTCTCGCGATCGCGGTTCTGTCGCCGGTGCTCTCATTGCCGCTTTCGGGCTTCCAGACCCAGGTGCCGCTGGAACTATCGACCCCGCTCGGGGTGGCCTTCCTCGGGATCGGCATCGCCGCGGTCGTCGGGTACGCCTGTCTCGTCGTGCTGGGCCGCGTCTCGGCGCTCGCCGTGTCGACCCTGGTCGGTGCGCTGGTCGGTGCGCCCCTGATCCTGCTGTTCGCTGCGCTCGGCTCGCTGCCGCTGGTGGCGTGGTCGGTGGCCGTGTCGGAGCTGTGCGTGGCCGGGTACCAGCTGTTCGTCCTGCGGCGAGCACTGGCGGAGCGGAGGATGCCGGCATGACCACGGTGAGCGTCTGCATGGCGACGTACAACGGCGCACGGTACGTGCGGGAGCAGCTGGATTCCATCCTCGCCGAGCTCGAACCCGCAGACGAGGTGGTGATCGTCGACGACGCCTCGTCGGACGACACGGTCGCGCTGCTCGAGGCCTACGAAGATCAGCGCGTGCGGGTGTTCGCCCGCGACGTCAATCAGGGCTACGTGCGCTCGTTCGAGGAGGCGCTCATGCGCGCCACCGGCGATGTCCTCATGCTCGCCGACCAGGACGACGTCTGGATCCCCGGACGGCGCGCTCTACTCGTCGCCGCGCTCGAGGAACGCGCCGTCGCGGCATCCAACCTGGTCCTGCTGTCCACCGGCGCACCGCTGCGGTCTCCGCTGACACGCCGCGATTGGATGCTGCGCACGGGCGGAGGCGCACAGCGCTGCCGCAATCAGGTCAAGATCCTGATCGGCGACGCGCCGTACTTCGGATGCGCGATGGCGATCCGTCGCGACTTCCTGTCGCTCGCGACGCCGTTCCCTGCGGGGCTGGACGAGTCGCACGACCTGTGGATCGCGACCGTCGCTAACGCCGCTGGCGAACTCGTGCACGTCCGGCAGCCGACGCTGCGGCGGCGCGTCCACGACCAGAACGCGTCGAGCGAGCGTCCGCGCGGCATCCTGCCGGCCCTGCGTTCGCGCGTCCTGCTCCTGCGCCTCTGGCGCGAGGCGCGGCATCGGGTGCGCGCTCAGGCCTGAGCGGGCACCGCGCGCGCGGGGCGGTGCCTGGCGAGCCGCATGACGGGCCGCTCGATGATGAACCAGCTCGCCATCGCGAGCAGGCTCGTCAGTGCCGTGGTGATGAGGATGTACACCAGGACGCCGAACTGCGCGCCGCCGAAGACGTAGACCAGCTGCTGCATGGGCCAGGCGTAGATGTAGAAGCCGTACGAGATGTCGTTCCGCGCGATCCACTCCGGCTGCGGGACCACGGTCGACAGGTACAGCAGGGCGTACCCGAGCAGGGGAGCGGCCAGCGGGCCGCCGAGCACCGGGACGAAGACCATGAGGGCGGCGGCGACCGGGATCGACAGGATGCCGATCAGCGGGATGAATCCCCAGCGCTGCACGACGAGGTACACGAGGGATCCGCCGAGGAAGTATGGCAGCAGACGTGCGAGGAGATCGAAATCCCCGTCCAGGCCGCCGGACAGCCCTGCGGCCGTCGCCGCACGCACGGCGACGGCGCCGACCCACAGCACGAGTGTCAGCAGCACTGAGCGGCGGAAGATCGCGAACGCGCCGAGCACCCACACGACGAGGTAGCAGATGAACTCGAAGTACAGCGTCCACAGCGAGCCGTTCCAGGCATCCGGATAGGGCAGCGTGCTCAGCGACGATCCGATCGCGTAGTGATCGATGTGCAGGAACAGGTTGCCCCAGATGTACTCCAGCGGAGTCGTCGGCGTCGTGACGTAGCCGGAGAGCGTCCCCATCGTCGCGAGCTGTGCGATCGGCCCGAATACCGCGGCGGTCAGGACGAGGCAGACGAGGAACGCCGGCATGATCCGCGCGATGCGATGCACGAGGAACGCACCGGCATCCGTCCGGAGCCGGGATCGCGTGATGAGGAAGCCGCTGATGACGAAGAAGCCGATGACCGCCCAGCCGCCGAGGTTCTCGCCGTTGAAGCCGGGTGCCCAGTCGAGACCGGCGGTGTAGAACGCGTGCGCGACCAGCACGAGGAACGCCAGGATCAACCGGAACAGGTTCAGGCTGTTGGTCCGGAACGGGAACTCCCGGGGCGTCGTCAGGTCGGTGCTCACTTCAGCAGGTTCCGCTGCGCCATCTCGTCGAGCGAACGCTGATAGGCATCCTGCTCGATCGGCTCGGTCAGCACCCACTCCGCGAATGCGGCGACGCCGTCGCGGAAGGGCACCTGCGGGGTGAAGTCGAGGACCCGCGTCATGCGCGAGGTGTCGGCGATGTTGTGGCGGATGTCTCCGAGGCGGTAGTTGCCGGAGATCCGGGTCGGCACCTCGCGCCCGAGGGCGGCGAACAGTGCGGCGACGACCTCGTTGACCGTGGTCCCGACGCCGGAGCCGACGTTGAGGATCTCGCCGGCCGCCGCGCTCTCGGTCGCCGCGAGGAACGTCGCTTCCACCACGTCGTCGATGTAGA
The DNA here is from genome assembly GCF_054798195.1 of Microbacterium sp. GXF0217. Taxonomy (NCBI): domain Bacteria; kingdom Bacillati; phylum Actinomycetota; class Actinomycetes; order Micrococcales; family Microbacteriaceae; genus Microbacterium; species Microbacterium sp. GXF0217. The sequence goes on along the minus strand of NZ_JBSJZG010000007.1, from coordinate 222,576 downwards.
CGAAGTCGCGGCTCTCCTCGCCGTCCTCGAAGATGTTGATCTCCTTGCCCTGTCGGATCAGGGTGGAGAAGATCGACAGGATGCCGGTGTAGGGGTTCTTGAGCGACTGACCGGGTCCGTACACGTTCTGGTAGCGCACTGACACCGGCTCGATGCCGATGGTCGGGGCGACGGTCATGATCATCGCCTCCTGCATCTGCTTCGTGATGCCGTACAGGGACGACGGGTGCAGGAGCGCGGACTCGTCGGTGGGGATCAGTTCCAGCTCGCCCTCGCCCGGGTGGTGCACGTCGAAGTCGCCGGCGGCCATGTCGGCATCCGCGCGGTGCTCGGGGTAGACCGTGCGTCCGTCGGCGGTGCGATAGGCGCCCTCGCCGTAGATCGAGCGGGACGAGGCGATCACGATGCGCCGCACCTCGTGCGGCTCGTTCGTCAGGAGGTCGAGCAGCTTCGCGGTGCCGCCGACGTTCGTCTCGACGTAGCGGTCGATCTCGTACATCGACTGGCCGGTGCCGGTCTCTGCGGCCAGATGGATGACGGTGTTCACACCGTTCAGCGCCGCGCGGAGGTCGTCCTTCGAGGCGACCGTGCCGCGCACGACCGTCGCGATGCCGTCCAGCGAACGCAGCAGCGGAGAGGCCTCCGGGTCATCGCCGTGCACCTGGGGGAGCAGGGAATCGAGCACGGTGACGCGGTGTCCGGCGCGGACGAAGCGCTGCGCGAGACGAGTGCCGATGAAGCCGGCGCCTCCGGTGATCAGGACGTGGTCGGCCATGAGGTGAGTCTCTCCAATCGGGCACCACCTCGCACGCGTGGCTACAGGGCGAAGATGTGGGCCAGAGTCGACTTTAGCCCAGCGGAGGTGCCGTGCCGGAGAACCCCCGGGAGCTCCGTGATCGCGTGCAACCTCGCCATGAGTCGCATCCGGGTCACTCGAGCGGTGCGTTTCCAGCCCTTCGCCTCGGCCTGGCGCCGTGCGGTCGCGTAATACGTGCGCTCATCGTTGAATCGGCGGCCGTCCAGCAGAGTCTTCTGCGACGCGCTCCCGCTGTGACGCCGGTAGGAGAACGCGAGCGTCGGTGCGAAGGCGAGCGAGCCGCCCTGGAACGCGATGTCGACGAGCAGTGCGAGGTCCTGGATGATCGGGAGGCCATCCCGGAAATCCACCCTGCGCAGCGTGTCGGTGCGGAACGTGAGCGACGGCCAGTACAGCCAGTTGCCGCGCAGCAGACTCGTGGCCATCTCCTCGCCGGTCAGCACGGTCTCGGCGCGCGGCGACAGCATCCGCTGCTTGATCCGGTCGGCGAGCGGCATCACCACGGTGCCGTGCTCGTCGATCACCTGCACGCCGGGCTGGACGACATCCGCATCCGGATGCCGTTCGAGGATGCCCGTGACCACGTCGACGTAGTTGGGGTGCAGCAGATCGTCGCAGCCGAGGATCGCGACGTGCCTGCCGCTCGCACGGCGGATCGCCTCGCGGTAGTTCTCGGTGATGCCGAGGTTGGTCTCGTTGCGGATGTAGGTGATCCGCTGATCGGTCTCTGCACGCAGCCGCTCGCCCACAGACTCGTCCGGGTAGCAGTCGTCGATGATCGTCAGGTCCCAATCCGGGTTGCGCTGGGCGCGGACGGAGTCGATCGCGTCGAAGAGAAGGCCCGGTTCCCCCCAGTAGGGAATGAAGATCTGCAGAGTCATGGCAGGAACATCATAGGTGGCGATCCCGAAGGGCCCCCGGAGGCGGGCGCGCAGAAGCTTCACTGCCGTGCCTGGATACGATGGTGTTATGGATCTCCTTGTCGTCGGGTCGGGTTTTTTCGGTCTCACTGTTGCTGAGCGTGCTGCGGATGCGGGGCGTAAGGTGACGGTGATCGATCGTCGTCATCACATCGGTGGGAATGCGTACAGTGAGGCGGAGCGGTCGACGGGGATCGAGGTGCACCGGTATGGGGCGCATCTGTTCCACACGTCGAATGCGACGGTGTGGGAGTACGTGAACCGGTTCACGTCGTTCACGAACTATGTGCATCGGGTGTACACGAACCACAAGGATGTGGTGTTCCCGATGCCGGTGAATCTGGGCACGATCAATCAGTTCTTCCAGGCGGCGTATTCGCCGGCTGAGGCGCGTGCGCTGGTGCGGGAGCAGGCGGGGGAGTTCGATGTCGCTACGGCGGCGAACTTCGAGGAGAAGGGCATCGCTCTGGTGGGGCGGCCTCTGTTCGAGGCGTTCTTCCGTGATTACACGGCGAAGCAGTGGCAGACGGATCCGCACAAGCTGTCCGGGGACATCATCAGCCGGTTGCCGGTGCGGTACACGTATGACAACCGGTACTTCAACGACACGTGGGAGGGGCTTCCCACGGACGGGTACACGGCGTGGCTGTCGCGGATGGCGGATCATCCGAACATCGAGGTGAAGCTGAATGTGGACTTCTTCGATGAGTCGCAGCCATTGAACAAGAAGGCGATGGTCGGTCAGGTGCCTATCGTGTACACGGGTCCGGTGGACCGGTACTTCGAGTACACGGAGGGGGCGTTGAGCTGGCGGACGCTGGACTTCGAGGAAGAGGTCCTGGAGATCGGTGATTTCCAGGGCACGAGCGTGATGAACTACCCGGACATGAACGTCCCGTTCACGCGCATCCATGAGTTCAAGCACTTCCACCCGGAGCGCAAGGACGTCTTCGCGCAGGACCGCACGGTCATCATGCGGGAGTTCTCCCGGTTCGCGGAACGCACCGACGAGCCGTACTACCCGGTGAACACGGCCGACGACCGGGCAGGGCTGCTCGCGTACCGTGAGCTCGCGAAGGGCGAGAAGGACGTCCACTTCGGTGGACGCCTGGGCACGTACCAGTACCTCGACATGCACATGGCCATCGGCTCCGCCCTGTCCATGTGGAACAACACCCTCTCCTAGACTCGTACTGTGAGTCACGCTGCAGTCGGGGCGCCGGGGACGCCCCGGCGATACCTGCATTCGCTGTGGCTGCTGTCGGCCCGCGATCTCAAGGTCCGCTACTCGACCAGCTTCCTCGGCTACTTCTGGTCGGTGCTGGATCCTCTGGTCATGAGCCTGATCTACTGGTTCGTGTTCACGCAGGTGTTCCACCGCTCGGTGGGTGAAGAGCCGTACATCGTGTTCCTCATCACCGCACTGCTGCCGTGGGTGTGGTTCAGCGTCGCCGTGTCGGATTTCACCAGGGCCTTCAAGAAAGAGGCGCGCCTGGTCCGTTCGACGAACATCCCTCGATCGATCTGGGTGAACCGGACCGTGCTGAGCAAGGGGATGGAGTTCCTGTTCTCGCTGCCGGTGCTCGCGATGTTCGTGATCATCAACCTGGTGGTCGAGACGGACCCGGACAAGGTCGTGCACATCGGCTGGGGCCTGCTGTGGTTCCCTGTGGCGATCCTGCTGCAGGTCGTGCTCCTCGTGGGCCTCGGTCTGCTCATCGCTCCGCTGTGCGTGCTGTACAACGATCTCGAGCGCACCACCGCGCTGATCCTGCGCGCGCTGTTCTACGCTTCGCCGATCATCTACGGTGTGCAGGATCTCCCCGCGCCCTTCGACACGCTCGGCGCGTTCAACCCGCTCGCGGGCATCATGACGCTCTACCGGATGGCCTTCTTCCCCGACCAGTGGGAGCCCGTCGCCGTCGCCATCAGCGTGGCGGTCAGCCTCGGCATCCTGGCGCTCGGGATCTGGGCGTTCCGCTCGCTCGAGCGCACCGTGCTGAAGGAGCTGTGATGGGTCCCGCGATCGAAGTGCAGGGGCTGGGCGTCCGGTTCCGACGCAGCCGCCGAGGACGGCGGAGCTTCAAAGACATCTTCGCCGATGCGACCAGACGGTCGCGTCCCGGTGAGTTCTGGGCGCTGCGCGATGTGTCTTTCACCGTGCAGCCGGGCGAGTCGATCGGCGTCGTCGGACGCAACGGACAGGGCAAGTCGACGCTCCTGCGTCTGGTCGCCGGCGTTCTGCTCCCCGACGAGGGCACTGTCCGTGTGAACGGCGGGGTCGCCCCGCTGATCGAACTCACCGGCGGGTTCGTCAACGACCTCACGGTGCGCGAGAACGTCCGGATGATGGCCGGACTGCACGGCATGTCCCGTGCGGAGATCGCGAGCCGTTACGACGGCATCATCGACTTCGCCGAGCTCGAGGGCTTCGAGGAGACGCCGTACAAGCACCTGTCCAACGGCATGAAGGTCCGGCTCGCATTCTCCGTCGTCTCGCAGCTCGACGAGCCCATCCTCCTCGTCGACGAGGTGCTCGCCGTGGGCGACAAGGGCTTCAAGGAGAAGTGCTACCGCCGCATCGACGAGCTGCTCGCCGAGGGCCGCACGATGTTCTTCGTGAGCCACAATGAGCGCGACCTGCGACGGTTCTGCACGCGTGGTCTGTACCTCAACCGCGGCGGGCTCGTGCTGGACGGCCCGCTGGAGGACGTGCTGGACAGCTACAACGCCGATCTGAAGGCCTGACACCCGGGCGTCAGGCCCTTCAAGACTGTCGGACCGGATCAGATCCCGGCGATGTCGCGCAGCGTCTGCAGCGCGGATGTCGCGGTGCTCTGGGCGCCGGTGGTGTCCCCGCCGCTGCGGTACGCGTTCTGCAGGTTGTCGAGCGCGGAGAGGTAGTTCGAGACACCGCTCGCCCAGTCAGCGGCGATCGAGCTCGGCGGAGGCGTGTCCGACAGTCGCTCGGCATCCTCACGGAGCAGGCCGACGTCGTTCGCTGCCTGCTCGCCGCCCGCCTCGGCGGCGTACTGCAGACCGGTCGCGGCGTCGTCGATCACCGGCTGCACCTGGGCGGCGAAATCGCCGACACCCGGATCGGGAACCGGGGGAGCTGAGTCCTCGGGTGCCGGCGTCGGCGTCGGTGTCGGAGCGGGCGTGACGGTCGGCGTCGGAGTGGGCGTCGGCGTCGGGGTCTCTGTCGCCGTCGGGCTCGGACTCGGGCTTGCCGAGTCGGTCGGCGTCGGCGAGGGCGATGCCTCGGGTCCGAAGGCGCTCGGCAGCACGAAGACGAGGAAGACCACGGCGATCGCGAGGGCGATGCCCGCGAGCGCCGAGATCAGCCAGATCTTGCCGCTGCTGTTCTTCTTCGGCGGGAAGTACCAGACGGCCTCCTGCTGAGGCGAGTCCGAGGGATGCGGTTCGTTCGTCATCACGCCTCCAGCGGGGGCATCGGCTTCCAGCTCCGGTCACGGCCGAGCCTGCCGCCGTCACGGATGCCGCGGAAGAGGTTGCTCGTTCCGCGAACGGTGCGTTCGACGAAGACGAGCCGGATCAGTTCCTTGAAGAACGTCGCGGTGGTTCCCAGCCCGAACAGCACCGGGTTGTACACGCGGTTCACGCGGTAGTACTGCTTGATGTAGGCGCGATTGCGCATGATGTAGTAGCGGTAGGCGTTGCTCGACGCATTCAGGTGCCGCACGCCCATGTCCCACTGCCGGATCTCACGGGTGCGTCGCAGGACGAACTCGTTCACGATCACCGCTGTCGTCCGGCGCGACGCGAGCCAGCCGTAGGTCTGGTCGTCCCAGTAGATGAAGAACCGTGGGTCGGGGAGACCGATCTGCTGCACGATCGAGCGGTGGATGAACATGCCCTCGAAGCATCCGCTGTTCATCTCCTTGAACCCGGACGCATCGAAACCCGCCGGAGCGAAGGGAATCGGGATGCCCATTCGCTCGGCGATCTTGTACTGCCAGTAGAACTCGCTGCCGTCGTAGTCGTACCGACGTCCCTGGATGCTCTTGAACCGGGGGGTCCACGCGCCCATCCTGGCGAGTCCGTCGTGGACGACCTCGACGTCGTCGTCCATCATCCAGATCCACTCGGAGCCGAGCTCGTACGCCGTGCGCATGCCCTCGCTGAAGCCGCCGGATCCGCCGGTGTTCTCCTCGAGGCGGCGATAGACGATCTCGGTGCCGATCGAATCGCGGAACGACTCGACGACGTCGGTGGTGTCATCCGATGAGGCGTTGTCGATGATGACGACGTGGCCGGGTTTCGGATCCATTCCCTCGATGCTGCGCAGGAGCCCCGTCAGCAGATGCGAACGGTTGAACGTGACGATGACGATCGTCGCCGAGGCCGGATCGAACACGGCGGGGGTCATGCCTTCTCCTCGAAGGTCTGCTGCCATGCGCTGTCCGAGACGAGGCCGGGCAGCGCGCCGCGGTACTGCTGCTGCAGTTCCGGCCAGCGGCGCTGCAGCTGACGATGCAGGCTGATCGTCTCGCGGAGCATGCGACGGAAGCGGGCGCGGTCGCGGGTGTAGATGTTCTTGCCGGACCCGTCGGCGGCGCTCACCAGAGCGCTGTCGAACAGCGGCAGACGCCACCAGTGGGCGTCTCCCTTGCCGAACTCCACCTCCGGCTGGGCGACATTGGCCGGGTCCGGCCGGTGCAGCCAGTGCGAGATGAGCGTCGACAGGGTGAACCAGCGCAGCTTCAGGCCGGTCGGGCTGTCGAACTCGTTCTTCTTCAGCTGCTTGTACACCTGGCGGCCGCGGCGCGAGTGCAGCACCGTCGATGGGTCGCGGTGCACGACGGTCTCGGGGTACTCGGCGGCCAGTGCTCGGGCGGCAGGCATCGCGGTCGCGAGGTTGCCGCGCATGTGATCGGGCCCGGACAGCACATCGCGCAGCGCCTGAGCGCGCAGCGCCACCGGGTAGTACTGCATCATCATCAGGTGCTTGAGGTCGACGCGTCTGCTGTGGCGGATCAATCGTCCTCCGCGGGAGACCCCGGAGTGCAGGAGGGCCGCGACGATGCGGTTGCGAGCGTGGAAGTACGCCTGCCAGTCGATCGAGTCGTCCTTGTTGACCCACGACACGTGCCACAGCGCGACGCCGGGCATCGAGACGGTTGGGAAGCCGGCCTCGCCGGCGCGCAGGCAGAACTCCGCGTCATCCCACTTGATGAACGCCGGGAGCGACAAGCCGACCTCGCGGATCGCGTCCAGCGGGATCAGGCACATCCACCAGCCGTTGTAGTCGGCATCCATGCGCATGTGCAGCAGCGGGGTCTGACGCAGGTTGGCCGCGCCGAAGTCGTGCGGCATCTCCTCCTGATAGAGGTTGCGCCACATGAACGGCACCCGGTCGACGACCTCGGCCCAGCCGTGCAGCTTGGGACGGTCGAGCAGATCGAACATGTGCCCGCCGACGAGGACCGGGTTCGTCGCGAAGCGGGCGAACATGATCGAGCGGCGCAGCGACTCCGGCTCGATGCGCACGTCATCGTCGAGAAGCTGGACGAAATCGCTCTCCGGCCGCTGCAGCGTCTCGTGCATCGCGCGGGCGAAGCCCCCTGAGCCGCCCAGGTTGGGCTGGCGGATGATGTCGAGCGTGTCTCCGAGACGCTCGGCGACGACGTCGTATCCGTCTTCCTCGGCGACGAGCTGGGTGCCCTGATCGATCAGGAAGATGCGATCGACGAGTTCGAGGACCTCGGGGGCATCGGCCAGAGCGGTGAGCGTCGAGACGCAGTAGTCCGGCTTGTTGTACGTCGTGATGCCGATCGACGCCTTGCCGGTGCGGGTCGGCTCCTGCTCAGTCGTCCATTCGGCGCCTTCGAGCACGGCGTGCTTCTCGTCGGCGACCACGTCGAACCAGATCCAGCCGCCGTCGCTGAACTGCGTGAGCGACAGGTCGAAGCTGCTGGTGGCATCGCCGGTGACCTCCTGCGTCGCCACGCGCTGCTGAACTCCTGCGCCGTTCGAGCGGTAGACGAGGACGGTCGCCGGTCCGTTGGTGTGCACGGTGAGACGCACATCGCGCACACTCGTCCAGTGCTGCCAGTACGACGCAGGGAACGCGTTGAAGTACGTGCCGAGCGAGACGCGTCGTCCGGCGACGATGCGCGCCCTGTTGCGTCCGAGGATGTTCCCCAGGTGCGCGCGGGAGGACACCCGGACGGCCTCGCCCTCGATGGTCGACCACGTCTCCGGGTCGGCGTACAGCGGCAGCAGGTCGGGGTCACGATCGAGCGGGAAGACGACGTTCTGCAGGACGTGGGTCACGTGATGATCTCTCCGGGTGGGCGGCGCTCGCCGACACGGCATGCCGACAGGCGGCTCAGGCGAGCAGAGCAAGCCTACCTGGCCGACCTCAGGATCACCGGAGCCGTGGCTGGTCAGGGCAGGATCAGCGCTGCGGCGGAAGCGTCGGGATCACACCGGTCTGCGCCGCGTCGATGTTCTCCCGCCAGGATCGGGACTGGCCGGCGCGCAGCGCGCACAGTACGAGCATGAACCAGCCCACATCCGACAGGGTGAAGCTCTCGAACATCGAGTCGATGGCGAGTGTCACCAGGATGAGCGGCGTCCACGCGTACACGGTCGAGCGCCGTGAGCTGGCGACCAGCCAGGATCGCACGAGCGCGACGCCGCCCAGCAGCACGAACAGCACGAGGCCGGCAGCGCCCAGCTGCAGCAGGACGTCGAAGTACGCGTTCAGCGCGGTCGCATGCTGCTGATCGAGCAGGTAGTTCAGGTAGTTGAACGGATACTCGCCGCGCTGCCAGGGGCCGAACCAGCCCCACCCCTGCAGGGGTTTGATCGCCACGAAGTCGAGGATGCGGTTCCAGAGGTCGGCCCGCATCGAGAAATCGGACCCGGCTCCGAGCCAGGCGATGATCGGATGCCGCAGCAGGAAGGCGACGGCCAGCGCCGCGGTCGCGAGCGCGGCGAGCACCCACTGGACGACGGCCCGGTGCGCGGGCGCGGTGTGACGCACGATCGTGAGCGCCGCCGTGGCGACGCCGACACCGGCGGCCAGCACGAGCACGGTCGGGGATGCGGACAGCAGCGCGAGGAATCCGGCCAGCGCGATCGATGGGACGGCGACGGGGGAGGTCACGGACTGGGTGCGCCACTCGATCACGAACGTGATGAGTGCGATCACGGCGATGAAGCCGAGCATGTTGCGCGTGCCGAAGATCCCCTGGATCGGTCCGCCTGTCGCGAGGGCGCCCTCGACGCCCAGGAACGTGATCGGCAGGTCGAGCAGGACGCCGGAGAGGATCTCGAGACCGAGCGAGATCGACAGCACCACCCGCAGCGCATCGCCGATCGCGCGGACCGTCTGCAGCGTGTCCCTGATGTGACCGATCGTGATCGCCAGGACGGCGTAGCCCAGCAGCGCGAGCCAGCCGAACACGGTGTCGCTGCGGTCCGTCGTCCAGATCACGCTGATGAGCGCGAGCGCGAGGAAGGCCAGCAGAGAGGACGGCGCCACCCGCAGCATCGACAGCTCTTCGCGTCGTACCGTCAGGATCGCGACGCCCACGGTGCACAGCGCGAAGACGATGGTCGCCAGCGTCACGGTTGAGGTCAGGCGCGCGATCGCGAACGATCCGAAGACGGCCAGCAGCGCCGTCAGCGTGAACGCCCTCGCCATCTCGACGGAGCCGAGGAGCTTCGTCACGCTGCTCAGACGGCTCACGGGACCCGCCGGGCGCCGCGGCCGCGTTCGGTGATGCGGACCTGCTCGCTGAGGCCCACGCCGACCAGCGGGACGGATTTCATCTTGAACGACAGCAGCACCAGCAGCAGCCATCCCCAGAGCATGATCGGGGTGGACTCGCTGAGCCCCTGTACGAGCAGCACGGTCGTGTACAGGATCGGCAGGAGCGTCACGGGGGAGTACGGGCGATCGGCGCGCAGGTCCCACCGCGGCCGATCGACGGCGAAGAACCACGACCGCCACAGCAGTGCGCCGTAGGCGATGGCCATGAGCACGAGTCCGATGATGCCGAGCTGGAACAGCACGTCGATCCACATGTTGTGCGCGTGGAAGACCGTGATGCCGTGGTCGGTGATCCACCCGTCGAACGCCGGATCCGAGGGGATCCACGGGCTCGAGAATCCCCGTCCGACCACCGGGCTGGTCGACGCCTTCTCGAGGACGGGACCCCAGATCTTGTCGCTGCGCCCGGTGAGATCGGCCGAACGGCCGAGGGCCGCGAGGATCGGACGGTACAGCAGGAGGGCAGCGACCACGCCGACGATGAGGATGCCGAGGCTCCAGGCGTACACCTTCGCCCTCCCGCGCGGCGTCGTCGTGCGGCGCATGATCAGCGCCACGGCGAGGACGGCCGCGGCAGCGACCGCGCAGATCCATGCGGTCGCCGAGGAGGCGCGCACGAAGAAGTACGCGGCCAGCAGAATCCACAGTCCGAGCGTCGTCCGCCAGCGCGCCCCGAGAGCGAAGCGAATGCCGAAGGCGATGATCGCGAGCAGCGAGATGAACGCGAGCAGGTTCGCGTTGCCCACGATGCCCTGCAGGCGCCCGCCGTCGAAGAGGTTGTCCCGCACCCAGTACCACTGCGCATCGAGATCGCCACTGGGCAGGTCGGCGAAGTTCGGCAGGATCGGCCCGTGCACGATGAGCGATGCCCAGAGCTCGATCGCGAGCGACAGGCCGAGAATCCACTTGAACGCCGACGCGATCGCGCGGATGATCTCGTGCCAGCTGAGAGCGTGCGCGATGAACAGGGCGTTAACGGTCACGGCCGCGAGCAGCACCCAGGTGATCAGGGTCGGGACCCGCCAGCCGGACCAGATCACCGACAGCAGAGCGAAGGCCGCATAGGTCAGGGCTGCCCAGGGCAGCCGCCGCCAGAGGAACGGAGCGGGGCGGGAACGGGCGAGCATCGGGACGCCGATCCCGAGCGTCGCCAGGGTCAGCACGACGATGACGACGCCGGCGCCGATCTTCCCGACCAGGTTGTAGACCGCGGAATGCGCGAACACCGCGATCAGCACGAGCACGATGTAGCCGCGCAGCAGCAGATGCCCCGTCGACTCGCGCTCCGGCGCGGTGGGCGGGGCTGTCACGGGATGCTTCGTGTACTGCGCCATCGGGAATCAGGCTACCGCGCAGGTCACGGCATCCGCTGTGATCGAGCCCGGCCTCTACGCTGGAGGCATGCTGCTGAGCCTCTCGAACGTGCCCCGCGACTACGCGTGGGGATCGACCTTCCTCATCGCCGAACTCGAGAACCGCGCCCCCTCCGGTGCGCCGGAGGCGGAGGTCTGGTTCGGAGACCACCCCGGCGACCCGGCCGACGTCGCCGGCGGAGGCACTCTGGATGCCGTCACCGGCGGCTCCCTGCCGTACCTCCTCAAGATCCTCGCGGCCGGCGGGCCCCTGTCGATCCAGGTGCACCCGACGATCGCGCAGGCGCAGGACGGCTGGGCGCGCGAAGCGGATCTCGCCGCGGACGACCCGACGCGCAACTACCGAGACGACAACCACAAGCCCGAGCTCATCGTCGCCCTGAGCGAGCGCTTCGAAGCGCTGGGCGGGCTCCGACCCGTCGCTGACACGCTGCGTCTGCTCGACGTGCTCGGGGACGGCGCGGGCGTGCAGGCGCTGCGCGAGCGACTCCTCGGCGAGGACGGCCTGCGCCGCGCGATCGCCTGGCTGCTGTCCGGGGAGGCCGCGGCCGAGGTCGCCGAGATCTCCGCGGCGCTCGCCTCGGCATCCGATTCCGAGTTCGACGACACCCTGCGGGCGATCCGCGTCGTCTCGGAGCGCTACCCGTCTGACCCCGGCGTCGTCGTCGCGCTGCTGATGAACCACATCGTGCTGCGCAGGGGCGAAGGGATCTTCCTGCGCGCGGGTCTGCTGCATGCGTATCTGTCGGGTCTCGGTGTGGAGATCATGGCCGCCAGCGACAACGTGCTGCGCGGGGGCCTCACGCCCAAGCACATCGATGTCGCCGAGCTGATGCGCATCGTGGATGCGACCCCTGGTGTCGTCCCGGTGCTGTCGCCCGAGGGTGCGGCAGTGACGTCCTACCCGGTCGGCGTCGACGACTTCGCTCTCCGGCGCGTGACGCTGACGGGGGAGCCGGTGGCCATCGACGTGCAGTCGCCGGCGATGGTGCTCGTCACTGCCGGTTCCGTCTCCGTCGCCGGAGCGGATGCCGAGCCGCATGACGTCGCTGTCGGCGCGGCATTGTTCGCCGCCGACGAAGCCGTGCTCACGCTCGCAGGGACCGGCGAGGCGTTCATCGCCCAGCCCGGTTGAGCAGATCTGCACACGCGGGTCGACACGCCCGGTGCGACACGCCGATGAGCGCTCAAAAACCTTCAAGACCGGCTTGAGGGTTTATTCTCCGCGACTTGACCAGGGCGAATGACACGGGTGTAATTAGTTGAGCACGGCCCGGTGGGGGGCAACTGACAGGGCAAGGAGAGCGACATGACGGGTTACCGTTCCGACGTTCCCGAGAACTGGTTCGTCGATCCAGTGAACCTCGGGGTTCCCGGGGTGCGGCGCGCCGAGGCTGAAGAAGAGAACACGCTCGCCTGGCAGACGGATGCACTCTGTGCGCAGACGGATCCGGAGGCGTTCTTCCCCGAGAAGGGCGGCTCGACTCGTGATGCCAAGCGCATCTGCACCTCGTGCGACGTGCGCGGCGAATGCCTCGAGTACGCGCTCGGCAACGACGAGCGCTTCGGCATCTGGGGCGGACTCTCCGAGCGGGAGCGCCGCAAGCTCAAGCGTCGCGCGAGCTGACCCGCATCGCTTCGCGGGCGCGCCGGTGACGGTGAGCGCGACGACGACACCTGGCGCTTAGGCTGACCACGCCATGCCAGCCCGACTTCATGCCGTCATCGTCGCGCGCTCCGGCGCCACCGCCCGCGCGCAGCTGCTGCGAACCATCGACGCGCTCAACGCCCAGACCCGCCGCCCCGATGCGGTGACCCTCGTCGTCTGCGGCGACGTCACCACCGCTCGCGAGAGTCCGGTGGTCGCGGCGATCGCTGATGCGATCATCGAGGCGAGGCATTCGACGTCCTTCGCGGACGCGGTCGCTCTCGCGACGGCGCGCATCCCCGAGGACAGCGCGCTCTGGCTGCTGACGCACGACAGCGCGCCGGCCCCTCGAGCACTCGCGCAGCTCGCCGGAGCGCTGGAGCGCTCGCCGTCTGCTGCCATCGCCGCGCCGAAGCTCGTCCGCTCGGACGACGATCGCGAGATCGTCTCCTTCGGGCAGACGATGACCACCTTCGGCCGGTCGGTCGAACTGGCGGCGAACGAGCTCGACCAGGGGCAGCACGACGGCGCCGACGAAGCACTGGGCGCGGATGTGCGCGGCATCCTGATCCGCGCCGAGGTGCGGCAGCATCTCACGATCGACGACGCCCTCCCCGCGGACGAAGGCCTCGACCTGGGTGTCAGGGCGCGGCTGGGCGGCGGGCGCGTCGTCCTGAACGCCGACGCCCGCATCCGCGTCGAACCGGACGGGCCGGCGGCGCTCCCGCAGCGTCCGTCCCAGCGCGCGTATGTCACGCGGCTGGCGCAGCTGCACCGGCGTCTCGCCTACGCGCCCGTGATCGCCGTGCCGCTGCACTGGCTGTCGCTGCTCCCGCTTGCACTGTGGCGCACGATCGTCCACCTCATCGGCAAGCGGCCGGCCGCGGTGCTGCCCGAGTGGGCCGCCGCGGCGACCGCGATGGTGCGCTTCGGCGCCGTCGCGAGAGCACGGGGGAGGATCCGGGCCTTCCGGTCGGCCGGCTGGTCGAGCATCGCGCCGCTGAGAGTGACCGGCTCGCAGCTGCGTCGTCGCCTCGACGACGGTCACGGCAGCGAACGCGGCGCGGTCAGCGAGCTCCGCTTCTTCTCCGGGGGCGGCGCGTGGGCGGTGCTCGCCGGCGTGATCGTCAGCATCGCGGCGTTCACGTCGCTCCTGGCCTGGCAGAGCATCACCGGCGGCGGACTCCTGCCGATGCGCGACACGCTTGCCGGCCTCTGGGAGGACGCGACGTGGGGTCTTCGCGGACTCGGCGTCGGCGTCACGGGACCCGCCGATCCCTTCGCCGCCGTTGTGGCGGTGCTCGGCTCGCTGTGGCCGGGTGCTCCGTCGTATGCGCTCGTCCTGCTCTGGCTGCTGGCACTGCCGCTGGCCGTGCTGGGCGGCTGGTTCGCGGCGACGCGCATCACGGATCGTGCCGGACTGCGCATCTTCGTCGGCATCGCGTGGGCCCTGGCTCCGACCTTCCTGACCGCGCTCATCGAGGGACGCCCTGCCGCGGTCATCGTCCACCTGCTGCTGCCGTGGCTGTTCCACAGCGCGGCGGTCGCGCATCGCTCGTGGGGCGCCGCGGGGGCGGCATCCCTGCTGCTGGTGGGAGTGGTCGCCGCCTCGCCGTCTCTTGCACCAGCGCTGGCCGTCATCTGGGTGATCGCGCTCATCATCGTGCTGGCGCAGCGACGGCTGCGCGGCGCCGTGCGCATCGTGTGGCTGCTGATCCCGACGCTGGTGATGTTCCTGCCGATGCTGCTCTGGCGCCTCGGCCGCGGCGAGCTCCTGGCGATCGTCGCGGACCCCGGTTACCTCTGGCTGTCGCCGCAGGCGCAGGCGGATGCCGCCGGTCGGACGCTGCTCGCGACGGGGTTCCCGACCGCCGATCTCGCCGGTTGGGCGCAGGTCCTCGACCCCGCGATCGCCGCGTGGGCGCCGCTGCTGCTCGTCCCGCTGGTGCTGCTCGCCCTCGCATCGGCTCTCGCGCCGCGCTGGCGCGCAGGCTTCGTGCTCCTCGCGGTCGCCGCTGTCGGTCTCGCGAGCGCCATGCTCGTCGTCGGCGTCGCGATCGGCTTCGTACAGGGCACGCCATCGCCGATCTGGCCGGGGGCGGCTCTGAGCCTCGCGTGGATCGGCGTCGTGGGTGCCGCAGCCGTCGCGCTCGACACGCTCATCGCCCTGCCGCTGCTGCGCACGATCGCGCTGATCGTCGCCGGCGCAGCGCTCGCGGTCGCCGCCGTACCGGCACTGACGGCGGTGCACGCCGGGCGCACTGCGTTGGCCGAGGGATCCGGAAGCACCCTACCGGCCCTCATCGCGGCCAATGCGCGCGGCGACCAGGATCTCGGAACGCTCATCATCACGCCGCTCGGGCAGGACAGCGCCGCGACGCGCGTCGTGTGGGGCGCCAGCGAGACCCTCGGCGCGCAGACCACGATCCTCAGCACGGCTACCGAGGTGCAGGGCACCGACGTCAGCGCGCTCGCGGTGGATCTCGTCTCCTCGCGCGACTTCGACGCGGCGACCGAGCTCGCCGAGCTCGGCATCGACTTCGTCCTGCTCGACGAGCTCCCAGCCGGATCGGATGCCGGGGCGGAGGGCTTCCGTCTCGACGCGGTGATCGCGCTCGATCAGCGCACCGGGTTCGTCCGAGGAGGCGACGTCGCCGGCGTCGGAGTCCTGTGGCGTCTCGAGGACTCCGGCACCGACGGTGCCGCACGTGCCGCGCAGGCCGGAGACGATCACGGCGTTGCGCGTTCGGCGACGGCGCTGCAGCTGCTGGTGGTCCTCGCGGCGCTGCTCCTCGCGGTACCGACGCGAGCCTCGAGGCGCGCTGCGCGCGCGATCTCGCGCGTCGTCGGCAAAGCGCCGGAGGAGCCGCTGACGCCGGTACGGCACCACGGCGGCGATGCCGCGCACGACGAAGCGGATGCCGCGGTGCAGGAGCATGCGGCGACGATCCCCGCAGAGTCGTTCGTCGAGGAGGAGCCCGCGACCGACGAGCCTGCCCCGGCCGTCGAGCCCGCCACGGCCGTGGAGCCTGCAGCGACCGAGACCGGCGCCGTCGACGAACCGGCCGATCCCGCCGAGGCACCCTCCGGCGCGGATGCGCCCTCCGACGCCGACGCACCCTCGGAAGCGGACGCGCCGCGAGTGACCGCTGAACCGCCCACCGAAGAGCCCCGACAGGCCGACAAGCCAGAGGAGGACCGCTGATGGCCACCAGAAAGCGTGCGATCACGGTCGTCACCACGGGGGCGCGACTGTTCGTCGGCGCCGTCGTCGCGGTCGGCTGCGTCGTCGGCGCCGGTGCGGCGATCGTGGCGCCCTGGCCCGATATCGAGACCACAGCCGCGTCGACGCAGGTCGCGACGGTGCCCGGTGACCCCGTCCTGGTGTGCACCGGTCCGTTCCGCGCCCTGGGTCGCGAGTCCCAGAGCGCGGACCAGATGCAGGCGGCCGGAGTCGGGCGCATCACGGTCGACGGCGAGCCGACCGCACCCGCGCAGAGCACGATCGCCACGCCGGATCTCGTCGGCGGCGAGGGCGCCGCGGTGTTCACCGGCGTGGTTCAGGAGCGCACGAGTGCGGAGATCGCGGCATCCGAGTCGCTGGTGCTCGCCGAGGAGGATCTCTCCGGCCTCGCCGCCGCGCCGTGCGCGCCGGCGGCCACGCAGTCCTGGATCGTCGGCGGATCGGTCGAGACCGGCGCCAACGACGTGCTCGTGCTCTCCAACCCCGGTGCCGTACCAGCGACGGTGACCCTCACCGTGTACGGCGGGGGATCGAACCCGGTCACGCACGTGATTCCGGCGGCGACGCAGATCGCGCTGCCGTTCGCCTCCATCGCGGCCGATGCCGAGGACCCGGTGGTCCGGGTCACGGCCGAGGGCGCACCCGTGCGCGCCGTGCTGCAGTCGGCGCTGACGCGCACCCTCGACCCCGCGGGCACCGACCTGCAGGCGTCGGCCATCGAGGCATCCCAGATGGTGCGCTTCGCCGGTGTTCAGATCGTCGCGGCGCCGACCGAGGGGACGGCGACGAACGCGATCCGTCTGCTGGCACCGGATGTCGACACCGACGCGCAGGTGGTCGTCCGTGACGAGACCGGCGCGACGGCGGCGGCGTTCGTGGTGCCGCTCACCGCCGGCACTCCGCTCGATGTCGCACTGGCCGACCTCGAGCTCGGCACCTACAGCGTCCAGGTGACCGCAGGAACACCGGTCGTGGCCGCCATCTGGCAGAGCGAGGGCACCGGGCCAGGAACCGATTTCGCGTGGATGACGCCGGCGTCCGAGCTGGAGGAGACGCTGTTCGCCGTCCCCGCAGGACCATCACCGAAGCTGCACCTCGTGAACAGCACGGAGCAGGATGCCACGGTCGTGCTGTCGGCGATCGGCGGAACCGAGCGGCAGATCATGGTGCCCGCAGGGTCGGCCGAGCTGGTCTCGGTGCGCGCGGCGACCGTCTACCGGCTCTCGTCGGATGCCGACGTCACCGCAGCGGTCACGATGGCGGAGCCGGGGCGCCTGGCCGGATGGCCGGTGGCGCAGGCGGGCGACGAGGAGCGCGAGATCACGGTCTACCCGTAGTCGCCGCGGCTCGGTCAGCCGAACTCAGCCCTCGGGACCGAGCTCCCACGGATCGCGCCCCACGAACTCCGCGGCGGCGCGGAACACGGCGCTCTCGATCGAGATGCGCCGATGCGCGGCGTCGTCGTGGCCCGGAGGAAGCAGCCGCTCGATCGGGATCCGGTACAGCACGATCCTTCGGCTCCCGCGATCGATCGTCCACCGAGGGGCCTCCCCGGATCCGTCGTCGCCGATCGGCATCGCGCCGATCTCGAACCGCACATCCTCGAGTTCCGGCCACGTGCCGCGCAGGAACTCGACCGCGGTGCCGACGGAGAGGTCGAAGCGGTCGACGCGCCCGTCCAGTGGCGGAAGCGGCGGCCGCACGACCTCGCTGCGCCCGAGGCGTCCGTGCCTGCCGTGCCTGGCTCCACGGCGAGGCGCAGTGCGGGGAAGGCGACGACGGGGCATGACGAAAGTCTAGAGCTCTGGGCGCGGCATCCGCTCCGGAGGTCATCGGGAGGCCTAGCCTGGGGGAGATGGACGAACGACTCTGCTCGAAGGTCGGCTGCGCTCGCGAGGCGGTCGCCACGCTGACGTACGACTACGGCGACCAGATGGCCGCGCTCGGCCCGCTCGGCGGGTCCCGGCATCCGAACGCGCACGATCTGTGCGCCCAGCACGCCGACCGCCTGTCCGTGCCCAGCGGCTGGATCGTCGTCCGCCACGAGGCGCTCCGCGCCTGACCCTCGCTGACCGGGCGCGACGCGCCGCCGGTGTGAATATGTACCGGGAAAACAGTTTCCGGCTATTCTGTTCCGAAAGTGTGCCAGGGCGGCGCACGCGGAAAGGCATCTGCCGTGGTCGTCTGGCGTCGCTGGGTCCTCCCCATCCTCCTGCTCATCGTCTTCGGCGCCTGCGCCGCCGCGCTCGTGAAGTTGGCGTTCTTCCCTGATAGCTCGACCGCCGCGGCCGTTTCGCCGGAAGCGAGCGTCTCGGATCCCGTGATCCCGGTCGAGCGCGGCTCGGTCGTCAACGCGCTCGCCCTGCCGGGCAATGTCGCACGTGACGAGTCGTTCCCATTGCGCGGTGACGTCAACGGAACGGTGACGGCCGTGCATGTCGCGGACGGAGCGACGGTCGCCGCCGGACAGAAGCTGTTCACGATCAAACAGCTCGATCCGCAGAAGAACATCGACATCCTGGCGGGCGAGGCGGGGGAGATCACCGAGATCGCCCTGGTCAAGGGGCAGCTCACCGCAGTCGGCGAGCAGATCGCCACTCTCAGCCCGTCGCGGTACCACGTGCTCGCCACGGTCGACCCCGTGCAGCTCTACCGCCTGGTCGGCGCGCCGAGCGAGGCCACGGTCACGATCACCGGCGGGCCTGCGCCGTTCGTGTGCACCGGCGTTCGTGTCGAAGTCTCCGCGGAGGGGACCGCGAGCGTCCGCTGCGCCGTTCCCGCTGATCAGACCGTGTTCGCCGGGCTCCCGGCACAGCTCGACCTCGCACTCGGCCAGGTCGACGACGCGCTCGTCATCCCCGTCACGGCCGTCCAGGGCGGCTCCGGTTCCGGCGTGGTGTGGGTGGATGCCGGTGACGGCAGCGATCCTGAGGAGCGTCCGGTGACCCTCGGGGTCAACGACGGCACCATGGTCGAGGTCACGGAAGGACTCGCCGAGGGCGACAGCATCCGCCAGTTCGTTCCCGGGTTCGTCGCGCCGGTCGAAGAGGTCTGCTACGAGGTTTCGCCGGGCGTCGAGCAGTGCGAGAGCGGAACCAGCTGGTGACCCTCGTCGCGCTCGAAGACGTCACGAAGAGCGTCACGCTCGCGGATGACTCGAAGCTGGAGATCCTCCGCGGCATCAGTCTGGAAGTCGGCGCCGGCGATCACGTCTCGATCGTCGGGCGGTCGGGTTCCGGCAAATCGACTCTGCTGAACATCCTCGGGATGCTGGACGCGCCGACGAGCGGCTCGGTCTCGTTCGAGGGACGACCGGTGAAGAAGATGCGCACCGGCCGGCTCGACCGGCTGCGCGGGGCGAATGTCGGGTTCGTCTTCCAGCAGTTCAATCTGCTCGCCGGCCGCACAGCCCTCGAGAACGTCATGATGCCGCTCGGGCACGCGTCCGGCCGGCTGTTCTGGCGACGACGCGACATCGCCGCCGACATGCTCGACCGAGTCGGCCTCGGCCACCGGACCGATCAGATCGCCGACCGGCTTTCCGGCGGCGAGCAGCAGCGCGTCGCGATCGCGCGGGCGCTGGTGCGCCGACCGGTGCTCATCCTCGCCGACGAACCGACCGGTGCGCTCGACATCGACACCGGAGCATCCGTGATGGCGCTGCTGGACGAGGTGGCGACCGAGACCGACGCCGCGCTCGTCACGATCACGCACGACCTGCACGTCGCCGCAAGGGCGAGGCGACACTACCGACTGGATGCCGGGCTCCTCGCTCCTGCGGATCTCACGCGGGCGTTTCAGGCGTCGACGCTCGCCGAGTCGGTGCCGGGGGCCGAACCGCCGACCACCGAACAGTCGGTGGTTCCGGATGCCGAGCCCGTCGTGCACGCGCTGGCCGAAAGGGATCCGGCGTCGGCCAAGGAAGGGGTCGTCTCGTGACCGGGATCCTCGGAGCCCTCGCGGATGCCTGGGCCGAGATCCGCGTGCACAAGCTGCGCGTGCTGCTCAGCCTCATCGGCATCGCGGTTTCGGTGGCGGCGCTGACCGCGGTCGTCGCGATCAGCGAGTACCAGCAGCAGTACCAGGCCGAGCAGTCCGATCGCTGGGGCGGACGCGTCGCCACCATCGCGATCTCGGTCTACAGCGACACAGGAGCTGTGGATGCGGACGCGTTCGATGCGCGTTTCCAGGGCGTCAGCGAGCGGTTCGGCTTCTCGCACACGGCGCGCAATGTCCAGGGGATGACGCTTCCGGTGCAGATGCCGGAGGGAGTGGTCGAGACCCCTGCGCGACTGATCGATGCGGCCTTCCCGCAGATCCATCGGGAACAGCTGCTGGAAGGCCGGTCGTTGCGCGACGGCGACGTCGAGGCGCTCGCGCCGGCGGTCGTGATCAGCGAGCCGCTCTGGGACCGTCTCGGACGCGTCGCGCTGGCTCAGCATCCGGTGCTCACGGTCTCAGGGCCGGCCGGCGGGACCTATCAGATCGTCGGTGTGACGCCCCGCCAGGGGATCTGGGACGAAGAGCCGCGCATCGACGTGCTCTACGACGCCTACCGTGCGCGTGTGGACAGTCTGCCCGAGGGCATGATGCCGGTATACGAGGTGTGGGTCGGCGCCGATCAGGCCGCCGAGATCGGTCCGGTGCTCGCAATGGATCTGCGCGCCGGTCTCCCAGAGGGCGAGCAGGTCTCGGTCAATCGCACCGACTGGGCGTCGATGTCCGGCAGCGAGGAGGCCGCGCGCATCTTCGAGCTCATCACCGGCGGCATCGCCGTGCTGATCCTCGCCCTCGGCGCACTGAGCCTGATCAACATCCAGCTCGTTGCGATGCGGCAGCGGGTGCGCGAGATCGGTGTCCGCCGCGCGTTCGGCGCGACCGGCGGGCGGGTGTTCACGACCGTGCTGCTGGAGAGCCTGGTCGCCACGACCGTGGCCGGCATCATCGGCATCGCCATCGTCGTCGCGGTGCTGCGGTCGGACTGGATCGTCACGAGCATGTTCCAGGGCATGCAGGACGTTCCGCCGTTCCCGATGCGGGCCGCCGTGACCGGACTCATCGCCTCGGTCATCGTCGGCGCCGTGGCCGGATTCATCCCGGCGCTGGTGGCGCTGCGCGTCAAGGTGATCGACGCGATCCGGTTCTGAGTTCCCGTCCATCCTGCGTTTCCCCGTCGCCCGGGTCGTGGCGGAAGGAATGTAGGCGTGCGTTCCTGCGCCGCGATGGGACGACGGTGGCAGGGGATTGCCGGTTTCATGCCCTCAAACGCGGCAAATGTCTTCCACCCCGATCGGATGGCCGCGGTGACGGCATCGGCGTCAGCTGCGGCTCAGACGCCGATCGAACGCCCGGTCAGGCGCTCGGCGCGCGTGTCAGCGATCTGCAGCCCGTGCAGTTCGCGGCGGCGACGGACCACTGTGATCGCCGCGAGCACGTGCTCAGGGGCGGCCGTTGGACGAGGGGAGACGTGGTCGGCCGTCTCGGCCACGAGCTGCTCGGCGATGCGCGCACGGGCGTGCGGCATCATCTGCGGCGCGGTGCGCAAGAACTGCGAGATACGCCGGGCCAGGCGGTCGGGGAGGCGGGCGACGTCCGCGATCATCGCCCACTCGGCGAGCTCGACCGGCATCGCCGGTTCGTAAGGGATGAGCTTCGGCGTCCGCACGCGCTGGCTGTAGGTACCGGCGACGAGGTCGCCGAGCCGCTGCGAGCGCGCCGTGAACGCCCCGGTGAGGAGTGCGACCGAGCCGAAGGTCATGTAGATCTCGAGCACGCCGAGCAGTGCCCTGATGAACGCGTGGCGGAACCCGGCCGCACCGCCGTCCAACCGGACGATGCGTCCGCCGACGGCGAGCTTGCCCAGGCTGCGGCCCTTCAGAGACACCTCGATCGCGACAGGCACGACGACGAAGCACACGACCAGCGAGGTGACGTTGAGGATCCGATCCAGCGCCTCGTCGATGAAGCCGGCATCCAGCATCCAGATCCGCAGGAAGAGGAACAGGACGTACAGGGCGATCGACAGCAGCATGTCGATGA
This sequence comes from Microbacterium sp. GXF0217, assembly GCF_054798195.1. NCBI lineage: Bacteria > Bacillati > Actinomycetota > Actinomycetes > Micrococcales > Microbacteriaceae > Microbacterium > Microbacterium sp. GXF0217. The sequence continues at coordinate 200,731 of NZ_JBSJZG010000007.1, read as the reverse complement.
CCGCGCCCATGACGCGCAGGAAGAACCCGATCGGCTGCACGTCGATCGCGACGGCCTCGCCGGAGAGGATCTCCTCGGCTGACTCGATCGGCGCGGACATGAGTACAGTAAATCAGGTGGATGCCGATGCACTCAGCGATGCGCGCCGGGCGGAGTGGGCTCGCCTGGACGAGCTGAGCCGAGCCCGGCTCGACGAGGGCGACAGCGTCGATGAGCTGATCGTGCGGTATCGCGCGGCATCCGCCGATCTGGCGGAGCTGAAGACGTCGGTGGGCGAGTCGCCGCAGAGCGCCTATCTCTCGACCATCCTCGCCAGGGCGCGGCTGCGTCTGACCGGAGCAGGCGACAATGTGCTGACCCAGATCACGCGGTTCTTCGTCGATCAGCTTCCCGCAGCGCTTTATCGGGTGCGCTGGACGACACTCGTCATCGCGATCGTCTTCATCGTCGTCACCGTCGGCACCGCGATGTGGATCTCCGCGGACCCGAACCTCGTCGCCACGCTCGGCACACCGGACTTCCTCGCCGAGTACGCCGACGAGAGCTTCACCGAGTACTACACCGAGAACCCGGCGGCCGTCTTCGCCGGGATGGTCTGGACGAACAACGCCTGGCTCGCGGCGCAGTGCGTGCTGTTCGGAATCACGGGCATCTGGCCGGTGTACGTCATGGTGCAGAACGCCGTCGGTCTCGGGGTATCGGGCGCCGTCATGGCCGCGCACGACCGCGCCGACATCATGGTGCTGTACATCCTCCCGCACGGGATGCTGGAGATGACGTGCCTCTTCGTCGCCGCAGCCGCAGGGCTGCACGTGTTCTGGGCCTGGGTGGCACCGGGGCACCGCACGCGGGGTGAGGCGCTCGCGCAGGAGGGGCGATCGCTCGCGACCGTGGCGATCGGGCTGATCTTCGCGCTGTTTCTGTCCGGCCTCGTCGAGGGCTTCGTGACGGGGTGGTGGCTGCCGTGGCCGGTCAAGATCGGCATCGGCGCGGCGGCGCTCGGCGTGTTCCTCATCTACATGCTCGTGATTGGCGGGCGTGCGCATCGCCGCGGTCAGACCGGCGACCTGCTGGAGTACGAGGCGGGGACGCCGCGGCTCGTCGCCGGGTGAGAACTGGGCCAGGACACGCGAAAGGGGCCGGTGCCGAAGCGCCGACCCCTCGGGCGTGAAGCGTCAGGCCTTCTTGGTGCCGTCGAACAGCGCCTTGTAGGCGAAGCCCGCGATGAGGGCGCCGACGATCGGGAACACGAGGAACACCCACAGCTGCGACAGCGGGCCGACGCCGCCGTAGATCGCCGCAGCGATCGAGCGGGCCGGGTTCACCGACGTGTTGTCCACCGGGATGCTGATCAGGTGGATGAGGGTCAGCGTGAGGCCGATCGCGAGTCCGGCGAACGGCGTGCCGCGCTTGGAGTGCGTGGTGCCGAGGATCACGAGCAGGAAGATCGCGGTCAGGATGACCTCGGCGATGATGGCCGAGCCCAGGCCGAATCCGCCGGGGGAGTGCTCACCGAAACCGTTGCTCGCGAAGCCGGCGTTCTGCGCGCCGGTCAGCCAGCCCTCGGGGCCGAACTGCCCGATCAGGAACAGCAGCGTCGACGCCACCGCGCCACCGACGACCTGGGCGACGATGTACGGCAGGACATCCTTCCAGCCGATGCGGCCGGCAGCCGCGGCACCCAGCGTGACGGCCGGGTTGAAGTGACCGCCCGAGATCGGGCCGAACGCGTACGCGCCGACGACGACCGTGAGACCGAACGCGAGTGCGACCGCGCTGTATACGGCAGCGTTCGGTGCGGGGTCGGTGTAGAGGTTGGAGGCGAACAGCGCAGTGCCGACGCCGCCGAAGACGAGGAGGAAGGTGCCGAATCCCTCGGCCGCGAGCTTCGCGCCGAGAGTGGGCACAGCCGACGTGGAATCACTCATGATCTGTGTCCTTTCGCATGCGCCGGCCAGCTGGTCCGGCGCACCACATGATTCCCCTGTTCACAGAGAACTCCCAGCAGGCGCGCCGAGCGTGTCGCGCGCCGTACTTTCTTGAATGAATCAAAACAAGTACGCTGGTGTCATGACGATGGCCCTGGACAACACCGACGACGCGATCCGCGCCGCAGGTCTCCGGGTCACCGATTCGCGGCGGGCCGTCTTCGATGCGCTGCGTGCGCATCCGCATGCGAGCGCCGATGAGATCCGCGACGCCGTGCAGCCCGTGCTGGATTCTCCCAGCCTGCAGTCCGTCTACAACGCACTGGGCGATTTCGCTGCCGCCGGACTCGTGCGCCGGATCGAGCCCGCCGGTCACCCGATGCTGTTCGAGCTGCGGGTCGATGACAACCACCACCACCTCGTCTGCACCCGCTGCGGCGCGGTCGAAGACGTCGACTGCGCGGTCGGGCACGCCCCCTGCCTCGTGCCGAACGACGCCCACGGCTACCGCATCGCCGTCGCCGAGGTCACGTACTGGGGCCTGTGCGCCTCGTGCGCGGACGAAGACTCCTGATCCTCCACCATTCCCTGCCCTCACATCGGAAGGACAACAATGACCGCTCACGAACAGGTCCCCGGTATCGGTGACGACGTCACCGCGATCGACCAGTCGAAGACCGTCACCGACGAGCCCGTCGAGCCGGGCGAGTCCGGGGCGTGCCCCGTCATCCACGCGCAGCCGCACCCGACGATGGGCTCGGCGAACCGCGTGTGGTGGCCGGAGCAGCTGAACCTCAAGATCCTCGCGAAGAACACCGCGGAGCGGAACCCGCTCGGGGTGGACTTCGACTACGCGGCCGCCTTCGAGGCGCTGGATCTGGATGCCGTCAAGAAGGACATCGAGGAGACCATTACCACGTCGCAGGCCTGGTGGCCCGCCGACTTCGGTCACTACGGTCCGCTGATGGTGCGCATGGCGTGGCACAGCGCGGGCACCTACCGCGTGACGGACGGTCGCGGCGGCGGCGGCACCGGTCAGCAGCGCTTCGCTCCGCTGAACAGCTGGCCGGACAACGTCGGCCTGGACAAGGCGCGCCGCATCCTCTGGCCCGTCAAGAAGAAGTACGGACAGTCGCTCAGCTGGGGCGACCTTATGATCCTCGCCGGCAACGTCGCGCTCGAGTCGATGGGCTTCGAGACCTTCGGCTTCGCCGGTGGACGCATCGATGCCTGGGAGCCGGACGACGACGTGTACTGGGGGCCCGAGACCACGTGGCTGGGCGACGAGCGCTACTCCGGTGACCGCGACCTCGAGCGTCCGCTCGCCGCAGTCCAGATGGGCCTGATCTACGTCAACCCGGAGGGCCCCAACGGCAACCCTGACCCGCTGCTGTCCGCACGCGATATCCGCGAGACCTTCGGACGCATGGCCATGGATGACGAGGAGACCGTGGCGCTGATCGCCGGCGGCCACACGTTCGGCAAGACCCACGGCGCCGCGCCCGACTCCAACCTCGAGGCGAACCCGGAGGCCGCCGGCCTCGAGCAGCAGGGTCTCGGCTGGAAGAACAACAACGGCACGGGCAAGGGCGACGACCAGATCACCAGCGGTCTCGAGGTCACCTGGACCTACCACCCGACGCGCTGGGACAACGAGTTCTTCCACATCCTGTACGCGTACGACTGGGAGCTGTTCCAAAGCCCGGCCGGTGCCAACCAGTGGCGTCCGAAGAACGGCGGCGGGGCCGACATGGTGCCGCTCGCGCACTCGGGCGGCCGCCGCGAGCCGCGCATGCTCACGAGCGACCTCGCGCTGCGCTTCGACCCGATCTACGGTCCGATCTCGGAGCGCTTCAAGGACGACCCTGACGCATTCGCCGACGCGTTCGCGCGTGCGTGGTTCAAGCTGACGCACCGCGACATGGGTCCGCGCGCCCGCTACATCGGCGCCGAGGTTCCGGCCGAGGAGCTCATCTGGCAGGACAACGTCCCGGCCGTCGACCACGCACTGATCTCGGACACGGACGCCGCGTCGCTCAAGGCCAAGGTGCTGGAGTCCGGTCTGTCGGTCGCCGACCTCGTCTCGGTCACGTGGGCCGCGGCATCCACCTTCCGCGGCAGTGACAAGCGCGGCGGCGTCAACGGCGCTCGCATCCGTCTCGCCCCGCAGAAGGACTGGGAGGTGAATGACCCGCAGCGGCTTGCTCGCGTCCTGAACGTGCTCGAGGGCATCCGCACCGAGTTCAACGACGCTCAGACCGGCGACGTGCGCGTCTCGCTGGCCGATCTGATCGTGCTCGCCGGAAACGCGGGTGTTGAGAAGGCTGCTCAGGATGCCGGTGTCGACGCGGTCGTGCCGTTCCACGCCGGTCGCACCGACGCCTCGCAGGAGCAGACGGACGTCGCATCGTTCGCGTTCCTCGAGCCCGCGGCCGACGGGTTCCGCAACTACGTTTCGAAGGATGTCGCGGCGATCCCCGCGGAGCACCTGCTGCTGGACAAGGCAAACCTGCTGACCCTGACCGCGCCGGAGCTCACCGTCCTCGTCGGCGGCCTGCGCGTGCTCGGTGCGAACTGGGATGGCTCGCAGTACGGCGTGTTCACCGAGACGTCCGGTGTGCTCACGAACGACTTCTTCGTGAACCTGCTCGACCTCGGCACCACCTGGAAGCCGCTCGACCCCGGCTCGCACGCGTTCGAGGGCCGTGTGGACGGCTCCGACGAGCTCGTCGGCCGCGGCACCCGCGTCGACCTGCTGTTCGGGTCGAACTCGGAGCTGCGCGCCATCGCCGAGGTCTATGCCTCGGACGACGCCAAGGAGAAGTTCGTGCGCGATTTCGTCGCCGCGTGGGGCAAGGTCACCGAGCTCGATCGCTTCGACCTCGTCTGACCCGGCTCTTCGAACGGCCCTCGCCTCGCAGCGGGGGCCGTTCGGCGTGTCGGGGCAGCGCGCCGTGGGGTTCCGGTCGCAGTTCGTGCCGCTTGTGAGCGGCCAGAGCGGCCTGAACTGCGACTGGAACCGCTTCTGCGCCGCGTTCGACGTGAAGTGCGATCGGAGAGGCGCATTGTGCGCGGGGTTTCGGCATCGTCAGCGCGACAGCGCCTGATGGATCCGCTCGATCAGTTCTGCTGACTTCGTGAAGAGCTCGCTGGTGACCTCGATCACGATCCATCCGGCTGCGCGCAGGGCGGCGATCCTCTCCACATCAGCGGCGTAGCTCGTTGAGTGGAGTCTCCCGTGGTACTCGATCGCCACCTTCAGGTGCGATATGCGAGGTCGACGCATCCGAGGAAGCGCCCGTGATCCTCGAAGACGTCCTGGTTGAGCGGGGGCTCCGGCAGACCCGCACGGACGATGCGCACGCGGATCTTCGACTCGCGCGGGGACCACGAGTCCTCGCGCATCAGCTCGACCGCTTCGCGCAGATTCTGGATGCCGGTGCGGCGGCGTGCGGCGACCGTTGCACGGAGGATCTCGTGTCCACAGGCTCCTCGCTCGGACACACTCGTCGCTGCATCCGCAATCGTGAGGACCCTTGCGGTCGCAGTTGGCGCCGCTTACCCGCGCGTGAAACGGCACGAACTGCGACCGGAACGGTGGCGATCACGGATGAATCGGCGTGAACTGCGATCGGGCGCGCGACACCGCGACACCGCGCCTACAGGCGGCCGGCGGCCTTCAGCTCGAGGTAGCGGTCGGCGATTCGCGGGGGGAGCGCCTCCGGATCAGCCGCGATCGCCTCGCCGCCTGCGCGGCGCACGGCATCGGCGACGTTCTCGGCGTCGCGGAGTGTGCGCTCGGCGGCAGCCGCGAGATACACGTCCTCGCGCGACCCGCGTCCGCGGGCGATCTCGACGACGGAGGTATCGGTCACCGACCCCACCAGCACGGTCGTGGCGCGGCCCGGCTGCGGGAACGCGCCGAGGAAGCCGCGCGCGGACTCCGCGGCATCCTGCGCCGTGAGCACGACGATCAGCGACGGGCGCGTCGTCAGCGCCCGCAGCGACGCGAACGCGGCCGGCCAGTCCGTGTCGACGAGTCCGGCGTGCACCGGCGCCATCGCGTCGCTGATCGCCGGCAGCAGCGCTGCGCCGTCGACCCCTGTCACGCGGCCGCGTACGACGCGGTCGAACATCTGCACGTGCACGTGGTCGCCTGCACGCGAAGCGAGAGCACCCAGCAGCAATGCCGCCTCGAGCGATGCCTCCAGCCGCGTGCCGTCGCCGACGCGGGCCGCCGCGGTGCGCCCGGTGTCGATCAGGATCACCACGTGCCGGTCGCGTTCCGGCCGCCACGTGCGCAGCATCGTGGTGCCCGCGCGCGCCGTCGCCCGCCAGTCGATCGAGCGGATGTCGTCACCGCGCACGTACTCCCGCAGCGAATCGAACTCCGTACCCTGTCCTCGCACCTGGATGCTCGTGTTGCCGTCGAGCTCCTTCAACCGCGCGAGTCGGGAGGGCAGGTGCTTGCGCGCGGTGAACGCGGGAAGCACCCGCACCGCCCCGCGGACGTCGTGCCGTGCCTGCCGTCCGCCGAGCCCGAGCGGACCCGCGGTCCGGATCATGACGAATTCGCTGACCAGCTCACCCCGACGGCGCGGCTGCAGCGGGATCTCGATCCGTCGCCGCTCGCCCGCCGGGATGACCAGGTGCTGGCGTTCCGTCGGCGCGCCGGCGGTCGGCTGCCATGCGTCGCGGATGCGCGCCTGCAGGGTGCGCGACCCGGTGTTGTGCAGCGCGACGCTGACCGGCACCGGCTCGTTCAGGCGCGCACGCGCCGGCACCCGTCTGGTCACCACGACCGAGCGAGCGGATGCCGCGAGAACCACGTCCGCCGCGAGCAGCACGAGGCACAGCAGCAGCCAGCCGCCGACGACCACCCACGCCGGGCTCCCCGTCGTCGACGACAGCACGACGACGGGGACGATCCCCAGCCCGATGAGCAGGGCGAAACGGCCGGTGACGAACACTTAGATCGGCACCCTCGTCTGCTGGACGACGGCGGTCAGCACGGCATCCGCCGAGACGCCTTCCATCTCGGCGTCCGGGCGCAGCTGCAGGCGATGGCGCCAGACCGGCACGAGCATGGTCTGCACGTGGTCCGGGGTCACGGCGCTCGAGCCGTTGAGCCAGGCCCACGCCTTCGCGGCCGCGAGCAGCGCGGTCGAGGCGCGGGGGCTCGCGCCCAGTTGGACCGACGGCGACTGGCGACTCGCACGAGCGAGGTCGACGACATAGCCGAGCACATCGTCGGTGACGTCGACGCGTGCCGCGGCATCCTGCGCCGCGCGGATCTCGTCCGCCGTGACGACGGGCTCGATGCCGGTCAGCGCGCGCGGGGAGAATCCGCCCGCGTGCAGGCGGAGGACGTTCACCTCGGCATCCCGCTCCGGCATGGCCACGACGAGCTTCATGAGGAAGCGGTCGAGCTGCGCCTCCGGGAGCGAGTACGTCCCTTCGTGCTCGATCGGGTTCTGCGTCGCGGCGACGAGGAACGGATCGGGCAGCGCGCGGCTCACGCCGTCCGCGGAGATCTGCCGCTCCTCCATCGCTTCCAGCAGCGCAGCCTGGGTCTTCGGAGGCGTGCGGTTGATCTCATCGGCGAGCAGCAGGTTCGTGAAGACCGGGCCGGCGCGGAACTCGAACTCGCCCGTGCGCGCGTCGTACACGAGGGATCCCGTCACATCGCCGGGCATGAGGTCGGGGGTGAACTGGACGCGCTTGGTGTCGAGCCCGAGCGCCCTGGCGAAGGAGCGCACCACGAGCGTCTTGGCGACACCGGGCACGCCCTCCAGCAGCACGTGGCCTCTCGCAAGCAGCGAGACCAGCAGGCCGGTCACGGTGCCGGCCTGTCCGATCACGGCCTTGTCGACTTCCTGGCGCACCCGGTGCATGGCCTGGCGCAGCGCCGCGTCGTCGTCGGGATTCGTCAGCGGGGTGGTCATGGGGTCCCTTTCAGCAGGTCGAAAGCGGTCGGTGCGCACGCCGGGGTCATCGCGTTCCCCGTTCGGTCCGGATGGCGTCGTCGATGGCGGATTCCAGGTCGCTCAGGCGGCGCGCGTGGTCGATGAGCTGATCGTCGGATGCCGGGAGGGCACCGTTCAGCAGATCCTGCACCCCGGTCCGCGGGGTGCGGAGGCGATCGGCCACGGCATCCGCGACCTCGCCGGCCCCCGCGCGATCGTGCAGGCCGAGTCGTCGTGCGAGTCGCCGAATGGTACCGGCCCGGATGGCCTCAGCGGCGTGCGCGGCATCCGCCGCCTTCGCCGTCAGTCGCGCGCGGCCGTGCATGGTCTCGGACGCGCGAACGGTCACGGGCAGCGTCTCGGCGACGAGCGGGCCGAAACGGCGTCCGCGCCACACCCCGGCGGCGACACCGGCGAGGAGCAGCATCACGATCGCCGGTGTCACCCAGTCGGGTGTCAGCTCGCCCAGCGACGGCTCGGTCTGCGCCTCGAGATCGGTGTCGGCGAACGACGGCACGTACCAGACGACGTGTCCGGTCTGTCCGAGCAGCGCCAGGCCGAGCGCGGCATTGCCGTCCTCGGCCAGATAGCCGTTGCCGAACAGGCGGGTGCCGTCGATCATCGCTCGCCGGGCGTCAGCGCTCTCGTCGATGAGGAGGGCCGCATTGCCGTCTTCGTCGGTGTAGCACCCGGTGACGCCGTCGGCAGGAACGAACAGCCGCCCTGGGTGGATCTCGCCGACCCGTGCGAACTCCGGAAGCTCGCAGGATGCCGTGACGGCGGCCGCCGTGCTCGCCGCCGTGCTCTCGCCGAGCTCCAGCAGGGACAGCATCCGGGAGCTCGCGGACAGCAGGACGACGCGGTTCGCCGGGTCGATGAGCTGCTGGACCGCCTCGTCCGAGAGCGTGTACGGATCGGTCATCACCAGCGTCGTGTCGTCCTCGATCGCCGCGATCGCATCCGCGCGGGAGCGCACGACCTCCACCTCGACATCCTGGTCGCGCAGGATCTCGGCGAGCGCGAGCATGCCGTGCTCTCCGGTCCCGTCCGGGTCGCCGCCGCCACGGAACGGCACGGATGTCGCCGTCCCGATCCGCATGATGAGCAGTGCAGCGCCGACCACGAGCAGAACGATGACGATCCAGCCGAGCACGCGACGCGTGCGGCGCGGGGGTGCGGCAGCCGTCGACGCGGGCTGTTCGACCGTCGTGCTCATACCGGCACCGCCTGCGGATGCCGCGACATCAGCCGCTCGTCGATGTCGGCGAGCGCGCGGTAGCGCTCCGGCGAGGACGGATGCTCGAGGTAGCGCACATCGTCGAAGGAACCAGCGGCTTCATGCAGCGCGGCGGCTTCATCAGGGAACACGCGCGCGGTGTCCCTCGCGATGCCCTGCGCCGTGGCGCCGGGGGCCGGGTCGATCAGGTCGCGTTCGAGCAGGCCGCGGGCCAGCGCGCGGAAGCGCAGAATGGTCGCGTCCTCCCAGTCGCCCGACCGCGCCGCGCGTTCCGCGTCGGCGCGCAGCTGCGCCGCCGTACGGTCATCGCGCTCGCCGAGGAGGTCGCGCCCTGCAGCGCGCAAGGCGCGCGATGCACGCGGCCGTCCCCACACGATCAGTGCTGCGATGAGGGCCGCGACGATCACGACGCAGACGATGACCAGCGCGAGCGGGCCGACCTGCCCGCCGCCGTCGGGCGTGAACAGATCGCCGAGGTACCGGACGACGTCACGGGCGAGCAGATCGAACCAGGTCGGCCTGGCCTCGTCGTAACGGGGCTCGGCGAGCTCCTGCTCGGCCCAGCGCCGCGCCTCGTCGCCGTCCGGGACGAAAGGCTCGAGGGGCAGCGTCATGCGCGGCCGCCGGGAGGCGCCCACGGGCTGTCCGAGGGCGGCTCGGGCTGCGCGGACTCGGGCCGGGCGGAATCGTGCTGTGCGGAATCGGGCTGAGCGGGAGCAACCTGCTGCGGGGACGCGGGCGGCGGCACCGGCTGCGCGTACCCCGGTTGCGGCGCGGCTGCCGCGTACGGCGGGGCCGCCGCATACGGCTGTGTGGGCTGGGCCGGCGCGGCTCCGTATGCCGGCGCGTATCCAGGAGTCTGCGCGTACCCCGGCGCCCATCCCGGCTGCGTCGGCGTCAGCACAGGCGTCGGCGGAGCGCTCGTGACGGCGCGCGCGGGGTCGACCGCGAACGGATCGCCGAGCTGCTCCGGGGACCAGCCGAGGTCACGGCGCTCGAGGAAGGCGACGAGCGTCTGATCGAGTCCCTCGTAGCGGTAGCGGCAGTCGATGTAGACGAAGGCGGCTCCCGTGCCCTGCACGACCAGGGCGACGGCCTGGATGACGAGCACGAGAACCTGGGGGAGCACCGTCGCGAGAACGCCTGCCGTGATGATCACGGCAGGATCCTCGCTCCCGGTCGGTGCGAGTACGGGGAGCAGCAGAGTGGACAGCAGGGAGAGCGGGAAGCTCACCAGCTGCGCGGCGAAGCCCATGATCAGATTGATGAGGACCATCACGCCGAACGCGACCCAGAACCGGCCGCGGGTGAGGCGCCAGCTGCGCACGAGCGCCTCGCGCAGGGTGGCCTGTTCGAACACCAGCACGCTGGGTACGAGCAGCAGCTTCGTGCCCAACCAGACGGCGAGCGGGATGCTGGCGGCGATGACCAGCAGCACCAGGCCGATCCCGAGTCCGAGGAAGTCTGACGAGCCGCCGATGAACCCGATCACCAACCCGGCGATGATGCCGCCGGCTATCGCGACCACGCCGAGGGTGAACAGCATCTGCAGCAGGGCGAAGCCGACCAGACGCCAGAAGACCGGCCGCACCTGCGCCCAGAGCCGCGAGAGACTGGCCTTCTCGCCGACCGCGGCGAAGCGCACCTCGGCGGCGACGATGCCCTGGACGAGCGCCGTGAAGCCGAGCGACAGCAGGCCGACTCCGAACGCGACGAGTCCGTTGATCGCGAACGTGCCGATCAGCAGGGGCTCGAAGTCCGGCGAACCGGGGGAGACGTTCTGCAACCGGAGGATCGTGACGATCAGGACGGTCACCATGATGCCGGCGGCCACCAGTGCCATGAGCAGCTGCATCACGACCGCGAAGCCGAACACGACCTTCGGGTTGTGACGCAGCACGGCGAATGCTCGGCCGAGGAGCATGCCGAAAGTGAACGGGTGAAGCGGAACGATGCCTCGCTTCGGGGCGGGTGTCCACGTCTGTCCGCTCACGGCGCTCCCTCCGACAGTGCTGTTCCCATCGTGTCATACCGACTGCAAGGCCCGGCGGGGCGGCGGGGGTTCCGTGAAGTACGGCGTGTCGTGAAGTACGCTGGGAAAATCTGCGGCCGTTCGGTGTGTTCCCGACGGGCGCCCTGGGAAGAAAGTCGGAGCTGGGCACACATGACCTCACGCATCCTCGTTGTCGATGACGACACCGCACTCGCCGAGATGATCGGGATCGTGTTGCGCACCGAGGGATTCGAGCCGGTATTCTGCGCGGACGGCGCACGAGCCGTCGAGGAATGGCGCACGCAGCGGCCGGACCTGATCCTGCTCGACCTGATGCTCCCCGGGATGGACGGGATCGAGATCTGTACGCGGATCCGTGCCGAATCGGGCATCCCCGTCATCATGCTCACGGCCCGCAGCGACACGGCGGATGTCGTCCGGGGTCTCGAGGTCGGAGCCGACGACTACATCGTCAAGCCGTTCAACCCGAAGGAGCTCGTGGCGCGCATCCGCACCCGGCTGCGCCCGTCGACGCAGGCGGCCAGCGAAGTGCTGCGCATCGGCGACCTCGTCGTCGACGTCGATGCCCATGAGGTCCGCCGCGGCACGGCACCCATCGCCCTGACGCCCCTGGAGTTCCAGCTCCTCGTCGCGCTGGCCTCGCGGCCGCAGCAGGTGTTCTCGCGCGAGATGCTCCTCGAGCAGGTCTGGGGCTACCACTACAAGGCGGACACCCGGTTGGTGAACGTGCACGTGCAGCGTTTGCGCGCCAAGGTCGAACTCGACCCGGACAACCCCAAGATCGTCATGACGGTGCGCGGCGTCGGATATCGCGCCGGCGCTGTCGTCTAGGAGTCCGCGTGATCGCGACGAGCGCGACGGTCACGCAGGTCGGGCTGTGGCGCGACTGGCGCAGCTGGCCCTCGAACATGAGTGCGCTGTGGCGACGGTCGCTCCGTTTCCGCACGATCACGATCACCCTGCTGCTCACGGCATCCGCGGTCTTCGTGACCTGCGCGACCATGGCCCTGGTGATCGCGAACGACCTGTTCGAGTCGCGGAAGGACCAGGCGCTCGCGGATGCGCGCCGTGCCGTGGCGGCGGCGCAGACCACGCTCGATGCGGCCGAGGTCGGCGACGACCGCGCCGCTTTCGTGGCGCTGTGGCGGGTCGTGCAGCGCGATCTGCGCGGCACGTCCTCATCCGACCGCATCGCCGTGTTCCAGGGCGACATCGACCCGGGAGGCTATGCGCCGCCGACCTTCGGGTCGATCGAACTGCTGGACGAGGGCCTCGTCACGCCCGCACTGCGCACCCGAGTGGACGAGATCGACGACGTGCAGGCGTGGCAGTCCGTCGCGCTGGAGGAGGACGGCGCCGAAGTGCCGGGCATCATCGTCGGACAGCAGCTGTTCGTCCCCGATGTCGGACCCTACGAGGTGTACATCGCGTACGACCTGTCCGACTCCGAGCAGACGCTGGTGTTCGTCCAGCGCACGCTCTGGGTCGCCGGTCTCTCGCTGGTGGCGATCATCGCGGGGATCTCCTGGATCGTCCTGCGGTCGATGTCGGTGCCGATCGTGGAGACGGCCGAGGTGAGCGCGCGATTCGCGACCGGCGATCTCGGCGTGCGCATCCCCGTGCACGGCGAGGATGAGCTGGCCACGCTCGGGCATTCGTTCAACGCCATGGCGGACAGCATCGAGGCGCAGATCAAGGAGCTCGGCGAACTGTCCCTCGTGCAGCAGCGGTTCGTGTCCGACGTCTCGCACGAGCTGCGCACCCCGCTCACCACGATCCGTCTCGCCGCCGACATGCTCAACGATCAGCGCGGCGAGTTCGATCCGACCACGGCCAGGACAGCCGAGCTCCTGCACACGCAGGTGCAGCGCTTCGAGACGCTGCTGAACGACCTGCTCGAGATCAGTCGCTACGACGCCGGATCCGTGCAGCTGGAACTGGAGGCGACCAGCCTCGCGCACCTCGCCGAGGACGTCATCGATCAGATGCGGCCGCTCGCCGACGGTCACGGCACCGAGCTGCGCCTGGTCGCGCCGGGCGGCTACTCGCCCGTCGACATGGATGCACGTCGGGTCCGCCGCGTGCTGCGCAATCTCATCGGCAACGCGATCGAGCACGGCGAGGGCCGGCCGGTCGTCATCACGGTCGACAGCAACCAGCATGCCGTCGCGGTGGGAGTCAGGGACTTCGGCCTGGGGATGTCGGCCGCCGATGCGGAGCGCGTCTTCGACAGGTTCTGGCGCGCCGACCCGTCCCGCCAGCGCACGATCGGCGGCACCGGACTCGGCCTGTCGATCGCGCTCGGCGACGCGCGGCTGCACGGCGGAAGCCTCGCCGTCTGGTCAGAGCTCGCAGTCGGGTCGAACTTCGTGCTGACCATTCCGCGGCAGCCGGGGCCGATGCAGGGCTCGTCTCCGGTCCCGCTGGAGCCCGCCGATGCACTCGGCGACCTCTCCGATGCGACGCAGCCGCTGCACGTCGCGCAGGTGCGCTACGAGCTGGATGCCGAGGAGCACGGTGCCGTCGATCCGGACGAGGCGCACGAGCGGAAGGGGCGATCATGAGAATCCGCAGGATGCTGCGCGGCGGCCTCGTGATCGCGCTCGCCGCAGCGCTGACGGCGTGCGCCGGTCTTCCGACGTCCGGCCCGGTCGGAATCGGGCTTCCCGTCGGCGCCGTCGAGGCCGACTCGCCCTTCACCGAGCGCGCCTCGAGTCCGATCGCCGGTGCCGGACCGGAGGTGATCGTCGCCGGGTTCTTAGAGGCATCCATCACCCCCACCGACAACTGGGCGATCGCGAAGGAGTTCCTCACTCCCGAGTTCGCCGATATCTGGCGCCCTGGCGCCGGAGTCACGATCGACGTCGCAGGATCGCGCACCTATGCGTCGAGCGTCGACTCGCCGGACGAGGTCGAGGCGGCGGACGCCGCCGACGTCGAGGTCGACCTGGACCAGCGCGCGAGCGTGGACGCGGACGGTCGCTACACCGAGGCCGCCGGCGGCACGGAGCTCGACTTCCAGCTCGCGCGCGACGCGGACGGCGAGTGGCGGATCGCGAGCGCGCCGGACGGCATCGTGCTCGACGAGGGATCGTTCCAGCAGGTGTACAGCCGGTATTCGCTGCAGTACTTCGATCAGAGCTGGCGCCACCTCGTGCCCGACGTCCGCTGGTACCCGCGCGGCTCGAACGTCGCCACCTCGATCACGCAGTCCGTGATCGAGGGGACGCCGAGCGACTGGCTGGAGCCGGCCGTGCACACGGCGTTCCCGGCCGATGTGCTTCTGGACGGCAACTCGGTTCCGGTGTCGGAGCAGATCGCGAGCGTCGCGCTCACGGACGCCGCGCTCTCGCTGGACGCGGCCACACTCGCACGCATGCGGACGCAGCTGGAGAGGAGCCTGACGGCCACGGGCGTCACCGAGGTGCGCTTCACCGTGAACGGCAGCGCTCTCGAAGCAGACGAGGCCGGCCTCGCCGGGGACGGTGGTGACGTCGGAACGATCGTGCTCACCGAGGACGGCTTCGGCAGCCTGGTCGGCGGCGAGGTGGTGCCGATCGCCGGCATCACGGATCTGCTCACTCAGTTCCAGGATCCGGTCACCGCGATCGATCTCGCCCAGGGCGAGGGACTCGCGGCGGTTCAGGTGAGCACGGGCGTCGTGTTCGCGATCACGAACTCGAAGGCCAACGAACTCGACTCCAGGCCAGGCCTCGTCAAGCCATCGATCGATCCGTACGGATTCATCTGGTCGGTACCGGCCGGCGATCCCCAGGACCTGCACGCGTGGACCGAGGACGTCACCCCGCACGACGTGGCGGATGCCTGGTCGGAGGCATCGGCGATCTCGGCGCTGCGAGTGTCGACCGATGGCGTGCGCATCGCGGCCCTGGTCACGATCGGCGGTCGGCAGAGCGTCGTGACCGCGGTGATCCTGCGCGACGAGAGTAATGTGCCGATCGGCCTCGGGCCGACGCACGAGGTCGTCGAGCTGAGCGCGCCAGCGCAGGGGCTGGTCTGGTCGGGAACCGACAGCCTCGGCATCCTGGCGACGGGCGAGGATGCCGCGATCCGGACGCAGATCGTCGGCGGGCCCGGCAGCGAGCAGAGCGCGCCGACGGGCAGCGACTCCTTCGCGGGCGCGAAGTCGCAGGCCGGTCTGAGGATCCTCGGAGCGGACGGCACCCTGTACGCGCCCCGCACGTCGGCTTGGCAGGAGTTCTTCTCGGGTGTCCTCGTGCTGGGGACGCGGGCGGGCTACTGATCCGCTCCGCTCTGCACAGCGCGCACGATCGATGAGTTCTGCACGGATGCGGGGGATGCCACGGCATCCTTCCGCCGGCGCCTCAGGCGTGCATGCACACTGGCCGGATGCCGGAACGCGCATCCCACCCGCATCTGCTCGATGAGATCCTCAGCGTGCTCCTCGGCGCCTCGTGCGCCGGATGCGACGAGCCGGGGTGGCTGCTGTGCGCCGCATGCCGGAGCCTGCTGCGTGCGATGCCGGTGCAGCGCGTCCTGACGGGCGGGCTCACCTCGACCGCTGCACTGTCGTTCGAGGGCGTCGCCGCGCGCTGCATCCGCGCCGTGAAGGAGGACGGAAGCACGCTGCTCGTCCGGCCGCTGGCGGCGGCCCTGCGTGAAGTCCTGCCCTCGGAGACCACGCTGATCGTCCCGGTCCCGACCTCCAGGGGGTCCTTCCGGCGTCGGGGCTATCGCGTGCCCGACCTGCTGGTGCGCGCGTGCGGGCGACGTCCCGTGCGACTGCTCGCGCATGTCGGTGGCACCGAGGATCAGCGTGGGCTGGGGCGGGCCGAACGGGCCCGCAACGTCGCAGGCAGCATGCGGGCGAGGCGTCTCGGCGCCGGAGAGGAGGTGATTCTCGTGGACGACGTCATCACGACGGGGGCGACGCTGGTCGAAGCGTCCGCCGCGCTCACCGAGGCGGGATTCCTGGTGCGCGGAGCGGTCGCGCTCGCCGCCACGCCGAGGCTCGGATGAACACCTGGCCGACACGAGGCAAATGGGTCGTGACATCCATAGGAACGGGGACTACGGTAGGGGGTCACAAGGCGACCACGGTCCGCCCTTGGCCGGGAGGACCGGGACAAGGAGGCACGAATGGAAACGAGCATCGTCGGCGTGGGAGTGAGCATCTCAGATCGCTTTCGCACCGTTGTCGAGGAGAAGATCGCCCGGATCTCCACGCTCGCAGCCCGAGCGCAGCGCTTGGATGTCAAGGTCACCCATCGGGCGTATCGCGGGGGCCGAGTCCCTGATGAGACCGTTGAACTCACCCTGGTGAGCAAGGGCCCCGTCGTGCGTGCGGAGGCCACAGACGGCGACAAGTTCGTCGCTCTCGACCTGGCTCTCGACAAGATGTCCGAGCAGCTGCGGCGTGCGAAGGAGAAGCGCATTGATGGCCGCCAGCACCCACGAGGTGCTCATTTCGAGAAGGGCAGCGGCGCCCTGGAGGGAATCGACGTGCAGCCGGCATCCGCCGACGTCCTGCACGCCGTGGCGACCGGAAGTGTCCCGGTGGTCGACTCCGAGGAAGAGGCGTACTCGCCCGTCGTCATCCGGACGAAGAACTTCGATGCGGAGTGGATGACCGTGGAAGAGGCGGTCGACCGCATGGAGCTGGTCGGACACGACTTCTTCCTCTTCGTTGACGTCCGCACCGACCACCCGAGCGTCGTCTACCGCCGCAAAGGCTGGGACTACGGCGTGATCTCGCTGACGACTCAGGCGTCGCCGGAGGAGGCGTTGGCGTCCTGACTCGTCCCTGAACACACCGAAGGCCCGGCTCGCGCCGGGCCTTCGTCGTGCAGGGCGGCGCCGTCAGTCGAAGATGCCGTCCAGGATGCTGCCGATCACGAGGCCGCCGAGGATGCCGGAGGCGAGGTCGCCTCCGCCTCCGCCGCGGCGACCGCCGCCGCCCCAGCCGCCGCCGCCCCAACCGGGCGCGTCTCCGCCCCAGCCGTCGTTCTGCTGCTGCGGACGGGCGGAGTCGATGTCGCGCTGGGCGAGCTGCAGCGCCTCGGAGGCGAGCTGCGCCACCCGTCGCGCGGCGGCCAGGGCCTGTTCCCTGGTCTCCTCGGCTGGCAGGAGCATCGGAACGTCCGTGCGCAGTCGCTCGGCTTCGGCGAGGCGCGTCCTGGCATCCGCGCCGATCCAGCCGCGGTGTCCGGCGATGAGGCTGCGAGCGACGCCGAGCTGACGGTCGGCGTCGTCGAGCGCGTGCTGCACGTGCTCGACCGAGGGCAGCGGATTCTCGGCGCGGTGGCGCGCCGTGGCGATCGCGTCGTCGAGTGCGGTGTTCGCGGTTCGCAGCGTGCTCAGCTCCGTGAACGGATCGTTGCGCGTGCCGGACGGGGACAGCGACGCGAGTGCCTTCTCGAGATCGGAGATCGCGGTGGTGACGGCGGGCACCTGCGGGGCGGTGCGAGCAGCCACGATGTCCCCGCGCGAATCCGCGACGACCTCCGCCAGCGTCGATTCGGCCCGCAGGGCCTCGATCTCGAAGTCCTCGACGGCATCCAGGACGACCCCGGCGCGACGGATGGCTTCGGTCGCAGTCTCCAGGGCGAGGTTGGCCTCTTCGTTCTGGCGCGCGGCGCGGCGGCGCTCGGACACATCGGCACCGTGCGTGGCGAACGCCGCGAGCTGCTCGGCCTCGTCGGCGGCGGCGGCGATCTGGTGCATGGCGGATTCGGAGTACCGGCTCGAGAGCCGTTCGATCGTCGAACGGGCGTGGGGGAGGCGCGCGGTCAGCGTCTCGGCATCCTGACGCAGCTGGGCGATGACCTGCGGAGCCTGCCGTACCCTGGCGACCTGCTGGGCGAGAGCTGCGGTCTTCTCATCGAGCAGCTGCTCGGCCCACTCGCACAGCTGGGCGATGCGCGCGTTGCGCGTGCGCAGCTCCTCGGCCGTGTCCGGGATCTCGTCGTGGTTGAGCTGGTGCAGCTGGAACGCCTCGCGCAGATGCGTGCGCACGGCGTCGAGCGCGGCCTTTAGGTCAGCGGTCAGAGACGTTCCGAGCTCTGCCTCGGCGAAGACCAGCTCGTCTCCCGCCGTGCGGATGCGCTCGTCGGCCGCGACGAGCGCCTGCTCGGCCTTGCGTGCGAGGTCGGCATCCTGTGCCGATCGTGCAGCTTCTTCTTCGCGCTTGCGTCTGCCCCAGAATCCAGCCATGAGCCGATCCTACTTTCCGCAGCGGATGCCGAGGCTGTGCATCCGCTCGGGGCGAACGCGCGGCGCTCGATCAGGCGACGCGCGGGAACGCCTCGTTCATGCCTCGACCGCGGCTTCCGCTTCGGCCTTGGCTGGTCGGCCCCGCTTGGGTCGCTCGGTCGTGAGTTCGAGTGCCATGGCGTGCTGCGGGTGCATCGCCAGGCGCTGTTCGGCGTGGTCGAGCCAGCGCGTCTCCGCCTCGGCCGCGAAGATCATCGAGTCGACGACGAGCGACCAGGCCAGCTCCTGCGGTCCGTCGGGCTCGCCGCCCGCGTACTGGGCGCGCTGGAGCGACTGCAGCTGCCGCAGCGATGCGACGCGCTGCGTCTGGATCACCGCGGAAACGTCGACGCCGGGCAGGGTCGCCGCGACCGCCAGCTTGATCGCGAGCTCGTCGCGCGTCGCCTGCCCGCGTTCGACGGGGGACGACAACCAGGACGCGACCTCGGCGGATCCGACATCCGTGATCTGCCAGTACACGTGCCCCTGATCATCCGCCTGCCCACGCTCGACCAGCCCATCGCGCTCGAGGCGTTCGAGCGTGTTGTAGATCTGACCGACGTTCAAGGGCCAGGTGGACCCCGTCCGTCGGTCGAACTCGGCGCGCAGCTGGTAGCCGTAGCACGGCCCCTGATCGAGGATGGCGAGCAGGCTCTGGCGGACGGACATGCGGTCTCCTTCGGGTGGAGGTGCAAACGCAATACCGAGTATATGCATACGCGGAAACGTCGACGGGCGTCCCTTGCAGGCGACGCGCAGGTCACGGCCCGGTAACATGGCACAGTATGCCCGGCACCGGCCCCATCGGGGCGGCCGGGATCTGACCCAGAACAGGGAGATGACTTAAGTGGCGAATCCTCTTGAGAAGCTGCTGCGCGCGGGTGAAGGTCGCATCCTTCGCCGCCTCAACCAGGTCGTGAAGGCCGTCGGCGCGCTGGAGGAGGACTTCGAGAAGCTCACCGATGAAGAGCTCGCGAACGAGACCACCGAGCTGCGCGCCCGACTCGAGAAGGGCGAGACGCTCGATCAGCTGATGCCGGAGGCGTTCGCCGCCGTCCGCGAAGCGGCCAAGCGCACACTCGGCATGCGCGCGTACGACGTGCAGATCATGGGCGGCGCCGCCCTGCACATGGGCAACATCGCGGAGATGAAGACCGGTGAGGGCAAGACGCTCGTCGCGACGTTCCCGACGTACCTGAACGCGATCGCCGGCAAGGGCGTCCACGTCATCACGGTGAACGACTTCCTCGCGTCGTACCAGGCCGAGCTGATGGGGCGCGTGTATCGCGCCCTCGGCATGACCACGGGCATCATCGTCTCCGGGCAGACGCCGGCGGTGCGCCGCGAGCAGTACGCGGCCGACATCACTTACGGGACGAACAACGAGTTCGGATTCGACTATCTGCGCGACAACATGGCGTGGCGCAAGGAGGATCTCGTCCAGCGCGATCACTTCTTCGCGATCGTCGACGAAGTCGACTCGATCCTCATCGACGAGGCGCGCACGCCGCTGATCATCTCGGGTCCGTCGTCGGGCGAGGCGAACCGCTGGTTCGCCGAGTTCGCCAAGATCGCCCGCACGCTCGTCGAGGGCGAGGACTACGAGGTCGACGAGAAGAAGCGCACGGTCGGCGTTCTGGAGCCCGGCATCGAGAAGGTCGAGGATTACCTCGGCATCGACAACCTCTACGAGTCGGCCAACACTCCGCTCATCTCGTTCCTGAACAACTCGATCAAGGCGCTCGCGCTGTTCAAGAAGGACACCGACTACGTCGTCATGAACGACGAGGTCATGATCGTCGACGAGCACACCGGTCGCATCCTCGTGGGACGCCGCTACAACGAGGGCATCCACCAGGCCATCGAGGCCAAGGAGGGCGTGCCGGTCAAGGCCGAGAACCAGACGCTTGCCACCGTCACGCTGCAGAACTACTTCCGCCTCTACGACAAGCTCGCCGGCATGACCGGTACCGCCGAGACCGAGGCAGCCGAGTTCATGTCGACCTACCAGCTCGGTGTCGTCCCGATCCCGACCAACCGCCCGATGGTTCGCAAGGACCAGGCCGACCTCGTCTACAAGAACGAGACGGCGAAGTTCGCGCAGGTCGTCGAGGACATCGCCGAGCGCCACGCCGATGGCCAGCCGGTGCTCGTCGGCACGGTCAGCGTCGAGAAGAGCGAGTACCTCTCGCGCCTGCTCGCGAAGAAGGGCATCAAGCACGAGGTCCTCAACGCGAAGAACCACGCCAGGGAGGCCGAGATCGTCGCGCGCGCTGGTCGTCTCGGCGCCGTGACCGTCGCCACGAACATGGCGGGTCGAGGCACCGACATCATGCTCGGCGGCAACGCCGAGTTCCTCGCCGTGCAGGAGCTCAAGGCGAAGGGCCTCGACCCCGCCGAGACTCCGGAGGAGTACGAGTCCGCGTGGGATGAGACGTACGAGGCGATGAAGGCCATCGTCGCCGAGGAGAGCACCAAGGTCGTCGACGCCGGTGGCCTCTATGTCCTCGGCACCGAGCGCCACGAGTCGCGCCGCATCGACAACCAGTTGCGTGGTCGATCCGGACGCCAGGGCGACCCCGGCGAGAGCCGCTTCTACCTCAGCCTCACCGACGACCTCATGCGCCTGTTCCAGTCCGGCGCAGCCGAGGCGATCCTCGCGCGCACCAACTTCCCTGACGATGTGCCGATCGAATCCGGGCTCGTGTCGCGGGCCATCCGCAGCGCGCAGTCGCAGGTAGAGGCGCGCAACGCCGAGATGCGCAAGAACGTCCTCAAGTACGACGACGTCCTCAACCGCCAGCGTGAGGCGATCTACACCGACCGTCGTCAGATCCTGCACGGCGATGACATCGCCGATCGCGTGCAGCACTTCATCGAGGATGCCATCACGGGTGTCGTCAAGGACCACACCGCCGAGGGGCACAACGAGAGCTGGGACTTCGACGCGCTCTGGACGGAGCTGAAGACCCTGTACCCCGTCGGCGTGACCATCGATGAGGTCGTCTCCGAGGCGCAGGGGCGCAAGGGCGGCATCACGTCGGAAGGGCTCATCCGCGAGCTCCTCTCGGACGCGAAGATCGCCTATGAGACCCGCGAGTCCACGCTCGGAACCCCGGCCACCCGCGAGCTCGAGCGCCGCGTCGTGCTGCAGGTGCTGGATCGTCGCTGGCGCGACCACCTCTACGAGATGGACTACCTCAAGGACGGCATCGGTCTGCGCGCCATGGCGCAGCGCGACCCGCTGATCGAGTATCAGCGCGAGGGCTACGCGATGTTCCAGGCGATGATGGGGCAGATCAAGGAGGAGTCGGTCGGCTACCTCTACAACCTCGAGGTCGAGGTGCGCCGCGCCGGTGACTCCGAGACGGCGTCCGTCGAGGCCAAGGGTCTCGCCGACGGCGCACCGGAGCAGCGGCTGGAGTACTCCGCGCCGACCGACTCCGGTGACGTCGAGGTGCGCAACGAGCGCGGCCAGGTCCAGCAGGCGGCGACGGATCGCATCCGCCGCGCGGCCGAGGCCGCTTCGGCCGCTCCTGCGGCGGATGCTCCGGCCGAGCGCGGTGCGTTCGGGCAGCCCACGGGCGAGAGCGCGCCGGCTCAGAACCGCGCCCAGCGCCGCGCAGGCAAGAAGAAGTGAGCTGATCCGCCGGCTGACCGCGGTCAGCCGGCGGAGCGCTGCCCTGCCGGTGGATCATGCATTGGCCGGACGTCGAGAGGCACCATCCGCACGGCGGTAGGCTTTCTCAATGACCCACTCGCGCCACTTCGACCAGTCGTCGAAGCTCAAGAACGTCCTCTACGAGATCCGTGGGAAAGTTCCGGCTGAGGCGGCGCGACTGGAAGCGGAGGGCCACGCGGTCCTCAAGCTCAACACGGGCAACCCGGCCATCTTCGGCTTCGAGGCCCCGCATCAGATCGTCCATGACATGCTGGCGGCGCTGCCGACCGCGCATGGCTACAGCGACAGCAAGGGCATCATCTCGGCGCGCCGCGCCGTGGTGAGCCGCTACGAGCAGATCGAGGGATTCCCGCCCGTCGACCCCGACGACGTCTACCTCGGCAACGGCGTCTCCGAGCTCATCACCATGACGATGCAGGCTCTGCTGGATGCCGGCGACGAGGTGCTGATCCCCGCGCCGGACTACCCGCTCTGGACCGCCATGACCAGCCTCGCCGGTGGTACACCGGTGCATTACCTGTGCGATGAGGACAACGGCTGGCAGCCCGATCTCGAGGACATCCGCTCGAAGGTCACCCCGCAGACCAAGGCGATCGTCATCATCAACCCCAACAACCCCACCGGAGTGGTCTACTCCCGCGAGGTGCTCGAGGGGATCATCCAGATCGCGCGCGATAACGAGCTGCTGCTGCTCTCCGACGAGATCTACGACCGCATCCTGTTCGACGACGCCGTCCACATCCCGACCGCGACGCTCGCCCCCGATCTGCTGTGTCTGACCTTCAACGGCCTCTCCAAGACGTATCGCGTCGCCGGGTACCGGTCCGGCTGGATGGTCATCACCGGTCCGCAGGATCACGCCAAGGGGTTCATCGAGGGCATCACCCTGCTCGCGTCGACCCGGCTGTGCCCGAACGTCCCGGCCCAGCACGCAGTGCAGGCAGCGCTGTCGGGCGTGCAGTCGATCGACGCGCTGATCGGCCCGTCCGGTCGGCTGCACGAGCAGCGCGATGTCGCGTGGGAAGGGCTCGAGTCGATCCCCGGAGTCTCGTGCGTCAAACCGCAGGGTGCGCTCTACGCATTCCCGAGGCTCGATCCGAACGTGCATGAGATCCACGACGACGAGAAATTCGTCTACGACCTGCTCGTCGCCGAGCGCATCCTCCTCGTGCAGGGCACCGGCTTCAACTGGCCCACTCCGGATCACTTCCGCGTCGTGACGCTGCCGGAACCGCGCGTGCTCGGCGAGGCGATCGAACGACTCGGGAACTTCCTCGCCGACTACCGGCAGTGATGCCATCGGCCGGTGCGTCCTCGGCCGCCTGCGCGATCCGACGGATGCCGGCCACGAGCGGCGATCGCGGATTCACGTCCGCGATGGGACGAGCGTGCAGCAGCGCGGCATCCGTCCCGCGCTGATCGTGCGGAAGGAAGGTGACGTCGGCGATGCCGGCGAAGCGCTCCAGCGTGCGCCGCACCTGGCCGCGCGCATCGATGCCGAGCGGGCCTGGTCGCACCCGGTTCATCACCACGCGCACCGGGGTGTCGCCCACGATGCTGCGCAGTTCAGCATGATCGCGCAGGAAGCGCGCGACGCCGAGCGGATCGGCGGAGGCGACCGCGATGATCTCATCCGCATCGGCGAGGACCGCGGTCGTCGCGGCGTGCCGCCTCGGACCCTCGAGATCCCAGGTCACCTCGTCGTCGGCCTCGAACGCAGCCGAGGTGTCGATGACGATCCGGTCGACCCACTCCCGGCATGCGGTGAGCGTCCGGCGGAGGCGGACCGCGGAAAGCTCGGGCCAGCGGCTCGGGCGGTTCAACCCGCCGAGGATCTCGACGCTTCCGCCCGACGTTTCGACGGTGGCGGCGAGTCGCGTCAGCTCTGCGGGGTCGAGGCCGCCGAGCTCCGCGCGACGGCACGCGGCCGCGAGCCCAGGGGCTTCGTCGCTGAGCCCGAGCAGCAGAGCGATCGAGGGTGCCACACTGTCGGCATCCAGCAGGGCCGTCCGGTGTCCTGACCGCGCGAGCTCGACGGCGAGCTGGATCGCCACAGTCGAACGCCCCGGCGCGCCGTGGGGGCCCCAGACCGCGACGACGCGCGCCCGCCCGGCCGGTGCGGGGATCGTCGCCGGGGGAGCGTCGCCGGCGATCGCCGCGGCCACGGCGGCGGCCGTCGCGTCGGCGGGGAGTGCTCCGGTGATTCCGAAGCGTCCGAGCAGGCGCGATTCTCCCTCTCCGAGAGCGATGATGCGGATGCCCGCTCTGTCGCAGGCGGAGACGACCTCGGAGGTCAGGGACGCGCGCGCGGCCGGGAGGACGACGGCGTCGAGTTCGCCGAAAGCCGCATCCGGAACCGAGCCGACGGGCAGCACCGCGGCGACGACGATGCCGACATCCTCGAGCTCTTCTGCGAGCGCCGATGCCCGCGGCTCATCGAGTGCGATGGCGACCGTGGTCATCGCGATCCCATCGGCACCACGGACAGTGCAGCGCCGCCGGTGATCGCGGACAGCACATCGGACACATCCGAGCGGTCGATGACGAGCTCCACAGCCGGATGATCCTGCGCCATCATCCCCTCGGTCTCGACGAGCGACGCCACCGTGACGTCGGCGACCAGGATGCGCGGCTCATCGAAGCCCTCCTCGAGCGCCGGCGCCTGCCAGAGCTCGACGACGGTGCCCGGCTCGATCTCGGCCGGAAGACCGACGCTGCTCTCGACGACGAGCGTCGTGGTGCGCGCATCGGCCGCGTCGCCGACGGCAGCGGAGGACAGCAGCTCGCCCTGGGCCATGCTGCGGGTCGCGATCTGCCCTGCGGCGAGATCCTGCGGGGAGAGGTAACCGTCCGAGGCGGCACCGAGCGATACGTCGACCACACTGAAATCTGCGGAGCTGAGTGCCTCGCCCTGCGTGATCGTGCGATCCGCTCTGAGCACGGGCACCGTGCTGCGCGAGGCGTTCACGATCAACCAGACGCCGATGATGGAGAGCGCGACCAGGGCGATGCCGATGTAGAAGCGGGCGTCGCCCCACGGGGTGCGGCGCAGGCGCGTGTGCGTGGTCATGACGGACATGATCACAGAACACGCGGCCGCGCAGAGAAAGTTATCCACAGGGGTGTCGGTCCCAGGTCCTGATCCCGCGGGGAGTGGACAATAGGGTCATGCCCGAACCGTCGTCCCGCGCTCCGCGCTTCCTCGCCCCTGCCGAGGTCGCCGAACTGCTGAGCATCGAGGTCGACGAGGTCATCGCGCTCGTGCACGAGGGGCGGCTGCGCGGTTCTCAACTGGGGTCCCCGGCGCGCTGGCGCGTGGAGGAGAGCAGTCTGGCGGAGTATCTCGCCGAGCAGTCGGAGCAAGCGCGCCGCATGGCGTTGTGGCGTCAGGCGAACGAGGCGAGCTTCCCCGAGGTGTGGGGAACCACGCCGCACCGCCCCTGAGCGGACGCGTCAGCTCTGGCCCAGTTCGACACGGGCGATAGCGGAGAACGCGATCATGACGTAGGCGCGGACGTCCTGCGCGCGGCGCGGCGTGCCGGCATCGTGGACGGCGAGATCCAGGTGGTCCGCTCCGGCGCGATCGATCGTCCCGTGTCTGCGGGAGGCGTCCAGGTCCTCGATCGTCACGGGTACCCGGCGACGGGCGAGATCGCGGAGCACGAAGCCCAGCGTCATCCGCTCGCGCAGCTCGGAGGACGGCAGCGTCGGATCCAGGCTGGCCAGCAGCATCCCGTGATCCATCCGGATGCTGCGGACGGCCGCGAGCGGGACCAGCGACTCCCGGGGGTGCTGGCCGGTGCGCACGGCGAGCCAGTCGGCGCCGAGCTCGACGATCCCTCCGGCCAGCATCCGCCCGCCCGGCAGCTCGAGCGTCACTTCGGCGGACGCGACCGCAAGGGCACGCAGCCGGGCGCGCAGTTCGATGCGGGAGATCCGCAGCCGCTCCGACTCGGCATCCAGTGCGGCGCGCTCCGCCTCCCACTCCGACGCGAGCTGACCTTCGAGGTCCTCGAACAGTCCGTCCCATTGCACGCATCGAGCGTAGGGGAGCGGACGCGAGCCGTGTACGAGTTATCCACAACGGCACCCGCAGATCCGCATGGCGGCCTCCGGACGTGTTCTACTTTCGGCACGTCACGCACGAGAACGGCACGACATGACACTGCATGAGTACTTCTCCTACCAGCCGACGCCGGCGGCGCAGCTGCCGGACCCCGAACCGCTGCTGCGCAGCCTCACGCAGGGAGCGCTCGAGGTGTTCGCCGGTGTGCGGGAGGTCGACCAGCTGGCCCGCTGGTTCAGTGAGGATGCCTACAACAAGCTGGTCATCCGTGCGAATCTCGCGGCACGCGCCCGCAGCGCACGGGATGTCCCGCCCAGCCGACCGGTGTTCGAGATCCTGTCCGTACGGCGGACGGCTCCGGCGGACGGCGTCGTCGAGGCGGTGGTCGTCGTCGCCGGCCCAGGACGCACGCGCGCGGTGGCGATCCGTCTTGAAGGTCTCGATCGTCGCTGGCGCGCGACATCGCTCGCCGTGCTGTGATGGTGCACGCCGTCTGCTGTCAGATGGCGCTTGGTATGCTCATCCGGTTGTACCCGCATCGTGATTGGGTAGGAGCCTGATGAACGACCTCCAGAAAGTCAACGGCGATTGGGAGTTCGACCCCGCGCACACGCGGATCGGATTCTCGGCGCGGCACGCCATGGTGACCACCGTGCGCGGATCGTTCAACGACGTCGCCGGCAACCTGCACGTCGACACCGAGACGCCGGCGGACTCGTCGGCGCGGGTGGTCCTGCGCGTCGCGAGCATCGACACGCGCAATCAGCAGCGGGACGACCATCTGCGCAGCGCCGACTTCTTCGACGCCGAGCGCTGGCCCGAGATCACCTTCGTCAGCACGCACATCGAAGAGGTCGACGACAACGCCTTCGCCGTCACCGGCGATCTGACGATCCGCGACGTCACGCAGCAGGTCGTGATCCCGCTCGCGTTCATCGGAATCGAGACGGATGCCGATGGCAAGCTGCGCGCCGGGTTCGAGGGCACGCGCCGACTGCAGCGCCGCGACTACGGGCTCGAGTGGAACGTTCCGCTGGATTCCGGCGGTGTACTGGTGTCCGAGAAGATCACGCTCGAGTTCGAGATCTCCGCTGTCAAAGTCGACTGACTGCGCGGCGGCCGCGTCCCGAGCCCTAGGCTTGAGGGGTGTCAACGCTCAGTGATCTCGTCCACGCGCAGGGGTGCCTGACCGACAGCGATGTCGAATGGCTGCACCGCCTCGCCGGAGACGGCCAGCTCCTCGCCGACCTCGCATCCGCCGACATCGTCGTCTGGGTGCGCACCGATGATGCGTCCTTCATCGCGGTGGCGCACGCGCGTCCCAGCGGCGCCGCGACGCTGTTCTACCGCGACATCGTCGGCGAACGGGTGCGTCCGCAGTGGCGCACGCAGGTGCAGGGTGCGTTCGAATCGGGGGAGATCGTCGACTCATCCTCTCCGGACTGGTTCGAGGAGACCCCGACCAGGGTCCGAGCGGTTCCGATCCTGGCGAGCCGGTCGAAGGACGCCCCGATGAAGGTGATCGGCGTCGTCACCCGTCACACGAACCTCGGTGAGGCGAGGACGCCTTCGCGCCAGCAGATCACGTTCGAGGACTGCGCGAACGATCTGTTCCGCATGATCGCGTCCGGCGAGTTCCCCGATCTGGCCGCCCCCACATCGCCTCGACGCGGTGCACCGCGTGCGTCGGACGGGCTGATCCGGATCGACGTGGACGGCGTCACCACGTTCGCGAGCCCGAATGCGCTTTCCGCCTTCAACCGGATGGGCTTCGACGACGAACTCGAGGGGGAGTCCCTCGCCGAGGTGACGACTCGGATCCTGCCCGTCACACGACAGGTCGACGAGTCGCTTCCGGTCGTCGTCACCGGCCGAGCGCCCTGGCGCACGGACATCGAAGCGCGCGGTGTCACCGTCTCGCTGCGCGCGATCCCGCTGCGCGACCACGGCACCCGGATCGGCGCGATCGTGCTCTGCCGTGATGTGACGGAGTTGCGTCACCAGGAGCAGGAGCTCATCACCAAGGACGCGACGATCCGTGAGATCCACCATCGTGTCAAGAACAACCTGCAGACGGTGGCCTCGCTGCTGCGGATCCAGGCGCGCCGCACGCACTCGGATGAGGCCCGTGACGCGCTGACGCAGGCCATGCGCCGTGTGGACTCGATCGCTGTGGTGCACGACACTCTCGCGCAGGGTCTGACGCAGCAGGTCGACTTCGACGAGGTGTTCGATCGCGTCCTCAAGCTCGTGGCGGAGGTCGCCGCCGCCCCCAACACCCGGGCGCGGACGATGTCGACCGGGCACTTCGGCGTGCTGCCGAGCGAGTACGCCACACCGCTCGCGCTGGCGCTCACCGAGGTCGTCACCAACGCCGTCGAGCACGGCCTCGCCGGGCAGGAGGGTTTCGTGACCATCGACGCGACGCGGACCGACGAGAAGCTGCGCGTGACCGTCTCCGACAACGGCCATGGCCTGCCGGAGGGGCGGATCGGCCAGGGGCTCGGCACTCAGATCATCCGGACGCTCATCCAGGGCGAACTCAGCGGAACGATCGAGTGGAAGGGCACCGACGGCGTCGGCACCGAGGTGACCATCGACATTCCGCTGCGGTGGATCAAGAAGTAGCCGGATACGAGAAAGGCCCCTCCGTGGAGGGGCCTTTCTCGTATCCGGGTGGTCAGCTCGCGCGACGGGCGCGGGCGGCGCGCCGCTTGAGAGCGCGGCGCTCGTCCTCGCTGAGGCCTCCCCAGACGCCCGAGTCCTGGCTGGTCTCGAGGGCGTACTGCAGGCAGATCTCCGTGACGGTGCAGGTGGCGCAGACGGTCTTCGCCTTCTCGATCTGATCGACGGCGGGTCCGGTGTTCCCGACGGGGAAGAACAGCTCGGGGTCGACAGTCAAGCAGGCGGCTTTGTCGCGCCAGTCCATGGGGGCTCCTCGGTGTGGATTCTTGATGAACCAACGGGTGTTCGATGGCTCAGATTCGGATGGCGGGATATCGGGTCCGCTACCCTGGTGAAGTGATGCGAGCGATTACTCGCCCCACGCCGCTGTGGGAGCACATGACTGTTAACATTGTGTTACAGCATCCGCATGAAATCAAGGGTTTTGTGCGTTCATATCCGATTCTCAGGGGAGAAAAGTGCACGCTCCCGGCCTCGCTCGCGCAGCAGCCGCCGTTCTGGCTCTCGAGGGCGCCGCACTCGTCGTCATCGCTCTGATCGAGGCGTTCGGACTCGGCTCCGGCGACGCATCGAACACCGCGACCGCACTCGGGCTGATCGCACTGACCCTGCTCGGCGCCGGCGCCCTGTTCGCGTTCGCGGTCGGAACGCTGCGCGGACGCTCGTGGGCGCGATCCGGCGGGATCACCTTCCAGGTGCTGGGCGTCGCGCTCGCGTTCATGGCGCTGACGATCCAGCCGGTGGCCTGGCTCTTCGTGATCGGAGCCGGTGTCCCAGGCCTCCTCGGATTCGTCCTGCTGATCTCGAGCGCACGACGTGAGGTCGAGGCCGAGCGCGCGGCGACGACCGACGAGAGCTGAGCCCGCGGATCAGGCGTCGACGCCGAGGATCTTGCGCAGTCGAGCGACGTGCCCCGTCGCCTTGACGTTGTAGAGCGCGTGGGTGATCACGCCCTGCTCATCGAGCACGAAGGTCGATCGGATCACGCCCTCGACGACCTTCCCGTAGTTCATCTTCTCGCCCCACACGTCGTAGGCGGTGTGCACGGCGTGGTCGGGGTCACTCAGCAGCGTGAAGGTGAGGGCGTCTCGGTCACGGAACTCCGCGAGCTTCGCCGGCTCGTCACGGGAGATGCCGACGACACGGTACCCCGCCCCCTGGAGCGACGAGATGCTGTCGCGGAAATCGCATGCCTGCGTGGTGCACCCCGGCGTCATCGCCGCTGGGTAGAAGTACAGCACGACCTTTTCGCCGCGCAGATCGGCCAGGCTCATCGCGTTGCCGTCCTGGTCGAGCAGGGTGAAGTCGGGGGCGGTGGATCTAGGGGCGAGGCGCAGTTCGGTCACGCTCCTACCCTAACGCCCCGGTGTCTGCTCGGCCTTGTCCGCGGAGGTCTGCAACAGGCGCTGCAGGGAGTCCAGACGCGACAGTTCGGCCGGGCTGAGCTCGCCGCGGTCCGCGGCCTCGATCAGCGCGCAGTCCGGCGCATCGGCAAGGTGGGTGCACCCGCGAGGGCAGTCCTCGGCGATCGCGGCGAGTTCGGTGAAGGCCGCCAGGATGTTGGCCGTGTCGACGTGTCCGAGTCCGAACGAGCGCACCCCAGGGGTGTCGATGACCCAGCCGGCGCCGTGCTCGCTCTCGTAGCGCAGCGACACGGTCGAGGAGGATGTGTGCCTGCCGCGACCAGTGACCTGGTTGACATGCCCGGTCGCGCGCCCGGCCGACGGGACCAGGGCGTTCACGAGCGTCGACTTGCCGACGCCGGAGTGCCCGACGAAGACCGTGGAGTGTCCGATCAGCGCCGCGCCGATCTCGTCCACCGGCATCTCGTCCCTCGCACTGGTGAACACCCGCAGGTCCAGACCCTCGAAGTGCGCGAGGAAGCCAGCGGGGTCGTGCAGGTCGGTCTTGGTGACGACGAGAAGGGGGCGGACCCCGGCATCCAGCGCGGCGACCAGGTAGCGGTCGACCAGGCGAGGGCGCGGCTCGGGATCGGCCGCCGCCACGACGATGAGCATCTGGTCGGCGTTCGCGACGATCACGCGCTCGACCTGATCGGTGTCGTCCGCGCTGCGACGCAGCAGCGACGTCCTCTCCACGATGCCGACCATGCGTGCGAGCGTCCCCTCATCGCCGCTGGTGTCGCCGACGACTCTGGCCAGGTCGCCGGTGACGATGGGGGTCCGGCGCAGCTCGCGGGCGCGGGTAGCGGTTATGGTGCGCTCGTCGTCCGCGCCCTCGTCGATCATCACGGCGTAGCGGCCGCGGTCGACGCCGAGGACTCGCCCGATCTCGGCATCCTCGTGTGCGGGTCGACGCTTGGTCCGCGGACGGTTCGCCTTCGGATTCGGACGGACCCGGATGCTTGACTCGTCGAAGTCCTCGAACTCGTCGTCGAGGTCGTCGTCCGGATCGAGCCAGCTCACAGCGACCCCAGCATCCGCTCCCACAGCAGGGTGAATTCGGGCAGCGTCTTCGCCGTGGTGCCGATGTCGTCGATCTCGATGCCCGGCACGCGCAGTCCGACCAGCGCGCCGGTCGTCGCCATGCGGTGGTCGTGATGGGCGGCCCAGGTCCCGCCGGACAGCGTGCGCGGCACGATGCGCAGTCCGTCGGAGAGCTCCTCGGCCTCACCGCCGAGTGCGCGGATGTTGCCGACCAGCGCCGCGATGCGGTCGGTCTCGTGGAGGCGGATGTGCCCGATCCCGCGGATCGTCGTGGGTGAGTCGGCGAACAGGGCGAGCCCGGCGATCGTCGGGGTCAGCTCGCTCGCCGCGGACAGATCCAGGTCGACGCCGCGGATGTCGGCGCCGGCGCGCACGGTCAGGTCGCCGTGCTGGCGGCTGGCGTGCGCGCCGATCGCCTGCAGGATCTCGGGCAGCAGCGCGCCCGGCTGGGTCGAGTGCAGCGGCCAGTTCTTGACGGTCACGTCGCCGCCGGTCACGAGCGCTGCGGCGAGGAAGGGCGCGGCGTTGGAGAGATCGGGCTCGATCGCGATCTCCTTGGCGCGGGGGACTCCGGCCTCGACGAGCCATTCCCCGGCCGCAGGCCGCTCGATGCGGATGCCGCGGCGGCTGAGCGATTCGATCGTCATGTCGATGTGCGGCAGGCTCGGCAGGTGCTCGCCCGTGTGCACGAGATGCAGTCCGACATCGAAGCGGGGGGCGGCGAGCAGGAGACCCGACACGAACTGGCTGGACGCCGACGCGTCGATCTCGATGCGGCCGCCGCGGATGCGGCCGTGTCCGCGGATCGTGAACGGCAGGGACCACGTGCCCTCGTCATCGATGTCGACGCCGAGATCCCGCAGTGCCGTGATCATGGCGCCCATCGGACGATGAAGGGCCGTCTCGTGCGCGGTGAGGTGCACGTCGTGACCGGCGAGACCGGCCAGCGGCGCGATGAAGCGCATGACGGTGCCTGCCTGTCCGCAGTCGATCGTCGTACCGCCGACGAGCGGTGCAGGGGTCACGACGAGGTCGGGACCGAACTCGTTGCCGGCATCCACTTCCTCGATTCCGGTGCCGAGCGCGCGCAGGGCGTCGACCATGCGGCGCGAATCGTCGGAGTGCAGCGGCGCGACCAGTCGGCCGGGGCCGTCGGCGGTCGCCGCGATGATGAGCTCTCGGTTCGTCAGCGACTTCGAACCGGGGACGGTCACGGCGGCGTGCACCGACCCGTCGACAGAGGGAGCGGCGTAGGCACCGCGGGCGGGGGCGGGGGAATACCGTGTGTCACTCATCGGTTCCCACTGTAGTGAACGGTGGTGCCTACACCGAGAAGGAGTGGTGATGATCGCGACGGTCGATCAGGAATTCGCGGACATCGTCGGCCTAGACTGGCCGATGATGGATGACACGGTATCTGCCGACACGGTCGGCGACGCTCGGCGCGAGTTCGAGGAACAGGCGATCCCCTTCATGGATCAGCTCTATGCCGCGGCCATGCGCATGACCCGCAACCCCGCCGATGCGGCCGATCTCGTGCAGGAGACCTTCGTGAAGGCCTTCGGGTCGTGGTCGTCGTTCTCGCAGGGCACGAACCTGAAGGCGTGGCTTTACCGGATTCTCACGAACACGTACATCAACATCTATCGCAAGAAGCAGCGCGAGCCGTTCCAGGGCACGATCGACGAACTCGAGGACTGGCAGCTGGGCGGTGCGGAGTCCACCACGGCTTCGCACAGCCGATCAGCGGAGGCAGAGGCGATCGACCGCATGCCGGCGTCCGTCGTGAAGGACGCGCTGCAGGAGCTTCCGGAGGATTTCCGGCTGGCCGTCTACTTCGCGGACGTCGAGGGCTTCGCCTACCAGGAGATCGCCGACATCATGAAGACCCCCATCGGCACCGTGATGAGCCGTCTGCATCGTGGCAGGCGGATGCTGCGGGAGCTGCTGGCAGATTACGCCGCTGAGCGAGGCATCGCCACGGCCACGACGAGGAGCAGGAAATGAGTGACTGCGGCTGCGAGAAGGCGCGTCAGGATATGGAGGAATACCTCCGCAATGAGGTCTGCAAGACCGAGCACGCCGAGATCCGCGAGCACCTGGAGAACTGCCCAGGATGCCGTGATGAGGCGCTCGTGGCGACCACGCTGACCGAGGTCCTCGCACGTGCATGCAAGGAGAGCGCTCCGGAGGAGCTGCGCGACCAGGTGTTCGCCAGGCTCAGAGCCGTGCAGGCCAGCGCCCACTGACCAGAGCCGCAGGTCGGATGGTGCCCATAGGCTGGTGCCATGATTGACGCACGCACCATCCCCGTCGACCCCGCGTCCGCCGATGTGCTGGCGGCTCAGAGCCTCACGTATCGCCTGATCGACACGGCGTCGGATGCCGATACCGAGGCATTCCTGCGGGCTGACGCCCGTGGCTTCCTCGATTCCGATCCGACCGATGAGCAGGTCGCCGACCAGCGCACTGGGCTCGTCGACCGTCGCAACATCGGCGTGTTCGAGGCCGATGCCGCCGTCGGGACGTGGCCGATCGCGACGGTCAATTCGTGGGTGACGCCCCTGACGCTCCCCGGCGGCGAGCTGGACATGTGGGCGATCAGCTCGGTCACCGTCTCCGGCACGCACCGCCGCCGTGGCATCGCGCGAGCGCTCCTGGAGGGCGAGCTGCGCGCCGCGGCATCCGCGGGTGCGCCGATCGCTGGCCTCACGGCGTCTGAGGCGACCATCTACAGCCGGTACGGCTTCGCCCCGGCCATCCCCGTCGCGCGCGTCACGATCGACACGCGGCGAGCGGGGTGGGCAGGACCCGACGTCGCCGGGCAGGTCGAGTACATCGATCGTCCGGTCCTCAAGGACACCCTCGGCACACTGCACGAAGTCGCGAGGACCCTGCGCTCGGGGCAGATCGCCGGATGGCCGGGGCGCTGGGCCAGGGCAGCCGGTCTGTCCGCCGGGCACACGGACGCCACGGCGATCCGTGGCGTCCGCTACCGGGATGCCGCGGGGGTGGTCAGGGGCGTCATGGCGTACAAGCTCGTCGAGGTCCCCGGCTCCTTCCGGTTCCGGCTCGAGATCCAGCACCTGTCCACCGTGACCTCCGACGCGCTCATCGCGCTGTGGCGCTTCGCCGTGCAGCACGATCTCGTCACCACCGTCACCGCGGGGCTGCGCCCGATCGACGATCCGATCACGTGGCTGGTCGCCGATCAGCGCGCCGTGGAGCTCACGGTGCACGATCATGGCTGGCTGCGCATTCTCGACGTCCCCGCCGTCCTCGGCGGACGCAGTTATCGCGCACCGCTGGACGTCGTCCTGCGCGTCCACGACACGCTGGGCTTCGCCGATGGATCCTGGCGTCTGACGGTCGCAGCCGACGGGCAGTCGACGGTCACGGGCGTGGCGGACGGCACTCCGGCCGATGCGACGCTCGACATCGCTGCGCTGTCGGCGCTGTGCGCCGGGGGAGTCGGCGCCGCACAGCTGCGCGCGGCCGGTCGCCTGGACGCCGCGGCGGCGATCTCGGCATCCCTGGACGATGCGTTCCGTTCGGTCGACGCGCCGCAGCTGGCGATCTGGTACTGAACCGCAGGCCCTCGTCCCCGCGGCCCCAGGCCTGTGCTCGCTGTTCCGGTCGCAGTCGGCGTCGTTCAGGGCGCGGCGATACCGGCGCGAAGTGAGACCTGAGCGCGGCTCGGGCGCGGGACGCCTGTCGAAGCGCGATCGGAACGGAAGATGGCGACTGCTCACCGCCGAAACGACGAAGCCCACCCGGATCGGGTGGGCTTCGTCGTATGCGGCGTCAGAGCGTGAGCGCCCGCTTGAGCAGGTCGGCCTGCTCGAGCGCGTGGACCTTCGAAGACCCGGTCGCCGGAGAGGCCGAGGCCGCTCGCGAAAGCGGGCGGAACTGACGGTCACCGGGGACATCAGCGAAGGCGAGCGCGAGGAACGGCCAGGCGCCCTGGTTCTCCGGCTCGTCCTGCACCCAGACCAGTTCGGCGTTCGGGTACGAGTCCGTGATCGCCTTGAGCTCGTCGATCGGAGTCGGGTAGAGCTGCTCCAGCCGAACGAGCGCGACCTCGGGGTTCGGGTTCTTGTCGAGCTCGGCGCGCAGATCCCAGTGGATCTTGCCGGAGTGCACGAGAACGCGCTTGACGGCGGCCCTGTCGAGAGCGCGTCCGTCGTCGACGACCGGCTCGAAGCGGCCCTGCGTGAAGTCCTCGACGGGGCTCGTCGCGCCGCGCAGGCGCAGCATCGCCTTCGGCGTGAACACGATCAGGGGCTTGCGCGGACGCGCGTAGGCCTGGCGACGCAGCAGGTGGAAATAGGATGCCGGCGTCGACGGGCGTGCCACGATCATGTTCTCCTGAGCGCACAGCTGCAGGAAGCGCTCGATGCGAGCGGAGGAATGGTCGGGGCCCTGACCCTCGTAGCCGTGCGGCAGCAGCAGCGTGACGCTGGACTGCTGACCCCACTTCTGCTCGGCGGCCGAGATGTACTCGTCGATGACCGACTGGGCGCCGTTCACGAAATCGCCGAACTGCGCCTCCCAGAGCACGAGCGCCTCCGGCGCCTCGACGGAGTAGCCGTACTCGAACCCGAGTGCCGCGTACTCGCTGAGCAGCGAGTCGTAGACGAAGAATCGGCCCTGTCCGTCGGACAGGTTGGCCAGCGGGAGCCACTCCTGACCGTTCGCGCGGTCGTGGAGGGTCGCGTGACGCTGCACGAACGTACCGCGCCTCGAGTCCTGCCCGGCCAGACGCACCGGCGTTCCCTCGACGAGCAGCGAGCCGAACGCGAGCAGCTCGCCGAAGCCCCAGTCGATGCCGCCGTTGCGGCTCATGTCGGCACGCTTGTCCAGCAGCTGCTGGATCTTCGGGTGCACGGTGAAACCGGCCGGCTTGTTGTTGAACGCATCGCCGATCAAGTGGATGACCTCGGCGGAGACACCGGTCACCTCCGGTGCGCCGACGGTCTCCTCGACGTGCGCGAGCACCGGAGCGATGGGGGTGGCGCCGGTCTCGGCCGCATGCGTCTCGGCGAAGGCGACCTCGAGACGGCGCTGGAAGTCGTCCTTCGCCTGCTCGTACTCCTCTTCGGTGATGTCGCCGCGACCGACGAGCGACTCGGTGTAGAGCTTGCGCACCGAGCGCTTCGCCTGGATGAGGTCGGTCATCAGCGGCTGCGTCATCGACGGGTCGTCGCCCTCGTTGTGCCCGCGACGGCGGTAGCAGACGAGGTCGATGACGACATCGCGGTGGAATCGCTCGCGGTATTCGAAGGCGAGCTGCGCCACGTGGATGACGGACTCGGGGTCGTCGCCGTTCACGTGGAAGATCGGCGCCTGGATGGTCTTGGCAACATCCGTCGCGTACACCGAGGTGCGCGCGTCCGTCGGCGTCGTCGTGAAGCCGACCTGGTTGTTGACGACCACGTGCACGGTGCCGCCGGTGCGGTAGCCGCGCAGCTGCGACATCTGCAGCGTCTCGACGACGACGCCCTGACCGGCGAAGGCCGCATCGCCGTGGACGAGGATCGGCAGCCACGAGAACGTGCCGATCGGCTTGCGGTCCTGCTTGGCGCGCACGATGCCCTCGAGAACGCCGTCGACGGTCTCCAGGTGCGACGGATTCGCCGCGAGGTACACAGGCAGTTCGGCGCCGTCGTCGGCGATGAAGGTGCCCTCGGTGCCGAGGTGGTACTTCACATCGCCGGATCCGCGCTGGTTCCCCGGCGTCTGGATGCCCTCGAACTCCTGGAAGACCTGGCCGTAGGTCTTTCCTGCGATGTTGGTGAGCACGTTCAGGCGGCCGCGGTGGGCCATGCCGATCGCGGCGCCGTCGAGGCCGGCGGACGCCGCACCCTGGAGGATCTCGTCGAGCAACGGGACGAGCGATTCGCCGCCCTCCAGCGAGAAGCGCTTCTGTCCGACGAACTTCGTCTGCAGGAACGTCTCGAACGCTTCGGCCTCGTTGAGCTTGCGCAGCACCCTGAGCTGCTCGTCGTGGCCTGGCTTCTGGTACTTGACCTCAACCTTCTCCTGGAACCAGCGCCGCTGCTCCGGGTCCTGGATGTGCATGTACTCGATGCCGAGCGTGCGGCAGTACGAGTCGCGCAGCACGCCGAGGATGTCGCGGAGCTTCATCACGCGCTTGCCGCCGAAGCCGCCGGTGACGAACTCGCGGTCGAGGTCCCAGAACGTGAGGCCGTGGCTCTCGATCTCGAGGTCGGGGTGCGAGCGCTGCACGTACTCGAGGGGATCGATGTCGGCCATCAGGTGGCCGCGCACGCGGTACGAGTTGATCAGCTCGATCACGCGCGACTGCTTGTCCACGCGTTCGGCGAGGTCGACGGCGAGATCCGGGTTCCAGCGGATCGGAGCGTACGGGATGCGGAGGGCCGCGAAGATGTCGTCGTAGAAGCCGCGCTGGCCGAGAAGCAGCTCGTGGACCTTCTTGAGGAACTCGCCGGAGCCTGCGCCCTGGATGACGCGGTGGTCGTACGTGCTCGTCAGTGTGATCGTCTTGCCGATCGCCAGCTCGTTGAGCGTCTTCGCGCTCGCGCCCTGGAACTCGGCGGGGTACTCGAGGGCGCCGGCGCCGATGATGCAGCCCTGGCCCTTCATCAGGCGCGGCACGGAGTGCACGGTGCCGATTCCGCCGGGGTTGGTGAGCGACACGGTGGTGCCCTGGAAGTCCGCGGCGGTGAGCTTGTTGCCGCGGGCGCGCGTGACGAGATCCTCGTACGCCGACAGGTACTCACTGAAGGTCAGGGTGTCGGCGCGCTTGATGCTCGGGACCATCAGGGCGCGGGTGCCGTCGGGCTTGGGCAGGTCGATCGCGATGCCGAGGCTCACGTGCGCCGGTGCGACGACGGAGGGCTTGTCATCGATCTCCGCGTAGAAGACGTTCTGGCTCGGGAACTCCTTCAGCGTCTGGATGAGGGCCCAGCCGATGAGGTGCGTGAAACTGAT
Organism: Microbacterium sp. GXF0217; assembly: GCF_054798195.1. Lineage (NCBI taxonomy): Bacteria > Bacillati > Actinomycetota > Actinomycetes > Micrococcales > Microbacteriaceae > Microbacterium > Microbacterium sp. GXF0217. Next base: position 162,498 of record NZ_JBSJZG010000007.1, on the reverse strand, counting down.
CTTGCCGCCGCGCGTGCGGGACATGTGGTTGTTGATGACGATGCGGTTGTCGATCATCAGCTTGGCAGGGATCGTGCGCACGCTGGTCGCGGTGGGCACGGTCAGCGACTGGTCCATGTTCGCCGCGAGAGTCTTGGTCATGCCGCGCAGCGGCGTGACCCTGTCCTCCTCGGCCGGCGGTGCATCCGCGGCCTTCGACTCGGGCTTGGGAGCCTGAGCCGGGATGGGAGCGGGGGCAGCGGGCTTGGCCGTCGTCCGGGCGACCGGCTGCGAGCCGATCACCGGGATCGGCGCGGTCACCGGGTGAGCGGACGACGTGTCAGCGGGCGCGGCTTTGGCCGCGGCATCCGGCTGATAGTTCTCCAGGATCGGCCACCACTCCTTGTCGACGGAGTTGCGGTCCGCTGTGAACTGCTCGTAGAGCTCGTCGACGAGCCAGGAATTGGCTCCGAACCCCCCGTCGCCTGATCCGACGCCGGTCCCTTGGCTCGACACGCTCGATCGCCCTCTTTCATCGCTGAAGCACTGTGCCATGCACGGCGTCAGGAGGTCCCCTGCCCCCATGCATTCTCGAGAAACAAGCCTAACGTGTTTTGTCCCCCGAATAGGCGACACGGCACACCCCTCGGCCGCGCGGAAAGCTACCGTGGGGATATGGACTTCATCGGCGCGCAACCCACAGTCGACCTCACCTACTCCGATGTGTTCCTGGTGCCGCGTCGCTCAGGCATCACGAGCCGCCTCCAGGTGGATCTCGCACCCCACGACGGAACGCCGGCGACGCTCCCGCTCGTGGCATCGAACATGAACTCCGTCACCGGCCCGCGGCTGGCAGCTGTCCTGGCGCGGCGGGGCGGACTCGGAGTGCTGCCGCAGGACATGCCCCTGCAGGATCTGGATGCCGCGATCAGGGACGTCAAGGCGCAGCCGGTCGCGTGGGACACTCCGCTGGTCCTGCCGCCCGGCGCGTCGGTAGCCGATGCGCTTCGGCTGCTGCCGGCCACTGCGGGACACGGGATCGTCGTCGCCGACGGCGAGGGGCGCATCGATGTCGCCACGATCCGCGGCATCCTTCCGGCCACGCGCCTGGCCACGGCCCTGCCCGATGCGCAGCTCGGCGACCTCGTGCACGCCGGCACTCCGGCACTGGATGCCGAGGACGTCACCGACGCCAGACAGGCGTTCGACCTGATCACCGAGGCCGGGGTCGAGACCGTGAGCATCGTCGATCACGGTCATCTGGTGGGAACCCTCAGCGCGCGCAGCGCCCTGCGTGCGACGCTCTACCGTCCGGCCCTCGACGCGCACGGGCGGCTCGCGGTCGCCGCTGCCGTCGGGATCAACGGCGATGTGGCAGGCAAGGCGAAGGCACTCGCCGCGGCCGGCGTCGATGTGCTCGTCGTCGATACCGCGCATGGTCATCAGGAGGGCATGCTGCAGGCGCTGTCCGCTGTGGCCGCGCTCGATCTCGGCATCCCGATCGTGGCGGGCAACATCGTCACGGCCGACGGCGTCCATGACCTCGTCGAAGCCGGTGCGTCGATCCTCAAGGTCGGCGTCGGACCCGGGGCGATGTGCACCACGCGCATGATGACCGCGGTCGGCCGGCCCCAGTTCTCCGCCGTGCTCGAGACGGCCGAGGCCGCTCGCGCGGCCGGGGCGCACGTCTGGGCCGACGGCGGCGTGCGCTACCCGCGCGATGTCGCGCTCGCGCTCGCGGCCGGCGCGGCATCCGTCATGATCGGCTCCTGGTTCGCCGGCACGATCGAGGCGCCTGGGCAGCTGCAGACCGATACGCAGGGGCACATCTACAAGGAGTCCTGGGGGATGGCCTCCACCAAGGCCGTCCAGGCGCGGTTCGGGCGGCTCGACGCCTACGAACGCGCGCGCAAGGAGCTGTTCGCCGAGGGGATCTCGTCGTCGAAGATCTACCTGGACCCGCTGCGCCCTGGCGTCGAGGACCTGCTCGACATGATCACTTCGGGCGTCCGATCGTCGTTCACCTACGCGGGCGCGGCGAGCGTGCCGGAGTTCCACGACCGCGCTCTGGTCGGGCTGCAGTCCGCTGCCGGCTACGAAGAGGGCAAGGCGCTGCCGGTGAGCTGGTGAGCTCTCGGCGCGATCACCGGGAACACCTGTAGAATCGTCGCACTATGGATGACCCTCCCAGTTGCAGTCCCTCGCCCCACCGCCCGTCCTTCCGCACTGAGGAAGGTGACAGTTGATGGACTACATCCTGCTGGGCGTGGGGCTTCTTCTGACAGTCGGCACCGGCCTGTTCGTGGCGAGCGAGTTCGCGCTCGTCAATCTCGATCGTGCGGATCTCGAAGCGCGCCAGGCGCGCGGAGAGTCGCGTCTCGCGATGACGATCGGCGCCCTCAAGCACACCTCGACGCATCTCTCGTCAGCGCAGCTCGGCATCACGCTCACGACGCTGCTGACCGGTTACACGATGGAGCCGGCGATCTCGCGGCTGCTCGGCCCCGTCCTCATCTCCTGGGGACTCGCTGAAGCCGTGGTCGCGCCGATCTCGACCGTCGTCGGGATGCTCGTCGCCACGGTGCTGTCGATGATCCTCGGCGAGCTCGTGCCGAAGAACTTCGCGCTCGCCCTGCCACGGCAGACCGCCAAGGTCGTCGTGCCCTTCCAGGTCGCGTTCACCGCGGTGTTCAAGCCCGTCATCAGCCTGCTCAACGGCAGCGCGAACGCGGTGCTGCGCAGCATGGGTGTCGAGCCCAAGGAAGAGCTCTCCGGCGCGCGCAGCGCTGAGGAGCTGTCCTCGCTGGTCCGCCGCTCCGCGATGGCCGGCGTGCTCGAGGCCGATACCGCCTCGCTTCTCGATCGCAGTCTCACGTTCGCCCGGCTGACGGCCGGTGACGTCATGACGGCGCGGCCGAGCATGCATGCACTCGCCGCCGGGGACTCCGCCGACGACGTGATCCAATTGGCCCGCCGGACCGGCCACAGCCGGTTCCCGGTGTACGACGACGATCTCGATGACATCACGGGCGTCGTGCATCTCAAGGCGGCCGTGTCGGTTCCGCGCGAGCGTCGCGCGGAGGTCCCGGTCGGTGCACTCGCGACAGAACCGCTGCGCGTGCCGGAAACGGTCCATCTCGACAATCTCATCTCCGAGTTGCGCGCCAGGGGATACCAGCTCGCCGTCGTCGTCGACGAGTACGGCGGAACCGCCGGAGTCGTCACGCTCGAGGATCTCGTGGAGGAGATCGTCGGAGAAGTCTCCGACGAGCACGACCGCACCCGTGCCGGCATCGTCCAGGGGCGTGGTTCCATCACGTTCCCTGGCGAGCTCCGCCCGGACGAGCTGCAGAGCCGCACCGGCGTCCACGTCCCGGAGGGCGAGGTCTACGACACCGTCGCCGGGTACGTCATGAGTGTGCTCGAGCGCGTCCCCGCAGCCGGAGACGAGGTCACCCTCGACAGCGGTGTGCTGGAGGTGGTGCGCATGGACGGTCGCCGTGTCGATCGTCTGCGTTACACGCCGACGCCTGTCGATGCCGCGACCGAGGAGGTGGCCCGATGAACGATTGGGCAGGACTTGTCTGGCTCGTCGTGCTTCTGGCGGGCAACGCATTCTTCGTCGGCGCCGAGTTCGCCGTCATCTCGGCACGACGCTCGCAGATCGAGCCCAGGGCCGAACAGGGCTCGCGTGCCGCCAAGACGGCGCTGTACGCGATGGAGCATGCGACACTGATGCTCGCGACGTCTCAGCTCGGCATCACGATCTGCTCGCTGCTGATCCTGAACGTCTCAGAGCCGGCGATCCACCATCTGTTCGCCGTTCCGCTGCACGCGATCGGGTGGTCGGATGCCGTCGTCGACGTCACCGCCTTCGTGATCGCGCTGGTGCTGGTGTCGTTCCTGCACGTGGTGTTCGGCGAGATGGTCCCGAAGAACCTGGCATTCTCGGTCCCTGACCGCGCTGTGCTGCTCCTCGCGACCCCGCTGGTGTGGGTGTCGAAGGTGTTCCATCCGGTCATCTGGGTGCTCAACGCGGCCGCGAACGGCGTGCTGCGCATGTTCGGCGTCGAGCCGAAGAACGAGGCGGCGTCGACGTTCACGATCGACGAGGTCGCGACGATCGTCAACCAGTCACGTCGTGAAGGTCTGCTGACCGACACCGCGGGCACGGTGGCCGCGGCTGTGGAGTTCACGGACAAGAAAGCGCGCGACGTCGCCGTTCCGCTCGCGGAGCTGGTCACGCTGCCGCAGTCGACGACGCCGGACGACATCGAACGCGCCGTCGCCCGCTACGGCTTCTCGCGCTACGTGATCGTGGACGACGAACAGACGCCGATCGGCTACGTGCACCTCAAGGACATCCTCCGCGCCTCGGAGGGTCCGGATGCCGAGGCGAAGGTGGCTGAGCCCATCCCGTCCAAGCGCATCCACCACATGGTGCCGGTTCAGGAGGACACCGACCTGGAGGACGCATTGGCCGTCATGCGGCGCGCCGGCCGTCACCTGGCGAAGGTCAGGGACGCCGAGGGCGCGACGACCGCCGTGCTCTTCCTGGAGGACATCCTCGAGGAGCTCGTCGGCGAAGTGCAGGATGCGACCAGGCGAGTGGTCCACCGCGGAGAGTGAGTCACCGCGCAGTGGCGGTGAGGCGACTCACCGCCACTGCGCGCGTGCGTACTGCGGCGGCCACGGCACGTCGACGCCGAGTTCATGCGCCGCGCGCAGGCCGAAGTGCGGATCGCGCAGCCATTCGCGCCCGGCGAAGATCGCGTCGGCCTCACCGTCTTCCAGGACGCGCTCGGCCTGTTCCGCGGCCGTGATCAGCCCGACCGCGGAGGTCGGGATCCGGCCGCCGCGACGCACGGTGCCGGCCAGGCTCACCTGATACCCCGGGAAGACCTCGATGCGCTGATGCGCGACGAGTCCGCCGCTGGAGACGTCGATGAGATCCGCGCCGTGCGCGCGCGCCCAGTTCGACACGATCGTCGCCTCGTCCGGGGTGAAGCCGCCATCGGCATGGTCGGTCGCCGAGATCCGGACGAAGAGCGGCACCCCGTCGCCCGCGACCGCGCGGACGGCATCCACGACGCGGAGCAGAAGGCGCGCCCGGTTCTCGAGCGATCCGCCGTACTCGTCGTCCCGCTGGTTCGACAGGGGAGACAGGAACTGGTGGATCAGATATCCGTGCGCACCGTGCAGCTCGAGCACGTCGAATCCGGCATCCAGCGCCCGGCGCGCGGCGGCGGCGAAGGCGTCGACGAGCGCGTCGATGTCCGCGGCATCCAGCGCCTGCGGCTGATCGAAGCCCTGGAACGCCAGCGCAGACGGTGCCGATGTCACCCAGCCGCCCTCGGGGGCCGGCACGGAACCGCGCTCGGGCGCCCACGGCCACCAGGTCGAGGCCTTGCGGCCGGCATGCGCGAGCTGGATGCCGGCCAGCGCGCCGCGCTCGTGGATGCCGGCGACGATGGGCGCCCAGGCATCCCGCTGCTCGTCGGTCCAGATCCCCGCATCGCGCGGGCTGATGCGGCCTTCGGGGACCACGGCGGTCGCCTCCGCGACGATGAGTCCGGCACCGCCGGAGGCGAACTGGGTCAGGTGCGTGCGATGCCAGTCCTGCACGACGCCGTCGACGGCGCTGTACATGCACATCGGCGACACCCACAGCCGGTTCGGGAACGTGACGGAACGCAGACGCAGGGGAGAGAAGAGCAGGCTCACCCTTCGACGGTACCGGCGTTCCGACGCGTCAGGGGCGATCCCGGTAGCGTGGAGTCATGGTCGAGGTGCGCGAGTGGGGGCGGAGCGATACCGCAGGGTTCCTGCGCGTGCCAGGACCGCGTGACGACAAGTACTCGCGCGGGGTCGTCGCCGTGCGCACCGGATCCGCCGAGTATCCAGGGGCGGCCGTGCTCAGCGTCGAAGCCGCGTGGCGTGCGGGCGCCGGGTACGTCCGCTACACGGGGTCGGCCGGGACTGCAGTGCTGGCACGCCGCCCGGAGACCGTGGCAACCGGCGACATCGGGCGCACACGGGCGGATGCCTGGGTGATCGGATCGGGGACGGACGCCGCGACACGCACGGATGCCGAAACCGATGCGCTCCGGACCATCCTGTCCGGACAGAGCCCCGTCGTCGTGGATGCCGGGGCTCTGGATCTCGTCGTCGGAGCAGCCGCGCCGGTGCTCGTCACTCCCCATGCCGGGGAGTTCGCCAGCCTGCGCGAGCGCCTGCGGCTGCCGCCCGGCAGCGCCGATCGCATCGCGGACGCCTCCGAGACAGCGGCCGCGATCGGCGGCACCGTGCTCCTCAAGGGGGCGCGGACGGTCATCGCCTCATCGGACGGTGCGGTGATCGTCCTGCCTGAGGCACCGGGATGGCTCGCCACCGCCGGCAGCGGGGACGTGCTGGCCGGCATCCTCGGAACGATGCTGGCGTCGAACCCCGCAGCCCCCCTCGCGGAGGCGGCAGCGTCCGGTGCCTGGCTGCACGCGCACGCGGCCCGGCTCGCCGCAGGGATGACCCACGGCATGCCAGGACGCCCGATCGTCGCGCTGGATGTCGCAGAGGCGCTGCCGCAGGCGATCGCGGATCTGCTGTCGTGACGCGTCGCACCGGGCCCCTGTGGGCCGCGTTCCTGCTCGTGCACGCGCTCACGGCGTGGCTCGGCTGGGTGTACCCGAGTCAGCCGATGGGCGACGTGGTGCTCGTCTATGAACCGTGGTCGACGTCCGCGCTCACCGGCGGTGCCATCGTGGGCATCTCGCAGCCGTGGGTGTATCCGCAGCTGGCGCTGCTGCCGATGCTCGTCGCGAAGGTGCTCTCGCTGCCGCTCGTCGCCTGGCTCGGTGCTTCTGGCGCGTATCTGATCGCCTGGGTCGTCCTCGCGACGGTTCTGGATGCCGTGGCCTTCGCGTTCCTCATCGGCCGGCGCCCGTCAGCGCCCCGCCGCGCCGCCGCCTGGTTCTGGATCGCGGCGCTGCTGCTTCTCGGCCCGATCGCGCTGTACCGGATCGATGCCGTCACGGTGCCGCTCGCCGTCGTCGGTGGTGTGCTGCTGCTGCGGCATCCGGCGGTCGGAACGGCTCTGCTCACGATCGGCGCGTGGATCAAGATCTGGCCGGGCGCGCTGGTGCTCGCCGCGGTGATCGCCGCCCGCACACGACTGCGGATCCTCGTCACCGCTGCTGTCGTGACCGCCGGCGTCATCGTCGTGCTGTTCCTGCTCGGTGCCGATCAGCATCTGTTCGCCTTCCTCGGTCAGCAGGCCGGGCGCGGCCTGCAGGTCGAGGCGGTCGCTGCGACGCCGTATCTGTGGGCAGCGCGCACCGGCGCGGCATCCGTGGGCTACAGCTTCGAGATCCTGACCTTCCAGGTCGAAGGCGCAGGGGTGCCGTTCGTCTCCGACGTCCTGACGCCGATCATGCTGCTGACGGTCGCCGCGATCGCCGCGCTCGCCGCGGTGAAGGCCGTGCGCGGGGCGGCGTTCGCTCGGCTGTTCCCGCCGGTGGCGCTGTCGCTCGTGACCGCGCTGATCGTGACGAACAAGGTCGGATCGCCGCAGTTCCAGACCTGGCTCATCGCCCCGATCGTGCTGTGGTTCGTGTACGACAGGACGAGGGCGCGCATGCCGGCGACGATCGTCCTCGTGCTGTGCGGTCTCACGTGCCTGATCTACCCGCTCACCTACGACGCGCTGCTGCGTGTCGAGTTCGTCCCTGTGCTGCTGCTCACCGTGCGCAACCTGCTTCTGATCGTCCTGCTCGTGATCGGCATCCGCTCGATCGCGAAGATCCCCACCACCCGGAGGTAACCATGCTCATCGCCTTCTCCGTCGCCCCGTCCGGCACCGGCGACGCGGACGGATCCGTGCACGACGCGGTCGCGGACGCCGTCAGGGTCGTCCGCGACTCCGGCCTGCCGCACCGCACGACCAGCATGTTCACCGAGGTCGAGGGGGAGTGGGACGAGGTCATGGACGTCGTCAAGCGCGCGACCGAGGCCGTCATGCCCTTCGGATCGCGGGTGTCGCTCGTGCTCAAGGCCGACATCCGCCCCGGCTACACCGGCGAGATCGATGCCAAGATCGACCGGCTCGAAGTGGCGATCGAGGACGCCGATTCCGCGTAGCATTGACGGGTGAACCACTCCTCGACACTTTCGAGGGGTGCGGCGACGAAGGCGCTCCTCTCCCTCGCCATCGGCTCATTCGGCATCGGCATGACCGAGTTCGTCGCCATGGGTCTGCTGCCCGACATCGCACAGGACCTGCTTCCCGATCTCTGGGCGGCATCGCCGGAAGAGGCGATCGGTCGCGCGGGCCTGCTCATCTCGCTGTACGCGCTCGGCGTCGTGATCGGCGCACCGACCATCGCGGGGCTGGTCGCGCGCTTCCCCCGGCATCGCGTGATGATCGGCCTGGCACTGGCCCTCACCCTGTTCAACGCGCTCACGGTCGTGCTGCCCACCTTCGGACTCGTCGGGGCGTCCCGACTGCTCGCCGGCCTGCCGCACGGTGCCTACTTCGGCATCGGCGCGCTGGTGGCCGCTGATGTGCTGGGGCCGGGACGCCGCGCCCAGGGCGCGGCGTTCATCCTCACCGGACTCACGATCGCGAACGTCGTCGGCGTGCCATTGGGGACCTACCTCGGTCAGAACTACGGTTGGCGCACCGCTTTCCTGGTCGTGGCGACCGTCTTCGCGATCGCGACGCTGTGCATCGCGCTGTTCGTCCCCGAGCACGAGGGCGACCGCGGACGCGGTCTGCTCAGCGAGTTCGGCGTGTTCCGCGTCGGCCAGGTCTGGCTGACCCTGGGCATCGGCGCGATCGGGTTCGGCGGATTCTTCGCCGTGTACAGCTACGTCTCACCGCTGGTCACCGAGGTCGCCGGCTCTCCCGAATGGGCGGTGCCGATCGTGCTCGTGCTCGTGGGCGTCGGAATGACCGTCGGCAATCTGCTCGGCGGCTATTTCGCGGATCGCGATCTCGACCGCACGCTCGTCGTCGGGATGGCGGTCCTGGCCGGCATCCTGGTCCTGATCGGTCTGATGTCGTCGCACATCCTCCTGGTGGGGCTGCTCGCGACCGCGGTGGGCGCCGTGTCGTCGATGCTGAGCCCTGCTATCCAGACCCGTCTCATGGACGTCGCCGGCGACAACCAGTCCATCGCCGCGGCGCTCAACCATTCCGCGCTGAACATCGGCAACAGCCTCGGCGCGTTCCTCGGCGGCACGGCGATCGCGATCGGCTGGGGGTACACCGCTCCGGCGTGGCTCGGAGCCGCGCTCGCTGTCGTCGGTCTCGGGATCACCCTGCTGGCACTGCGACTGCAGCGCCGGCCAGTGCTCGCCTGAGCGGATGCTCGTAGAGTGGCGCCATGGACGAACTGCCGCTCGCGGGGACTGTCGTGCTGCTGCGCGACGCCGAGACGCTCGAGGCACTGATCCTGAAGCGCCCGGCTCGCGGGTCGTTCGCCGGAGCGTGGGTGTTCCCCGGCGGTCTCGTCGAACCAGCCGACCGCACGCCGGGCGGCTCTGGGCAGGATGCCGCGCGCATCGCCGCCGTCAGGGAATGCTCCGAGGAGGTCGGTCTGCGCCCGGCCGGCCTGGTGACGCTCTCGCGCTGGATACCGCCCGCGCAAGCGCCGAAGCGCGTCGGCACCTGGTTCTTCCTCGCGGCCGACCCCGGCGGAACCGTCACGCCGTCGCCGGACGAGGTGGTGAACTGGCGCTGGGTCAGCCCGTCCGACGCGTTGCAGCGGCATGCCGACGGGGACATCGATCTGTTTCCGCCGACCTGGGTGACGCTGCACGAGCTCCGGCGCTTCGGCTCGGTGGACGAGGCGCTGGCCGCGGCATCCGAGGCCCCGACGTATGCGACGCGGATGCTCCCCGGCGACGTGTTCTGCTGGATCGGCGATGCGCAGCATCCGGACGGCGGCGCCGGAGTCCACCGGCTGGAGACGGCGCAACGGCCGTGGCGCTACCGGCGCGAGTGAGTCAGGTGGCGAGCAGCCGACGCAGGTGGTCGCCGACGACGTCGGTCTCGATGAGGAAGCCGTCGTGCCCGAAATCGCTGGCGAGGACGACCGCCTCATCGCCGTCGAGCGTGTTCGGGATGCTGCGGGCGATGCGGTGCTGCCCTTCCAGGGGGAAGAGGCGGTCCGTGTCGATGCCGAGCACGAGCGTCGTCGCGGTCACGGTGCGCAGCGCATCCTCGATGCCGCCGCGGTCCCGGCCGATGTCGTGCGAGTTCATCGCCTCGACGAGCGCGATGTAGCTGTTCGCGTCGAAGCGGCGGGTGAACTTGTTGCCGTGGAAGTCGAGATAGCTCTCGACCGCGAACCGGCCGCCGTGGCCGAGCGGAGACAGATCCGACTGCCATGAGCGCTGGAAGCGGCTGTTCAGCTCGATCGGGGAGCGGTAGTTCAGCATGGCCATGCGGCGTGCGAGGGCCAGGCCGCGGTGCGGTCCCTCGCCGACGGCCGCGTCGTAGTACTCACCGCCGTCGAAGCGCGGATCCATCCGGATCGTCTCCAGCTGCAGCATGTTCGAGGCGATCTGATCCGCCGTGCTGGCCGGTGGGGAGGCGAGAACGGCCAGGCGCTGCACGCGTTCGGGGTGCGTCACCGCCCATTCCAGCGCGTGCATGCCGCCCATGGACCCGCCGATCACGGCCGCCCACCGGTCGATGCCGAGTGCATCGGCGAGCCGGACCTGTGCCGCCACCTGGTCGCGCACCGTGAGGTAGGGGAACCGGGACGCCCATTCGTAGCCGTCGGGGGCGACGCTGGCCGGACCCGTCGACCCCTGGCATCCGCCCAGGATGTTCGGTGCGATCACGAACCAGCGGTCGGTGTCGATCGCGGCCCCTGGGCCGACGATCTCGTCCCACCAGCCCGCGGTCGCGTGCCCCGGTCCTGCTTCTCCGCGGACGTGGCTGTCGCCCGTGAGCGCGTGGCTGATGAGGATCGCATTGTCCCGCGCCGGGTTGAGCTCGCCCCAGCTCTCGTAGGCGACCCGGATGCCGGGGAGTTCCTGCCCGCTCTCGGTCTGAAACGCGCCGAAGGCGGCGAACCGGCGCTCTCCGACGGGGTCCCCGTCGCGCCAGGCTCCGGTGACGGGGGGACGCGCCGTGCGCATCATGCTGGCCTGCGCCTCGGTCACGCGCCGCGAGGGCACCGTCTCCTCCGAGGTCGTCTGCCAGTCCATGCCTCCATTCTCGCCCGGTTCGGCTCGGGGCGGCGGCACGTTACGGCATCCGCCCGTCCAGACGTCCACCCGCCGCGCTGCGGTGACCGCCCGCGCTCAGGAAGCAGAATGCCCCGGACCACATGGTCCGGGGCATCCTGTTCCTGGAGGAGGAAGTGCTTACGCGCGCGCGGCGTCCGAGACGCGACGCGCGGCGGCGAGTGCCTGCTCGAGGTCCGCCTTGAGGTCGTCGACGTTCTCGAGTCCGACCGAGAGACGAACGAGTCCCGGCGTGACACCGGCGGTGAGCTGCTGCTCCGGCGTCAGCTGCGAGTGCGTGGTGGATGCCGGGTGGATGACGAGCGAGCGGACGTCGCCGATGTTCGCCAGGTGGCTGAACAGGCTCAGGCTGTTCACGAACTCGCGACCCGCCTCGACGCCGCCCTTGAGCTCGAACGACAGCACGGCGCCGACGCCCTTGGGCAGGTACTCGTTGGCCTTGGCGTACCAGGGGGAGGTGGGCAGACCCGAGTAGTTGACGCTCGCGACGTCCGTGTGGTTGTCGAGCCACTCGGCGATGTCCTGGGCGTTCTGGACGTGGCGCTCGACGCGCAGCGAGAGTGTCTCGATGCCCTGGATGAGCTGCCATGCGCTCTGCGGCGAGATGGCCGAGCCGAGGTCGCGGAGCAGCTGCACGCGGGCCTTGATGATGTAGGCGAGCGAGTCGCCGACCGCGGTGGTGTAGCTGGCGCCGTGGTACGACGGGTCGGGCTCGGTGAGGCCGGGGAAGCGCTCGACGTTCTTGGACCACTCGAAGGTTCCGCCGTCGACGATCACGCCGCCGATCGTGGTGCCGTGTCCGCCGAGGAACTTCGTGGCCGAGTGCACGACGATGTCGGCGCCGTGCTCGAACGGACGCAGCAGGTACGGCGTGGCGATCGTGTTGTCGACGATGAGCGGTACGCCGGCTTCGTGGGCGACGTCGCTGACCGAGCGGACGTCGAGCACGTTGATCTTGGGGTTGCCGATGGTCTCCGCGAAGAACAGCTTGGTGTTCGGACGAACGGCACGGCGCCACTCCTCGGCGTCGTCCTGGTTCTCGACGAACGTCGTCTCGATGCCGAGCTTGGCCAGCGTGTACTTGAAGAGGTTGTACGTGCCGCCATAGATCGAGCTGGACGAGACGATGTGGTCGCCTGCCTCGGCGATGTTCAGCACCGCGAAGGTCGCCGCGGCCTGGCCGCTCGCGAGCAGCAGCGCGCCGGTGCCGCCTTCGAGAGCCGCGACCCGCTGCTCGACGACATCCTGTGTCGGGTTCTGGATGCGGGTGTAGATGTTCCCGAACTCGGCGAGTGCGAACAGATTCGCCGCATGGTCCGCGTTGTCGAACACGTAGGACGTGGTCTGGTAGATCGGCGTGGCGCGGGCCTTGGTGACCGGGTCGGGGGCTGCGCCCGAGTGGATCTGCTTGGTCTCGAAACGCCAGGTCTCGGGTGCGGACATTGGGTTCCCCCTGGAACTCTCGGATGCGGGTGCGGCTGATGCCGTTGCAGTGAGAGTACGGAACGACAGGCGTTGTCAACAACAAGCGGGAAATGTGACGTAACAGACCCGTGTGACGTGCACGCGCAGAACGTCGTACGGTGGAGGCATGGTGACAAGGCGTGCGGTCGTGACCGGAGCGAGCACAGGAATCGGAGAAGCCACGGTGCGCGCGCTGCGCGCGAGCGGATGGGATGTCGTCGGCGTCGCACGCCGGGAGGATCGGCTGGCGGCTCTCGTCGCCGAGACCGGCGCCTCCGCCGTCGCGTGCGATCTCACGGATGCCGCGGCGGTAGGCGCGCTGATCTCCGAGCTGGAGTCGACGGGGCCGGTGCACGCGCTCGTGCAGGTCGCCGGCGGCGCACGCGGCACCGATCGGATCGAGGACGGTTCGATCGAGGACTGGCAGTGGATGTACGACGTGAACGTGCTGGCGGCCCAGCGCCTGCTCGCGGGGCTCCTGCCGCTGCTGCGGCGCGCGGCGGAGGCCGACGGCCACGCGGACACCGTCTTCGTGACCTCGACCGCAGCGCAGACGGCCTACCCGGGCGGCGGCGGATACAACGCGGCCAAGGCGGCGGAGTCGATGCTGGTGCGCGCGCTTCGCCAGGAGCTCAACGGCGAGCCGATCCGAGTGGTCGAGATCGCCCCCGGCATGGTGCACACCGAGGAGTTCACGCTGAACCGGCTCGGCGGGGACCAGGTCGCGGCCGACGCGGTCTACGCCGGTGTGGATGCGCCGCTGCAGGCGTCCGACGTCGCCGACGTGATCGCATACGCGCTGAATGCGCCGGGGCACGTCAACCTCGATCTCGTCACGATGCGCCCCGTCGCGCAGTCCGCGCAGCATCTTCTGGCGCGAGGCCCGCTGCGCCCCCGTCTCGAGGACTGACCGGCGGATGCCGCAGCGATCTCTGGCCCTGCTCGCCGAAGAGGGGCTGATCGATCGGAGCTGGGCCGAAGCGCTCGCACCGGTCGAGGACGTCATCGCGGCTCTCGGCGACCGGCTGCGGGCGGAGCAGGCCGCCGGTCGCGGCTATCTCCCCGCGGGCGACAACGTTCTGCGTGCGTTCCGACGTCCCCTCGCCGACGTGCGGGTTCTCATCACGGGACAGGATCCGTATCCGACACCCGGGCACCCGATCGGACTGTCCTTCGCGGTGGAGAAGGACGTGCGGCCGCTGCCGCGCAGTCTCGTCAACATCTACCGCGAGCGCGAATCGGATCTCGGCATCCCGCCGGCGCCGCACGGAGACCTGACGGCCTGGAGCGACCAGGGCGTTCTGCTCCTGAACCGCGTGCTCACGGTGCGCCCTGGGGCTGCGGCATCCCATCGGGGCTGGGGATGGGAGAAGGTGACCGATCTGGCGATCCGCGCCCTCGTGGCGCGGGAGCGTCCGCTCGTGGCCGTTCTGTGGGGGAGGGAGGCCGAGAAGCTGCAGCCGATGCTCGGCTCGACGCCCGTGATCGTCTCAGCGCACCCGTCTCCGCTGTCCGCGAGCCGCGGTTTCTTCGGCTCCCGACCGTTCTCCCGGGCGAACGCGCTGATCGAGCAGCAGGGCGCAGGTGCCGTGGATTGGCGGGTCTCGGGGGAGCACGCCCTAAGCTGAGCGCATGCAGTTCGAACCCGGCGACCGACGTCGTCAACTGCCGCGTCATCTGCGTCCAGCGGACCAGCCGCCGGAGGTGTTTACCTACGCGATCCGGCCGGCGACCGCGCGCGATCTGCCGGACATCAGGGAGATCTACAACCATTACGTCGCGAACTCCGCCGTGACGTTCGACGGCAAGGCCAGCACGCACCGCTACTGGCGGGACAAGCTGGCCACGCTCGCGAAGCTCGGACTGCCCTTCCTCGTCGCGGCTTCGCCGACGGGAAACGTGCTCGGCTACGCGCTCGTGTCCCCCTGGCAGGGCAAGAACTCCTACCGCTACACCGCCGAGGATTCCATCTACCTCGGCCCGGGTGCGGGCGGCAAGGGGCTGGGGACCGCGCTGCTGCAGGCGCTGATCGACGCGTGCGAGGGGATCGGACTGCGCGAGATCATGGCGGTCATCAGCGACAGCAATGCCGAGGCATCCATCCGCCTGCACAAGCGGCTCGGCTTCGTCGAGGTGGGCCGCCTGGGGAAGGTCGACTACAAGTTCGGCCGCACGATCGGGTCGGTCTATCTGCAGCGCAAGCTCAAGCCGAAGGGACGGCGCTGGGGCATGCGTCCAGCCCGCTGATCACTCGCGCCGGTCGATGACCGGGATCGCGGCGAGCAGCGCCCTGGTGTAGTCCTCGCGCGGATTCAGCAGGACGTCGTCCGTGGATCCGTGTTCGACGACGTGGCCGTCCTTCATGACGACGACCGCATCGCACAGATTCTGCACGACGCCGATGTCGTGCGACACGAGCAGCAGCGTGAGGTCCTCGGTCTGCTTGAGCTCGGCGAGCAGCTGCAGGATCTGGGCGCGCACCGTGACGTCGAGCGCGGACATCGGCTCATCGCCGACGAGGATGCGCGGACGATGCACGATCGCCCGCGCGAGCGCGATTCTCTGGCGCTGACCGCCGGAGAACTCGTGCGGAAAGCGATCGGCCATGTCGGACTCGAGTCCCACCTGACCCAGCACCTCCCGCACGCGCGCACGACGATCGCCCTCGATGCCCAGCGCCCACAGCGGCTCGGCGATGATCCGGCCCGCGCTCATCCGCGGGTCGAGCGATGCGTACGGATCCTGGAACACCAGACCCGTGAGACGGCGCAGCCAGTGCAGGGAGCGAGCGGATGCCGACGCATCCACCCGGCGCCCATCGATGTCGATCGTGCCGGAGGTAGGGCGGTCCAGGCCCAGCAGCAGCCGGACGAGCGTCGATTTGCCGGATCCGGACTCTCCGATGATCCCGACCGAGGACCCGGCGGTGACGTCGAGATCCGTGGGATGCAGGGCAGTGGACGTCTGCGCGCGCTCGAACAGGGTCCGCTTCGGCACGGGGAACTCGCGGCTCAGTCCGTGTGCCTCGATCAGACTCATCGTGTGCCTCCCTCAGGGCGCCACAGCGTCGCGGTGGCGTCGCGCAGCAGGCCCTGCGTGATCGGGGAGGACGGTGTGCTCAGCAGTGTCGACACGGGCGCGGACTCGACCACGCGCCCGTGCTCGAGCACGACACCGTGAGTGGCGACCTCGGCGAGGACGGCGAGGTCGTGGGTGATGAAGACGAGCGACATCCCGTCGTCAGCGACGAGCGACAGCATCAGGTCGAGGATCTCGGCCTGGATGGTGACATCGAGAGCGGTCGTCGGTTCGTCCGCGATCAGCAGGCGAGGGCGGCAGGCGAGCGCCATGGCGATCGCGACGCGCTGCCGCTGCCCGCCGGAGAGCTGATGCGGATACCGGGCGACGATCGACTCCGGATCAGGGAGCCGCACCCGTGCGGCCTCCTCCACGGCGCGGGCCGCGGCTTCTCGTCGTGTGACACCGGTGTGGATGCGCAGCGACTCGGCGATCTGGCGGCCGACGGTACGGATCGGGTTCAACGCCGTTCGCGGCTCCTGGAAGACGAT
Organism: Microbacterium sp. GXF0217; assembly: GCF_054798195.1. Classification (NCBI taxonomy): domain Bacteria; kingdom Bacillati; phylum Actinomycetota; class Actinomycetes; order Micrococcales; family Microbacteriaceae; genus Microbacterium; species Microbacterium sp. GXF0217. The sequence continues at coordinate 146,233 of NZ_JBSJZG010000007.1, read as the reverse complement.
GCCGATGTCGTCGCCGCGGAAGTGCGCGAGGTCGCGATCCGGCATCCCGAGCAGTTCGGTGTCGCCCCAGCGGACGCTGCCGCGTGCCGTCGCACCCGCCGGGAGCAGGCCGAGGATCGCGAGAGCGGTGAGCGACTTGCCCGACCCTGACTCTCCGATCAGGCCGAGCCGCGCGCCGGGCGGCACGTCGAACGAGATGCCGTCGATCACGCGGCGACCTTCGATCTCGACCACGAGGTCGGAGACGGTCAGATGGGCTGCGGTGCTGGCTGGGGTCGTCATGCGACCACCTCCGGAGTGTGCACTTCGGCTGCGCGATGCGCCAGCGTCGGGTCCGTGGCTTCGCGCAGCCCGTCGCCGAGCAGATTGAGCCCGAGAACGGTGATGGTGATCGCGAGCCCCGGCCAGATCACGGACAGCGGATGCACGCCGATGTAGCGCTGGAGATCGGCGAGCAGGATGCCCCACGACGGCTCGGTGACGCTGGCGCCGAATCCGAGGTAGCTCAGCCCGGCTTCGGCGAGCACCGCGACCGCCATCGACCATGACAGCTGGACGATGAACACGGGCGCGACGTTGGGAAGCAGGTGTCGCGTGAGGCTCTGCACCGGCGTGAGTCCGGATGCGCGACCGGCGAGCACGAAGTCGCTCTGCTGGACGCGGCGCAGCTCGGGCCGCGTGACGCGGGCGATGTTCACCCCGAACCCGATGCCGACCGCCCAGATGACCACCCACAGCGACCCGCCCCAGACCGAGGAGATCATCATCGCGATCATGAGGACGGGGAAGGCGATCAGGATGTCGACGAGCACGGCGATCGTCTCACGCATCCAGCGCGCGGTCAGTGCGCCGAGCGCGGCCAGGGCGATCCCGACGGCCGAGGCGATGATGGCGGCGCCGACACTGACGAACACCGTCGTGCGTGCGCCGGTCATGACGAGGCTGAGGATGTCGCGGCCGGTGTTGTCCGTCCCGAGCACGTGCGGCCAGCTCGGCGTCGCCCATCGATTGCGCAGGTCGGTCGTGAGCGGGTCGAACGGCGTCCAGAACAGCGAGACGAGCGCGGTCGCCGCGATCACGAGCACGACGATGATGCCGAAGCGTCCGGTGCCGGAGGCCCACAGTGCGCGCAGCCAGTGGGGCATCATGCCGCCTCCCGCTGTCGCGGATCGACCAGGTGGTGCACGAGGTCGACGACGAATCCCACGACGAGCACGAAGCCGGTGAGCACGAGCAGCTCGCTCTGCACCTTGATGAGATCGCGGGTGCCGACGTCGGCGACGAGCATGCGGCCGATCCCGGGCAGCGTGAACAGCTGCTCGATCACGACGGAGCCGACGATGATCCCCGCCACCTGCAGGCCGAGGACGGTGATGATCGAGAGTCCGACCGCCGGTATGCCGTGCTGGACGAGCGCGCGATTGCGACTGAGTCCCTTGGCAGCGGCGGTGCGGACGAAGTCCTGGCCCGCCGCCTGCAGGGTCGCGCTGCGCACGAACCTCAGCAGCATGGCCCCCTCCACGATTCCGATCGTGAGGGCGGGGAGTACGAGCGCACGCAGCGCCTGCCACGGCTGCGACCAGCCGTCACGCGGGAAGCCCTGCGCCGGCAGCCAGCCGAGACCGATCGCGAAGACGACGATGAGCATCATGCCCGCCCAGACGACGGGGACGGCGGCGAGAGCCTGAGCGGTCACGCTGATCCCGGTACCGGACGCCCGTCCGCGCAGCACCGCAGACAGGATGCCGAAGGGCACGGCGATCAGCAGGGCGATGAGCAGAGCCAGGATGCCGAGCGGCACGGTCACCTGCGCCTTCAGCGCCAGCTCCTCGCCGACCGAGGCGCCGGACAGCTGCGACGTGCCGAGGTCGCCGGTGAGGACGCCGCCGATCCAGTCGGCGTACTGCACCGCGAGCGGTCGGTTCAGGCCGAGGGACTCGCGGAGCTGCTCCACCTGCTCAGGGCTCGCCTGGGTGCCGGCGATGAGCTGGGCGACGTCACCGGGGAAGACGCGCAGGGTGAGGAAGATCAACACGCTCGACACGAGGAGCCCTGCGATGAGCAGGGCTCCTCGTGTGAGCGCGTATCTCAGCATCCGATGGTCACTCGGAAGCGACCGTCACGTCGGCCAGATTGATGCGCGAGTTGATCGAGTCCTGCGGGAAGCCGGCGACCGCCGGGGTCAGCGCCGTGATCGTCTCGCCGTTGTAGAGCCAGTCGGCCGCGTGGTCCTCGGAGACGATGCGGGCGGCTTCTGCCAGCAGCTCGGCGGAGGCGTCGGCGTCCACCTCGGCGAGGGCCTCGGTGTACAGCGCCTGGACCTCGGGGTTGTCGTAGCCGAAGTAGTAGTCCGGGTTCGCGAAGTTGCCGAAGTCCCGCGGCTCGACGTGCAGCACGAAGCTCAGTTCGTAGTCCTTGTTCGTGTAGACGTCCTCGAGCCAGGTCGCGAACTCGACGGGCTCCACATCCAAGGTCACGCCGATCTCGGCGAAGTCCGAGATGAGCACCTGCGACACGGTGGTGCCGTAGAAGTTCGGGATCGTCAGCGTCAGCTCGAGGTCCTCCTGGTCGGCCTCGGCGAGCAGTTCCTTCGCGCGCTCGGGGTCGTACGGTACGAGCTCCGAGAGATCCTCGTACCCGGGGTCGAGCTCCGGGATCGGACCGAACAGCGTCTGTCCGGCGCCGACGGCTTCGACGAGTCCCTCGTGGTCGATGGCCAGACGGAGCGCCTCGCGCACGCGGATGTCGTCGAGCGGGGCCGCGGCGTTGTTGAAGGCCAGCGTCGCCTTGTCCGTGGTGCTGCCGGTGGTCAGGGTGAAGTCGCCGGAGTCCTCGAGCTGAGGTGCGAGGTTCGGGTCGACGGCAGTGAGCACGTCCAGGCTGCCGTCCAGAGCGGCGTTCACGCCCGAGGTGAAGTCGGGGATGTACTCGAACACGACCTCGGCCACGCCGGCGGCATCGCCCCAGTACGCGTCGTTGCGGGCGAACGTGATCGACGAGCCCTTGCTCCAGCGGGTCAGGGTGAACGGACCGGTGCCGTTCTCGGCGGTCTGCAGGTCGGTGGTATCACCGGAGCGGAACACGAGCCCGCCGGGGCCGGTCAGGGCGAACAGGAAGTTCTGGTTCGGCTCGGTGAGCGTGATCACGACCGTTGCGGCGTCCGGTGCCGTGATCGACGCGATCGTGGCGAAATCGGCGTTCCCCTGCAGGGTGGCGTCCGTGCGCACCGCCTCGTAGGACGCCACGACGTCCGCCGAGGTGAGCGCCTCGCCGGTGTGGAAGACGATGCCCTCGTTGAGGGTGAACGTGTACGTGAGGCCGTCGTCGGAGACCTCGTAGTCGGAGGCGAGGCGCGGCTCGATCTCGTTGGTCTGGGTGCGGGTGACCAGGCCCTCGTAGATGTTGTCGATGAGGATCTGCTCGAGAGCTGCACCGGAGGTGTGCCGGATGTCGAGGTTCGTGGGCTCGAGGACCAGACCCACCGTGAGCGTGGCGTCCGGGTCGGGCTCGCCGACCGAGGTCTCGACGGGTTCGGGCGAACCGGCGCATGCGGTCAGCACGACCGCGGCGGCGGCCAGGACAGAGACGGCTGTGAGGCGGCGTCGGGAGCGGGTGAACATGAGTGCGGGTCCTCTCATCCGGCGGTGCTGTGTGCCGGTCGGGTCGAGCCTATGGTGCGGTGGGTACCGCGGGGGAAACGTCGGAACGCGGTGTCACATTCCGACGGGGAGGTGCGTGCGGATCAGGTCGGCCAGATGAGCCGGCGCCGTCTCCTGGACGTTGTGCGTGGCGTCGATCTCGACGACGACGGCGTGGGGGAGTCGGGACCGGAAGTCCTCGGCATCCTTCGCGGTGACGTACCCGCGCGCGGCGCGCACCAGCGTCAGCGGCGCTGCCGCTCCGGCGAGGTCGTCCCACCCGGTCGCATCGAGTACGGCACCAGCGGCCGGCTGCGCGTCGTGATCGGGGACGGCGAGCATCTGCGCGGCGAGATGCGCGAAATGGTGCTTCCACTCGACTCGGCCGTCGTCCCGGATGCGGGAGTTGAAGAAGACTCCGCGTTCGGTGTCCTCACGCGAGCCGCCCAGCCCGAACGCCATCGCGCGATCGACGAGCTCTTCGCGGTCCGCGAAGTCGGACACCCGGAAGAACTCGCGCAGTTCCGCCGGGCCCCCTGCTGTGTCGATTCCTGGCGTGATGTCGACGATGATGACGTCGCGCACGAGAGCGGGGTGCGAACGGGCGAGTGCGGCGGCGGTGAGACCGCCCAGCGACTGCCCGACCACGAGGACCGGCTCGGCCGTCCATCGCGGCAGAGCTTCGGCGATATCCGCCGCGAGAGTGCGGGGGGAGTAATCGAGGTCATCGCGCCACGAGGAGTCGCCGTGGCCGGCGAGATCGATCGCGAGTGCTGGCGCCTGCAGATGCAGGATCGTGGTGTCCCAGGTGTGCGCGTTCAGGCCGGCTCCGTGCAGGAGGACCACCTGCGACTCGGCATCGCCGAATCGCAACGCGCTGAGAGCGCGGCCGTCGGAGAGTTCGAGTTCCACCCGGCTGGCCGCCGGGACGGGAACGGGGATGCTCTGGGCCTGTGCGGGAAGATAGCGGAACTCGCTGGAGTCGGTCGACACGTGAATATTCTGCTCTGTCGGATCAGGTCGGCGAAATGCGCGTGCACAATGGCAAGCAAGTTTTGCTTTGACGGTTGCGAAATGCCTATCTAGGTTCGATAAGACTGCGTGAATCGCATTTCGCATCCTTCTGGTGGTGAGGGTGAAAAGACTTAGGCTGGAGACATGACCGAGACGCGCGTGCACCTGTCCAGGACCGAGCCGGCCGCCTATCAGGCGTTGGATGCCTTCTCCAAGACCGTCGGCGAGATCTGTGCGGCGAACGGGATCGACGATCGCCTCAAGGAGATCGTCATGATCCACTGCTCGCAGTTGAACGGATGCGCGTACTGCACCCGCATCCACGTCGACCGCGCGGTAGCCGCGGGGCTCGATGCCGACGTGCTCACTCAGATCGCGACGTGGCGGGAGAGCGGTGTGTTCTCGGACCGCGAGCGCGCGGCGCTCGAACTCGCCGAGGCGTTCACCTTCATCCACGACGACGGCATCCCCGATGAGGTGTACGACGCCGTCGGCAGCGTGTTCACCGAGAAGGAGTACGCCGCCCTGAGCTGGGCCTGCGTGTCGATCAACGCGTTCAACCGCATCGTCGTGGCGGGGCGCTACTCCGTGCCGCCGCGCGGCGCGAAGGCGCAGGCATGACCGTTCTCGCCGTCGACGGCGTATGGAACGTCCGCGACGTCGGCGGGATACCCGCGGGGTCCGGGCGGATCGCGGCCGGGCGGTTGCTGCGCTCGGCGAATCTCGCCGGTGTCACGAGCGACGGAGCCCGCTATTTGAGTGCGCTGGTCGATCACATCATCGATCTGCGGGCGGACGACGAGGTCGCCTCGGAGCCGTCAGCCGTCCAGGGCGTGCCGACGACGCACCTGCCGCTGTTCCTCGGCTCGGTGGCGTCGTTCTTCGAGGACGACAGCAGCCTGGACGAACTGTATTCGCATCTGCTGGAGCAGAGCGGGCCGCGGTTGGTCGAGGCGCTCCGCATCATCGCCCGCGGGGAGCGCACCCTCGTGCACTGCACGGTCGGCAAGGACCGCACCGGTGTGACGATCGCGCTCGCCCTGGATGCGGTGGGCGCCGATCGCGAGGCGATCATCGCCGACTACGCGCTGACCGAGACGCAGCTGCCCGCCGAACGCAACCGGCGCATCGCCGCGTACCTGCGGTCTCAGCATCCGGAGGCGCAGCACGTCGTCGCCCTGGCGACGCTGTCGCCGGCGCCGATCATGCGCGCCCTGCTGTCCACGATCGACCACACCTGGGGATCGACGGCTGCGTATCTGCGGGCGCAGGGGATGACGGATGCCGAGCTCACCGCATTGCGGACGGTGCTCGTCGAGGAGGACGCCGACGCGACGTAGTCCGCCCCCGGCCGTAGCGGCGACCAAGGTAAGGCAACCCTTCATCCAGTGATACGATGAAGGCACCATGAGCAGCACCTCCGTCGAGTACCGATCCGCGCGCGCCGAGCGCCGCGCGGCGCGACAGCGATCCCACCACCTGGTGACCGCCGACGAGAACTCGCTCGCAGAGCTCGAGATCTTCCTCGCCGCACTGCCGCTGTGCGCGACCGGACGCATCTTCATCGAGGTCGCCGATCAGCGCGACATCGGCACCGTGCAGGCCCCTCCGCGCATGACCGTCACCTGGCTCGCGCGTTCGGCGCGATCCGGAGCGCCCGGCACCGGGCGCGGGTGCGCACCGGGAACGGCCCTGTCCCGCGCGACCTGCGCATGGGCGGACGAGATGCTGTGCGAAGAGGGCGCGGCGACGAACGTGACGCTGCTCGGAGGCTTCCTCGGCACGGCCGACATCGTCGAGCACCTGACGGCGACCCTGAGCGTACCGGCATCCTCGATCCACGCGCCGGAGCGTTTCGGACTGCTCCCCACCGACCGCTGAGTCAGGGTCGCGCGCGACGGACGTAGTTGCCGTCCTCGAGTCCTGCTTCGATCTCGAACCGGTTGCGCAGTGCGTCGCTTCCGGCGAAGAGGTACAGCACAGGCATCAGGAACCCGTACCGCAGCCACTGCGCCTTGTGCACCGCCTCGTGACGCAGGACGGCGTCGCTCGGATCGCGATCGCCGGTCAGGAAGCAACCGCCGACGCACACGCCGCCGCGCTTGAATGTCCAGGACGGCATCCCGCGGAAGACCCAGAGCCCGTGTCGGCGTTCGACGGGACCAGTGCTCCAGAGCGCCCCCCAGATCCAGCCGACCGCTGTTCCCCACCAGTAGCCGATGCGACTGAGGGGGGAGCGCAGCAGGACGGAAGGGATGCGCCGGTCGAAGCGTCGTCCGCGCGCGAGTTCGCTCTCGGCCCGCTCGCGCCAGTCGGGCGGCGGAGGCGTCACGCGACGGCCCCGACGAGGCGCAGCAGGGCGCCCATGTCCTCCACCGCATCGGCGGGCGAACGCGGTGCGAAGCCGGCGATGGTCGCCCCCGCGAACGGGACGTGCTCGCGCAACCGTCGCAGCGCCGCGCTGAGGTCCGCGATGCTCGCGCCGAACGGGACGGCGCTCGAGACGCCGATGATCTCGGACGGGTCGAGGACGTCGACGTCGATGTGGATCCACACGCGGGCAGCCCCGGTCGCGGCGACCGCAGCGGCGAGAGCATCGGGGGTCGACAGGTCCGAGACGGCGATCTGAGCGAGTTGCGCGAGGGGCGCCTCCTCCGCGGCATCCACGGACCTCGCGCCGACGATCACGATGCGCTCGGCGGGGATGCCGGGGGACAGCGCGATCTGCGGTTCGCCCTCGCCGAGCACCGCACGCAGCGCCATTCCCGAGAAGGCGCCGGACGGAGAGGAGTCCGGGGTGTGCAGATCCGGGTGCGCGTCGCACCACACGACGGCGACGTCGTCGGTGCCGCCGTCGAGCGCGTCGAGGGCGGCGACGGTGATGCTGCAGTCGCCGCCGATCAGCACCGCACCGGGCTCGAGGTTCTCGCGCACGAGTTCGCGGACGCGCTGCAGGGCACTCAGCCGGTGCACACCGGTGCCGAGCGCCTCACCCGCTTCGAGCGGGACGTCGAGGACGGTGGTCGCGGCGCGCGGGAGATCGCCGGCGATGGCCGCGGCGCCGTCAGTGAGGAGCATCGCGCGTGCGGCAGGCGAGCCCTGCCACTGCGGCACGACGAGAAAGTGTGCCATCTCGGCCTCCCGGAAGAGAAACGCGGATGCTCCGGACCGGTGGCCCGGAGCATCCGCAGGGGACTCAGGACTCGAGCTGGGCCTGCGGCGAGCCGCCGGCCTTGAGCTCGGCCAGACGCGCCTCGACCTCGGTGAGCTCGCCGAGGTCCTCGAGGCTCTCGAACTGGGCGTCGAGGCTGGATGCGGCGAGCTCCACCTTGCCCTGGGCGATCGCCTCCTGGCGACGTACCTTGTCCTCGAACCGGCCGAGCTCGCTGGTCGGGTCGAGCACGTTGATCGACGAGACCGCATCCTGGACCTTGGTCTGCGCCTCGGCGACCTTGGCGCGGGCAAGCAGCTCGCTGCGCTTGGCCTTGAGCTCGCCGAGCTTCTCCTTCATGCCGTTCAGGCCGCTCTTGAGCTTGTCGACGATCTCGGTCTGCGCGGCGATCGTCGGCTCGGCGCCCTTCGCGTCGCGCTCCTCGCTGATCTGGCGCTGGAGGGCGATCTTGGCGAGGCTGTCGAACTTGTCGGCGTCGGCGGTGCTGCCGGTGGCGCGCAGCTCGTCGGCCTTCCTGCTCGCGGCCAGAGCCTTGTTGCCCCAGTCCTTGGCCGCCTGGACGTCTTCCTCGTGGTCGCGCTCGAGCAGACGCAGGTTGCCGATCGTCTCGGCGATCGCGGCCTCGGCGTCGGCGATGCTGTTGGTGTAGTCGCGCACGAGCTGGTCGATCATCTTCTGCGGGTCCTCGGCCGAGTCGAGGAGCGAGTTGATGTTGGCACGGACGAGCGTCGAGATGCGCCCGAAGATGGACTGCTTGGCCATGGGTTTTCCTTTCGGTTGGTCGTGGATGTCGTTCAGGTCCGGATGCGGCGGTTCAGAATCGGCCGCCTCGGGATCGGCCGCCGCGCGAACCTCCGCTCGAGGCACCGCGTGAGCCGCCGCCGAAGCTGGACGGCCGATGGCCACGGCTGCTGCTGCCGCCGCTCGAGCGCCAGCTGCTGCCGCCCCTCCATGAGCCTCCTCCTCCGCCTCCGCCGCCGCCGGCGAACAGGCCGCCGAGGATGCCGCCGAGGATGTCTCCGCCGAGGCCGCTGCTCTGGCTGTAGTTGCCGCCGTAGCCCGTGCCGTATCCGGTGTCGAAGGGATTGCCGGGGCTCCACGACTGCACCTCGCCCTGAGCGGACGAGATGGCCTCGGTAGCGAGATGGTACGCACGCGTCGCGCGCTCGAGCGCGCGAGCCGGGTCGGTCGTCTGCGCCGCGAGGGCTTCGCGGTAGGCGGCATCCGCCTCGGCGAGCCGAGTGCGGGCAGTGGGTCCAAGAGCGCCGCGGCGGGTCGCGATGAAGTCCGTGGCAGCGGCGATCTGCGCCTGAGCCTGGAGCAGCCGCTGCTGCAGGGTGCGCGCCGCGCGCTGCGTCTGCTCCGCAGCGTCCCGCATCTGCGCCAGCGCCCCTTCGATCCGCGTGTTCGCCTCGGTGAGAGCGTCGACGATGCGCTGCGGGTCGCGGGTCGGTGCGCTCAGTGCTGCGGTCGCCTCATCGACCCGCGTGCGCGTACCGGCGATGAGCGGGGCGATGGCGCGCTGCGGGTCCGGCATGGCCGCCACCGCGGCGAGGTCGGCTTCGAGGTCGGCGATCAGCGCCTTCGCCTGGTCCTCGATCGCGGTCAAGCTCGAGCCGAGCGTCGTCACCGCGCCCGCGAGCTGCTCGGCCTGCATGACGGCCTGCTCGGCCGTACGGATCGAGAACGCCGCCTCTCCGGTCCTTCCCTCGGCGAGGAGCGACGTCGCTTCGGCGATCTCGGCATCCGCGAGAGCAAGACGCTCGGCCGCTTGAACAGGGTTCTCGGCGACCGTGCCGAGTGCGCCGGCGGCGTACGTGGCGGCCAGCGCTGCCAGCCCGCCAGGGAGAGCGGACACGGCGGACTGCGCCTCGTTCCGTCGCACCTGTACACGCTGCAGGGCGGCCGGTGCCTCGGCCTCGACCTTGCGCAGTTCCTCGAAGCTCTCGATGTTGTCGTCCAGCAGCTCGTCGGCGGCCGCGCAGAGCTGGATGATCTGGATATGCCAGGCGCGACGCTGCTCGGCGGTGTCCTCGTTCTCGTCGTCGAGCTGCTGCTTGAGCGCGAAGGCCTGTGCGACCTTCTCCTTGGCGCCATAGACGACCTGGGTGAACGGTGCCGTGGCCTCGTCGCCGAACTGGGCGACGGCGAAGCCGAGCTCCTCGCGACTGGACGTGATCGCGTCGTCGGCCTCGACGAGCGCTCGTCCGGCCTGACGCTCGAGGTCTTCGTCGCTGAGGCCGGAGAACGGATCGTTCGAGTCTGGGACCGCCGGCTGCGCCCCGCGGGCCTTCCGCTTCGACCGGGCCACGAGCCAGACGATCAGACCGACGACAGCGGCGGCGATCAGGACGAACAGCAGGATCCACCCCGCGTTCGACGGTCCGGGGAAGGCATCCGCGGCAGCGGTGACGGCACCATCCCAGTCATCCCCGCGCAACCGCTGCTCGATGGCCTGACTGACGGCGTCGATCTGGCTGTCGCTGAGCGGCCCTTCGCCGTCTGCGGAAAGGGCGTACTGCCTCGACTCGACCGCGATCGCGAGCAGGTACTGATCCGCGCCCAGCCCGTTGTCGATCGCCGTCTGATCCGCCCACTCGACGCTGTCGGACGGATCCGTGAACTCGTCGACGAACACGACGTACAAGTCACTGTCTGACGCCTCGCTCAACGTGGTCAGCCGTGCGTTCGCTGCGTCGATCTCGGAGGAGCTCAGGATGCCGGCCTCATCCGTGACGAATCCGGCATCCAGCGTCAGCGGAGGCGTCGCCGCGGCACTGGATGCGAGGGAGACAGAGGCGAGCAGCGCCACGATCATCCCCAGGATGGTGGTCGTCCGAGACCGCATTCTGCTCCCTCCGGGGAGACACGCGGCCCCCACCTGAGCACGAGTCTATTCACTGTCGTGCATCGAAGGTACCGACTCTAGGGAAACAGTCTGTGTCGACGCGGGGAAGCGGTCGGAGCACACATACGCTGGAGGGCATGGACGACAGGTATGGCGCTGACGTGCTCGCGAAAGGCTGGCGCGAGCGCGATGCGAAGAAGATCCCGCAGGTTCCCGCGGAGCCGGATCTCGTCGTCGAAGTCGCCGATGACGGATTCTGCGGGGCAGTGACCAAGGTGCAGTCCGGCACGGTGGAGCTGGAGGACTGGAAGGGCCGCACGCGCCTGTTCCCGCTCGGCGGCGGCTTCCTCATCGAGGGCGAGCCGGTGACGCTCGTGCCGCCGGCTCCCGAAGACAAGGGGCCGCGGCGCACGGCATCCGGATCCTTCGTCGTGGCAGACCAGCGCGCGCGTGTCGCGCTGCCGAGCCGGATCCTCGTCGAGGGGCGTCATGACGCCGAGCTCGTCGAGAAGGTGTGGGGCGCCGACCTGCGCGTCGAGGGCGTCGTCGTCGAGTACCTGCAGGGCGTCGATCTGCTCGACGACATGCTCGCCTCCGAGCCGCCGAGCGCGAAGCGCCGGTACGGAGTCCTCGTCGACCACCTCGTTCCCGGATCCAAGGAATCGCGCATCGCGGATGCCGTTGCTCGAGGACCCCACGGTGCGCACGTCCGCATCGTCGGGCACCCGTATGTGGACGTCTGGCAGTGCGTGCGGCCGGAGGCGCTGGGCATCGCCCGCTGGCCGGAGATCCCGCGGGGCATCGAGTGGAAGGTCGGGATCTGCCGGGCCTTCGGCTGGCCGCATGAGGACCAGGCCGACATCGCGCGCGCCTGGCAGGCGATCCTGAGCAAGGTCACCACCTACCGGGATCTGGAGCCGTCGCTGCTCGGCCGCGTCGAGGAGCTCATCGACTTCGTGACCGCGCCGTGAGCGGGTGGGGCGCACCCGGATACCCTTGAGGCATGCCCGAACCCCGCACATTCCGCGATGAGCCCGTGTCCTTCGTCCGCCGGAGCGGCCGCATGTCCGAGGCGCAGGAGCGGGCGTTCGAGGAACTCGCCGACCACTACCTGCTCGATGTCCCTCGCGGCATCGCCTCGACGAGCGTGCACGAGGACGCGCGTCTCGATGTGGCATCCGAGTACGGCCGCGACGCCGCGCTGATCGTGGAGGTGGGCTCGGGTCAGGGACACGCGATCGTGTCGGCCGCGGCATCCCGCCCGGACGACGACTTCCTCGCGATCGAGGTGTTCCGCGCAGGTCTCGCCCGCACGATGCTGGATGCCGACAAGGCAGGGGTGCGCAATCTGCGCCTGGTCGAGGCGAACGCGCCTGAGGTGCTCTCGACCTACCTCCCCGAAGGGAGCGCATCCGAGGTCTGGGTCTTCTTCTCCGACCCGTGGCACAAGAAGCGGCACACCAAGCGCCGCCTGATCCGCGAGGGGTTCGGCGCGACAGCGGCCGCGGCTCTGCGCGATGGCGGCCTGCTGCGGCTCGCGACCGACTGGGAGGACTACGCGCTGCAGATGCGCGAGGTGCTCGACGCCGACCCGGCATTCGAGCGCGCGTTCGAAGGCGAGTGGGCCGAGCGCTTCGACGGTCGGGTGATGACGGCGTTCGAGCGCAAGGGACTCGGCAAGGGCCGCGACATCCGTGATCTCGTGTACCGCCGGAAGCCTCGCGCGTGACCGACGCCCCTCTCGCTTCCCGCTGGAGGATCGTCCCGGCGGCGCTCGTCTGCCTCGCGGCCCCGGCGTTCTTCGTCGTGCAGTGGGCGTGGCTCGGCTGGGTGCTGCTCGCAGCCGGCGTCTGCGCGGCGTGGGCGATCGAGCGGCGCGCCGTCGCGGCATCCGCTCCGTCGCTCACCAGGGACCTCTCGCTGATCGCGGTCGGGATGCTGATCGTCAGCGTGATCCCGTTGGCGGCGGAACTCGACAACGCCGCCATGCTGCGGTTCACGCTGGCGCTCGGCGGCGCTGTCGTCGTCCCGTACGCCATCTCGCGATACGCGTATCGCGACCGCGCGATCTCCTTCCCGTGGCGCACCGGGCAGCGCTGGGGCCGCCTCCAGTGGGGTTGGCTGGCCGCCGTTCTGGTGCTGGGCTGGCTGATTCTGCCGTTCTACTTCATCACGAGCGGCGTGTATACGAACTGGCCGGTCGTCGACACGCCCGACCTCATCGCGCGGCTGTTCGTCGGTGTCGGAGCGGTCGGCATCTGGGATGAGCTGTTCTTCATCTGCACGGTGTTCGCCCTGCTGCGCCGTCATTTTCCGGATGCCGTGGCGAACATCCTTCAGGCCGTCGTGTTCGTGTCGTTCCTGTGGGAGCTCGGCTACCGCGAATGGGGGCCGCTGCTGACGATCCCGTTCGCCCTGCTGCAGGGGTTCATCTTCCTGCGGACGCACTCGCTCGCGTACGTCGTCACCGTGCATCTGCTCTTCGACGCCGTCGTGTTCGCGGTGCTGGTGCATGCGCACAATCCGGGGCTGCTGCCGATCTTCCTGGTCTGACCGGCCGTGGCAGGTGACAGAATCGAGCCATGATCATAGCCGGCCTCATCCTCGCCGCGGCCGCCGCCGCATTCCACGTCTTCATCTTCGCGCTCGAGTCGCTCAAGTGGACGGAGCCGGCAACCCGCAGGATCTTCGGAGTCGCAAATGAGGCGGATGCCGAGACGACGAAGGCGCTGGCGTTCAATCAGGGCTTCTACAACCTCTTCCTCGCGCTCACGGCGTTCCTCGGCGTCGGTCTGTTCATCATCGGAGCCTCGACGGTCGGGCTCACCCTGGTGTTCGCCGGCACGGGCATGATGCTCGCCGCTGCGCTGGTGCTGATCCTGTCCGACCCGTCCAAGGCGCGCGCCGCCACGATGCAGGGCACGCTGCCGCTGCTCGCCGTGATCGCAACCGCGATCGGTATCGGGATCGGCTGAGTCGTCGCTCAGCGGCTTGCGCTGGTCCGGGTGACCGGCTGCCGGAGGATCGTGCGGCGCTTGGCCGGATCTCCCTTGCGCGGATCACTGAAGTAGATCTCGTGGTGACGGCCGGTCAACGACAGGCCGTTCTGCGGGATGAACTCGTCGTGCATGCGCGCGAGCACCGCCGCTTCGTCGTCGTACGTTCCGACATGCAGCGTCTGCACGGACAGAGCCTCCTCGAGAGTCTGGAGGCGCACCTCGCCGACACGGGCAGCAGCGTTCTTCGCGGATGCCTTGGCGACCGCATCCGCGAACATCGCGTCGTCGATCCAGTCCGGCTGCATGATCATGAGCGTCCATGACCACTGGGACTTGTCGCGAGCGGTCGTGAATGAGGCGTGGTCGTCCGCCCACCATAGCCCTTCCAAGGGCATCACGACGAAGTCCCGGTCGAGGGTGCGCTTGCTGGCGAACTTCAGCGCGTAGGCGAGTGGGTACAGCGCCTCGATGGCGGTCGAGAACGCCGAGGAGGTGTTCGGGTCGCCGTGTCCGTCGATCATCAGGTACTGCAGCGACGGAACGTCGAGAACGGCGAAGACACCAGTGCGCGCGCGATACGCGTCGAGGGACTTCTTGAAGTCGATCTTCTCGGTCATGCCTACAGCCACTTCTTCCCTTTGAATGCGGCGTAGAGGCCTACGCCGACGCCGAGCATGAGGAGCATGGCGAACGGATAACCCCATGCCCAGTGCAGTTCCGGCATCACGTCGAAGTTCATGCCGTAGATGCTGCCGACCAGCGTCGGCGCGAACAGGATCGCGGCCCACGCGGAGATCTTCTTCACCTCGTCGTTCTGCACGAGGCTCAGTTCCGTCATGCGACGCACCTCGTCGTTCTGGCGCTGGGCGACGAGCGTAGCGTTCAGGCTCAGGGCATTCTCGAGGATCGCGCGGAACGAATCGGCGCGCTCGACGATGCGCAGCGTGTGGTCGAGGACGTCGCGCAGGCTGCGCTGCAGTTCGAGGTCGACCTCGTACTTGTCGGAACCGCGTCCCAGCGCCTCGACCATGCCCACCAGGGGGCGGGTGGCCCGCTGGAAGTTGATGACTTCACGGGAGAGCTCGTAGATGCGCCGCGACACGGCTTCATCGCCGGCGAAGATCTGGTCCTCGATCTCGTCGATGTCGTTCTCGAGGCCGGCGATCACGGGACCGTACTCGTCGACGACCTCGTCGAGGATCGCGTACAGGACGGCCTCCGGTCCCATCGCCAGCAGTTCGGGCGTCGCCTCGAGGCGGCGGCGGACCGTCGCGAGACTCGGCGATTCGGCGTGGCGGATGGTCACGACGAAGTCCTTGCCGACGAAGATGTGCAGTTCGCCGAACTCGACCACCTCGGCGGCATCCAGGTACCGGGCGGGACGCAGCACGACGAACAGCGTCTCACCGTACCGTTCCAGCTTGGCGCGCTGGTGGCCCGACAGCGCGTCCTCGACCGCGAGCGGATGCAGGGAGAACTCTTCGGCGATGGAGTGCACCTCGTCCGCGCTCGGACGGTACAGACCGATCCACGCCATGCCGGCGTTCTCGCGCATCGTCTCGTAGGTGTCGGTCAGGTCTGCCGGGTTGCCGGCGCGGCGGCCGTCGACGTAGACGGCGTTGTCGATGAGAGCGGTCATGGTTCACCTCGATCGGAGAGCTTTCGCACGACGCCGGGCGGCGTCGCGGTGGGGCGCGCATACGCGCATAGGCGCGTTCACGCCACCGCCTGCGTGCGAGGATCAGCGCATCGAGCGACCGACCGGCGAAGCAGAAACGGTGGCGCGGCGACTATCACTGGACATCGCGCATCACCTGCCTTCGGGTCGGTTCGGGGCCGGCTCGGCCTCCTGAAGGGTACACCAGCGCTCGGGCGCGGCTGATCGCCCAGACCACCGCGGCGGCCGCCAGCACCGCGCAGAGCAGTGCGAGGATGTGCAGCCAGAGCGAGGCGGCGCCGCGTTCTGGGAGCAGGAACCCGTAGGGGACCCAGCCGTCCGTGACCCCGCGCAGCAGCACCACGATCAGCCACACCAGGGGATACGGCAGCACGATCCAGATCCGACGCCAGGGGAGCGGCCGGCGATCGGGAGCGAGGACCCAGTCCGCGAGCACGACGATCGGCAGCACGGTATGAAGGGCCGCGCTCACCCAAGCCGGTGCGGAACCCGTCCCAGGCACGAGGACGTTGTAGACCGCGCCGACGATGATGACGTAGGTCGTCACGATGCCGCGGACCGTGAGGAGGACCTCTCCGCTCGGCCGGCGGCGCAGCATGGTGAGCCCGGCGACGATGAGCACGACGGCCGTGCAGAGCGAGGTCTGATTGGTGAAGTAGCCGAAGTAGTCGAACGGGCTGCCGTCGCCGACGGCGATCCGCAGTGCGTACGCGAACAGCAGGGTCCCGATCGTCGTCACGCCGACGATCACGCGCGCGATTCCGACGGCGATGGGCGCGAGGGATGAGGGCACGGCGTCAGCATAGGTGCTGCGCCGTCCGGAAACACCGGGTGACATCCGCACCGACACGCGCCAGACTCGTCGCATGGGCGCCTGGGTGCTGCACGTCGACATGGATCAGTTCATCGCCGCGGTCGAAGTGCTGCGTCGGCCAGAGCTCGCCGGACTGCCGGTCATCGTCGGCGGACGGGGCGATCCGACCGAACGGGCGGTGGTGTCCACGGCATCCTATGAGGCTCGCGCCTTCGGCATCGGCTCAGGGATGCCACTGAAGATCGCCGCGCGGAAGGCGCCGCCGGACGCGGTGTTCCTGCCGGTCGACCATGCAGCCTACGAGCAGGCATCCCACGAGGCGATGGCCGCGCTGCGGGCGCTGCCCGGCGTGGTGCTCGAGGTCATCGGCTGGGACGAGTGCTTCCTCGGCGTCGAGACCGATGATCCGGAAGTGACAGCGCGGCAGGCTCAGGATGCCGTGTTCGACGCGACCAGGCTGCACTGCTCCGTCGGCATCGGCGACAACAAGATCAGAGCCAAGATCGCGACCGAGTTCGGGAAGCCGCGCGGGATGTTCCGGCTGACGCGGGAGAACTGGTTCGACGTGATGGGGGAGAAGCCGACACGGGAGCTGTGGGGAGTCGGGCCCAAGGTGCAGAAGCGCTTGGCAGCGCACGGCATCACGACGGTGCAGGAACTGGCGGATTCCGATGAGGCCGTCGTGGTCGGCGAGTTCGGGCCGAAGATGGGCCTCTGGTATCACGGTCTCGGCTCGGGGATCGGCCCTGCTGTCGTCGACGACACCCCGTGGGTCGCCCGTAGCCACAGCAGGGAGACGACGTTCCAGCAGAACCTCACGAGCCCGGCCGCCGTCGCAGACGCTGTGCGCGAGCTCGCCGGGCAGGCGTTCGACGACTGCGCCGCCGAGGGGCGTCCGGTCATGCGCCTTCACCTGAAAATCCGGTACGCGCCGTTCGAGACGAAGACGTTCGGCCGCATGCTCCCCGCGTTGACCAGCAACCGCGAGGAGGTCGTGACCGCCGCCGTCGCGCTGGCCGAGACGCTCGATGCCGAGCGCGAGGTGCGCCTTCTCGGGGTGCGCGCAGAGATGACGATGCCGGATGCGGGCGACCCTGTCGAGCGCTCTCCCGTGCGCGGCCGGATCTGATGTAACCCGCTCGTGACGTCCGCGATGCGCCGCTGCAACGTGACCTCCCTAGCGTGGCGAGCACACAACGCAGGCGCCGCGCGCGCCGGGAGGAGTCGACACGAGATGATCTCGAAGCAGGATGCCGGCGAACTGATCGAGGAGCGGCGCACCCGGGCCGGACTCAGCTGGCGGACGCTCGCCGACCGGCTCGACGTCCCGCCGGTCTGGCTGGCCGCAGCGACGCTGGGGATGCATCCGCTGACGCCGGGGCAGGCTGAGGAGCTCGGCTACGCGCTCGACCTGGATGACGAGCTGGTCGCCGCCCTCGTTCGGCAGCCCAATCGTGCGCCGGCATCCGAGCTGTCCAGCGACCCGACGATCTACCGTTTCCACGAGCTCGTGCAGGTGTACGGCCCCGCGCTGAAGTCCCTCATCCACGACGAGTTCGGCGACGGCATCATGAGTGCGATCAACTGCAGCATCTCCTTTGATCGGGTGCCTCATCCCGACGGGGACAGGGTCGTGATCACGATCGACGGGAAGTTCCTGCCGTACGCGTGGGTCTCAGGTACCGAGTGATTCGCCTTGCGCGTCCTGCCGAGCGGGCGAGACGCAGGGCAGGACGCTACCCGGAGAACGCCCCGTAGCCCAGGCTGGAAGGCAAACGCCGGCTGTCAGGCGCGACAGCCGGCGTTTGTCTTCCCTGCTGGGGTCAAGAGCCCGTCAGAACTTGAGCAGCACCTTCCCGATGCGCCCGGCGGTGCTGCTGGCGCGCACGGCGTCCGCGGCATCCGCGGCGTCGAAGATGCCGGCGACCGGCAGCGTGAGCGTTCCGTCGGTGACGCGCTGGATCAGTTCGCTGAAGAGAGCGCCCTTGGTGGCGGCATCCATCGTCTGACTGACCTTGCTGCCCCAGAAGCCCTTGACCGTCGCCTGCTTGAAGATGACGTCGCCGGAGGCGATCTGCATGACGGGCGAGCTCATCGCTCCGAACGCGACGAGCGTGCCGTTTTCGGCGAGAAGCGACAGCACGTGTCCGGATGCCTCGCCACCGACCGAGTCCACGCCGGCGACGATCGGGGCGCCGCCGGTGAGCTCGGCCGCCTGCGCGCGCCAGTCGTCCTGATCGGTGGAGATGACGTTCTCGATGCCCTGCGAGCGCAGCTCTTCGATGCCATCGGCTCGGCGAACGAGACCGAGGACGTTGACACCGCGAGCCTTGCCGAGCTGAGCGAGCAGGCGTCCGACGGCGCCGTTCGCAGCGTTCTGGACGATCCAGTCGCCTGCACCGACCTCGAGGAACTGCAGCAGGCTGATCGTGCTGAACGGCATCGAGATCAACTGTGCGGCGGCCTCGTCCGGCAGGGACTCCGGTACCGGGATGAGCCCGGCAGCTCCGGCGACGAGGTACTCCGCCCAGGCGCCGAACGCTCCGCCGCTGGCGACGCGCTGGCCGATGGCGAGGTTGTCGACGCCCTCGCCGACGGCGTCGACGACGCCGACGGCCTCGGTGCCCGATGCGGCGGGCAGTTCGGGCTTGAATCCGTAGGAGCCGCGGATGGTCCAGATGTCATGATTGTGGATCGGGGAGAGCAGGATCCGCAGCCGGACCTGTCCTGGACCCGGCTCCGGCAGCGGGCGATCCTCGAGGGCGAGGACGTCCTCCGCCGGGCCGAACGTGTGATGGATGAGAGCGCGCATCAGTCCTCCGAGACCGTGATGGCGACGTCGATGTTTCCGCGCGTCGCGTTCGAGTAGGGGCACACCTGGTGCGCGGCATCCGCCAGCGCCTGAGCCTGATCGTGGGGGAGCTCAGGGATGACGACCTCGAGCTGGACGGCGAGGCCGTATCCGCCGGCGCCGTTCGCGCCGATCTGCACGCGGGCACCGACGGACGAGTCGGTGATCGAGACCTTCTGCGCACGCGCGACGCTCTGCAGTGCGGAGTGGAAGCACGCGGCGTAGCCGGCCGCGAAGAGCTGCTCGGGGTTCGCTCCGTCGCCGGAGCCGCCCATCTCCTTCGGGATGGCGAGGTTCAGGTCGAGGCGGCCTTCGCCGGTGGCGACGCGGCCGTTGCGGCCGGCGCCGGTGGCAACGGCCTCGGCAGTGTACAGGGCTTCCATCGTGTGGATCCTTTCGATTGTCAGTTCTTGGCTGCGGGAGCGCCGGCCTGCAGAAGCGCGGTGAGCTCCTGCAGTTCGGCGATCAGACGGCGGCGGTGGGCATCGTCGCGGATGCCGGCGAGCTCGGCCACCTGCGCACGGATGGGGGCGAGTTCGGCGCGTATCGCGTGACCCTGGTCGGTGAGCTGCACCGTGACCACGCGCTCATCGGCCGTGCTGCGCGTCTTGGTCACCAGCCCTGCCTGCTCGAGGCGACGGACGAGGGGCGAGAGGGTGCCGGAGTCGAGCTGCATGGCGTCGCCGAGCGAGCTGATCGTCTGCTCGCCCTCGTTCCACAGCACGGCGAGCACGAGGTACTGGGGGTAGGTGAGCTTCCAGGGAGCGAGCAGCGTGCGGTACGTCTGGGTCGTCGCGCGCGCCGCCGAGTAGAGGGAGAAGCACACCATGTCGTCCGTGATGCTCATGCAACAATGATTGCACGCAATTGAATTGTGCACAACTTATCGGTCGGACGCGCCCGCTTCAGAGTGCGTTCCAGGCCTGCCGTATCGCGTCGGCGCGAGCTGTCAGGGATGCCGGGTCGGAGTTGGCGAGATCTGCAAGGCCCGTCACGTGCTCATGGAGGACAACGAGCCCGTAGCCGGGGTGCGATCGTGGTTCGCGAAGACGGAGACGTGAAGAGGGCCGTCCGGATGGACGGCCCTCTTCGAAATGTGCCCCCGACAGGAGTCGAACCTGCGACCTACGGTACCGGAAACCGGCGCTCTATCCACTGAGCTACGGAGGCGTACCGAACGACGATATCACTGCTCGGGCACGGTCTCCGACGTCGCCTGCGCTGCCGTGGGCTCTGCGCCGACTTCGCTCAGCGCCTCGACCACCTTCTCCGCCAGGTACCGGTGGCCTTCCGTGGAGGGATGCTTGCGACCGAGATCCACATCGATCACGTCGAGGTAGTTGTCGTCGGTGATCCACCCGCGTTCGATGGGGGAGATGTACCACCAGCCGCGCGCCGCGGCGAGTTCGCCGAGATCGACGTCGATGCGGGCGGTGCCCTCGCCGATCGGCAGCTCATGCGGCGCGGGGCCCAGCACCACGATCGCGGCATCCGGGTAGAGGCCGGTCATCGCGTCCCACGCCGCGTTCACGGCCTCGCGGTAGCCCGTCTCTCCCTGCAGCCGATCGTTGATCGACCCTTGGATGATCACGAGATCAGGGGCCAGCCCCGGATTCAGCGCCGCGATGCGCTCTCCGAAGGCGGGCCCGTCGATGCCCGGCTTGAGATAGCCGCTGCCGCGCACGCCCTTGACCACGGACTCGCCGTTCAGCAGGCCGCCCAGAAGATACGCGTATCCGCTCGTGAACGGGGTCGCGGCCGAGCCGTACGTCCAGGAGTCGCCGAACACCAGGATCACGGGATGCCCCGGCAGTGCGAGCGGTGCAGGCTCCACGACGATCTGCTCGTCTCCGGCGCCGATCGGCGCCGCCTCGGGCAGCGGAGCCCACGGCCGCCACAGCGCCAGAAGCAGGACCGAGAGCGCCACCAGCCCCAGTGCGCCGAGCGCGAGAACGCGCCCTCGATGCGCACGGGAGGCCAGGTTCATGGCATGAGAGTAGATCACGATCGTCCCAACGCAAATTCCGACCCGGTCGGAGCCGTAAACTGGGGTCGCTATGAACCCAGACACCCTCGCCGCAGCCCTCCTCACCGTCGTCACCCCGATCGCGGCTTCGCTGCGCCCGGACGAAGCCCTGAACCTCGTGGCATCCGACATCGTGCTGGAGCGTCCGCGCAACCGCGACCACGGCGACTGGGCATCCAACCTGGCCATGCGGCTCGCGAAGCCGCTCGGAACCAACCCGCGTGCGCTCGCCGAGCAGATCTCCGCGGCGCTCGCCGAGGTCGACGGCATCGCCAGCGCCGAGGTCGCCGGTCCCGGCTTCATCAACATCCGTCTCGAGGCGGGCGCCGCAGGCCTCCTGGCGAAGACGATCGTCGACGCCGGTGCGGCCTATGGCTCCAACGACTCGCAGGCAGGCGTGAGCGTCAACGTCGAGTTCGTCTCGGCCAACCCCACCGGCCCGCTGCACATCGGGCACACCCGCTGGGCTGCGCTCGGCGACTCCATCGTCCGCCTCCTGCTCGCCAGCGGCGCGAATGCGGTGCGCGAGTACTACATCAACGACGCGGGCGCGCAGATGGACCGCTTCGCGCTGTCCATCGTCGCTGCGGCCAAGGGCGAGCCGACCCCGGAGGGCGGCTACCCCGGCGAGTACATCGCGACGCTCGCCGGCCGCGTGCTCGAAGCGCGCCCCGACCTGCTCGGCCTGCCGGAGAACGAGCAGCTCGTCGTGGCGCTCGATCTCGCCTACGAGTACCAGCTCGCCGAGATCAAGAACTCGCTCCAGCAGTTCAACGTGCCGTTCGACGTCTGGTTCTCGGAGCGCACGCTGCATGCGAAGGATGCCGCCGGCTCGAGCCTCATCGACCAGGCCGTCGACCGCCTGCGCGAGCAGGGTCATGTCTTCGACGAGGACGGCGCCGTCTGGGTGCGCACGACCGACTTCGGCGACGATAAGGATCGCGTCATCCGCCGCTCGAACGGCGAGTACACGTACTTCGCCGCCGACGCCGCGTACTACCTGAACAAGGGCGACCGCGGATTCGAGAACAAGATCTACCTGCTGGGCGCCGACCACCACGGCTACGTGCATCGGCTGAAGGCCGTCGCTGGTGCTGCCGGAGACGACCCGGAGAAGAACATCCAGGTGCTGATCGGGCAGTTGGTCTCCATCCGCGGTGCCCGGCTGAGCAAGCGTGCGGGCAACATCATCGAGATGGACGATCTGCGTGCATGGATCGGCACGGATGCGCTGCGCTATGCGCTGGAGCGTTCGCCCGCCGACTCGCCGCTGGACCTGGACCCCGAACTGCTGCAGAAGCGCACCAACGACAACCCCGTCTTCTACGTGCAGTACGCCCACGCCCGCACCCACAACGTCGGTCGCAACGCGGCAGACTCCGGCGTCGACCGCAGCGAGTTCGTTCCGGAGACGCTGACGCACGAGAGCGAGTCGGCGCTCCTGGGTGCGCTGCAGGAGTTCCCGCGCATCGTCGCCTATGCGGCCGAGGTCCGCGAGCCGCATCGCGTCGCCCGCTATCTCGAAGAGCTCGCCGGGCTGTACCACCGCTGGTACGACAACTGCCGTGTCATCCCGCAGGGAGACGACCCGATCGAGAACGTGCACCGTACGCGCCTGTGGCTGAACGATGCGGCAGGACAGGTGCTCCGCAACGGACTCGATCTGCTCGGCGTCTCGGCGCCAGAGCGCATGTAGTCAGAGCGGGCTGCCGAAAGGGATCATGAGCGACGATAACCGCACCGAGCCGTACCCGGACCTCTCGATAGAGCATCCGACCCTCGTGATCCCCGGAAGAGCGGATGCCCAGGCATCCGCCCCGAAGCCGAAGGGCAGGCGGTGGCCGTGGGTCGTGGGCGGCATCGTCGTGCTCCTCATCGTGCTGGTCGTCGCAGCCGAGCTCATCGCGCGTGCGGTGCTCCCCGGCATCGTCCGCGGGATCGTTATCGACGAGCTCGATCTTCCCGCCGACCAGCAGCTCGACGTCCAGACCGAAGGCATCCTCCTGCCGCAGCTGATCTCAGGATCGCTGACGGAGCTGAAGCTCTCGACGGATGCCGTTACGCTCGGCGAGATCACCGGCGCCGTCGACGCCACGGCTCTCGGCGTTCCGCTGCGCGGTGGCGACCTGGAGTCGGCGAGCGGAACCGTCCGCATCGATCAGGAGCAGTTCGAAGCGCTGCTCGGCGACACCGACCTTCCGATCGACTCGCTCGAGTTCGAGGCGCCGGATGTCACGGCGACCGGGTCGGTCCCGATTCTCGGGCTGACGCTGCCGCTGGCACTCACGGCCACGCCTGGCGCCGAAGGGGGCGAACTGACCCTCACTCCGGTCGCGCTGCTCATCGGCGGGATCGAACTCAACGCCGATCAGGTCTCGGATCGCCTCGGCGATCTGGGCGCGCGCCTGACCGAGACGCAGCACATCTGCATCGCGGATCAGCTGCCGGCCGGTCTCACTCTCACGGGCCTGACGATCGAGGGGACGGCGGCGGTCATCGATCTGTCGGTCGCGGGGGGCATCGTCTCGGACACGGCCCTGCAGGAGAACGGCGTCTGCGAGTAGGGCGTCATCCCGAGGAGCGCGCGTCCTCGGTCTTCGCGGCGGCACCGGGGGCGGCCTGAGCGGCATCCCGCGCGGCCTTCAGCGTGGCGACGGCGACGGCGACATCGTGCTCCGCCCGCTGCACGCGGCGCTGGGCGAAGGTACTCGCGCCGAATCGCGCGCTGATCCGGTCCTCGGACTCCTCGATCGCCGTGACGATGTACGCGCAGGCGATCAGGATCACCTGGGTCGAGAAGTTCATCCAGATCAGCAGGGCCAGCAGTGAGGCGAAGGTCGCAAGCAAGGGGTTGGATGCCGCGCCGCCGACGAACAGGGTGGACAGTTCCTGCAGCACGATGAGCCCGACCGCGCCGAGGGCGGCGCCTGACCAGAGAGCGCGAGCGGGGGCACGTCGCCCGGAGAGCAGGACGAAGACTCCGGCCACCAGGCCCGCATCCAATGCGAACACGACGAGGATCGAGACCGCTCGGACGCCCCACGCGGCTGCGACCGAGTCGGTCGGGATGCCGAGCAGCTCCGTCACCCAGGTGACTCCGAGCCCCCCGAGCGCGGTGAGCACCGCTGCGGCCAGGAAAGCGATGGCGATCCCGGCAGCGAGAAGCAGGTTGCGCAGCACGACCCAGACGATGAAGGCATCCGCCATCACCGTGTCGGCAATCGTGCGCACCGCGGTGCGCAACGACCCGACCGCGCCGAGCGCCGCACCCACCAGGGCGACGATCGAGATGATGCTCGCGATCGACAGCCCCACGGGCACGGCGATCTCGTCGGGGTCGGAGATCACGCCGTCCTCGCCGAAGAGACCGGGGATGGCAGCATCCACCGAGGCGATGAGCGCCTGCCACGCCTCTGGGTTGCCGGCGAGCCACACAGCGGCGAGCGAGAAGCCCAGCAGCACGCCGGCGAACACGCTGAACAGTGCGCGATACGTGACACTGTCCGCCAGCATGGCACCGCGCCGTTCGCCGTACAGCAGAACCGCGCGCACGAGCTTGCGCCGAAGGGCCCACGCCGTGACGCGCTCGAGCATCCGCGGCAGGCCGCCCTTCTGCGGCGACGGGGGAGAGGGCTCGTCGTGTGCTGACTCCATGCCGCCAACGTAGGGCACGCACCGCGCTCGATCGAGGGGGCTTGCCCTCATCGGGCAGGATCGACTACAGCCGCGGAACACGGCGTCACCGTGGCGGAGCCGGACGTGCCGTTGCTCTAGAATCGGGGCAACCTCGCCGTGCGTCTCTTCGCCCGAGAAACCCGAACCCACGATTGGTCCGCTGTGCTTCCCCCCGCCGATTCACTCGCCCCCGAATGGCTCCGCATCCCCGAGGATGCCAACGACCTCGCACCAGGTGTGTGGCCGGCATCCGCTGCTCGCGACGATTCAGGTGAGCTCCGCATCGCCGGTCTCGGCGCCGGTGAGCTCGTGCGCACCCACGGCTCGCCGCTCCTCGTGCTCGACGAGGACGAGGTCCGCACCAGGGCGCGCGCATTCCGCGACGCCTTCACCGCAGCCACGGCCGAGCACGGCACCACGGCCCGCGTGTACTACGCGGGCAAGGCGTTCCTGTCGACCGCGGTCGCCCGCTGGGTCACCGACGAAGGCCTGAACGTCGATGTCTGCACGCGCGGCGAGCTCGAGGTCGCCCTCGCGGCCGGAGTGGAGCCGCGGCGCATCGGCTTCCACGGCAACAACAAGTCCGTCTCCGAGCTCGAAAGGGCTGTCGAGGTCGGCGTCGGGACGGTCATCGTCGACAGCCTGATCGAGATCGAGCGGCTCGGCGCGATCACTGCGCGCACCGGCCGGCTCCAGAACGTCCTGATCCGTGTGAACAGCGGTGTCCACGCGGAGACGCACGACTTCCTCGCGACGGCTCATGAGGACCAGAAGTTCGGCTTCGGGTTCCCGGATGCCGAGGTGGCGGTCGCCCGCATCCGCGACCTCGGCGGACTGCGCCTGCTCGGTCTGCACTGCCACATCGGGTCGCAGATCTTCGGCGTCGCGGGCTTCCGGGAATCGGCCTCGCGCGTGCTCGAGCTGCACGAGCGGCTGCGCGCCGGGGGAGAGCTGCCGCTGCTGAACCTGGGCGGTGGCTTCGGCATCGCCTACACGCGTGTGGACGACCCGACACCGATCGCCCTGCTGGCCGCCGAGATCGTGGACGCGGTCGCGGCCGGCTGCGCCGCCCGGGGCATCCCGCTGCCCGAGCTGGCCTTCGAACCCGGCCGCGCCATCGTGGGCACCGCGGGCGTCACCCTGTACGAGATCGGCACCACCAAGGATGTCGCGCTGGACGCCGGAGCACGTCGATACGTGAGCGTCGACGGGGGCATGAGCGACAACGCGCGCACCGCGCTGTACGGCGCGCAGTACTCGGCTCGCCTGGCCTCGCGGGCCGGCGCCGGCGATCCGGTGCTCGTCCGTGTCGTCGGCAAGCACTGCGAGTCCGGCGACATCGTCGTCGACCACGAGTACCTGCCGGGCGATCTGGTCCCCGGAGACCTGCTCGCCGTCCCTGCGACCGGCGCCTACTGCGCGTCGCTGTCCAGCAACTACAACCACGTCCCGCGCCCCGCCGTCGTGGCCGTCTCCGGCGGCGCCTCCCGGGTGATCGTGCGCGGAGAGACGATCGACGACCTGCTTGCTCGGGATGCCGGTGTCACCGGCATCCCGACCGCTGATGGCGGGGCCGCCGGCCCCGCAGAAGGAGAACGATGACCCGCGGCAACGATCCGGAACAGTATCGACGGCTTCGAGTGGCGCTGCTCGGCGCCGGAGCGGTGGGATCGCAGGTCGCGTCCCTGCTGCTGCGGCACGGCGACGAACTGGCCGACCGGGCCGGCGCACGCCTGGAGCTCGCGGGGATCGCCGTGCGCAATCCGGATGCCCAGCGCGACGTCGAGCTGCCGCAGGAGCTCATCACGACGGACGCTGAGAAACTGATCCTCGGCAGCGACATCGTGATCGAGCTGATGGGCGGCATCGAGCCGGCCCGCACCCAGGTCCTCGCGGCGCTGGGCTCCGGCGCCGACGTCGTCACCGCCAACAAGGCGCTGCTCGCCACCCACGGTCCAGAGCTGTTCGAGGCCGCCGACCAGGTCGGCGCCTCCGTCTACTACGAGGCAGCAGCAGCCGGCGCCATCCCGATCATCCGGCCGCTGCGCGACTCGCTTGCCGGCGACCGCGTGGTGCGCATCATGGGCATCGTGAACGGCACCACGAACTACATCCTCGACCGGATGGACACCGAGGGCGCTGACTTCGACGACGTGCTCGCCGACGCGCAGCGGCTGGGATACGCGGAGGCGGACCCGACCGCGGATGTCGAGGGCTTCGACGCCGCGCAGAAGGCCGCGATCCTCGCAAGCCTCGCGTTCCACACGACCGTTCCGCTCGACGCGGTGCACCGCGAGGGCATCACGGGCGTCACCGCGGGGATGATCCAGCAGGCCGCAGCAGCCGGCTACGTCATCAAGCTGCTCGCCGTGTGCGAGCGCATCACCGTCGACGGCGTCGAGTCCATCTCGGTGCGCGTGTACCCCGCGCTCGTCTCCCGCAGCCACCCGCTCGCGTCAGTGCACGGCGCCAACAACGCGGTCTTCGTCGAGGCGGAGGCCGCCGGTTCGCTCATGTTCTACGGCGCAGGCGCTGGCGGCGTGCAGACGGCATCCGCCGTGCTCGGCGATGTTGTCTCGGCCGCACGCCGTCACATCGCCGGTGGCGTCGGCGTCGGGGAATCGACGAGGGCGAACCTGCCGATCGTTCCGATCGGCCACGTCACGACCCGCTACCAGATCACGCTCGAGGTCGAGGACCAGCCCGGCGTGCTCGCGCGCGTGGCCGGCATCCTGAGCGAAGGCGACGTCTCGGTCGCCACCGTCGTGCAGACGGCCGAGGTCGAAGGAACCGCTCGCCTCGTGATCGGCACGCACCGCGCCGCCGAGAGCGCGCTCAGCGCCACGGTCGAGCGTCTGGCTGCGAGCGACGTCGTCAACCACGTCATCGCTGTGCTGCGCGTCGAGGGGGAGTGAGTTGACCGCCATCGTCATCCGCGTCCCCGCGACGAGCGCCAACCTCGGACCTGGATTCGACACGCTCGGCCTCGCGCTGAGCGTCTACGACGAACTCGTCGTCACGCCCCTGCCGGATGATCGGCTGGAGATCGAGGTGTCCGGCACCGGCGCGGACGAGATCGCCAGGGACGAGTCGAACCTCGTCTACCGTTCGATCGCCCACGTCTACGCGGATGCCGGTCTCGACGTGCCCGGCCTGCGGATCGTCGCACGCAACGGCGTGCCGCACGGCCGCGGACTCGGCTCCTCCGGAGCGGCGGTCGTCGCCGGCATCCTGGCGGCGCAGGGGCTGCTCGACGGCGTCGTCGCGTTCGACGACGCCGCGCTGCTGCGCCTGGCCACCGAGCTCGAGGGGCATCCGGACAACGTCGCCCCCGCCCTGTTCGGCGGTCTGACGATCGCCTGGACCGGCGAGGACGGACCGCGGCACAAGAAGCTGCAGGTGCACCGCGGTGTGGCACCGCTCGTCCTCGTGCCCGAGCACACCGTTTCGACGACGCTGGCCCGCTCCCTGCAGCCGACACAGGTGCCCCGCGAGGATGCCGTGTTCAACGTGTCGCGCTCTGCACTGCTGATCGCGGCGCTGACGCAGAGTCCAGAACTGCTGCTGGACGCCACCGCAGACCGGCTGCATCAGGACTACCGTGCCCAGGCGATGCCCGAGACGTACGCGCTCGTGCAGGCGCTGCGCCAGGAGGGCTTCGCCGCCGTCGTCTCGGGGGCAGGCCCGAGCGTGCTCGTGCTGTGCGATGGGCCTGGCAGGCGCCTCGAGGCCGTCGAGGTCGCTCGCCGCGTCACCGACACCCCGTGGGACGCCATCCTGCCGGCGGTCGATGTGCGGGGTGGTACAGTAAAGGAACGAGCGGAGGGGTCCGCGTAGTTTCGTGAATCTGGCCCCCATCGCAATCTGCGAATTCCGTACGTCACCTCCAGAACCTTCATCGTTCTGGCCTACGAGCGCCAAGCGCTCGTGCGTACGAACGTGCACGGCACCCGTCGTGCACGGCTGACGCTCACATCCCACGACATATAAGGGAGTACTCGTGGAGAATTTCTCCGAGACCCAGAACGACCAGCCCGCTGCGGCATCCGCCGCTGTCGAGGCACCCGCGGCTGACGCATCCGCCGCGGCCGAGACCAAGGCTCCGGCGCGCAAGCGCGCTCCGCGTCGCGCGACGACCGCGACCGCCGCAGCCCAGGCGGCAGCGGCCGAAGCGCCCGCCGCGACCGAGGCCGCACCTGCGGCCGAAGCACCGGCAGAGGCTGCCCCCAAGACTCCGCGTCGCACGCGGGCCAAGAAGGCGGATGCCGCGGCATCCGAGACCCCGGCCGCCGACGCGTCGGCCGAAGCCGCTCCGGCTGCGGCCCCGACCGCCGAGGACGAGGCTCCTGCCGCTGCGCCCAAGGGCCGCAAGCGCCCGGCTAAGAAGGCGGCGGCTCCGGCCGAGACGCCGGCCGAGGCATCCGCGGACGCGAAGAGCGACGCGCCGGCTGAGACGCCGAAGAACGACGCGACCGAGAGCACGAAAGACGAGGCCCCGGCCGACGCCCAGAAGCAGAACGGTTCCGAGGCCGACGCCGCAGGCGACAACGGCGAGGAGGGCTCGGCCCGCGGCCGCAACCGCAGTCGCAGCCGCAGCCGTGGCCGTGGCGGCAACGCCCAGAACGGCAACGCACAGAACAACAACGGCCAGAGCAGCAACGGCCAGAACGGCAACGCGCAGGAGCAGGCCTCGGATGACGAGCAGTCGTCCGGCCGCAACCGCCAGCGCAACAAGCGCCGCGGTGCCGCGAACACCACCTCGGACGAGTTCGACACCGAGATCGGCGAGGATGACGTCCTGATCCCGATCGCTGGCATCCTCGACGTCCTCGACAATTACGCGTTCGTGCGCACGTCCGGCTACCTCGCCGGCTCCAGCGACGTCTACGTCTCGCTCGGCCAGGTCAAGAAGTACAACCTGCGCAAGGGGGACGCGGTCGTCGGTGCGATCAAGCAGCCCCGCGAGGGTGAGCAGCAGGGCCGTCAGAAGTACAACGCCCTGGTCAAGGTCGACTCGATCAACGGCCTCTCCGTCGAGGACGCAGCCACGCGTGTCGAGTTCGGCAAGCTCACCCCGCTGTACCCGCAGGAGCGCCTGCGCCTGGAGACGGCTCCCGAGAAGCTGACGCAGCGCATCATCGACCTCGTCGCCCCGATCGGCAAGGGCCAGCGCGGGCTCATCGTCGCGCCGCCCAAGGCGGGCAAGACGATCGTCCTGCAGCAGATCGCGAACGCGATCTCGCAGAACAACCCCGAGGCGCACCTCATGGTCGTCCTCGTGGACGAGCGTCCGGAAGAGGTCACCGACATGCAGCGCTCGGTGAAGGGCGAGGTCATCGCCTCGACCTTCGACCGTCCGGCCGAAGACCACACCACGGTCGCCGAGCTGGCCATCGAGCGCGCCAAGCGTCTCGTCGAGCTGGGGCGCGACGTCGTCGTGCTGCTCGACTCGATCACGCGCCTCGGCCGGGCCTACAACATCGCAGCTCCCGCTTCCGGTCGCGTGCTGACCGGCGGCGTCGACGCCTCGGCGCTGTACCCGCCCAAGCGCTTCTTCGGAGCGGCGCGCAACATCGAGAACGGCGGATCGCTCACGATCCTCGCCACGGCGCTCGTCGAGACGGGCTCCAAGATGGACGAGGTCATCTTCGAGGAGTTCAAGGGCACAGGCAACAGCGAGCTGCGCCTGTCGCGTCAGCTGGCGGACAAGCGCATCTTCCCGGCTGTGGACGTCAACGCGTCCAGCACCCGGCGCGAAGAGATGCTGCTGAGCCCCGACGAGGTCAAGATCACCTGGAAGCTTCGTCGCGCGCTCGCCGGCCTCGACACGCAGCAGGCCCTCGAGGTCGTGCTGGGCAAGCTCAAGGAGACCAACTCCAACGTCGAGTTCCTCGTGCAGATGCAGAAGTCGATCCCGGCACCGGCCACCGGCTCCAGCCACGGGCACGAGAACAACATCCGCTGAGTCCGTCGGGCTGACGAAGTGTTCGAGTCCGTTCAGGCGCTCATCGACGAACACCGCCGGGTGCAGGAGGAGCTCTCCGACCCGGCGGTGCACGCCGACGCCGCACGCGCGAAGCGCGTGAACCGTCGCTACGCCGAGCTGTCCAGGATCGTCGCTGCGCACGAGGCATGGGTCGCGGCATCCGAGGACCTCGAGGCCGCGCGCGAACTCGCCCGGGAGGACGACGCCTTCGCCGCCGAGATCCCCGAGCTCGAGGCGGCCGTCGCGCAGTCCCAGGAGAAGCTGCGACGGCTGCTGATCCCGCGCGACCCCGATGACGCACGCGACGTGATCATGGAGATCAAGGCGGGGGAGGGCGGCGCCGAGAGCGCGCTGTTCGCCGCCGACCTGCTGCGCATGTACGTGCAGTACGCGGCATCCAAGGGGTGGAAGACCGAACTGCTGGAGCGCAACGAATCCGATCTCGGCGGCTACAAGGACGTCCAGGTCGCGATCAAGGGCGCCTCCTCCGACCCCGCACAGGGTGTCTGGGCGAATCTGAAGTACGAGGGGGGAGTGCACCGCGTGCAGCGGGTGCCCGCGACCGAGTCGCAGGGACGCATCCACACCTCCACCACCGGAGTGCTGGTGTTCCCCGAGGTCGACGAGCCCGAGGAGATCCAGATCGATCAGAACGATCTGAAGATCGACGTGTTCCGCTCCTCCGGACCCGGCGGCCAGTCCGTCAACACCACCGATTCTGCCGTGCGCATCACGCACGTCCCGACCGGCATCGTCGTCTCGATGCAGAACGAGAAGTCGCAGCTGCAGAACCGCGAGGCCGCGATGCGCGTCCTCCGTGCGCGACTCCTGGCGAAGCAGCAGGAGGAGCTGGATGCCGTGGCATCCGATGCGCGCAAGTCGCAGATCCGCACCATGGATCGTTCCGAGCGCATCCGCACCTACAACTTCCCGGAGAACCGCATCGCGGATCACCGCACGGGCTTCAAGGCGTACAACCTGGATCAGGTGATGGACGGTGCGCTCGACCCGCTGATCGAGAGCGCGATCCACGCGGACGAGGAAGCGCGTCTGGCCGCCGTCGGCCAGGACTCCTGACGCGCGCCGTGCCTCAGGGACGAACGCCGCGGCGCTAGGCTCGGGGCGTGATCACACATCTGCTGCGAGCCGGCATCTACCTCGTATCCGCCGCCATCGGACTCATCGCCGCGGACCTCATCCTCGAGGACTTCACCATCGTGTGGTCGCGCTGGTGGGGGTTCCTGCTGTGCATCGTGATCTTCGCGCTCGTGCAGACCGTGCTCTCGTGGCTGGCCGAGAAGATCCTGCACCGATTCCTGCCGATTCTGGTCGGCGGCGTCGGCATCCTGTCGACTTTGATCTCGCTGCTGATCGTGGTGCTGCTGCCGATCGAAGGGATCCGTCTTGACGGCTTCGCGGGCTGGATCGCGGGCGGTGTGATCGTCTGGCTGGTCGCAGCGATCGCGATGGTGCTGCTGTCCAAGATCCTGCTCAAGGACAAGACGAAGTCGCAGCACTCGCGGAAGTGACCTCCCCGGCGGCACACGCTGCCGCCGGGTCGGTGGGATGCTCGCTGCGGAGACGGCGGCTCAGATCGAGTACTCGGGCGCCGTCAGCAGCGCGCGGGTGTCCTCGCCTGCGGCGCGGTTGCGTGCCTTGGCCGGAACTCCGACGAGCACCGAGTCAGCCGGAGCGTCACGCGTGACGACGGCGTTCGCCCCGACGACCGAGCGGTCGCCGATCGTGATGGGACCGAGCACCTTCGCGCCGGCGCCGATGGCAACGCCGTCGCCGAGCGTCGGATGCCGTTTGCCCGCGTCCCTGGTCCGTCCGCCGAGCGTGACGCCGTGGTAGAGCATCACGTCGTCGCCGATCTCGGCCGTCTCGCCGATCACGACGCCCATGCCGTGATCGATGAAGAAGCGGCGACCGATTCGGGCCGCCGGATGGATCTCGACGCCGGTGAACCAGCGGCTCAGCTGCGAGCCGAGGCGGGCGGGGAAGCGCAGCCCACGCGTCCACAGCGCGTGGCTGACCCGATGCGCCCAGATCGCGTGCAGACCGGGGTAGAGCAGAGCGATCTCCAGGCCGCTGCGCGCGGCCGGGTCACGCAGCCGGGCGGACGCGACATCCTCGCGCATCCGCCCGGTCCACGATTCGACGGACTCGGAGAGCCGTCTGATACGGCTCATCACTCGTCGCGGAGGTCCTCGAACAGGGCCGTCGACAGGTAGCGCTCACCGGTGTCAGGGATGATCACGACGACCTTCTTGCCGGCGTTCTCGGGACGCGCGGCGACCTGCAGCGCTGCCCATGCTGCCGCACCGCTGGAGATTCCGACCAGCAGGCCCTCCTTCGCGGCGAGTGCGCGCGAGGTGGCGATGGCGTCGTCGAACTCGACCGTGACGACCTCGTCGAACACATCGGTGTCGAGGATCGGCGGGACGAAGTTCGGGCCGATGCCCTGGATCTTGGCCGGGCCGGGGGTGCCCTGCGAGAGCAGCGGCGATGCGGTCGGCTCGACGGCGATGACCTGAACGCCGGGCTTGCGCTGCTTCAGGACCTGGCCGACGCCCGTGATCGTGCCACCGGTGCCGATGCCGGCGACGAAGATGTCGACGTCGCCGTCGGTGTCGCGCCAGATCTCCTCAGCGGTGGTCTCGCGGTGGATCTGCGCGTTCGCCTCATTCTCGAACTGGTGGGCGAGGATCGCTCCCGGCGTCTCCTCGGCGATGCGCTCGGCCTCGGCGACAGCGCCCTTCATGCCGACGGCGGGGTCGGTGAGCACGAGCTCGGCGCCGAACGCCTTCAGAAGCACACGGCGCTCCTTCGACATCGATGCGGGCATCGTCAGGATGACCTTGTAGCCACGGGCTGCGCCCACGAGCGACAGGGCGATTCCGGTGTTGCCGCTGGTGGCCTCGACGATGGTGCCGCCCTGCGTGAGGGATCCATCCTTCTCGGCCGCGTTGATGATCGCGATTC
This sequence comes from Microbacterium sp. GXF0217, assembly GCF_054798195.1. Lineage (NCBI taxonomy): Bacteria > Bacillati > Actinomycetota > Actinomycetes > Micrococcales > Microbacteriaceae > Microbacterium > Microbacterium sp. GXF0217. The sequence goes on along the minus strand of NZ_JBSJZG010000007.1, from coordinate 112,547 downwards.
CGAGCCGGTCCTTGACGCTGGATCCGGGGTTGAAGTACTCGAGCTTCGCGAGGACCTCGGAGCTGAGCCCCTCGGTCACGTGGTTCAGCTTGACCAGCGGGGTGTTGCCGAACGCCGTGGTGATGTCGGAGTGGATTCCGGGCATGGAGACGCCTTTCCTGAGCGGGTGACTGTCGTCAGCCTAGGGGAGTGGGATGTCGGCAGGGCATATGTGACTCTCCGTTGCGCCGTACGCTGGAGGGATGCCCGTCTCGATCGCCGCGCTCCTGCGCTCCGTCGCCCAGCAGTTCGCTGAAGCCGGAATCGTCGACCCCGTCGTGGATGCCGAGCTCCTCATCGGCCACGTCACCGGACTCGGCCGCGGCGCCGTGCAGGCGGCGGTGATCCGCGGGGATGCGCTGGACGATGCGGATGCCGAGGCCCTCGCACTGCTCGTCGATCGTCGTGCGGCGCGCGAACCGCTGCAGCACATCACGGGAACTGCCCCGTTCCGGCATCTCGAGCTCGCCGTCGGCCCCGGCGTCTTCGTGCCGCGCCCTGAGACCGAGCAGGTCGCTCAGTTCGCGATCGACGCACTCGTCAATGCGCCGGATGCCGAGCCCATCGGCGTCGACCTCGGCACCGGATCGGGTGCGATCGCGCTCGCTATGGCGACCGAGGTGCCGCATGCACGGGTCTTCGCCGCTGAGCTGTCGCCCGACGCCTACGCATGGGCGGCGCGCAACACGGCATCCGCATCGAACCTGACTCTCATCAACGCCGACCTCGCCGACGCGTTCCGTGAGCTCGACGGGCAGGCCGCCGTGGTGATCTCGAACCCGCCGTACGTCCCCGATGACGCCGTCCCGCGCGACATCGAGGTGCGGCTGTTCGACCCGGCGCTGGCGCTGTACGGCGGGCCGGACGGGCTCGACGTCGTCCGCGTCCTCAGCCGTCGGGCGCAGGAGCTGCTGCGCCAGGGCGGTCTGCTCGTCATCGAGCACGGCGAGCTGCAGGGCGCCGAGATCCGTGCACTGCTCACGGCGGACGGATGGCGTGCCGCCGCGACGCATCCCGACCTCACCCACCGCGACCGTGCGACCACGGCGATCCGACCGTGAGCGTCCGCGTGCCGCCCTTCCCAGACACGTCCGCGTAGAATCGATTCGTCATGTCCCCTGTCTTCGACTGCCGCGATGAGGAGCAGCTGCTCGCCGGCATGCGCCGTGCCCGCCAGGCCATCGGCCGCGGCGAGCTCATCGTCATCCCCACCGACACCGTCTACGGTGTCGCCGCCGACGCCTTCTCGCCGACCGCGGTACAGCGGCTGCTCGACGCGAAGGGTCGCGGACGCAACCAGCCGCCGCCCGTGCTCGTGGCAGGGCCCGCGACCCTCAGCGCCCTCGCCGAGAGCGTTCCGGAGCCCGTTCAGCGGCTCGTCGACGCGTTCTGGCCGGGCGGCCTGACGATCGTGCTCCCTGCCCAGCGCTCGCTGAGCTGGGACCTCGGCGAGACCCAGGGAACTGTCGCCGTGCGGATGCCGGACAATCGTGTCGCCCTCGAACTGCTCGAGGAGACCGGCCCGCTGGCCGTCTCCAGCGCGAATCTCACCGGCAAGGATGCCGCCCTCACCGCATCCGATGCGCTCGGCATGCTGGGCGACAGCGTGGCGATCTACCTGGACACCGGGATCAGCCGGGACGGCATCGCCTCGACCATCATCGACGCGACCTCGCTGGTCGCGCGCGGCGAGGACTCCCCGGCGCCGCTGGTCCGGATCCTCCGCGAGGGGGCGGTGACCCGGGAACAACTCGAGGACGTGCTCGGCGACCTTCTCGAGCGTGCCGAACAGCCGGGCGACGTCGATCCGGACGACGTCTCGGACGGCACCGCGTGAAGCAGTACCTGTTCACGATCATCCTCACCGCGACGATCACGTTCGTGCTCTCCTGGGTGGTCTGGCAGCTCAGCCTGAGATTCAAGCTGTACCCGGGCATCCGCGAGCGCGATGTGCACACCACGCCGACGCCCCGCCTCGGCGGGGTCGCGATCTTCCTCGGCATCGCCACGGCGATCGGCGTATCCGCGGCCAACGCGTTCTTCGCGACGCTGTGGGTTCCGCCGCAGACCATGTGGTCGGTGCTGTGCGCCGCCCTGCTCATCGCCGTGATCGGCGTCATCGATGATCTCGTCGACCTCGACTGGATGATCAAGCTCGGCGCGCAGTTCCTCGCAGCGGGCATCATCACGGTGTGGGGAGGGATGCAGATCCTCTCGCTGCCGTTCGGCGAGATGATCCTGTTCTCCAGCTGGGTCAGCATCGCCGTCACGATGTTCGCGATCGTGATCGTGATGAACGCCGTCAACTTCATCGATGGACTCGACGGTCTCGTCGCCGGCGTCTGCCTCATCGCCAACAGCGTGTTCTTCGCGTATTCGTACATCGTGTCGCGCGATATCGGCGCCACCACGTACTTCAATCTCTCGACGTTCCTCGCCGCGACCCTGATCGGCGCCTGCATCGGATTCCTGCCGTGGAACTGGAGCCCGGCCAAGCTGTTCATGGGGGATTCCGGAGCGCTCGTCATGGGGCTGCTCATGGCGACATCGACCGTGGTGCTGACCGGGCAGTGGCCCGCATCCGCTCTTGACCCCGAGGAGTTCGGCCGATCCCAGCTGCTCGGTGCGTTCATCCCGATCCTGCTGCCGATCGTTGTCGTGATGCTGCCGCTGCTGGACTTCGGGCTCGCCGTGTTCCGGCGGATGCGCGCCGGAAAGTCGCCGTTCTCGCCGGACCGCAAGCACCTGCACCACCGCATGCTCGACCTCGGCCACCGCGATCGAGACGCCGTGCTGATCTTCTATGCCTGGACCGCCGTGATCTCGCTCGCGCTGCTGCTGATGTACATCGGCACCAGAGAGGACTGGCCGGGCCAGTACTGGATCGGCGTGATCTTCGGGGCCATCGGCGTCGCGGCCTGCCTCGTAGTCACCCTGATGCCGACGCGGCGCGCAGCACCCTCCGAAACGACCACCGATGACCCGTCGACGGCGGACGCGGCACCCACCGCGGCATCCGCCACCGAAACCCTGGAGCCCCGATGAGCCCGAGTCCTGTCTCAAGCACGCCGATTCTGCGCAGGACCCTGATCTGGTCCGCCATCGCAGCCGGCATCCTGGCGATCCTCGCCGGAGGGATCGGTTTCGCCGTCGCAGGGGGAGAGGGCCTCGTCAGCGGCCTGCTCGGCGTGCTGCTCGCCGTCCTGTTCCTGGGGATCACCGGTCTCAGCATCCTGATCGCCAACCGCTGGTACGGCGACCCGCTCTACGTGCAGTTCTTCTTCGCGATCGTGCTGGGCGGATGGCTGCTCAAGCTCGGGCTCTTCATCGTCATCATGATCGTGCTGGCCGGTCAGCCGTGGATCGTGCCGATGGTCTTCTTCCTGTCGATCGTGGCCGGAGTCGCGATGTCGCTGATCATCGACGTCGTGGTCCTCACCCAGATGCGGCTGCCCAATGTGAGCGACATCTCGCTGCCCACGGTGAATCCGGAGGACGACGACCCTGCGGCCGGTGCCGAGGGCTCTGCGGGGAACGTGCCGAAGTCCTGACTCTGATAGTGTTGAGGAGTGCCCGCTCGTGTCCCATGAGCGCTTGCGCCACCGCATCACACCGACCATCGTCGCCCCGGTCCTGAACCGGTGCCCCGAAGCTGGAGCCCGCGCTGTCTAATCTTGCTGCGACCCTGATTCCCCGCCTGGCCGCCGATGGCGAGTTCCATGGCCCCTCGATGGATGACTTCTTCCCGGAGATCCTGTTCAGCGTGCTCGGGGTGCCTGTGCACCGCATCCACCTGATCCAGCTGCTCTCGGTCATCGCCGTCGTGCTGCTCCTCTGGCTCGGCACGCGCCGCATGCGCGTCGTCCCCGGCCGCTTCCAGAGCGTCGTCGAGATGGGGCTCGGCTTCGTCCGCAGCGGCATCGCGCACGACCTGCTCGGCCGCAAGGACGGCGACCGGTTCCTGCCGATCCTCACCACGATGTTCTTCATGATCCTGTTCATGAACATCACGGGCATCATCCCGTTCCTGAACATGCCGGGTACCGCGATCATCGCCGTGCCGCTCACGCTGGCCGTCATCAGCTACGTGACGTTCATCTACGCGGGCATGAAGAAGAGTCCGCTCGGGTTCTGGAAGAACTCGCTGTTCCCGGCCGGCGTCCCGTGGCCGGTCTACATCATCGTCACGCCGCTGGAGTTCATCTCGACCTTCATCATCCGGCCGGTGACCCTCACGCTCCGACTCATGATGAACCTCGTGGTCGGGCACATGATCCTGGTGCTGTGCTTCTCGGCAACCTGGTTCTTCTTCTTCACTGCCGGCGGCGGATGGTCGCTGCTCGGCATCGGAACCCTCGCCTTCGGTGGCGCGTTCACGATCTTCGAGATCCTGGTCGTCGTCCTGCAGGCCTACGTCTTCACCGTCCTCACCGCGATCTACATCCAGCTCGCGGTGGCAGAAGAGCACTGAGCGGGTCGGCAACTGCCTTCCCACCCAACGAAAGGAAAAACCCGTGGACGCAACTACGGTTCTCGCTGAAATCAACGGTCACATCGCGGCGGTCGGCTACGGCCTCGCAGCGATCGGTCCGGCTATCGGTGTGGGCATCGTCGTCGGCAAGACGATCGAGGGTGTCGCACGTCAGCCCGAGCTGGCCGGCCGCCTGCAGGTTCTCATGTGGATCGGTATCGCCTTCACCGAGGCACTTGCGTTCGTCGGCATCGCCGTCGGATTCATCCCCTTCCCGTAATCCGAACCGACTTCTGAAGGAGACAGGATGCTGAACGCTCTTGTCACGAACCTCGCGGCGGAGGAAGCACCCAACCCGCTGATCCCCGCGTGGTACGACATCATCTGGTCGGCCCTGTGGTTCGTCGTGATCCTCGTCGTGGTCTGGAAGGTCGCCCTTCCGCGCTTCACGACGATGCTCGACGAGCGCTCCGCAGCCATCGAAGGCAACATCGCGAAGGCGGATGAGGCTCAGAAGCAGGCCGAGGCCGCGCTCGAGGAGTACACCCGCCAGCTCGCCGAAGCACGCACCGAGGCGGGTGAGATCCGTGAGGCCGCCCGCGAGGACGGCAAGAAGATCGTCGCCGAGGCCAAGGATGCCGCGTCGACCGAAGCCGCACGCGTGACCGCAGCAGCGCACACGCAGATCGAGGCGGAGCGTCAGGCCGCCCTGGTCTCGCTGCGTTCCGAGGTCGGCACGCTCGCCCTCGACCTCGCCGGTGGCGTGGTCGGCGAGACGCTCTCCGACGACGCGCGTGCCACGGCAGTGGTCGACCGCTTCCTGGCTGACCTCGAAGCATCCGAGGCGGCCAAGTAATGGGCAGCGCGACCACTCAGGCTCTGTCGGCGACGACGACGGCTCTCTCGCAGGCCAAGGGCGTGACCCTCGGCACGGCGGAAGAGCTGTTCGCCGCCGCGCGGCTGGTGGGCGGTTCGTCCCAGCTGAGCGGCGCGCTCGCAGATCCCTCTGCCACGGCCGAGGCGCGCGAGAAGGTCGTCCGCGCCGTGTTCGCAGGGCTGTCGGCGAGTGCGCAGGATGCACTCGTCTCGCTCGCGGCTCAGCGCTGGTCGAGCGCCTCCGATCTCGTCGACGGCATCGAGGAGCTCGCCATCCGCGCGGTGGCGATCGCGAAGCCGAAGGATGACATCGAAGGCGAGCTGTTCGGGTTCCTGCGCGTCGTCGCAGGCAACCCGGAGCTCGAGCTCGCACTGGGCAGCCGCCTGGGCGACGCCGACGCCAAGGGCGCTCTCGTCGAGAAGGTCATGAGCGGTGCCACCGGTGCTCCGGCCACTCTCATCATCTCCTCGCTCGTGCGTCAGCCGCGCGAGCGCCGGGTGCGCCAGCTGCTGAACCGCGCCATCCGCATCGTCGCAGCGCAGCGCGGCCTCATCGTCGCGACGGTGCACACGGCGACGCCTCTGAGCGACGCCCAGCGCAACCGCCTGATCGACAGCCTGTCCCGTCGTTACGACGGCCAGGTGACGCTCACCGAGATCATCGACGCCGGCGTCGTCGGAGGCCTGCGCGTTCAGGTCGCCGATGATGTCATCGACGGCAGCATCTCCGCACGACTCGCCGATCTTCGCCAGAAGCTCGCCGGCTAACACGACTTCGCGCGGGGAACCGCGCACCCAGATACAAAGGGAAGACAATGGCAGAACTATCGATCAGCCCCGACGTCATCCGTGACGCGCTGAAGGACTTCGCCGCCGCATATGAGCCGAGTGGCGCTGCAGCGACCGAGGTCGGCACCGTCATCGACGCCGCCGACGGCATCGCGCACGTCGAGGGACTGCCCGGCGTCATGGCGAACGAGCTCGTCACGTTCGGCGACGGCACCAAGGGCCTGGCGCTGAACCTCGACGAGCACGAGATCGGCGTCGTCGTCCTCGGCGACTTCACCGGCATCGAGGCCGGGCAGGAAGTCACCCGCACGGGTGAGGTCCTCTCCGTCCCGGTCGGCGACGGCTTCCTCGGCCGCGTGGTCGACCCGCTCGGCACCCCGATCGACGGCCTCGGCGCGATCGCCGAAGAGGGCCGCCGCGAGCTCGAGCTCCAGGCACCTGGCGTCATGCAGCGCAAGAGCGTGCACGAGCCGCTGCAGACCGGTATCAAGGCGATCGACGCGATGATCCCCGTCGGCCGCGGACAGCGTCAGCTGATCATCGGCGACCGCCAGACCGGCAAGACGGCCATCGCGATCGACACGATCATCAACCAGAAGGCCAACTGGGAGTCCGGCGACGCGACGAAGCAGGTCCGCTGCATCTACGTCGCCATCGGCCAGAAGGGCTCGACGATCGCCTCTGTCAAGGGTGCGCTCGAGGACGCCGGCGCGATGGAGTACACCACCATCGTCGCCGCCCCGGCATCCGACCCGGCCGGCTTCAAGTACATCGCTCCCTACACCGGTTCGGCCATCGGCCAGCACTGGATGTACGGCGGCAAGCACGTCCTGATCATCTTCGACGACCTGTCGAAGCAGGCCGAGGCCTACCGTGCTGTTTCGCTTCTGCTGCGCCGCCCGCCGGGCCGCGAGGCATACCCCGGCGACGTCTTCTACCTGCACTCGCGTCTGCTCGAGCGCTGCGCGAAGCTGTCCGACGAGCTCGGCGCCGGTTCCATGACGGGTCTGCCGATCATCGAGACCAAGGCCAACGACGTCTCGGCGTACATCCCGACCAACGTGATCTCGATCACCGACGGCCAGATCTTCCTGCAGTCCGACCTCTTCAACGCCAACCAGCGCCCCGCGGTCGACGTGGGTATCTCGGTCTCGCGAGTCGGCGGTGACGCTCAGGTCAAGTCGATCAAGAAGGTCTCCGGAACGCTGAAGCTGGAGCTGGCGCAGTACCGCTCGCTCGAGGCGTTCGCGATGTTCGCGAGCGACCTGGACGCGGCATCCCGCCGTCAGCTGTCCCGCGGTGCGCGTCTGACCGAGCTGCTCAAGCAGCCGCAGTACTCGCCGTACCCGGTGGAGGACCAGGTCGTCTCGATCTGGGCCGGCACCAACGGCAAGCTGGACACGATCGAGGTCTCCGACGTCCTCCGCTTCGAGCGCGAGCTGCTCGACCACCTGCGTCGCAACACTCAGGTTCTCGACACGCTGCGTGCCACGAACGTGCTGGACGACGACACCGTCGCTGAGCTGAACAAGGCCACTGACGCGTTCATCCTGGAGTTCCAGGGCGGCAAGGGGCAGTCGATCGGCGCCCCTGGCCACGAGGAGCACGCTGCGGCAGAGGCTTCGGACGTCAACCAGGAGAAGATCGTCAAGGGTCGTCGCGCGTAACGCGCGGGGTACGCACTTATGGGCGCTCAACTCAGGGTCTACAAGCAGAAGATCTCTTCTGCTCAGACGACCAAGAAGATCACGAAGGCGATGGAGCTCATCGCGGCTTCGCGCATTCAGAAGGCGATGGCGCGCGTGCGCGCGTCATCTCCCTTCGCGCGTGCCGTGACCCGAGCCGTCTCCGCCGTCGCGACGTACTCCAATGTCGACCACCCGCTCACCCGTGAGCCAGAGACGGTCCACCGCTCCGCGGTCGTGATCTTCTCGTCGGACCGCGGCCTCGCCGGTGCCTTCAACTCGCAGATCCTGCGAGAGGCGCTGGAGCTGGCGGAGCTCATCCGCTCCGAGGGCAGCGAGCCGGTGTTCTACCTGGTCGGTCGCAAGGCCGTCGGCTACTTCCAGTTCCGCGGCATCGCGGCGGCTGCGGAGTGGACGGGCGACACGGACACCCCGCACTTCTCCACGGCGGAGGAGATCTCGGCTGCACTGCTCGAGGCCTTCAACCGCGGTGGCGTCGAAGGCGGAGTGGACGAGATCCACCTCGTGTACAACCGCTTCGTGAGCATGATGACGCAGAGCCCGGAGACGGTGCGTCTGCTTCCTCTCGAGATCACGGAGTCGGACGAGACGGACACGTCGGGCGCGGTGTACCCGCTCTACGAGTTCGAACCGGATGCCGAGACCGTGCTCGACGCGATCCTGCCGGTGTACATCCAGAGCCGGGTCTTCAACGCCCTGCTGCAGTCGTCGGCCGCCAAGCAGGCCGCGACGCAGAAGGCGATGAAGTCTGCCAGCGACAACGCCGACAAGCTCATCACCGACTACACCCGTCTGCGCAACAACGCGCGTCAGGCGGAGATCACGCAGCAGATCGCAGAGATCGTCGGCGGTGCCGACGCGCTCTCGTCGAGCAAATAAGACCCTCAAGAAAGAGACGAAGATATGACCCCCACCGCCACAGCTGAGGCTGCGACCGCGGTCGTCGGGCGCGTCGCACGCGTCACGGGCCCGGTCGTCGACATCGAGTTCCCGCACGACTCGATCCCCGAGATCTACAACGCGCTCAAGACCACGATCACGATCGGCGACGAGTCGACCGAGATCACGCTCGAGGTCGCACAGCACCTCGGCGATGACCTCATCCGCGCCATCGCGCTGAAGCCGACCGACGGCATCGTCCGCGGCCAGGAGGTGCGCGACACCGGCGAGGCCATCTCGGTCCCCGTTGGCGACGTCACCAAGGGCAAGGTCTTCAACGTGATCGGCGAGGTCCTCAACGCCGAGCCCGGCGAGAAGATCGAGATCACCGAGCGCTGGCCGATCCACCGCAAGGCGCCGAACTTCGACCAGCTCGAGTCGAAGACGCAGATGTTCGAGACCGGCATCAAGTCGATCGACCTCCTCACGCCGTACGTGCTGGGTGGAAAGATCGGCCTGTTCGGCGGCGCCGGCGTCGGCAAGACCGTCCTCATCCAGGAGATGATCCAGCGTGTGGCTCAGGACCACGGTGGTGTCTCGGTGTTCGCCGGTGTCGGTGAGCGCACCCGTGAGGGCAACGACCTCATCGGCGAAATGGAAGAGGCGGGCGTCTTCGACAAGACCGCCCTCGTCTTCGGCCAGATGGACGAGCCGCCGGGAACGCGTCTGCGCGTCGCGCTGTCGGCTCTGACGATGGCGGAGTACTTCCGCGACGTTCAGAAGCAGGACGTGCTGCTGTTCATCGACAACATCTTCCGCTTCACGCAGGCCGGTTCCGAGGTCTCCACGCTGCTCGGCCGCATGCCCTCCGCCGTGGGCTACCAGCCGAACCTCGCCGACGAGATGGGTGTGCTCCAGGAGCGCATCACCTCGACGCGTGGTCACTCGATCACCTCGCTGCAGGCGATCTACGTGCCCGCCGACGACTACACCGACCCGGCTCCGGCGACGACCTTCGCGCACCTCGACGCGACGACCGAGCTCAGCCGTGAGATCGCGTCGAAGGGTCTGTACCCGGCCATCGACCCGCTGACCTCGACGTCGCGCATCATGGACCCCCGCTACTTGGGCGAGGACCACTACCGCGTCGCCACGACGGTCAAGCAGATCCTCCAGAAGAACAAGGAACTGCAGGAGATCATCGCCATCCTCGGTGTCGATGAGCTCTCCGAAGAGGACAAGATCGTCGTGTCGCGTGCACGTCGCATCCAGCAGTTCCTCTCGCAGAACACCTACATGGCCAAGAAGTTCACCGGTGTCGAGGGTTCGACCGTGCCGCTCAAGGAGACCATCGAGTCCTTCGATGCGATCGCCAAGGGCGAGTTCGACCACGTCGCCGAGCAGGCCTTCTTCAACGTCGGCGCGATCAGCGACGTCGAGGAGAAGTGGGCGCAGATCCAGAAGGAGAACGCCTGATCATGGCCCTGAACGTCAGCCTTGTCTCCGCGGACGCGGAGGTCTGGTCGGGCGAGGCGAGCCTCGTCGTCGCCAAGACCGTCGAGGGGGAGATCGGCATCATGACCGGTCACGAGCCCGTGCTCGCCATCCTCGCGCAGGGCGAGGTGCGCATCACCCGTGAGGACGGGTCCAAGGTGCTCGCCAACGCGCAGGACGGTTTCCTCTCCATGGAGGGCGACACCCTGACGATCGTGGCGGGCAACGCCGCGCTCATCGCCTGATCCGACCGATTCATCTCATCGAGGCGCCCGTCTCCGGTTCTCCGGGGCGGGCGCCTCGACGCGTCCGCCCAGGGAATCACTATGAAGATCCTTCTGCCACCGTCTGAGACGAAGCGCTCCGGCGGTGATCCGTCTCCGTTGCGCGGCGGGCATCTGGCGCTTCCGACGCTGCGCGCGCACCGTGAGAGCGTCGTCGACGCGCTGGTGGCGCTGGCCGCCGACGAGGCCGCGTCCCGTCGCGCGCTGAAGCTGAGCGAGCGTCAGGCCGGTGACGTTCAGCACAACCGGGTGCTGCGCACAGCGCCCACGCTGCCAGCGGTGGACAGGTACACCGGCGTTCTCTACGACGCGCTGGACGCGTCGACCCTGGATACCGCGGCCAGGGCGCGCCTGCATGAGCACGTGCTGATCCACTCGGCACCGTTCGGTCCGGTCGCAGCCCTCGACCCGATCCCGATGTACCGTCTGTCCGCCGGTACGTCCTTGCCGGGCGTGCCGCCGCTCCGGCGGCACTGGGCGGACGCGGTGACGCGTGCGCTCGCGCACGAAGACGCGTCGTTCGTGCTGGACCTGCGCAGCGAGGCCTATGTCGCGCTCGGTCCGATCCCGGCATCCGTTCCGTCGGCGTACGTGCGCGTCGTGACGGATGCCGATGGCGCGACGCGGGCCCTCAACCACTTCAACAAGAAGGCCAAGGGCGAGTTCGTCCGGGCCTTCGCCGAGGACGACGTCCTGCCGGCATCGGCCACGGAGCTGCTCGAGTGGGCCGAGGGTCGAGGAATCCGTCTGCGGGAGGGTCCGGAGCAGGGGATCTGGGAGCTCGTGGTCGCATACTGAAATGTGTGACGTCCTCACCAGGCCTGACGTGTCCGCCCGGCCGGGCGCTTCGTTGCTTGGTCCTGACCGGTATGGGAGAGTAGTCCTGCTTCGGCTTCCGAAGAAGCCACTCCAGGGAAGGACTTCCATGTCGAACGATGCAACCGGATCCGGGGATCCGACGAGCCCAGAGCAGCCAGGGGCTGGCGTGCCGCCGACTCCGCCCACCGCACCGGAGCAGCCCGCAGCGCCTCCGGCGCAGCCTCCTGCAGCACCCCAGCCTCCTGCAGCCCCTCCCGCAGCTCCGCAGCCGCCCGTCCAGCCGCAGCAGCCCGCTCAGGCGCAGCCTGGCGCGCCGGTCTACGGCCAGCCCGCACCGCCCGCACCTGGTTACCCCCAGTCCGCACCCGGTTACGCGCAGCCCGGCTACGCGGCCGCTGGACAGCCGCAGTACGGACAGCAGCCCGGCTACGGCGCACCGGCGTACGGAGCATCCGGCTATGGCGGGGCACCGCTCCAGCCGAGCAACATCACCGCGAACCTGTGGCTCTCGGTGTTCTTCAGCTGGGTTCCGGCGCTGATCTTCTACCTGGTCGAGAAGGACAAGGTCGCGCCGAACTACCAGCGCGCGAACGCGGCCAACCTCAACTACCAGATCATCGTCGTGATCGCGTACGCCGCCGTCGGTCTGCTCACGATCGTCACCTTCGGCATCGCGGCGTTCCTGTACGCGCTGCTGCCGATCGCGCAGCTGATCATCGGCATCATCCACGCCATCAACGTCCCGACGCAGCTGCAGGCCGGCCAGGAGGGCAAGTTCTACCTCGCCCCGAAGTGGGTCAAGTGACCTCGTCAGAGTGATCGAGAAGGAGCCCCCGACGTCTCGTCGGGGGCTCCTTCTCTCTGTGCGGCGACACGGCCCTGTGGATACGGCGCCCGGCGCGTCCGACACCGGATAGCGTTGACGTATGGCGTTCTCGCACCGTTCCGTGTCCACTACGATGTGTGGGAGTCCTGCGGCCACCCGGATCGCCGCTGGTACACCGGAGGAAGCTCGTGGCTGACCGAACAGCGAAGACGCTCGACGTCGACGATCGCTTCACGCTGAGCTGGGCGGGGGCGACCGATCGCGGTCGTCGGCGCGACACCAACCAGGATGCCTTCCTGACCGAGTTCCCGCTGTTCGTCGTCGCGGATGGCATGGGCGGCCATGCCGGGGGAGAGATCGCGAGCCAGAGCACGATCGAGCGGCTTCAGGCCGTCGTGCAGCAGGGCACCGTCGATGCCGAGGCGATCGAGGCCGCCCTCGCCCTGGCCGTCAAGGACATCGCCTCTCATCCGGACACGACGGACGAGGGGACGGGAACGACCCTGACGGGCGTCTACATCGATGTGGTCTCCGACCCGCCGCGCTGGGTGTCGCTCAACATCGGGGACTCCCGCGTCTACCTTCTGCGCGATGACCAGCTCGTGCAGATCACGACCGATCATTCGGTCGTCCAGGAACTCATCGCCTCGGGGCGCCTCAGCCCGGAAGAGGCCGAAGGCCACCCCTACAGCAACGTGATCACGCGCGCGGTTGGAGCCAGCGAGCTGTTCGCCCCGGACTATCTCGGCATCGAAGTGCACGACGGCGATCGATTCGTCATCTGCTCCGACGGGCTGACCAAGGAGCTGACGGACTACGGCATCCAGCACTTTCTGCGCGAGCACGCCGAGCCGGGTGCCGCCGTCGATGCGATGCTGGATGCCGCGCTGGAGAACGGCGGGCGCGACAACGTCACGCTCATCGTCGTTCAGGTCGTCGCGCACTCGCCCTCCACAGAGGCCTGATCGGCTGAATCAGAGCGCGACCCTGTGCACAGGGCGCCAGGGGCGATGGTGAGGGTGTTCGCTGGGCGGCATGACGTCCGATCCCATTTCGCTCCCGGCCGCTGTCGTTCCGCCTCGGCGCCCGCCGATCCCGTTCGTCGCCGCTCTGGTTCCGGTCGCCGCCGGCATCGTGCTCTGGACGGTCACCGGGTCCATCCTGTCGCTCTGCTTCGCGCTGCTCGGCCCGCTCATGATCTTCGGCTCGCTGCTCGACGGCATCCGTCAGCGTCGTCGTGAGACCAGGCGCCTGACGGCGGAGGCCGAAGCGGCGTGGACACGCGCGGAAGACGAGCTCGCCGAACGACGGCGTCAGGAGGGTGCTCAGCTGTGGCGGAGACATCCCGACGTGGCCAGGTGCCTCACGGCGGAGCCGCTGCATGAGGATCAGCCGGTTGATGCCGAGACATCCCTGGTGCTCGGCTGCGGCGAGAGACCGAGTGGGATCCGGCTCGCCGGCGGCGACGACGATCGGAGCCGTGAGATGCGGCGTCGAGCGGCGGTGCTGGACGGCGCGCCTGTCGCGGTCGCGCTGGGGCGCGGTGTCTGCATCCGGGCACCGCGGGCGATCGGGCTGGCGATCGCCAGAGCGCTCGTCGCCCAGCTGTGCCTGAGGTACCTGCCGACCCGCCTCGCATTGACGGCGCCGTTGCCTGAGGGGTGGAGCTTCGGGCACGCCGGAACAGCCGCGCGCGGCGTCTGGACGGTCGGGGTCGGGCTGGGGCGCGATGCCGCGCCGGCGGCGGACTCCGTGATCTGGGTCTGCGAGCAGGGAGACGCCGTGCCGGACGGCATCATGACCGTGATCGACTGCACCGATCCGACCGATGCGACGCTGCGCACTGCAGACGGCGATCAGCAGCTGGCCGTCGAATGCCTGTCCGCGGCGCAGCTCACCGAGCTCGCGCGCGTCAGCGCGGAGCAGGTCGGCGACGCGGCAGCCCTGCCTGAGCGGGTGCGGCTGGCCGAGTTGGCGGCGCCGCCACCGCACCCCGGCGGTTTGTCGGCGGCGATCGGTCGGCGGGTCGGCGGAGACGTCATGGTCGACCTCGTCGCGGACGGTCCGCACGCGATGGTGACCGGTATGACGGGTGTCGGCAAGAGCGAGCTGCTGGTCACGTGGGTGGCGGCGATCGCGGCCACCCATGCGCCGGAGGAGGTGGTCTTCGTGCTCGCCGATTTCAAGGGCGGGACGGCCTTCGATCCGCTCTCCGGCCTGCCGCACGTGACGGCCGTGCTCACCGATCTCGACGACGAGGGTGCACGACGCGGCGTCGAGAGTCTCACCGCGGAACTGCGGCGCCGGGAGCGGATGCTCGCGGGCGCTGCGGCGAAAGACATCTCGGACCCGGCCGTGCGGATGCCGCGCCTGGTGATCGTGGTGGACGAGTTCGCGGCACTGCTGCAGGAGCACCCCGATCTCGGTGCGGTGTTCACCGACATCGCGGCCAGAGGCCGCGCACTCGGCATGCACCTGATCCTCGGGACGCAGCGCGCGGCGGGCGTGATCAGGGATGCCCTGGCGGCGAACTGTCCGCTGCGCATCAGCCTGCGCGTCTCCGATCCCGGAGACAGCCGGATGGTGATCGGATCCGAAGACGCCGCGGACCTCGAGGGAGGACCGCTCGCGCGCGGCATCGCGTTCGTCCGCCGTCCGCAGGATGCGGTCGCCTATGCCATGCGCGTGGGCCTGACGGGGCACGATCATCGCGCCGAGATCGTGGCGCGCTGGTCGCACACCGAGCGCCCGCTGGGTCCGTGGCTGCCCGCGCTGCCGACGATGCTGCCGCTGGAGTCGATCGCGTCGGTCTCCGGCGGCGAGGCGATCATCGGGCTCGCGGATGAGCCGCAGCGGCAGCGGCAGCCCGTCATCACGCTGCGGGCGGGACGCGAGCGCGGGTTCGGCGTGATCGGCGGCCCCGGTTCGGGCAAGAGCTCCGTGCTGCGCACGTTGCGCGCCCAGGACCCCGCGGCTTTCACGATCCCTCCCGACCCCGAGCACGCGTGGGATGCTCTCGGCATCCTGGAACGCGGAGGGACGGCTGCGAGTCTCATTCTGTGTGACGACGTGGACCGGCTGCTCGCCGGCTACCCCACCGACTACGCCCTGGCCTTCGCGGATCGCCTGGAGCAGTTCATCCGCTCCGCGGAGGGGCGCGGCATCGTCCTCACCGCCGGACGCTCGTCCGGCACGGCATCCCGCGTGCTCGAGGCGCTCCCGGAGCGGATGCTGCTGCGGCTTCCCACCCGGAGTGACCATCTCGCGGCGGGCGGCGAGACCGCCACTTTCCTGCGCGAGCGCGCGCCGGGCAGGGGACACCTGGCGGCGCGCGAGGTGCAGGTGGCCTGGGTGGAGCCGGAGACCGATGCGACCGGTACCGTGGGCCCGGCCGTGGAGGACCGATGGCGTCCGCAGCGGCGCCTCGTCGGCGTGATCGGCAACGGGTCCGCGCGCCTTCTCGACGGGCTCCGTTCGGCCTTTTCGGATTGGGACGTCGTTCCTGCGGGCCCGGGTCCCAGCGTGGCAGGGGAGAGCGCACAGGGCTTCGCCGACGGGTCGAGTACCTCGACCGGGTGCATCATCGTCGGCGACGGCGAGAGCTGGCAGCGCGACTGGACGAGGTGGCAGCAGGTGCGTGCCGAGGGGGAGATCCTCGTGATCGCCGAATGCGCAGCGCAGCTGCGCACGATGGTCGGTTTCCGCGAACTCGCCCCCTACGCCCGGCCGCATCGGGCGCGCGCGTGGCGCGTGCTCGACGGCCGGCCTCCGACGCGCGTCGTGCTGCCGCGCGAGACCGAGGCCGGCTGAGCCATGGCTGGCCCGTCCGAGCGGTCAGAGCACCTCAGCGAGCGGCACCAGCGGCAGATCGTGTGCGGTCGCGACGCCGGCATTGACGACCGAGCCGCCGGTCGTGTTCAGCCCGGCGGCCAGAGCACCGTCCTTCGCCATGGCCGTGCGCCACCCGTTCGCGGCGATCGCGCGGGCATACGGGAGCGTGGCGTTGGTCAGCGCGGAGGTCGAGGTGTTCGGCACCGCGCCCGGCATGTTCGCGACGCAGTAGAACACGGTGCCGTGCACCCCGAAGGTGGGGTCGTCGTGCGTCGTGGGATGCGTGTCCTCGAAGCATCCGCCCTGATCGACCGCGATGTCGACCAGGACGCTCCCGGGGCGCATCTGCTCGACCGTCGCGCTCGTCACGAGCTTGGGCGCCCGCGCGCCGGGGATCAGCACCGAGCCGATGACGAGGTCGGAGTCGACCACGGCGCGTCCGAGATCCAGGGGGTTGGATGCCGCGGTCTTGACGCGGCCCCCGAAATGGTCGTCCAGCATCCGCAGGCGCGGGATGTTCGTGTCGTAGATCGTGACGTCCGCACCCATGCCGCTGGCGATGACCGCCGAGTTCGCGCCGGCGACCCCGCCGCCGATCACCGTCACACGCGCAGGGCGTGTTCCGGGGACGCCGGACATCAGGAGACCGAGACCACCCTGCGACCGCATCAGCGTGTGCGCTCCGACGAGCGGAGCGAGCCGGCCGGCGACCTCGCTCATCGGGGCGAGCAGCGGCAGGCCTCCGCCCGCGAGCTGGACGGTCTCGTACGCGATCGCCGTCATACCGGATGCCATCAGCCGGTCGGTCAGCGCGCGATCGGCGGCGAGGTGCAGATAGGTGAACAGCGTGAGGTCGTCGCGGAAGTGCTCGTACTCGCTCGCGATCGGCTCCTTGACCTTCATCACCAGTTCTGCGCGCGCCCACACCTCGGCCGGGTCATCGACCAGGATGGCACCCGCGTCGACGTACTCGGCATCGGGCATGGACGAGCCGGCACCTGCGCCGGTCTGCACGACCACCTCGTGGCCGCTCATCACGAGATCATGAACGCCGGACGGCGTGAGGGCGACCCGGTACTCGTTGTTCTTCACCTCGGTGGGGACGCTGATCCTCATCGTGGCTCCTTTCCTCCCCTCATCGTCGAGGGGGATCACCGCCCCTGGTGGGGGCTCAGATGGCGTTGCCGGGGCGGATGACGCCGACATCGCTCCCGCCGCCGGTGATGGCGAGGGGAAGTTCTTCCGCCAGCGCGCGGACATCCGCGTCGGCGAGTGCGCCGGCGCGCGCGAGCAGGGTCGCAGCGACGATCGTGGAGGCGCGCGCAGCGCCGTCGAGCATCTTGAGTGCGACGGTGGCTCCGTTCGGGGCGACCATGACCATCACACCCTCGGCACCGCCCTTGGCGAAGACGCCGAGCTTCTCGATCGCGATCGTGTCCGGACGCCCTGGGCCCTCGATCGTCCACGGGTTCTCGCGCACCGCGCGCACGAGAGTGCCGGCGACTCGATGCAGTGCGAACGGAGAGCGCTCTGACGCCGAGCCGATCCGATGGATCGCACGGGCGAGGCCCGTCAGCGTCATCGCGTACACGGGAGCGCCGCAGCCGTCGATGGCCGTGTGCGCGATCTTCTCGCCGGTGAGCCGCTCGACCACCTCGCGGATGTGGATCTGCAGCGGATGGGACGGTTCCAGGTAGCCCTGCGTCGGCCACCCGGTCGCCACGCAGGCGCGGAGCATCGCGGCATGCTTGCCGGAGCAGTTCATCCGCACGCGGCTCGCGGAGCCGTGATCGCGCACGAGGTCGTCGCGCGCCGCGCTGTCGCTCGGCCACGCCGGAGGGCAGCCGAGATCGTCCTCGTTCAGACCACCGGCGACGAGCATCTCGCGCACGGTCTCGACATGACGGTCAGTGCCGACGTGGCTCGCGGTCGACAGCGCCAGCTGCTCGCCTTCGAGCGGGGCGCCCGCCGTGATGCATGCCACGGCCTGAAGCGGCTTGAGGCTCGACCGAGGGAGGATCAGCGCATCGGCGTTTCCGTGCCTGGCGATGACATCTCCTTCGGGGGAGAGCACGACGGCAGCGCCGACATGCCGGGACTCGATGAATCCGCTCCGTTCGACGACAGCGAGTTCGACGGCATCCGCAGCAGTGAGAGTTTCCAGCACCTCACAAGCCTAACGCGGGTGCCAGACTGGGGACATGAGCTTGGGCGAACACCACTACGAACTCACGTCGACCTGGACCGGAAACCAGGGCAGCGGTACGAGCGGCTACCGCGAATACGCTCGCGCCGTCACGGTCGAGGTCGACGGCAAGCCGGAACTGCTCGCCTCGGCTGACAAGCCGTTCCGGGGAGACCCGACGCGGTGGAACCCCGAGGACCTTCTGCTCGCGGCCCTGTCGGAATGCCACCTGCTGTCGTACCTGCACGCGTGCGTCACGGCCGGCGTCGTCGTCGTGTCCTACCGTGACCGCGCGACCGGTGTCATGCGCGAGGACGGCAAGGGCGGTGGTGCGTTCGCTGAGGTGGTCCTGCACCCCGAGGTGGTGGTGGCGGAGGCCGAGATGATTCCCGCTGCCGAGGAGGCGCACGCACAGGCCAATGCGTGGTGCTTCATCGCGAACTCGGTGAACTTCCCCGTGCGCCATGAGGCGACGATCACCGCGGCGTAGTCGTCACCTACGACGGTCTCGGGCCCGCCGAGCGATCAGCGCCGCTCGTGCGGCAGCGCCTGCTTGATCTTCTCGATCGTTCCCTGGGCCGGAGCCTCGTTGTACGCGTCGGCGAGTTCCTGACCGGAGAGCGCGTGGATCGCCGCCATGATCTCGTCCGTCGCCAGGCGGCGCGCCTTGCCGCTGGTGGCGGGGCCGTGCGGGGAGACATCGATCGGCTCGCCGAACTTGACCGTGATCCGTTCGCGCAGCGAGGGCATCTTGGCGCCCTTCGGCATGACGCGGTCGGTGCCGATGAGGCCGACAGGGACGACCGGCGCACCGGTCTGCAGAGCCAGGAAGGCGACGCCGGTGCGTCCCTTGTACAGGCGTCCGTCGGTCGAGCGGGTGCCCTCGGGGTAGAGCGCCACCGCGAGTCCCTCCTCGAGCAGCTTGCGCTGCTGATCGAGCGCATCGAGGGCCGCCTGTCCTGCACCGCGGCGCACCGGGATGGCGCCGATGGACTCGAAGAATGTCCGGCTGAGGGCTCCGCTGATTCCGGTGCCCTCGAAGTAACTGGACTTCGCGAGGAAGTGAACCGGACGAGGAGCGGCGACAGGAATGGCGATCGAGTCGATGAACGACAGGTGATTGCTCGCGAAGATCACCGGGCCGGTGCGCGGGACGAGGTCCTTGCCCTCGACGCGCGGGCGGTAGATGACGCCGGCCAGCGGGCGGATGACGGCGCGGCCCAGCGTGTACGTGAATCCTGCGTGGCGGGGGCCGTCGGACTCTTCCGTCGACGTTTCGGGCGCGTCGGACGGCTCAGAGGTCATCCGTTCAGCCTACGCCCGGGATCATTCCGTTATGGGAATGCAACCACCGTGGCTTTCGATTCGCTGTGTCTCCCAGCGCGGGCAAAGGCGGATGCGCCAGGATGGGTGAGTCCCCTTCCATGACTTGAGGTTTCCCTGTGCGCACGCGTCCGATCGCCCTCTTTTCCACCCTCGCCGCGGCAACCCTGCTTCTCGCAGGCTGCGGCTCGAGCACGCCGGAGGCCACGGAGACTCCTGATGCCTCGACGGACCTGTGCTCGGTGGCGGCGGAATCCGGTGACGCGTCGGACGGCGTGACGATCGACGGAACCTTCGGCGAGGTGTCGACGGCGACCTTCGAGACCGGCCAGACCGTCGACGAGCTGCAGCGCACGGTGGTCAGCGAGGGCGACGGCGAGGAGATCGCGGACGGCGACTACGTCGCCTACGCGCTGAGCGCATTCGCCTCAGATACCGGTGAGCGCGTCGGCGACGCGGGGTACACCGAGGGCGAGCTCCTGCCCGCCCAGATCACCGCGGATGCCTCGCTCGCCCAGGTCATGGGCTGCGCGACCGTCGGCACGCGCCTCTCGGTCGCCTTCCCCACCAGTGAGCAGGCCGCCGCGCAGTTCTACATCATCGACGTGCTCGGCGTCACGCCGACCGCCGCGTGGGGCACCGAGAAGGAGCCGGTCGACGGCATGCCGACCGTGACGCTCGCCGACGACGGAGAGCCCACCATCGAGATCCCGGATGCCGAGGCTCCGGCCGAGGTGCAGATCTCGGTGCTCAAGGAGGGCGACGGGATGCCCGTCGCAGCCGGCGACACGACCCTGCTGCAGTATTCGGGCGTCGACTGGGAGACCGGCGAGGTGTTCGACTCGTCCTGGCAGAACGGCGCGCCGATCTCGATCCAGGGCAACACCTACGTCGAGGGGTTCATCCAGGCGCTCGAGGGCCAGAAGGTCGGCTCTCAGGTTCTCGTCGTGATCCCGCCGGCGCTCGGTTACGGCGAAGAAGGCACGAGCGACCACGAGCTGGCGGGCAAGACGCTCGTCTTCGTGATCGACATCCTCGCGAACCAGACGGCCGTCACTCAGCAGTAGTCGCGCCGCTAGGCTGGCGGCATGCGTCGCGTCATCGTCCTCGGCTCCACCGGCTCCATCGGCACCCAGGCGCTGGATGTGATCCGCGCCAACCCGCGCCGGTTCGAGCTGGTCGGGATCGCCGCCGGTTCCAACGCCGACCTGCTCGCGCAGCAGGCGGAGGAGTTCCGGGTCGAGGACACCGCGCTCGGCGCCGATGAGGCGCAGGCCCTGGTGCGGGATGTCGAGGCGGATGTCGTCCTCAACGCGATCACCGGGTCCATCGGACTCGGCTCGACGCTGGAGGCGCTGAAGTCGGGCCGCACCCTGGCGCTGGCGAACAAGGAATCGCTCATCGTCGGCGGGGAGCTCGTGCTGGCCGCGGCATCCGAAGGGCAGATCGTGCCGGTCGACTCGGAGCACTCGGCGCTGGCGCAGGCGCTGCGCTCCGGGTCCAAGCACGAAGTGCGCCGACTGGTGGTGACGGCGTCCGGCGGGCCCTTCCGCGGGCGCACGCGCGCCGACCTGGCGAACGTCACCCCGGCTGAGGCCCTCGCCCACCCGACCTGGAACATGGGCCGAGTGGTCACGACGAATTCCGCGACGCTGGTGAACAAGGGACTCGAGGTCATCGAGGCGCACCTACTGTTCGACGTGGACTACGACGACATCGACGTCGTCGTGCACCCTCAGTCGATCGTGCACTCCATGGTCGAGTTCATCGATGGTTCGACGATCGCGCAGGCCTCTCCACCCGACATGCGGCTCGCGATCTCGCTCGGCCTTGATTGGCCCCACAGGGTCGGAGGAGTCGGACGGCCGATGGACTGGACTCAGCCGAGCCAGTGGACGTTCGAACCGCTCGACGACGAAGCGTTCCCTGCGGTGGCGCTGGCGAAGGCGGTCGGACGAGCCGGGTCCACGTTCCCGGCGGTCTACAACGCGGCCAACGAGCAGGCGGTGGACGCGTTCCACGACGGCCGGCTGTCCTTCCTCGGAATCGTCGACACGATCGCCGCGGTGGTCGACGCGCACGAGCCGCCTGACGCGCTTTCTGTCGAGACGCTCAACGAGGCCGAGCGGTGGGCGCGTGAGCGCGCCGACCGCCTCATCGCCTCCTGACGCGTGCGCCTTCCCTGATCCCGCGAGATGTACTCTGCGGGGTGACGATTGGCCAGCCGGCGCAAGAGTCATCGCACGGCGCAAGTCTCGCGGGTGCGTCGGTCACGGGACGGGCCACCCGGCATCCTGCAGCGCCTGACGGGCGAGCGTGCGGGCCGAGAACGGCGTCCGGACGCCGTCGATCTCGCGATAGTCCTGATGGCCAGGACCTGCCCAGAGGATCGCGTCGCCGTCGCCGGTCATGCCGACGGCCGTGCGGATCGCCTCTTCCGGAGCGGCCACCTCCAGGATCTCGGCATCCGATCCGGCGCTGAGCGCACCCTCGAGAAGCGCCGCGCGGATCGGCGCAGGATCTTCGTAGCGGGGATGGTGATCGGTCACGATGACGACGTCGGCGCCCTCGGCGGCGACGCGCCCCATGACCGGGCGCTTGAGCGTGTCGCGGTTGCCTGATGCGCCGAACATCATCACGACGCGGCCGGGCGTGACCTTCCGCACCGCTGCGAGGGTCTTCTCGAAGGAATCCGGGGTATGCGAGAAGTCGACGTAGACGGCGGGGCCGCTGGCGCCCGAGACGAGCTCGGTGCGGCCGGGCAGCGCCGCGGCGACGCGCCCGTCCCTGGAGAGGGCCGCGGCGATGCGTTCGAACGCGAAGCCGCCCTCGACGAGCATCGCGATCGCGAGGCCGGTGTTGGCGGCCATGTGCGCTCCGATGACCGGGATGCTCGTGGTGAGCTCGGCACCATCGGGTGCCCGCACCGTGAAGGTCGTGCCGTGCTGGTTCTCGTCGACGATCGTGACGATCCAGTCGGCGCCGGCCGCGGCATCCGCATCCTCGGCGAGTTGGGGCGCACCCACCGTGACGACGGGGATCTCGGACCGTCGGATGACGTCTCCACCCGACGCCGTGTCGACGCACACCACACCGCGTCGCGCGCGATTGGGGCGGAACAGTGCCAGCTTGGCCTCGAGATACGTCGCCATGTCGCCGTAGTCGTCCAGATGATCGTGCGTCAGATTCGTGAAGCCGGCCACATCGAACAGGATGCCGTCGACACGATGCCGCGACAGCGCCTGCGCGCTCACCTCGACGGCCACTGCGGCCACATCGCGTTCGCGCATGAGCGCGAGCAGCGCGTGCATCTCTGATGACTCAGGCGTGGTCAGTCGCGACACGATGGTGCGACCGGCGATGTGCCGCTCGGCCGTCGAGCTGAGCCCGGTGACGACGCCGAGCTGGCCGAGGATGCCCTCGAGCACGTGGGCGGTGCTGGTCTTGCCGTTGGTGCCGGTCACGGCGAACAGCTGCGGCATGTCCTGGTCCGTGCCGTACAACCAGGAGCTGATGTAGCCGAGCACCACGCGCGGGTCGTCGGCGACGAGCACGGGAAGCCCGGTCGGTTCGGCGAGCGCCGCACCAGCCGCATCGGTCAGGATCGCGACGGCGCCCTGGTCCGCCGCGGTCTGCGCGAACTCCGCACCGTGGCGGCGGGCCCCCTGGATGCCGACGAAGATCTCGCCGGCACGCAGGTCCGCCGTCGCGAGCGTGATGCCCTGCGCAGAGGGCCCGGTCAGGTCGCCGCGGACATCGAGAGCGAAGTGCTCCGCGAGTTCCGCCAACGATCTGCGTGGCGGCTGCTCAGGGCGGAGAACGGGTGGCAGGGGAGCGGATGCGCGTTCGGTGACCATGTCCTGTCCAGTTTCTCACGCGGTGCGCGCGGGCCGGGGTGGGAGCGCGCGCTCCCACCCCGGAGCGTCACGCCGCGCGGCGCCGGTAGGCGAGGATCGCCACGACCAGGGCGGCGACGCCGGCGACGAGGCCGCCGGCCCCGAGTGCGATCGCCATCGGGGCGGACGTCTCAGACGGCTCGGACGCAGCGTCGCCGGACGCGGCAGCGCCGGATGCCGTGTGCTCGCTGTGCTCGGCATCCGCGCCATCCGCGGCGGCGACCAGGCTCACGACGGGGGCCGGGGCCTCCAGATCGTGCGGGTCCTGACCTTCCTCGGCGATCTCGGTCCACTCGTTCGCTCCGCTCTCGCAGAGCTGCTCGACGGGGAAGGCCAGCGACTCGGCTGCGTCCTCTGCGGGACGCACCTGCATGCTGACGGCGCCGCGGAGGTCGGTGGCCACGGGCGTCGCCGCCGTGTACGTGACGACGTCGACGAGGCCGTCGTCACCGCGCTCGACGGCGATGTCCCACCCGGCCTCGGCCGTGGGCGACACCGAGGCGAGGCCCTCGGGCATCGTGATCCGCAGGGCGGTGGTGGGCGAGTGCTCGCACCCGTGGGTGAACGAGAACGTGAGCACGGTGGACGCATCGGCGGGGAGTGCGTCAGGGCTGACGCCGACGTGCGCTGATGCGACCGCTGGTGCGGCGATCGCGAGGCCGGCGCCGAGGACGACGGCGAGGGCAGTGCGGCGGAAAGTGGTACGGGACGTACGGGACATGCGTGAATCTCCTGAGTCTGATGAGCGGTCGCCGCAGAGCGCGGCGCCGAAGCCCGCCGAACGGGCGACGGGCGCGCACGTCGAGGCACCGCATCCCGAGGACGCGGAGCGGAACGTGCGGATCAGACCGAAGGAGGACCGCGTCGGCGGACGACCGTGGTCAGGGGCGTAAGGCTCGTCGTGACGACGAGCGCCGTCGGTGTCCACCGAACCCGCGTGCGCACGGGCAGCGCGGGGATGACGGGCAGCAGGCGGGCGCGCGTCCAATCGGCGACGGCGCGCAGAATCCGCTCGCCGTGCCAGAGCAGCAGCGTCGTGGCGAGGGCCGCGAGGAGGTGCGAGAGCAGCATGGGAGCATCCGGCGCGACGACCGCGACGACCGGGCCGAGCGTCGCGACGTGGTGGGCGTGACCGCCCGAAGGCACCGCGGCATCCGTGAGGCTTCCGGCGAGCACCTGGAACAGCACGTGGAAGACGGCCTGCGAGACGAGGACGGTGAGCGCGGTGCGCGTCGCCGACGGACGTCGCCCGATCAGGACGGCGGCGAGGGGGATCAGCAGGACGCTGAGCGCGATCACGAGGAGCGGATGCGGCGGCATCCCACCGCCGATCGTGTGCGAGACGGCGGCGAGCGTCGTCGCCACCGAGGTCGCCGCAGCCGCGCGCAGGAGTCGCAGCTGCCGAAAGGTCACCTCTGAAGTCTAGGCGGACTCAGCGGATTCCTCGTGACGGACCAGTACGGTGATCAGGTGGAAATCCTGCTGTACGTGGTCGGCATCCTCTTCATGCTCGTCGGCCTCGGCGTCTCGATCGGGTTGCACGAGGTCGGCCATCTCGTCCCTGCGAAGCTGTTCGGCGTGCGCGTCGGCCAGTACATGATCGGCTTCGGCCCCCGGCTCTGGTCGAAGAAGATCGGCGAGACCGAATACGGGTTCAAGGCGCTGCCGCTGGGCGGATTCATCTCGATGTCGGGCATGTACCCGGCGTCGACGAGCGACAAGCCGGCCGGCGGGATGTTCCGCACGCTGATCCAGGACGCCCGATCAGCCAACGACGAGACCATCGCCGCCGGTGCCGAGGACCGCGTCTTCTACCGTCTGCCGGTCTACAAGCGCGTGATCGTGATGCTCGGCGGGCCGCTGATGAACCTGCTCCTCGCGATCGTCATCTTCACCGTCCTGGCCTCCGGGATCGGGATGCAGCAGGGCACGACGACGATCGCGTCGGTGTCGGAGTGCGTGCTGCCGGCCGGAACCACGCAGACGGAGTGCGCCGCGGACGATCCGGCGACCCCGGCCGCTGAGGCCGGCATCCAGCCCGGCGACGTGATCGTCTCGATCGATGGAGCGGATGTCGCGACCTTCGCCGAGGCGACCGAGATCGTGCAGGCGTCTGCCGGCGAGGCGCTCGAGGTCGTGGTGGAGCGCGACGGAGAGCTCGTCCCGCTCGAGATCACGCCCATTCAGGTCGAGCGCACGCTGACGGATGCCTCAGGGCAGCCGCTGCTCGACGAGAACGGCGACGAGATCGTGGCCGAGGTCGGGTGCGTCGGCATGGGCTCGCAGATGGGCTTCGTGCAGCAGCCGCCGAGCGCGGGCTTCGAGATGACGATGGATGCGGCTGGACGCGTGACGACCATGATCGCGACACTGCCGGTCCGGTTGTGGGACATCGCCGTGTCGACCTTCACCGGCGGCGAGCGGGATCCGAACGGACCGCTCAGCGTCGTCGGCGTCGGTCGCCTCGCGGGAGAGGTCGCCGCCACGGATGCTCCGGTGCTGAACCGGTTCGCGGTGCTGCTGAACCTGCTGGGCTCGCTGAACGTCGCGCTCTTCGTCTTCAACATGATCCCGCTGCTGCCTCTGGACGGCGGTCACATCGCCGTCGCGCTGTGGGACGGCATCCGTCGCGTCTGGGCGAAACTGTTCCGTCTCCCTCCACCGGCGCCGGTGGATGCGACGCGTCTGGTGCCGCTGACGGTCGTCGTGGCGACCTTGCTGATCGCGATGGGCGCGCTGCTGCTGATCGCCGACGTCTTCAACCCCGTCGATCTGCTGGGCGGCTGACCTGCGGTCAGGCCAGGGCGTGCGCGACGAGCCGCTCCAGGGTGTGGATGCCGTCGCGCGACAGGATCGACTCCAGATGCCCCTGGATGCTGGCCGCCTGCGGTCCGCGGAGCGCGTACACATCACCCGTCGTCGCATCCGCTGAGACCTCGAAAAGAGATGCCAGCGCGTCGAGTGCATGGTCTGCGGGCAGGTGGTGCTCGTTCGGCGCGTCCGTCGCGCCGATGACCGGCCCCGCGAACACTCCGACGGGGTCCGTTCCGGGCGCGACCCGCGCGGTGAACGTGTTGTAGAAGCCGATCGAGGCATCCTCCCCGAAAACCGGGACGACCTTCTGGAGGCCCTGGTGCGGGCTGTCCAGCGGGGCGAGATCGATGCCGAGGGAGTCGGCGAGGATCTGGTGGCTCAGGCACACGGCGACGAGCGGGCGCGACTGCGCGCGGCGGCGTCCGACGACCTCGCGCATGCGGGAGATGCGCGCGTTCGATGCGTCCCGAGGGTCGCCGGGGCCGGGGCCGGCGACGACGAGGTCGGCGGCATCCAGATCGCCGTCCGTGACCTGATCCCACGGCGCGATGCGGACGTCGAGACCCAGGTGGCGCAACTGGTGCGCGAGCATCGTGGTGAAGCGGTCCTCGGCATCGACGACGAGCGCTGAGCGGCCGGCGAACGGCCCGCCGGTGTCGTCGCCCTGGGGGTTCAACCAGAACTCGGCCAGGCGCGAGTTGCGCGCGTTCAGCAGGGCGCTGACATCGGCATCCGCCGCGAGATCGACGGGCTCGGCCGGTGCGTCCGCATCCACGCGCGTATCGCGGTCGATGGCGCCGATCGCGCCGAGGACGCCGGCGGCCTTGCCATGCGTCTCGCTCACTTCGCCGTGCGGGTCGGAATGCCGCACCAGCGTCGCCCCGACGGGCACGCGCAGGGCACCGTCCTCGGCGTAGACCGTGCGGATGAGGATCGGGGCGTCGAGGTCGTGCCCGCCGTGCGCGTTCGGGGTGAACAGCGCGGCGACGCCGGAGTAGTAGCCGCGCGGCTTGGTCTCGTGGCGACGGATCACCGTGCAGGCGTTCTGCATGGGCGAACCCGTCACTGTGGGGGCGAACATGGTCTCGCGGAGGATGTCGCGCGGGTCGAGCCTGCTGGATCCGCGCAGCATGTACTCGGTGTGCGTGAGGCGCGACATCTGCTTGAGGTGCGGGCCGGTGATGCGGCCGCCGTCCGAGCAGACGGCGCTCATCATCTTGAGCTCCTCATCGACGACCATGAAGAGCTCCTCGGTCTCCTTGGTGGAGGAGAGGAACTCGACCAGCGACTCCTTCGTCGCGCCGCCTGCCGGATGCCGGAAGGTGCCGGAGATCGGATTCATCGTGACGATGCCGTCCTGAGCGACGACGTGCGCCTCCGGGCTCGCGCCCACGAGCACCTGGCCGGGCGTGACGACCGCGAACGTCCAGTACGCACCGCGTTCGTGCTCGAGCAGAGCGCGGAACCAGGTGAGCGCCGCGGTGCGGTCGTCGCCCTCGAAGCGTGCGGTGTAGTCGCGGCGGATCACGAAGTTCGCGCCCTCGCCCCGACCGATCTCGTCGGCGATGACCCGCTCGACCACACCGGCGTAGTCGTCGTCGGAGATGTCGAAGCCGGCATCATGCAGGGCGATCGGATCGTGGGGGAGCGACGCGACGAGCTCGGCGAACGGCAGGTGCTCGTGGCGGTCGACGATGAGGCAGCGCAGCGGGGTCTCGTCGTCCTGCGCCTCGAAGCCGCGTTCGCGGACCTGGCGGTATGGAACGAGCGCGAACACCTCCTGAGCTGCGCCCTCGGACGTCAGCGGGATGTCGGCGAGCAGATCGACGTCGATGACGTCGCCGGTCAGCAGCTCGACGCTGTCCGAGCCGTCGCGTGCGATGAGCACGAAGGCGGCGCTCTGGTCGGGCAGCTGAATCATCGGGGTCTCCTGAGGATCGGGCATCCGGCGCGACTCAACGAAAAGACCGCCCGGGGGCGGTCTGAATTCGTGGGAACGCGAACACACCGCCTAGGAGGCGGGCCACCAGGTGGGGTTCGCGAGCATGGGGCGAAACTATCACACTGCGTGTATCCAGCCTGGCTGCGTTGCAGCCGCGTAATCTGGACCTGTGCCTGCAGTCAATCTTGGGATGCCACGCGTCCCCGAAGTCCTGAGCCCGCGCCGCAAGTCCCGCCAGATCAAGGTGGGCAAGGTGCTCGTCGGCGGTGACGCTCCCGTCAGCGTGCAGTCCATGACGACCACGAAGACCACAGACATCAACGGGACTCTGCAGCAGATCGCCGAGCTCACGGCATCCGGCTGCGAGATCGTGCGTGTCGCGGTGCCGTCTCAGGACGACGCGGATGTGCTGCACATCATCGCGAAGAAGAGCCAGATCCCGGTGATCGCCGACATCCACTTCCAGCCGAAGTACGTCTTCCAGGCGATCGACGCCGGCTGCGCCGCCGTCCGGGTGAACCCGGGCAACATCCGCAAGTTCGACGACCAGGTCGGCGCGATCGCCCAGGCCGCCAAGGATGCCGGGGTCTCGCTGCGCATCGGCGTGAACGCCGGGTCGCTCGACCCCCGCCTGCTGCAGAAGTACGGCAAGGCGACGCCGGAGGCGCTCGCCGAGAGCGCGCGATGGGAGGCGTCGCTGTTCGAGGAGCACGACTTCCACGACTTCAAGATCTCGGTCAAGCACAACGACCCGGTGATCATGGTGCAGGCGTACCGTCTGCTCGCCGGGATGGGGGATTGGCCGCTGCACCTCGGCGTGACCGAGGCTGGACCCGCGTTCCAAGGCACGATCAAGAGCGCGACGGCTTTCGGCATCCTGCTGGGCGAGGGCATCGGCGACACTATCCGCGTGTCGCTGTCCGCGCCGCCGGCCGAGGAGGTCAAGGTCGGTCACCAGATCCTGCAGTCGCTGAACCTGCGCGAGCGCAAGCTCGAGATCGTGTCGTGCCCGTCCTGCGGCCGCGCTCAGGTGGACGTCTACACGCTCGCCGAAGACGTGACTGAGGGGCTCAAGGATATGACCGTGCCGCTGCGCGTGGCCGTCATGGGCTGCGTCGTGAACGGCCCCGGCGAGGCGCGCGAGGCCGACCTCGGTGTCGCCTCCGGCAACGGCAAGGGCCAGATCTTCGTCAAGGGCGAGGTCATCAAGACCGTCCCGGAGGCGGACATCGTCGCGACACTGATCGAGGAGGCGAACCGCATCGCCGCCGAGATGGGTCCGGACGCTCCGCTCGGCACGGCGCAGGTGACGACCGTCTGATGACGGTGATCACGGTCGCCGGTCTCGGTGAGAGTCACCGGATGGCCGAACGCGCCACGCTGGCCGCGGAGGTCGCGATCGCGCATCAGGATCGTGCGACGTCGATCCGCCAGGGCACGGCGGTGCATGCGCAACTGGCCGAGCAGGTCGTGCGACTTCGTTCCTCAGGTGCGGCGACGTGGCACTCGGTCGACGTGCTCAGCACGTCTGCGCGGGTCTGGACGGACAAGGACGGTGCGAAGCACCGCGATCACGTCACGCGCGGCATCGTCCGGGTGAAGATGTCGCGCCTCGCCGAGGTCCCCGACGCGGTGGCCGCGCTGAGCGCGCTCGGGGCCACCGTGTCGACGACGTGGGCGTTGACGGAGATCACGCGTGATGCCGTGACCCGTCATCTCCGCACGGTGGCGGTCAAGGATGCCCGGGCGAAGGCGGACGATTTCGCAGCAGCTCTCGGGCAGACGGTGCAGCGCGTTCTCGCGATTCGCGAAGACGAGGGGTACGTGCCGCAGAGCGCCCGCGGCGCCGGCGGCGGACCCGAGCTCACCATTCCCGAGATCACCGTGCGGGTGGCGGTGAAGGGCGATTTCGAGACCGAGTGATGTTCGACACGGATGGAGGATGAAGATGTCTGACCTGACTGTTCCCGCGCCGGTACAGGCGATGGTGGATGCGATCAACGCCGCGGACACGGACGCGTTCGTGGCGGCGTTCACCGAGGACGGCTTCATCGACGACTGGGGTCGGGTGATGCGCGGACGAGACGGCGTCCATCGCTGGGCCGGCAGCGACGCGATCGGCGCCCGAGCGAAGATGACGCTGCTGAGCGCGGAGACCGAGGGCGACAGGACGAGCGTGAGGTTCGCCTGGTCGAGTCGCGTGTTCACCGGCGAGTCGACTGGCATCTTCGTGGTCGACGGCGACCATCTCGCAAGCTTCACGATTCCCCCGAACCACTGATGGGGGGTTCCACGAGCGTCTCGTTCGCGTCCGGCGCGACCATGGGAGAGAGCGTCGTTCGCACCGTCCACTCGCGTCCGGAGGGCGCGATCGTCGTCGTAGACGAGACGCCTTTCCACCCGGTCGATCACACCTGGCCCGATCAGCCGGGGGATGCCGGGACGATCGCATCCGATCAGGACTCGGTCGACGTCGTCGAAGCCGTGATGGCCGCCGAGAGCGAGGACGGCGACTTCTTCGTCGGTGCTGAGATCCCGGTCAAGCGCGGTGTCGACGGCTGGACTTGGCTGGTCGGACACCGACTCGCGGGGCATGCCCCCACCTGGCTGCGGCCGGAGTCTGCCGTCACACTGGAGGTGGATGCCGAGCGTCGCGCGGGTCTCAGTCGGGCGCACACCGCATGCCATCTCGCCTCGCTGGCACTCGATCTCGCCGTGGCTGACCTGTGGCGCAAGGACCCGGGAACCGACGCGCTCGGCCACCCCGACTTCGAGGGGCGCGCGAACCAGACGAGTCGTATCCACGAGGATGGCTCGGTCGACGAGTACCGACTGGGCAAGAGTCTGCGCCGGGCCGGTTTCGACACGGAGGGGTTCGCCGCATCGCTGGCGGAACGAGAGCGCCGGATCAACGCGCAGCTGGCCGCCTGGGTCGCGTCGGGTGCGGCGAGTCGCATCGTGACGGACGGTCCGACGATCGTCGACATGCGCCGATGGGAATGCGATCTGCCCGAGGGCACGGCGTCGATCCCGTGCGGAGGGACGCATGTACATGCGCTGTCGGAGTTCGCCGCGATCTCGGTGTCCCTGGGCCTCTCGGATCCGCAGCTGCTCGTGATGACGACGACCGCGACATCCGCGGCTTAGGCCGGTCTGGTCGCTTCGCCGAGCTTCGCGCTCAGTCCGCCGGCCAGGGCATGCGCCTGGACGAGTGGAATCCAACGGCACGGCCACGTGTGGTGCGTGCCGCTGCCGTCGGACGGATCGGTCTCGCCGGCCGACCACATCGCGCTGGTGTCGGCGTCGTTCGAGACCATCACGAAGAAGTGCCTGCGAGCGACCTCATCGCGCATCGGCGCGAGGTCGTAATCGACGGTGCCGAGCGCACGCACGACGCGGCCGTGCAGGCCGGTCTCCTCGAGCAGCTCGCGGACAGCCGCGTCGGCGGCGGTCTCACCGGAGCGGATGCTGCCGGCCGGCACCTGGTGCTGGGCCGTGTCCGCGTGGAGGCCATGCTGCCGTTGCACGCGTACGCCGCAGCGTGACGCGGCTGGTTCGCGCTGTCGTATCGCGTGCGGCATGGTCCATGCTGTTGCGCCGTCACGGTCGAACCGCGCACTTCTGCGCGTACACGGTTGGTCCACGCCGCGCACTCTTGCGCATGCGCCACTGGTCCGCACCGCCGGCTGGCCTACCCACGCGCCCGGTCCAGGTTGTCGCGGCCGTGCGCACGCCGCCGTGCCGCAACGCAGAAACCGCGACTCCCCAGAGACGTCAGGCCGCCGGCGCGAACCTTCGTGGCGGAGGATCGACATCCGCGAACGCATACCGAAGCACGATGCGCGCCGGCAGCACGTGGGTCGCGCCGTTGGGGTGATGCAGGACGAAATCAGCCGTGCCGTCTCGTGTGATCCACCACCCGCCGTGGTGAAGCTGCATATGGTGGAAGCGGCAGAGCAGGATCCCGCGGTCCACGTCGGTCCGTCCGCCGCTTGCCCATTCATCGATGTGATGCGCTTCGCAGTACGACGCCGGTAGGTCGCAGTTGCGCCACCGGCATCCACCGTCGCGGATCGCGAGGGCGACGCGCTGCGTCGGAGTGAACAGGCGCTGCTCCCGCCCGACCTGCAGCGGGTTGCCGCACGAGTCGACGGTCACGACGAGCGCACCCGTATCGCAGATCCGCTGTTCCGCACTGGCGCGGGGGAGCGCGATCAGCCCATCCTCAGTCAGGGCGGCTCGGCGTCCGCCCTCGCGATCGACCGTCTGGACCAGTCGCACGCCGGTCTGCTTCACGCCGAACACGGTCGCCGCTTCGGCGCGCGCGCCCGCGGAGACCACATCGATCATGAGGTCGTAGGCCAGCTGATCGTTGGTGCGAGGATCCTCGACGAGCTTCTGCGCGGCGTCCTTCTCGGCCGAACCGACGAACCGGGGTCCGCCGCGTCGAGGACGAAGCGCCGCGTCGTTGACGCCTTTCACGAGCGCGAATCCCTCGTCGTCATACGTCGTCGAACCGTGATGGATGCCGTCCCGATCGGTCCACAAGCGGAAGGAGCGAGCCTCGAAGCGCTGCTGGAAACGTCGCTCGGCTCCCTCCGAGTCGAGGAGATCGCGCAAGGTGCGCGCAGACGAACCGAGCTCTTCGACGGTGCGATGCGCTGCTTCGTCCACGAGCTGCTCGGCGGCAGCGAGCCAAGCGGCCTGCGCATCGGCATCCGGGTGCGAATCCGCGGTTGTCGATCCGTGCGGCGGCTCTCCCAACCCGCGCACGATCGCATCGTGCTGCGCCGCGGAGATGCGGCCGGCCAGAAGCGCTGCATCGGCTGGCACGTGCCAGGCGCGGGCGGGAGAGTCCTCTTCCGGACGGGCATCCTCATGGTCATGGAGCGTTTCGGCGTCCGCCGCCTGCGCCTCCAGCAGCGCGGAGCCGACGCGGATGCGCTGGGCGGCATCGGAGCGGCTGCCGCCCGTGACCTCCTGCAGAAGGCCAACCGGGTTGCGGTGGCCGCGGGACTGCGCAAGCCCGGTGTGGCCGGACTCGCGCGTCGAGCGGGCCGCGGCGACGCCGGCTCCAAGCGCGGTCACCTTCTCGACGCATCGGGTCAGAGTCGCGGAGGCGCGCATCGCCTCGACGAGTTCGTCGTCGGACAGCGATCGAAGCGCTGCTGCGAGATCGGCTGCCGCGGCCTCCTCACCCAAGAGCGCGCGCAAGGAGGCGACCTGTGCGTCGATCTCGGTGAAGAAGTTGATAGCACCATCATGTTCGGGGCCTCCGACATTCGAAGTTGTCTTCGGCGCGCGATCCGACCTTTTCTGATCACGGATGTGCGAGGGAACCTCTCGGACGGGTCCGCGGCTTGACGGCGGAGCAGATCGGCGCCGTCGCCGCGAAGCTGGCGCAACGACGCTCGAAGGAGGCGGTGTTCCGGGAGCTCGTGGTGGATCTCCGCCTGCCGGACGACCCGCTGCGTCTGTGGGCCGACTACCGTCACCGGATGCCGGAGCTCGTGACCTGCACGGACGGCGTGTTCGACGCGCTGTCCGCCCTGCGAACCGCACGCTGGACGATCGGCATCGTCACCAACGGCGAGATCGACAATCAGGAGGCGAAGGTCCTTCGCACCGGGTTGGTTGACGCGGTCGACGGCTGGGTGATCTCGGCCGAGGCCGGCGTCCGCAAGCCCGATCGCGAGATCTTCGCGCTCGCCGCGCGTCGCCTGAGCGTCCCGTTGGGCGGCTGGATGGTCGGAGACGGCCTCGAATCGGACATCGCCGGGGGAGTGGCGGCGGGACTGACGACCGCGTGGATCACTGATGGAGGTGAAGACGATCCAGCATCCATCGCCACGATCACGGCACCTGACGTGCCTGCTGCCGTCGCGCAGATCCTCGTCTCGCCCGACGCCCGTGCTTGACTGACTGGATGCGCCTCAACGCCGTCGAGTCCGGTTCCGGTGAGCGGACGGTCGTGCTGCTGCACGGCATGTCCGGGTCGGCGGAGAGCTGGTGGCGCGTGTCAGAGGCGCTCGCGAACGGCGGCGCCCGTGTGCTGGCGCTCGACCTGCCCGGTCACGGTCTCTCGCCGCGCGATCCGTCGTCGACGATCGATTCGGCGGCGGACGCCGTGATCGAGACCCTCGGGATGCTGGCACCGGGACGGCGCCTCGTCGCAATGGGACACTCGTACGGCGGTACCGTCCTGGCCGCGGCGGCCGACCGGCTGCCGATCGACACTGCTGTGTACGTCGACACCATCTGCGCATTCGCCGGCGGAGCCGACCGTGATGAACTCATCGCGCACTACGTGCGAGATCGGCGGTCCAGAATGGATGCCGCATCGCTGCGCGAGACACGCCCGTTCTACAGCGAGACGGATGCCGTCGTCGAAGCGCGGGCGGCTGAACGCTTCGATGCGGTGACGGCCGCATCGATCTCGTCCGGTGCCGATGTCGAACACGTCCCGGCTCCCGGTTCGATCCTGGTCCGCGCCGACCCGAGCCGATTCGTCCCTGATGAGGACGCGCGTCGACTCGCCGCTCGGGGCGTCGATGTGCGCGCGATCCCCGGCGCGGCTCATACGGTCTGGTTCAGCCACTTCGAGGAGTTCGTCACGGTTCTGCCGGAGGTCTTCGGCGCCGCATCGCGCGTGGGAGCATGAAGAATGCCTTCGCGTTCTTCCACCCCCGATCGCAACCGCGGTCCTCACCCGGTGAGGGATGACCACCGGCTGAGCGCTGCGCAGCGAGCGCGGCTGAACGAGTGGATTCCTGGCGCGACGATCCTCGCGGATCACAGCTGGGGCCAGATCGAGGCGTACGTGCTCGAGGTCGAGCAGGACGACGAGCGGTTGGTGGTCAAAGCCGGTGGACCGACGAACCATCACATCGGCCGCGAGCTCGATGCGCACGACGGGTGGACGGCCATCTGGGGGCGCGAGGGCATCACGACACGAGTCCGGCACTCTGATCGCGAGAATCGGATCTTCGTCGCGGAGTGGGTGCCGGGACACCTCATCGACCGGACTCCCGCGGCGGTCGACCCTCGCGTGCACCGTCGTGCCGGCGAACTGCTGCGGGTGTTCCACGACCAGGAGTCGCGGGTCGGGGATGAGCGTCTTGTCGAACGGGTGCAACGGGCACTCGCATCCGGGCACCGGATCGCGGCGGAGACGGTCGTGCGAGTCGAAGCCCTGCTCGAAGGCTTCGACCTCGGCGCCGTCGAGCTGGTGCCCACGCACGGCGACTGGCAGCCGCGGAACTGGCTGATCGATCAGGGCGACGTGCGCGTGATCGACTTCGGTCGCTTCGCATTCCGCAGTCGGGCATCCGATCTCGTGCGGCTCGACGCCCAGCAATGGCGTCTCGCCCCGGAATGCGAGACGGCGTTCTTCGAGGGCTACGGCCGCGATCCGCGCTCCGGCGCCGACGACCACTGGCGTGCGCTGCGCATCGTCGAGGCGGTCGGCACCGCGGCGTGGGCTCATCAAGTGGGCGACGAGGACTTCGAAGCGCAGGGACATCGGATGATCGCGACCCTCCTCGGCGAGGACTGAGCGATGCCGCCCGTCTCGCACGCGCCGGCCGACTATTCGTGTCCGTTCTGCCGCCTGCAGGGCGACGAATCCGACGACCGGAACCGGGCCACCGATGTCGTCGCGGTCACGGAGCGCGCGTACGCGCGCATCGCGCCGAGGTGGGCCGGGGGCAGCGCTGGTGATCCCGCGCGTCCACGTGCTCAGAGGGCGAACTCCACCTCGCCCTTCGCGATGTCTGCCCGCACGACCCGCAGAGACACGACGTCGCCAGGGGCGACGCCGTCGGGCGCAGGCGCGGATGCCGTCACTGCCGGATCCGCGATCTGAATCGTCGCGCGGCCACCGTCGCGCACCTCGATCACGCTCGACTCGATCCGCGCACCGACGAACGGCGTCATCAGCGCCGCCTCGACGCAGTTGATCGTTGCGGCGTTCAGCCGCGATGCCCGCTGGGAGGACGCCTGCATGAGCCCCGGTAGTTCCGGCAGCGACTCGCGCGCCCACGCCGGGACCTCCTGCCCTGACGCGACAGCCAGACAGATCGCGAGCGACCAGCGATCCACGAGCCGGCGCAGGGGAGCGGTCGCATGCGCGTACGGAGCCGCGATGGCGGCCTGCTCGGCATCCGCTGGCGCGTCGCCGTCGAACACGACGTAACTGGCTCCGCGGAACAGCATCGCGGCCGCCTCGAGTACCGGCAGCGTCAGCGGGTCGGTGCGGTCCAGGCCGCGCAGGTACTCGCCGTACGTCCCCGTCGTCCAGGGCCGCCCGAGTGCCTCGGTCTGCCTGCGGAACGCCGCGAAGGACTTCTCGTCCGGCTCCGGCATGGTCCGCAGGACGCCCACCTTCGCGTCCAGCATGAGGGATGCCGCGGCCATGCCGGTCATCAGAGAGAGCTGGGCGTTCCACTCCTCGACCGGCAGCGGGCTGCGCCGCACGATCCGATACGTGCCGTCGTCGGCGCGCACGACCTCTTCGTCCGGCAGGTTGAGGCTCGCACCTCCGCGCACGCGCTCCTGCTCGACTCGACGCTCGCCGATCTCGCGCAGCAGAGTCGCCGGGGTCTCCTCGCCGGCATCCAGAGCGCGCTGCAGGGCGCCGTACTCGAGCTGCGCGCGCGAGCGGATCAGCGCCCGCTCCAGCCGGAAGTCCGTGGTGACGCCGTCCGCTGCCAGAGCGAACGTCCACACCAGCGCCGGACGCTCGACATCAGGCAGCAGTGATGCCCGATCCTCGCTCAGCGCGCGCGGATGCAACGGGATCGAACCGTCGGCCGCATACAGCGTCTGGCCGCGCTCGCGGGCCGCGGCATCCAGCGCCCCACCCGCCGTGACGAACGACGGCACGTCGGCGATCGCGTACCGCACCTCGAATCCGGTGCCGACGCGGGCGAGGTGGAACGCCTGATCCAGATCCTTCGACCCCGGCGGATCGAGGGTCGCGAACGGCACGTCCCGCAGGTCCAGTTCGGGCGGCGTCGGTGCGACGGCGGATGCCTCGGCGAGCGCCTCCGCGGAGAAGTCCACCGGTGCATCCAGCGACGCCCGCAGCTCTGCCAGGGCTCGGGCCAACTCGCCCTGGGCAGCGGACGGGGCGACATGGGCGCGACGCTGAGGCATGAATCGAGACTATCCAGCGACACGGACGCCGAGGGGGATTAGCGTGTGAACATGACCCTTGCCGAGAAAGCTCAGACCCTGATCGATCTGCACCGCGCGCCGGAGATCCTCCGCGTCGTGAACGTCTGGGACGCCGTGTCCGCCCAGACCGTCGCCGCTCTTCCCGAGACCAAGGCCCTCGCCACGGCCGGGCACTCGATCGCCGCGACCTTCGGCTTCGCCGACGGCACCATCCCGCGCGAACTCATGCTCGACATGGTGTCCCGCATCACGGCGGCGGTCGACCTGCCCGTCTCCGCCGACCTGGACGATGGATACGGAGAGGCCGGCGAGACCACGCGTCTCGCAATCGCGGCCGGAGCCGTCGGCGCGAACGTCGAGGACCGCCTGAAGCCGCTCGCCGAGTCGGTCGCGAACGTCGCGGCTATCGTGAAGGCCGGCGAAGCCGAAGGCGTGCCGTTCGTCCTCAACGCCCGCACCGACGCCTTCGTCCGCGGCGGCGATCGCCCCGCGCAGGAGAGCCTCGCCGACGCGATCGAGCGCGGCCGTGCGTTCCTCGACGCCGGTGCGACGACCGTGTTCGTCCCCGGCATCCTGGATGCCGAGGTCACCAGGCAGCTCGTGGACGGCATCGGAGAGAACCGCGTCAGCGTCATCGGACTCCCCGGCGCCCTCACCGCCGCGGAGTACGAGGCACTCGGCGTCGCGCGGATCTCGTACGGTCCGATGACCCAGCGCGTCGCCCTGACCGCGCTGCAGGACCTCGCATCGAGCCTCTACGCCGACGGCGCGATCCCGGCGAGCACCCGCGCGCTGAACTGATCGGATCGGGCGAGTGGCCGCGCGCCCTAGACTTGACGCGTGGTCACTCGTCTCTCGAACTTCTTTCTCCGCACGCTCCGCGAAGACCCCTCCGACGCCGAAGTCACCAGCCATCGGCTGCTGGTCCGCGCCGGCTACATCCGGCGTGCGGCGCCGGGCATCTTCACCTGGCTGCCACTGGGACTCAAGGTCAAGGCCAGGATCGAAGCCATCGTCCGCGGCGAGATGGCCGCATCCGGCGCGCACGAAGTGCACTTCCCCGCGCTGCTGCCGCGTGACCCGTACGAGGCCTCCGGTCGCTGGGAGTCCTACGGCGACAACATCTTCCGGCTGCAGGACCGCAAGGGCAGCGACTACCTGCTCGCGCCGACGCACGAGGAGATGTTCACGCTCCTCGTGAAGGACCTGTACTCCTCGTACAAGGACCTGCCGCTGACGATCTACCAGATCCAGGACAAGTACCGCGACGAGGCGCGCCCCCGTGCCGGTCTCCTGCGCGGCCGCGAGTTCACGATGAAGGACGCGTACTCGTTCGACTCGTCGGATGCCGGGCTCGAGGTCAGCTACCAGAAGCAGCGGGATGCGTATGAGCGCATCTTCCAGCGCCTCGGCCTCGAGTACGTCATCGTCAACGCGGACAACGGACTGATGGGCGGCGCGCGCAGTGAGGAGTTCCTGCACCCGACGCCCGTGGGCGAGGACACCTTCGTCCGGTCGGCCGGCGGCTATGCCGCGAACGTCGAGGCGTTCACGACGGCGATCCCCGAGCCGGTGCCGTTCGAGGGGATCGGCGAGGCCACGGTCTTCGATTCTCCGGACACCCCCACCATCGAGACGCTCGTCGCGCACTCGAACGCGGTGCTCGAGGGCGAGTACACCGCCGCGGATACGCTGAAGAACGTCGTCCTCGCGCTAACCCATGCCGACGGCTCCCGTGAACTCGTCGTCGTCGGCATCCCCGGCGACCGCGAGGTCGACGAGAAGCGCGCCGAGGTGGCGTTCGCTCCTGCGGAGGTCACGACCGCGACGCCGGACGACTTCGAGCGCAACCCGCTGCTCGTCAAGGGCTACATCGGCCCGTGGTCGCCGACCGGTGCCGTATTGGGCGAGGAGTCGGCCACCGGGATCCGCTATCTCGTCGACCCCCGTGTCAGCGAGGGAACCCGCTGGATCACGGGCGCGAACATCGACCAGAAGCACGCCCACGACGTGGTCGCTGGACGCGACTTCTTCGCCGACGGCGTCGTCGAGATCGCCGATGTCCGCGCGGGCGACCCCGCCCCGGATGGTTCTGGTCCTGTCGAGCTCGCTCGCGGCATGGAGATCGGCCACATCTTCCAGCTCGGCCGGTTCTTCGCCGAGACGCTCGGCCTCAAGGTCCTGGACGAGAACGGCAAGCTGGTCACCGTCACGATGGGCTCGTATGGCGTCGGCATCACCCGCATCCTCGCGATCATCGCCGAACTGAACAACGACGAGAAGGGCCTCATCTGGCCCGAATCCGTCGCGCCGTTCGACGTGCACGTCGTCGCCGCCGGGCGCGACCAGGTCGCGTTCGACGTCGCGGAGCAGGTCGCCGAGCGCCTGGAGGACGCCCGTCTCGACGTGCTCTACGACGACCGTCAGAAGGTGTCGCCCGGCGTGAAGTTCGGCGACGCCGAGCTCGTCGGCATCCCGCGCGTGCTCGTCGTCGGTCGTGGGGCTGCAGACGGTCAGGTCGAGCTCTGGGATCGCCGGACGGGGGAGCGGGACGCGCTCTCGGTCGACGAGGCGATCGCTCGCCTCACCGCCTGAGCGCGGTTACCGCGCTTCGGCTCCGGCCGCGCCGTCGTCGATCAGTCGCCTGATCTCGGCGGTGATCATCTCCGACTGCGCCAGCAGCACAGCTAGTCGCTCGGCGTGCGCTCCGGCATCCGGATCCGGTCGATCCGCGACGGCATCCTGATCCGCACGATCTGCGACGGCATCGGACAGGGAAGCGCCGACGGCGACGGCGCCGGACGCCGCACCGGCGGCCATTCCCGCTGCGGTGTCGAGGACGGACGGACCGGCCGGTGCAGCCGCTGCATCGCCGTCCGAGAGGCTGCCGACCTCGCTGCGGTCATCGGCGGCATCCGACGGCCCGAGGAACAGATTCGCCAGGTAACCGGTGAACGTGCCGAAGATGCCGACGCCGACGATGATGATGAGCACGCCGAGCACACGCCCCGCATCGGTGACCGGATACTGGTCGCCGTAGCCGACGGTCGAGATGGTGACGATCGTGTACCAGAGCGCGTCGGAGGCCGACGTGATGTTCGCCCCCTCGGCGTCCTCCTCGATCGCCAGCACCGAGAGGCTCCCGAACTGCAGCACGAGGATGCCCAGCAGCAGCAGTGTCATGAGGGTGCTGTTGGCGCGGTCCTTGACGAGCGTCGACCAGATCTGCTTCGGACCCAGGTCGCGCATGAGCCGCAGCACGCGGAGGAGCCGGAAGACGCGCAGCACCTTGAGCTGCGGGAGCGGAAGGCTGGCCAGCAGATCGGCCCAGCCGAACCCTCGGAAGAAGTAGCGCCACCTGGCCTCGGACGTGACCATCCGGAAGATGAAGTCGATCAGGAAGATCACGCTGAACAGGCCGTTCATGACGGTCAGTACGACCTGCATCGCGGTGTCGCCCTGTAACGCGTACACGAAGACGAGGTTCAGGATCGACAGCAGCGACAGGATGCCGATGAAGATCTCGTACGCCGGATTCTTCAGCTCGGCACGCGCCCTGCGCCTGGCTCGGATCCTGTCGATGATCTCACCCATGGAACGCTCCCTCAGCTGACGCGGCATTCGCTCCGCGACGGCAACCATTGTGGACCACGACGCCCGTGCGAGTGCGAGCGCTCACCCTCGAGGGTGAGCGCTCCTGACGTGCAAGAGTAGAGCCATGGACGAGCTGCGCAGCCGCATCGATGCCCTTCTGGATGAGACCGGGGTCACCGGCAACCGCACGCTGATCACTCGCATACTGCTCTCCGGCATCCAGCTCGGACAGGACCGCACCCAGCGTCTGGATCTCAAGATCGCCTCGTCGGCGCTCAGCGAGATGCGCGACGCCTTCCAGCTGTTCGCTCCGTACGCCGGAGTGCCCAAGGTGACCGTCTTCGGTTCGGCGCGCACGCAGCAGGAGGATCCGCTCTATCGTTCGGCGCGGGATGTCGCGGCGGAACTCGCCAGGCGCGGCTGGATGGTCGTGACCGGCGCCGGACCGGGCATCATGCAGGCCGCCGCCGAGGGTGCAGGGCAGAAGATGGCGCTCGGCGTCTCGATCCGGCTGCCGTTCGAGGAGAAGCCGAACGCGGTCGTCGCGCACGACGCGCACTCCGTGGAGATGAAGTACTTCTTCACGCGCAAACTCATGCTGGTGAAGGAATCCAGCGGATTCATCTGCCTGCCCGGCGGCTTCGGAACCATGGACGAGATGTTCGAACTGCTGACGCTGCAGCAGACCGGAAAGGCAGAGCCGACGCCGATCGTGCTCCTGGATGCTCCGGGCGGCACGTTCTGGCGGGGGCTCGAACGCTTCGTCATCGACCAGCTGATCCCTGCCGGTGTCATCTCGCCGAACGACTTCGATCGGGTGCTCGTCACGGACTCCGCCGAGCAGGCGGTCGCCCGGATCACCGGCTTCTGGCGGAACTACGACTCGCTGCGCTGGGTCGACGACCTGCTGATCCTGCGGCTGAAGCACGAGCCGACGGATGCCGAGGTGGACGCGCTCGATTCCGAGTTCGCCGCGCTCATCGCGTCCGGGCGGATCGAGCGCATCGACCCGCTGCCGATCGAGGTGAGCGATCACGACCGGATCGAGCTGCCGCGCATCGCCCTGCGGCTCAGACAGCGCGAGGTCGGCGGTCTGTACCGGCTGATCGACGCGCTCAACGCCCTCGCCTCTGCCGGCTGAGTAAACGCGCGGTTCAGCGGTCGTTCATCCGGTGGTCATCCGGTGGGAGCAACGTAGCCGGGGCACCAGCACCCGACGACGAAGGACCGATGATGAGCCTGACTGACATCCCCCGCCGCTCTCTGCCGATGGCACCCCATGTGAGCGGGAAGCGCTCGGCGATGACGTGCGAGCTGAAGTGCGCGAACGCCTGCCTCGGGCCGGAGTGCAACACGTCGTCGAACGAGGACTTCCGCTCGATCGCATCGACGGTGTTCTCCCGCCGTGCCGTCCTCGGACTCGGCGCAGCAGCCGCCGTCGCGGTGGTCGTCGGAGCGGGACGCGGGACGCCGACCTCGTCGCCGCAGGCTGCAGGGCTCGCGGGCTCCGGCGCGTCGTTCGGGCGACCGGCACGCGGCAGCCTTCTCTTCGACGCGATCGCGCCGGTCCCCGCCGACGTCGACGCGTTCACCGTGCCGACCGGGTACACGTGGGACCCGCTGATTCGCTGGGGAGACCCGCTCTTCTCCCGGACGCCCGCGTTCGACATCGACGCGCAGACACCCGAGGCGCAGGCCGGGCAGTTCGGCTACAACAGCGACTACCTCGACATCATCGCCGACAAGAGCGGCAAGACCGGCGTCCTGGTGAACAACCACGAGTACGTCAACCCGAACATCATGTTCCCCTCGACCGCGGATGCCGCTGAGCTCCAGCGTCGCGGTGAGATCTACAAGGCGGCGCAGGGGCTGTCGGTCGTCGACATCCGCCGCCGTCGCACCGGCCAGCCGTGGAGCTACGTCGTCGACGGACGTCGCAACCGTCGCATCACGGTCGAGACCGTCTTCGAACTGACCGGTCCGGCCGCAGGGAGCGACCTCGTCAAGACCGCTGCGGACCCGGAGGGCCGCTGGGTCCACGGCACGCTCGGCAACTGCGCAGGCGGAACGACGCCGTGGGGGACGATCCTCTCCGGTGAGGAGAACTTCAACGGGTACTTCGCCTGGGCGGCCGACACCCCGCAGCAGAAGCGGTACAGCGGTTCGAGCACCACGTCGACGTCGACCGGCTGGGAGACGTACGACCCGCGCTTCAACGCGCACGACCCCGAGTACGTCAACGAGCCGAACCGCTTCGGCTACATCGTCGAGATCGACCCGCAGGATCCCACCTCCACCCCGCTGAAGCACACCGCGATGGGGCGCTTCAAGCATGAGGGCGCCAACATCCGCATCGCCGAGGACGGGCGCGCGGTGGCGTACATGGGCGACGACGAGCGCAACGACTACCTGTACAAGTTCGTCTCCAAGAACCGCGTCTCCGGGTCGCGCAAGAAGAACCTCCGTCTGCTCAGCGAGGGCGACCTGTATGTCGCGAAGTTCTCCGGTGACTCCCCGGCCGCCGAGATCACCGGGACCGGTGCGCTCCCGTCGGACGGCGCGTTCGACGGGAGCGGTCAGTGGATCCCGCTGACCCGTGGCGGCAAGAGCGTCGTCCCAGGGTTCAGCACGGAAGAGGTCCTCGTCTACACCCGGCTCGCGGCCGACGCGGTCGGCGCGACCAAGATGGATCGTCCTGAGGATGTCGAGCCCAGCCCGGTGACCGGAAAGGTGTACGTCGCGCTGACGAACAACTCCAACCGCACGG
The DNA here is from genome assembly GCF_054798195.1 of Microbacterium sp. GXF0217. Taxonomy (NCBI): domain Bacteria; kingdom Bacillati; phylum Actinomycetota; class Actinomycetes; order Micrococcales; family Microbacteriaceae; genus Microbacterium; species Microbacterium sp. GXF0217. The sequence goes on along the minus strand of NZ_JBSJZG010000007.1, from coordinate 68,835 downwards.
CGGTCGACGAGATCAACCCCGTCGCAGGCAACCGCTACGGGCACGTGCTCGAGATCACCGAGACGGCCGGGCAGTCGGGGACGAAGTTCGGCTGGAGCATCCTGCTGCTGTGCGGCGACCCGAGCACGTTCGGGAACGCTTATTTCGCCGGGTTCCCCAAGGACAAGGTCTCGCCGATCTCCTGCCCCGACAACCTCGCGTTCGACTCGGAGGGCGAGCTGTGGATCTCCACCGACGGCCAGCCCGGCACGATCGGCTACGGCGACGGCCTGTTCAAGGTGCCGCTGCGCGGCAAGGAGCGCGGCCACGTCCAGCAGTTCCTCTCCGTACCTCGGGATGCCGAGACCTGCGGTCCCGTCATCCACGACAAGGACGGACTGGTCTTCGTGGCCGTGCAGCACCCGGGTGAGGACGGCACCTTCGAGGCGCCTCGGTCGCTGTTCCCGGATTACGGTTCCACGGCCCCCGGCGATGTCTCCACCGCGCCGCGCCCGTCCGTGGTCCAGGTGCACCGGGCCTGAGTCGTCGCCGACGATGCCCTCCCGCTCCTGAACCGGAGCCGGGAGGGCGTCGTCGCGTCGGACCCGACGCGGTCGAAAGCCGCCGCGTCCGGTATCCTGGTCCGATGCCCGCGGGATGCCCGCGGATGAGAGCTGAATACAGGGAGGCCGCCATGGATATCGAACTCGGACTGCTGCGCGGGATCGAGAAGGAGAAGGCGATTCCGTTCGACGAACTCGTCGCCATCATCGAGCAGGCAGTGCTGACCGCATACGGCAAGCACGTCTCCGAGGACGGAGCGGTACCCACTGGCGTCCGCGTCGAGCTCGACCGCAAGACCGGTCACGTCGCCGTGCTCCAGCCCGTCACGGATGAGGACGGCGCGATCATCGGCGAAGAGGACGCGACTCCGGACGACTTCGGTCGCATCGGCGCCTTCGCCGCCAAGCAGGTCATCAGCCAGCGGTTGCGCGACATCGCCGACGACGCCGTGCTGGGGGAATTCCGTGGCAAGGAGGGCGACATCGTCGCCGGTGTCATCCAGCAGGGTCCGAACCCGCGGATGATCCACGTCGACCTCGGCTCCGTCGAGGCCATCCTCCCGCCCGAGGAGCAGGTTCCCGGTGAGGAGTACACCCACGGCAAGCGGCTCCGCGTCTACGTCACCAGCGTGGCCAAGGGCCTGAAGGGGCCGCAGATCACCGTGTCGCGCACGCACCCCGGTCTCGTCCGCAAGCTGTTCGCGCTCGAGGTTCCCGAGATCGCGGCGGGTCTCGTGGAGATCGTCTCGCTGGCCCGCGAAGCCGGCCACCGCACCAAGATCGCCGTCACCGCGAAGGACCCGGCGATCAACGCCAAGGGCGCGTGCATCGGCGAGCTCGGACGCCGCGTCCGCGCCGTGACCGAGGAGCTGTCGGGAGAGAAGATCGACATCGTCGATCACAACCCGGACCTCGCCACGTTCGTCGCTCAGGCGCTGTCGCCGGCGAAGGTCACGAGCGCCTTCGTGCTCGACGCCAACACGAAGGCCGTCCGGGCGCTGGTTCCCGACTACCAGCTCTCGCTCGCGATCGGCAAGGAGGGCCAGAACGCCCGTCTGGCCGCGAAGCTCACCGGCGCCAAGATCGACATCCAGCCGGATAGCATCCTCGACGAATGATGCTGCGAGCGACCGCCGGCCGGCGTCGCTCGGGCCTCGGCTCTGAGGTGTAAGATGGATCCTGTACGAACGTGTGTCGGTTGCCGCGCACGTGCCTCCCGGTCAGACCTCCTCAGGGTGGTCGCCCAGGACGGCGCTCTCATCCTCGATGAACGCGCGGTTCTGCCGGGGCGAGGTGCGTGGGTGCATCCGGAACCCGAGTGCCTGGACAAGGCGCTGCGGCGCCGGGCCTTCGCACGAGCACTCCGTGTCACAGCTCCGCTGGACACGCAGACCATCGAGAAACGGCTGAACGGCTATGGAAACAAAGTGAACGGCTCGAAATGAGACCCGTCCGCGACTAGTGGTCTGCCCTGCCTGGGTGGACCGACCCAGACAGGAGAATTGTGGCTGCCAAACCACGTGTGCACGAGATCGCCGCCGAACTCGGCGTCGACAGCAAGGTCGCACTCGCGAAGCTCAAGGAGCTCGGCGAGTTCGTGAAGAGCCCGTCATCGACCATCGAACCGCCGGTGGCGCGCAAGCTGCGCGCGGCGATCGAGGCCGACGGAGCCGCGAAGCCCGCGGCCGCGGCGGCGCCTGCGAAGCCCAAGGCTGCGCCCGCCCCCAAGCCCGGCGCTGCGGCGCCGACCCCCGGACCCAAGCCCGGTCCGAAGCCCGCCCCTGAGCCCAAGGCGCCAGAGGCCGCGACCCCGGAGCCCCAGGCTCCGGCAAAGCCGGCTGCCGCGACCCCGTCGGCCGCAGCACCTGCTGCCCCCGCCGCTCCGAAATCGGCGGACAAGGGCGCACCCAAGCCCGGTGCTCCTCGTCCAGGCAACAACCCCTTCTCGTCGGCGCAGGGCATGGGCCAGCGCCCGGCAGGACCCCGTCCTGGCAACAACCCCTTCGCTTCGGCGCAGGGCATGGGCCAGCGCCCGACCCCGGGTAACATCCCGCGGCCGCAGGCTCCCCGTCCCGGCGCTCCGCGTCCGGGCGCACCTCGTCCCGGTTCCCCCCGTCCCGGCGCTCCGCGCGGTGGTCAGGGCGGTCGTCCCGGCGGCGCTCCGTTCCAGCAGCGCCCCGGCGGTCCCGGTCGCCCGGGCGGTGCCGGTGCCGGTGCCGGTGGCTTCCAGCGTCCGGCCGGCGGGTTCGCCGGTCGCCCTGGCGGTGGCGGCGGTCGCGGTCGCGGCCCCGGCGGCGGTACGGCAGGCGCCTTCGGAAAGGGAGGCGGCAAGAGCAAGCAGCGCAAGTCGCGGCGGGCGAAGAGGCAGGAATTCGAGATGCGGTCGGCGCCGGTCGTCGGCGGCGTCAACGTCTCGAAGGGCAACGGCGAGATCATCCGCCTGCGTCGCGGTGCATCGATCGCCGACTTCGCGGACAAGCTCGAGGCGCTGCGCGGCTACACCGTGCAGCCCGGAACGCTCGTGACGATCCTCTTCAACCTGGGTGAGATGGCCACGGCCACCGAGTCCCTGGACGAAGCGACCTTCGAGGTCCTCGGGGAGGAGCTCGGTTACAAGATCCAGATGGTCTCGCCCGAGGACGAGGACAAGGAGCTCCTCGAGGGCTTCGGTCTCGACCTCGAGGCCGAGCTGGCCGAGGAGGACGACTCGGATCTCGAGATCCGTCCCCCCGTGGTCACCGTCATGGGTCACGTCGATCACGGTAAGACCCGGCTTCTCGACGCGATCCGCAAGACCAACGTCATCGAGGGCGAAGCCGGCGGCATCACCCAGCACATCGGTGCCTACCAGGTCTGGACCGAGCACGAGGAGATCGAGCGCGCGATCACCTTCATCGACACTCCGGGTCACGAGGCGTTCACCGCCATGCGTGCCCGTGGTGCGCAGGTGACCGACCTCGCGATCCTCGTGGTCGCGGCCGACGACGGCATCATGCCGCAGACGGTCGAGGCACTGAACCACGCTCAGGCGGCGAACGTGCCGATCGTGGTCGCGGTGAACAAGGTCGACAAGCCGGAGGCCAACCCTGCCAAGGTCCGCCAGCAGCTCACCGAGTACGGTCTGGTCGCCGAGGAGTACGGCGGAGACGTCATGTTCGTCGACGTCTCTGCTCGTGCCGGCACCGGCATCCAGGAGCTCCTGGACGCGGTCCTGCTGACGGCGGATGCCGGCCTCGACCTCACGGCGAACCCGAACAAGGCCGCCCGTGGTGTCGCCATCGAGGCGAAGCTCGACAAGGGCCGCGGTTCCGTCGCGACCGTGCTCATCCAGTCCGGAACGCTCCGGATCGGTGACGCGATCGTCGCAGGGACGGCGTACGGCCGCGTGCGTGCGATGGCGGACGAGAACGGCGAGGCTGTTCTCGAGGCCTACCCGTCGCGCCCCGTGCAGGTTCAGGGTCTGAACTCCGTGCCCCGCGCCGGTGACGTCTTCATCGTCACCGAAGAGGACCGCATGGCGCGTCAGATCGCTGAGAAGCGCGAAGCCGTCGAGCGCAACGCCCAGCTGGCCAAGGCCCGCAAGCGCATCTCGCTCGAGGACTTCACCCGTGCACTCGAGGAGGGCAAGGTCGAGTCGCTCAACCTCATCATCAAGGGTGACGTGTCCGGTGCCGTCGAGGCGCTGGAGGAGTCGCTCCTCAAGATCGAGGTCGACGATTCGGTGCAGTTGCGCATCATCCACCGCGGTGTGGGTGCGATCACCGAGTCCGACGTGAACCTGGCGACGATCGACAATGCGATCATCGTGGGCTTCAACGTCCGCCCGGACACGAAGGCGCGCGAGCGTGCTCAGCGCGAGGGCGTGGACATCCGCTTCTACTCCGTCATCTACAACGCGATCGACGAGATCGAGAGCTCGCTCAAGGGCATGCTCAAGCCGGAGTACGAAGAGGTCCAGTCCGGTGTGGCCGAGATCCGCGAGGTGTTCCGCTCCTCGAAGGTCGGCAACATCGCCGGTGTCATCGTCCGCTCCGGTACGATCACGCGCAACGCCAAGGCGCGCGTCATCCGCGACGGCGTCGTGCTCGCCGATGGCCTGGCCATCGAGTCGCTGCGCCGCTTCAAGGACGACGTCACCGAGGTCCGCACGGACTTCGAAGCCGGTATCGGCCTCGGCAAGTACAACGATATCCAGGTCGGCGACGAGATCGAGACCATCGAGCTCGTCGAGAAGCCTCGCGGCTGATCGAGTCTGATCGTCGGGCGGGGATGCGAGTGCATCCCCGCCCGATGAGTCTCAACGAGGGAGTAGGAAATGGCTGGAGAACGACAGGCGCGTCTGGCGGATCGCATTCGTGTGATCCTGGCTGAGCGACTCGACAAGGGCCTGCGCGACCCGCGCCTTGGTTACGTCACCATCACCGACGTCCGGGTGTCTGGTGACCTCCAGCACGCGAGCGTGTTCTACACGGTGCTCGGCACCGAGGAGGAGCGCGTCTCCAGCGCCGCGGCACTGACGTCGGCCACGGGGATGCTTCGTACAGAGGTGGGCCGTCAGCTGAGCACCCGCCTCGTGCCGACGCTCGAGTTCATCCCCGACGCGCTGCCGGAGAACGCAGACCACATCTCGGCGCTGCTGCGCGAGGCGCACGAGCGCGATGCGGAGGTCGCCAAGCTCGCGGCGACGTCGAAGCACGCCGGCGACGCGGACCCGTACCGCACCGAGGACGAAGAGGACTGACTTCCTGACCGGCGCGCTCCGCGCGCGACGTGCCTGCGTTTGTTAGCCTGGCGTCGTTCGGGACCGCTCTCAGCGGTATCGGGAGAGCGGGGTCATGGGCGACTCGGAGGCGCGAAGGGCGGCTGAATCGCGCCCGCTGAGCGCTCCGGATCCCCGCAGCGTCCTGGACGGGGTGCACGATCTCCGCGTCGAGGGCATCTCGATCGCCCCGCACGTCCTGGCCCGCGTTCACGCCAGGATCGGCACGGCGCGGGACGTCGTCCTGTCGACCGTGCAGACGCTCAGCGAGAGCCAGCGTCATGGGCTGCGCGCTCTTCCTGTCCCGCTGCCGGTGTCGGCGGCGGCCGTCGGCTTCGAGGACGGCATCGCGCTGTCGGATGCTGAGCGCGCAGCGCTCGTCGTCGTCGCACTCGCGACGACCGATAGGGTCGACGTGCTGCTCACGATCACTGGGCTCTCCGCTGCCGATCTGTCCGGCGGAGCGCTGGGGGAGCACCTGATCGTCGACGCCGCGCACGTGTCGATGCGCGACCCCGCACTGGCGGAGTGGATCGAGGGCACCATCTCGCCGGCGGAGAGCACCTGGGCGCACAGCGAGCTGGGGGAGCTGCACGCGCGCGAAGGCGATGCCGAACGAGCCGCCTGGCATGCCGCACGCGGCGCGACGGCGCGGATGCCGGACGTCGTGCCGCTGCTCCTGCCCACCGCGCGTCGGCTGGCTGATGATGGCCAGTCGCTGGCCGCATTCCATGTCGCCGTCGAGGTCTTCGACCACGCGGAGGGTGCCGATGCGGACGAAGCGCGACAGGTCGCCGGGAACGCGGCACTGTGCGCCGGGCTCATGGCCGACGCCGTGGCGTGGCTCGGAAGCCTGTTTCCGCACGGCTCGGCCGAGCAGAGGGCACGCGCACTCGCGCCTCTCGTGATCGCCGAGACGACGCTTCGCGGCGCCGTGCCGATCGCCGACCCGTCCGCGCATCGTCCGGACGACGATGACGACGCGGCACTCTGGTCCGGCTGGGCCCGCGCCGTAGGGATGGCGGCCATGCTGTCGGCCGAACGCGGCGCTGACGGCGCGATGCGGATGTGGCTGGCCGAGGTGCGCGATGCGGATGCCCGCGCCGGCGCAGACGGCACGATCCGCGGTCCTGCCGTGGCGCTGTGCTGGCTTCTCAGCGGCGATGATTCGGATGCGCCGCTCGAGCAGGAGACGCTGTCGTACGGGATCGTCGCCGCCGTGCGCCTGGCGCTCGGCGGTGAGATCGACGAAGCCCTCGAGGTGCTGGCACGGCACGAGGCCGGAATCGCGGGCGAACCCGATCCCTTCCTGGAGGGGTTCGAGCGGACTCCGCTCGCATCCGCATACCGGTGCGTGACCGAGGTGCTCCTGCGGCTGTGGCGCGGCGACATCGCGACAGCGCGCGCTCGCCTGCACGAGGCGATGGTCCGCTTTCCGATCGGGATGCCGTTCGCTGGCCTCGGAGTCGTCCTGGCGCGCCGCCTCGACGTGGCGGTGCAGGGCGTGGTCGGTTCTGCGGCGAGAAGCCTTACCGAGGCGCTGCCCGCCGGCATCCGACCGGACCTGCTCGTGGACCGCGCGCTGGGCGCCTATCTCGCCGGGTCGGTTCAGGATGCCGGCGCGCAGCTGCAGCTGTGGCACGACCGTGGGCGGCCGAGCCCGGTGCTCGCTGTCTCCGGGCTCGAGGAGATCGGCGACGTCGCCGAAGCGGATGCTGTCGAACCGCCCGACCGCGTGCTCGCGCTGGAGCTGTACCGGCGGATCCGCACCGCCGCGCACGGGGCGTGGCAGCGCGAGTACCCGGACATCGCGGAGCGCGCGCGTGCGGTGCGGTCCCCGTTCGAGCGCGGCCGTGTCGAGGCACTCCTCGGCACCACGTGCGTGATCCGCGGTGATCGCGCCGCCGGTCGGCGGCACCTGCACTCCGCGCGGAGCCTGTTCGAGGATGCCGGGGCTGACGCGTGGCGAGACAGCATCGCGCGCCGGCTGGGCAGGCTCGGCGAGCAGATCGAGCGCCTCGCCGGCCTCGACACCGTGCCGATCCCTGTCGCGGCGTCCGACCCGCTGGAGGCGTGCCGGGCGGCGTGGGCACCGCTGCTGACCGAGCGCGAGCTCCAGGTCGCGATGATGGTCGTCGACGGCGCCCCCAACCGCGAGATCGCCGATGACCTCGGGCTCTCGGTCCGAACGATCGAGGTGCACCTCGGTCGGGTCTTCGTGAAGCTGGACGTGCGCAGCCGCGTCGAGCTCACCGTGCTGGCGCATCGCACCGATCAGCACATCTGAGTCGTCAGGCGGGCAGCGTCAGCAGGCCGCCGTCGACTTCCGCGAGGCCGTCGGCGATCAGCGAGTCGATCGCTCGGTCGCGCTGTGCGCTGTCCGGCCAATCCGGGATCACCGTATCCAGCGGCACTCCGGCGGACTGCGCCTGACGCAGCATCCGCAGGACGGCACCTCTCGCCTGACGATCGGAGCCCTCGTATCTCGCCTGCCGGCGTCGGGTGTCCTCGCCGACCGGACGCCCCAGGGCGAACCAGCGGCAGCTGGTCCGGATGGGGCATTGCTCGCACTTCGGAGCGCGCGCCGTGCACACCACGGCGCCGAGCTCCATCACGGCGGCGTTGAAGAGCGCTGATTCGGCATCCTGAACCGGCAGCAGGCCCTGCATCGTCTCGAGGTCGCGTCGGCCGGGTGGACCCGGCTGCGCCGTGCCGTCCACGACGCGGGCGAGTACGCGACGGGTGTTCGTGTCGACGACCGGATGGCGGTCGCCGTACGCGAACACGGCGACCGCCCTCGCCGTGTAATCGCCGATGCCGGGCAGTGCGAGCAGCAGGTCGACGTCGCGCGGAACGACACCGCCGTGCCGCTCGGTGACGGCGATCGCCGCACCGTGCAGCCAGAGCGCGCGGCGCGGATATCCGAGGTTCGCCCACTGGGTCACGACCTCGGCCGGCGTTGCCGCCGCCATCGCCGGCGGCGTCGGCCAGCGCTGCAACCAGGCGTCCAGATGCGGGATGACGCGGGCGACAGGGGTCTGCTGCAGCATGAACTCGCTCACGAGCGTGCCCCAGGCGGCGTATCGGCGATGGAACTCCGGCCGCCGCCATGGCAGGTCGCGGGCGTCCGACCGATACCAGTCCGAGACCTCCACGAGGTCGGGCAGGGGTGTCGATGGCGCAGGCACCTGGTTAGCCTAGACGGATCAACCAGCTCGTTCGCGGGGGAGGGCTGGGAGATCGACATGAGAATCCGCACCGCTGCCGTCATGCTGCTGAGCGCGACGCTCCTGCTCTCGGCATGCGCCACGCCGGCGAACGGCCCTGAGCAGTCGCCGACGTCATCCGAACCCGCGCCCAGCGCGAGCGCGGCGCCGGACCCGAGCGCGTCGCCGGACCCGAGCGCTCCCGGTGCCGACGACCCGGATCTCGAAGATCCTTCGACCTGGATCGTGGGAGCCGAGGGCATCGGGCCGATCCTGATCGGCGGGGACTTCGACGCCACGCTGGCGGAGCTGCCCACCACGTGGACGAGCGATGGCGCCGCGTGCTCATGGGCGGCGTTCTGGAACGCCGCAGACGCGTCCTTCAGCATCCGCTTCGTCCGCGGTGCGGAAGATCAGAGCGAGCCGATCTCCGAGGTCTCGGCATCCGCGATGGCGGACTCGGTCACAGGGCCCGTGGGGCCGGAGACGGCGGAGAGCCTGGGCATCGGTGCGACGAGGGATGAGATCCTCGCCGCCTATCCGGATGCCGAGGAGGGCACGGCGAGCATCGACGGAGAGTGGATCCGCGTGCCTTCGGACGCCGACGGACAGATCTTCTTCCAGTTCCTCACCGGCGCGGATCGGGCCTGGGCCGTCACCGTCACCACGCGTGACGAGCCGTCGTACGAAGTCTGCGGCTGAGACACGGCTTAAGCTGGGGGAATGGTCTCTCCCGGCATCCTGCTCGTAGACAAGCCGGGCGGCATCACCAGTCATGACGTCGTCGCGCGCACGCGGCGGGCCTTCGGCACGCGCAAGGTCGGTCACGCCGGCACGCTCGATCCGATGGCGACCGGTCTGCTCGTCATCGGGATCGAGGGCGCGACCCGGCTGCTCACCTACATCGTGGGTGCGGACAAGACGTACACCGCGACCATCCGCCTCGGGCAGGCGACCACCACGGATGACGCCGAGGGCGAGATCATCGAGACGTCGGATGCCGCGGCCATCGCCGCGGTCTCGGACGAGCGCATCGCCGAGGGTGTCGCGGCTCTCACCGGAGCCATCTCGCAGGTGCCGAGCGCCGTATCGGCGATCAAGGTCGACGGCCGCCGCGCGTACGACCGCGTCCGAGCGGGGGAGACCGTCGAGCTCAAGGCGCGCGAGGTCACGGTCTCGCGATTCGCCGTACTCGAGCGGCGCGACGACGCCGGCGTCATCGACCTGGACGTCGTGGTGGACTGCTCGTCGGGCACGTACATCAGAGCATTGGCACGCGACCTGGGAGCCGGACTCGCCGTCGGCGGGCATCTGACGGCCCTGCGGCGGACACGGATCGGTCCGTTCGACGTCGCCGAGGCCGTCACGACGGACGACCTGGTCGGAGCGGCGACGCTCGCCCCCGCTGAGGCCGCCGCGCTCGTGCTCGCACGCCTCGACGTCACCGCCGACGAGGCGCGCGACCTGCGGCACGGCAAGCGGCTCGCCGGACAGGCCACCAGAGTGGATGCCTTCCCTGCCGCGGCCATCGATCCTGACGGCGCGCTCGTCGGCATCGTCGAGCGGCGCGGGGCGGATGTCAAGAGCGCGATGAACATGCCGGAGGAGGCACGATGATCCTGTGGTTCACGATCCTGCAGATCGTCGTGGCCGTCGCCGCCGGGCTGTTCTGCGTCGGCGCGGGCCTTCTGGCCCGACGCCCGAGCGACTTCACTGTCGGCAGTCTGGCGCTGGTCGAACTGCTGCTGATCGTGCAGGTCGTGATCGCGATCGTCGCGCCGTTCGCCGGCAACCCGCCGACGGGGGATCTGCTGGAGTTCTGGGTGTATCTGGTGGCCGCGGTCCTGCTGCCGGTCGGCGGGGTGCTCTGGGCGCTCATGGAGCGCAGCCGGTGGAGCACCGTCATCCTCGGCGTGGTCGCTCTGGCCGTTGCGATCATGGCGTGGCGCATGCAGGTCATCTGGACCGTGCAGGTCGCGTGACGCGCGCGCCTAAACTGGAAGGCGCTATGAGCACCACCGCCACCCCCACCAGGATGACCGGCATCGGCCGTGTCCTCGTGATCGTCTACGCCGTCATGGCGCTGGCCGCGACCGGTCGCAGTTTCGTCCAGATCGTGCAGCGCTTCGACGAGGCGCCGCTGAGCTATTCGCTGTCCGCCCTCGCCGCTGTCGTCTACATCCTCGCGACGCTGGCGCTCGTGCTCTCGAACCGTCGCGGCTGGTACACGGTCGCGTGGGTCGCGATCGTGTTCGAACTCGCCGGTGTGCTGGTCGTGGGGACGCTGAGCCTGGTCTATCCCGAACTCTTCCAGCACGAGACGGTCTGGTCGCTGTACGGCAGAGGCTACCTGTTCATCCCGCTCGTCCTGCCGGTGTTCGGGCTCTGGTGGCTGCGCGCACATCGCCCGTCCGAGGTCGGCGCATGATCATCTTCCGGGACCCAGCGGAGGTGCCCGCTGAATTCGGGCCGTCCGTCGTCGCGATAGGCAAGTTCGACGGAGTTCACACCGGACACCGTGCCGTCATCGATCGTCTGCGGGAGGATGCGGCGGCCGCCGGTGCACGCTCGGTCGCGGTGACGTTCGACCGCAACCCGCTCGCGGTGCTGCGGCCGGAGCTCTGCCCGGACAGCGTCGTGAGCACCGAGCGCAAGCTCGAACTGCTCGGCGACCTCGAGCTCGATGCCGCGCTCGTTCTCCGCTTCGACGAAGAACTGGCTGGGGTCGACGCGGTCGACTTCGTCCGGCTGATCCTGGTCGAGGCGCTGAAGGTCGAGACGGTGCTGGTCGGCCGCGACTTCCGGTTCGGTCGTGGCGGTGCGGGCACGCCCGACCTGCTGCGCGAACTCGGGCCCGAGTACGGCTTCACGGTCGACGTCGTGGACGACGTCTACCTGCCCGGATCGGACCGCCGCGTCTCGTCCAGCTGGATCAGGGAACTGCTGGCCGACGGCGATGTCGATCAGGCCGCAGCGCTCCTCGGGCGTGTTCCCGACGTGCGCGGTGAGGTGGTGCACGGTCTCAAGCGAGGACGCGAGCTCGGTTTCCCGACGGCCAACCTGTCCGACGTCGTCGACGCGCTCGTCCCCGCGGACGGCATCTACGCCGGGTGGCTGATCGACCACGACACCGGTATCCGGCATCCGGCCGCCGTCTCGGTCGGGACCAACCCGACGTTCGACGACGTGGCCCGCCGCCAGGTCGAGGCGCACGTCCTCGACGAGACCGGGCTGGACCTGTACGGGCACCACGTGACCGTGCAGTTCACGCACCGGCTGCGCGGCATGGTCGCGTTCGAGGGCATCGAGAAGCTCAAGGTGCAGATCGGCGCGGATGTGGATGCCGCGCGCGAACTGCTCGCCGATCAGCCCTGAGGATCGCCGTGGCGACCGCGCCGACGGCAGTGCGCCGCGCCGGGTGGACCGCTGCGGTGCCGACCGAGCCGACCATGGCGTAAAATGGCCCCAGACTCCACAGAGCGTTCGATGTGACGAACGACGAGGAGTCGGGTATCACCCCGTCCGCACGGTCCTGGCTGGCGCCACACGCGGACATCGAGAACGGCTCGGAGGTCGTCTGCGGCACTCCGGCGATTCACGCTCAGGAGGAGCATGCCGACTACGGCAACCGCCGCCACGCGGCGCAGGAAGACGTCCCGTCGAGACGACGAGGCCCCGCTGATTCCGATCCTCGCGCGCAAGGTGCGCGAAGTGGAGGCGAAGGCGCAACGCGGAAAGCTCGGCCCGACCAATCGGGTCAAGTTCCAGGTCATCGCCTTCTTGGTGCGCGAGGAGCGCGCCAGGGTGAAGTCGGATGCCGAGATCGCCGACGCCGCGCGCGCGGAGCTGCTCAAGCGCCTGGACGGCGTCGCGACGATTCTCGCCAAGACGGCGGCACGCGATACGTCGCTGATCCAGCTGCTCGAGGTGGATTCGGCGACGAGCCCGGTGGCGAAGCGGATGCGGCGGGACTGGCTGCTCGAATCGGGCGCCGAACTCGCGCCGGAGGAGCTCATCATCACCGACATCGCGCCGGTCGCTCCGGCGCCGGTGGTGTCGGCCGCGGTCGCGGAGCGCCAGGTGACGCCGCCCTCGGTCGAGGCGCGTCAGCTCGCGAATCCGTTCCTCGCCCCGGATCTGACGCCGCGCCAGACGTCGAACCCGCGTCGTCGCCTGGACGGCTGGGAGCTGATGGGGCCGCTCTACAAGGCCTTCGAAACCGGTGCGGGTGGTGCGTCCGCCACGATGGATCTGCCGCCGACGCCCGAGTTCGACCACGTGTCCCCGAAGGGGCTCGAGGTCATGGTGCATCAGTCGCGCTTCCTCGAGGCGGTCAAGGCAGGGCACCGCAGCTTCCTGCTCGCGGATGAGCCTGGCCTCGGCAAGACGGCTCAGTCGGTGCTCGCGGCATCCGTGGCCGGTGCCTATCCCCTGCTCGTGGTCGTGCCGAACGTCGTGAAGATGAACTGGGCCCGAGAGGTGGAGCGGTGGACGCCGCAGCGCCGGGCCACGGTCATCCAGGGCGACGGAGCGGACATCGATGCGTTCGCCGATGTCTTCATCGTGAACTACGAGATCCTCGATCGGCATCTGTCCTGGCTCGGCTCGATCGGGCTGCGCGGCATGGTGGTCGATGAGGCGCACTTCATCAAGAACCTCTCCTCGCAGCGATCGCAGAACGTCCTGGCTCTGGCGTCGCGCGTGCGCGCGCAGACTCCGGGCGGGAATCCGCTCATGCTGGCGCTGACCGGTACGCCGCTCATCAACGACGTCGAGGACTTCGACGCGATCTGGCGCTTCCTGGGCTGGACGACGGGGGACAAGCCGGGGTCCGAGCTGATGGAGAAGCTCGACGCGACCGGACTCACCCCGGCTGACAAGGCGTTCTACGCCGAGGCCCGCGACGCCGTGATCTCGATGGGAATCGTGCGACGCAAGAAGAAGGACGTCGCCGCCGACCTGCCGGACAAGCTCATCGCTGACCTCCCGGTGCAGTTGGACGACGAGTACGGGCGCGGCATCCGCCAGGCGGAGCGGGAGCTCGGCGAGCGGCTGGCGGCGAAGTACCGCCGGATCATCGAATCGCGCGGCGACCGTGGCGACCAGCGTTCGCTGCGATCGGCGCAGGGCGAGATCGATGAGGACATCGTCCGGCTGGTGGCGACCGGCGAGCTCGAGGAGTCCAAGGCCGCGGGCACCGGGGGAGACAACGTCTTCACGATGGTGCGCAGGATCGGTCAGGCCAAGGCGCAGCTCGCGGCGGACTACGCGGCGCAGCTGCAGCGCTCGGTGGGCAAGGTGGTCTTCTTCGCGAAGCACATCGACGTGATGGATCAGGCGGAGGCGCACTTCGCGGCATCCGGTATCCGCTACGTCTCGATCCGCGGCGACCAGACCACTCCGGCGCGTCAGCAGGCCATCGACGACTTCAACGGCGACGAGGGCGTCGGCATCGCCGTCTGCTCGCTCACCGCCGCCGGTGTCGGCCTCAACCTGCAGGCGGCATCCAACGTGGTGCTCGCCGAGCTCAGCTGGACCGCGGCCGAGCAGACGCAGGCGATCGACCGGGTGCACCGCATCGGGCAGGACGAACCGGTCACCGCCTGGCGCATCATCGCGGCGCACACGATCGATACGAAGATCGCGGAGCTCATCGACCAGAAGCAGGGGCTTGCGGCCCGTGCGCTGGACGGCGAGGCTGTCGCCGAGACGGCGAGCGAATCCGTGCAGCTCGCGGCCCTGATGCACCTGCTGCGACAGGCGCTGGGCGGAGAGTAAAGCGTCAAGATCGACGTTTCTTTCGTGCATCCACGGCGCTCTGAGTCGTGGATGCACGAAGATCGTCGAGATTGTGCTCCACCGCTCGCAAGAACCCTGGTTTTCGCCGCCTCGAATGGCGCCGGAGGCGTGATCGGCACTAGTGTCGATCGCAGGCAGCGTCGCCTCGTCCCCCTCCCACCCGAACGAGTGAAGGCAGCAGCATGAAGATCGGCATCCTCACATCAGGCGGCGACTGCCCCGGCCTCAACGCGGTCATCCGCGGCATCGTGCTCAAGGGCACGACCGCCTACGATCTCGAGTTCGTCGGCATCCGAGACGGATGGCGCGGCGTCGTCGAGGGCGACTTCATGCCCCTCACCCGCCACGAGGTGAAGGGCCTGTCCAAGGTCGGCGGAACGATCCTCGGCACCAGCCGCACCAACCCCTACGAGGGCGAGCGCGGCGGCGCGGAGAACATCGCCAAGACGCTGTACGGGCACAAGATCGACGGCATCATCGCGATCGGCGGCGAGGGCACGCTCGCGGCCGCCGACCGCCTCGCGAAGGACGGCATCAAGGTCATCGGCGTGCCGAAGACCATCGACAACGACCTGCAGGCGACCGACTACTCGTTCGGGTTCGACACCGCACTCAACATCGCGACCGACGCCATGGACCGCCTGCGCACAACCGGCGACTCCCACCAGCGCTGCATGGTGGCCGAGGTCATGGGCCGGCACGTGGGCTGGATCGCGCTGCACGCCGGCATGGCGGCCGGGGCGCACGTCATCTGCATCCCCGAGGTTCCGATGTCGATCGACGAGATCGCCGAGCTGGTGACGAGCGCGCATGACCGCGGACGCGCACCGCTGGTCGTCGTGTCGGAGGGCTTCAAGCTCAAGGGCATGGACGAGGCGTTCAGCGACAAGGGCCTCGATGCCTTCAACCGTCCGCGACTCGGTGGGATCGGCGACCAGCTGGCCCCCGAGATCGAGCGCATCACCGGGATCGAGACGCGTGCGACGATCCTCGGACACATTCAGCGCGGTGGTTCGCCGTCTGCGTTCGACCGCGTCCTGGCGACGCGCCTGGGGCTGCACGCCGCCGACGCGATCGTCGACGGCGCGTGGGGCCAGATGGTCGCCATGCAGGGCACCGACATCGTGCGGGTTCCGTTCGCGGATGCTCTGGGCGAGTTGAACACGGTGCCGCGCTACCGCTACGACGAGGCCGCAGCGCTCTTCGGCTGAGCCGGGCGCTGGGGCGGCTCGTCCGCACTCGCGCCCAGAGCAGGAACATCGCCCGAGGACCGGGTGACTGCGACGGCCGGCACGGGCCTACTCCGCGAGGCCCAGTACGTCCAGCATCCAGGCGAGCTCGAATGCGCGCTCGCGCCGCGAGTTGTAGCGCCCGCTGACGCCGCCGTGGCCCGCGACCATCTCGCACTTCATCAGCACGTCCGCAGCTCCCGCTTCCCGCAGCCGCGCGACCCACTTCGCGGGCTCCACGTACGCCACTCGCGAGTCGTTGAGCGACGTCATGGCGAGGATGCGCGGGTAGCGCACCCCCTCGTGAACGTTCTCATAGGGCGAGTACGACTTCATGTACGCGTACACGTCTGCGTCGTGCAGCGGGTCGCCCCATTCGTCCCACTCGATGACGGTCAGCGGCAGCGACGGATCGAGGATCGTCGTCAGCGCGTCGACGAACGGCACAGCGGCCAGGATTCCACCGAACAGCGAAGGAGCCAGGTTCGCGACCGCGCCCATCAGCAGTCCGCCGGCGCTGCCGCCCTCGGCGACCAGGCGATCGGGTGCGGTCACTCCGCTCGTCACGAGATGCTCGGCGCACGCGACGAAGTCCGTGAACGTGTTCCGCTTGTGCTGCAGCTTGCCGTCCTCGTACCACTGGCGGCCCATCTCGCCGCCGCCGCGCACGTGCGCGACCGCGAAGATGACGCCGCGATCCAGCTCGCTCAGCCGTGCGACCGAGAAACCGGGGTCGATCGAGTGCTCGTACGAGCCGTACCCGTACAGGTGCAGCGGGCGAGGGGACTCACCCGGCACGCCGAAGGATCGCTTCCACACCAGTGAGATCGGCACCTGCGTGCCGTCCGATGCTGTGGCCCACGCCCGCTCCTGCCCGTACTCGGCAGGAGCGTACCCGCCGAGCACCGGCTGCTGCTTGCGCAGCACGAGCTCGCGGCTGCGCAGGTCGAGGTCGTAGACCGTGCCTGGCGTGACGAACGAGCCGTAGCCGAGGCGCAGGAACGGCGAATGCCATTCCGGGTTGCCGCTGACGCCGGCCGAGTAGAGCGGCTCGTCGAAGCGCAGTTCGTCGACGGCATCCGTCGCGTAATCGAGCAGGCCGACGCGCTCGATGCCGTCGCGGCGGTACTCGACCGTGGCGAAGTCGCGGAACGCATCCATGCCGAGGAGGCGCCGCCCCGGCTCGTGTGCGATGACGACGCGCTTCTCGCCCTGTGGGTCGGATGCCGCGACGGAGACGAGCTCGAAATCGAGCGCCTGGTCGTTGTGCAGGACCAGCAGGCGGTCCTCGTCGTCGACGACCGCGTGATCGATCGAGTACTCGACGCCTTCGCGTCGCGGCCAGATCAGACGCGGCTCCGCGGTGAGATCTCCGGACAGATCGACGAGGAACTCCTCGCTCGTGATGCTGGACCCGACGCCGATCACGAGGTACTTGCGGCTGCGCGTGATGCCCGCACCGAGCCAGAACTTCTCGTCCGGCTCGTGGAAGAGCTGCACGTCGTCGCCGACCGGGGTGCCGAGCCGGTGCAGCCACAGGGTGTCCGGTCGCCAGGCGTCGTCGCGCGTCGTGTACAGGATGCCGGTCCCGTCCGGCGTGAAGAACGCGCCGGAGGTGTTCGGGATCTCGTCCGCGAGCACCTCACCGGTGGTGAGGTCGCGCACGTGCACCGTGTACAGCTCGTCGCCGGCGAAGTCTGTCGACCACAGCAGCTTCGTCGCGTCGTCCGACGTGTCGAAGGCGCCGAGGGCGAAGAACTCGCGCCCCTCGGCCTCACGGTTGCCGTCGAGGAGGATCTCCTCGCCGGGCACGGGGACACCGGGCTCGAGGACCGGGGGAGTCCAGTCGTCCGTCTGCGCCGCCGCTCGGCAGTGGATGCCGTACTGGGCGCCCTCCTCGGTGCGGCTGTAGTACCACCAGTCGCCGCGGCGGGTGGGCACCGAGAGGTCGGTCTCCTGAACGCGGCCCTTGATCTCCTGGAAGATGCGCTCGCGCAGACCCTCCAGATGGGAGGTGGATGCATCGGCGTACGCGTTCTCGGCCTCGAGGTGCGCGATCACCTCGGGGGAGTCCTTGTCGCGAAGCCACTCGTACGGATCGTCGAACACGTCGCCGTGGTGGGTGCGGACATGAGAGCGGCGGGCGGTTGCGGGGGCGTCGGTCACGATTCCACGTTAGCCGAGCCCGAGTTGACCGGCGCCGAGGACGGTGGGAGGATTCTCAGGGGCCGGTAAACGGAAGTAAAACCCACGGTGAACTCTTCGTTCACCACGTCGATCACGTCGACACCTCCCTCTTCCCGAACGACCGAAAGCGAACGGTGGAAACCGCAGCCCTCATCGTCGTGCTGGTGATCCTGCTGGCACTCTTCTTCGACTTCACGAACGGCTTCCACGACACCGCGAACGCGATGGCGACGCCCATCGCGACCGGTGCTCTCAAGCCCAAGACCGCGGTTCTTCTGGCGGCCGTGCTCAACCTCGTGGGGGCGTTCCTGTCCACCGAGGTCTCCAAGACCATCTCCGGCGGCATTATCAAAGAGGACGCGATCCTCGCCGCCGGTGCGGATCTCTTCCTGGCGCTGATCTTCGCCGGCCTCATCGGCGCGATCACCTGGAACATGCTCACCTGGTTGCTCGGGCTGCCGTCCAGCTCGTCCCACGCCCTGTTCGGCGGTCTGATCGGCGCGACCCTCGTCGGCGCGGGGCTCGGCGGGATCGACTTCGGCATGGTGCTGTCCAAGATCGTGCTTCCGGCACTGATCGCCCCGGTCACCGCCGGAATCATCGCCTTCGCGGCCACCAAGATCGCCTACTCGATCACCCGCCGCTACGACAGCAAGCCGGACGGCCGCGACGGCTTCCGCTGGGGTCAGATCTTCACCTCGTCCCTCGTCGCCCTCGCGCACGGCACCAACGATGCGCAGAAGACGATGGGCGTCATCACGCTGGCTCTCATCACCATCGGCTGGCAGTCCGGCGAGCATCACGAGCCCGAGTTCTGGGTGATCGTCGCCTGTGCGTTCACGATCGCGCTCGGCACGTACTTGGGCGGCTGGCGGATCATCCGCACACTCGGCAAGGGCCTGACCGACGTGAAGCCGGCGCAGGGGTTCTCGGCTGAGAGCTCGACCGCCGCGACCATCCTCGCCTCCAGCGCCCTCGGCTTCGCGCTCTCGACGACGCAGGTCGCGTCCGGATCTGTGATCGGCTCCGGCCTCGGCCGCCGCGGATCGACGGTGCGCTGGCGTACCGCTGGACGCATCGCCATCGGCTGGCTGCTGACGCTGCCGGCGGCCGGAGCTGTGGGCGCGCTCGCCGCCCTGCTCGTCGTGTGGCTGGGCCCGTGGGGCGTGGCGATCGACGCGGTGCTGGCCGTGCTGATCATCGTCGGGCTCTTCCTCCGTTCGCGCCGCAACGCCGTCACGCACGCCAACGCGATGAGCGATGTCGCCGAGTCCGGTCACGCGGTCGAGCTTCCCGACGCTCCTCCGCCGACGCGCCGGCAGCAGCGCGTCGAGCAGGCCCGTGCCGAGGCCAAGGCGCGCCAGGCGGCCAAGGCCGAAGCGAAGGCCGCCGCCAAGGCGAGCGCCGGCGCGAAGTCGAAAAAGACCAAGGACAAGAAGAAGGACGCGCAGCAGTCCACGACGAAGGAGAAGAGCGAATGAGCGTCTCCATCGACTGGCTGGCCTTCCTCCAGGTGTTCGCCGCGGCCCTCGTCGGCGCGGTGGCGATCGTCACCTTCTACGCGCTCGGACTGCGCCTGCTCGTGCGCAGTGGACACGCGCCCGTCGTCAGCCCTGCCGAGTTCACGGATGCCATCACCGTGATCAGCGACAAGGAGCTCAGACGCGCCGAGAAGCAGGCGGCCAAGGCCGCCAGGAAGAGCCCGCTCACGGATGGGCAGAAGAAGCTCGCCCTGATCGGCGCCTACGCCTGCTTCGTGATGTGCGCAGTGGCCGTCATCGCCGGCATCCTGCTCATCGTCGTCGGGCACTGACCTCGCCGTAGGCTGGGGACATGCCTGGCTCCCACGTCTTCGGTATCCATCCGCCGGCGTCGCACGCGATCATCCACGTCAGCGATCCGCACTTCCTCGCTGGCGGCGCTCATCTGGCTGAGCGGTTCGACGTCGAGCAGACGTTCGATCGCACGCTCGCCGCGATCCGCGCCGTGCACCCTTCGCCGTCCGCGATCGTCATCACGGGGGATCTGACCGACCTGGGCGAGCCGGACGCCTACCGACGCCTGCGCGCGGCGGTCGAGCCCGTCGCGGCCGAGCTCGGCGCACCGATCGTCTGGGTCGCCGGCAACCACGACGAACGGCCGACGCTGCGCCGCGAGCTTCTGGATGCCGCGGCCACCGAGGATCCGATCACCGGCGTCTGGGATCTCGACGGGCTGCGTCTGATCGCTCTCGACACCTCCGTCCCCGGCTGGCATCACGGCGATCTCGACGAGTCGCAGCTGGCGTGGCTCGAGGAACAGCTCCGCCTCCCGGCGCCGCACGGCACGCTGCTCGCGATGCATCATCCGCCGCTGCCGAGTCACGTGCCGCTGTTCGACATCCTCGAACTGCGCCACCAGGACGACCTCGCGGCCGTCCTCCGCGGCACAGACGTGCGCGGCATCCTGGCCGGTCACCTGCACTACCCGGCGTCCGGGACGTTCGCCGGCATCCCCGTGAGCGTTGCGTCGGCGACCTGCTACACGATGAACGTCGCCCGCCGCGCGGTCGACGTCAACGGAATGGATGCCGCGCAGTCGTTCCAGCTCGTGCACGTGTACGGTGACGCGATCACGCACACGGTCGTCCCCGTGACGGATGCCCCGACCGCCGACATCTTCTCGGCCGAATGGGCCGAGCGGATGTCGGAGCTGACGCCGCAGGAGCGGCTCGAGGCGTTCTCGCGCAAGCCGGGGTGGACCAGTGCCGCGGACTAGACTGGACGCATCCCCCGCTTCTCACTCAGCCACGACCCACGAGGATGTGACACATGGCCGCTGATGCGCCTGCCCTGACCCGTACCGAGACCGATTCGCTCGGCAGCATGGAGATTCCCGCGGAGGCCTACTGGGGCATCCACACGGCTCGTGCCGATGCGAACTTCCCGATCAGCAAGCGGCCGATCTCGGTGTATCCGGACCTGATCCGCGCCCTCGCGATGGTCAAGCAGGCGAGCGCGCGGGCCAACAAGCAGATCGGGGTCCTGGATGCCGAGCGCGCCGATCTCATCGATCATGCGGCGCAGCGCGTGATCGACGGCGAGTTCCACGACCAGTTCACGGTGGGCGTCATCCAGGGCGGCGCCGGCACCTCGACGAACATGAACGCGAACGAGGTCATCACCAATATCGCGCTCGAGATGGCCGGCCGGACGAAGGGCGACTACGCGTTCCTCTCGCCGATCGACCACACCAATCGCAGCCAGTCGACGAACGATGTCTACCCGACAGCGATCAAGGTCGGCCTGTCGCTCAACCTGCGCTCCCTCCTGGAGGAGCTCGATCTGCTCCGGCGCTCGTTCCTGGCGAAGGCGGGGGAGTTCCACGACATCCTCAAGGTCGGTCGCACGCAGCTCCAGGATGCCGTCCCGATGACGCTCGGCCAGGAGTTCCACGGCTTCGCGACCACTCTCGGCGAGGACCACAGCAGGCTGACCGAGAACGCGTCGCTCATGTACGAGGTGAACATGGGAGCGACTGCCATCGGCACAGGGATCACCACGCACCCGGATTACGCCCCAGCGGTCATCGCGCATCTGCGGGCCATCACCGGTCTCGATCTCGAGACCGCGACCGACCTGGTGGAGTCCACCAGCGACACCGGCGCGTTCATGTCCTTCTCGTCGTCCCTCAAGCGCAACGCCATCAAGCTCTCGAAGATCTGCAACGATCTGCGCCTGCTCTCGTCCGGACCGCAGGCCGGACTCGGCGAGATCAACCTGCCGGCCAAGCAGGCCGGATCCAGCATCATGCCGGGCAAGGTCAACCCGGTCATCCCCGAGGTCGTCAACCAGGTCGCCTTCTCGGTTGTCGGCGCGGATGCCACCGTGACCATGGCGGTCGAGGGCGGGCAGCTGCAGCTCAACGCGTTCGAGCCGGTCATCGCGCACTCGATCTTCCAGTCCATCACCTGGATGCGTCAGGCGATGTGGACCCTGCGCGTCAACTGCGTCGACGGCATCACGGCGAACACCGACCGTCTCGGCGCGATGGTGGGCGCCTCGGTCGGCGTGATCACGGCGCTCACGCCGTTCATCGGCTACGCGGCGGCGGCAGCGCTGGCCAAGACGGCCCTGCTGACGAACCGGAACGTGGCGGATCTCGTCGTCGAGGCCGAGCTCATGTCGCGCGACGAGGTCATGAAGCAGCTCTCGCCGGCGCGACTGTCCGGACTCGAAGCCGTCACGCAGGCGATCCCGATCGTCAAGGCGTGACGGGGGCGGACGCGCTCAGTCGTAGATGCGGCAGTGCGTAGTCAGCTCGCCGATGCCGTCGATGCCGACCGTGACGGTCGAGCGGTCGCGGAGGAAGATCTGCGGGTCGCGCGAGTAGCCGGCGCCGCCAGGGCTGCCGGTCGAGATCAGTGTGCCGGGGAGCAGAGTGATCGACTGGGACAGATGGGCGACGAGCTTCGCCACCGTGCGCACCATCTGTCCCGTCGACGCGTCCTGCACGGTGCGCCCGTCGACGACGGTCCAGATGTGCAGATCCTGCGGATCCGCGATCTCGTCCGCCGTGACGACCACGGGTCCCGTCGGGGTGAAGCCGTCGAAGGACTTGCACCTCGACCACTGCGCCTCGGCGAACTGGATGTCGCGTGCGGTGATGTCGTTGACGACGGTGTAGCCCCAGACATGGGAGAGCGCGTCGTCGACGGAGACGTCCTTGGCCGGACCCCCGATGATCACGCCGAGTTCGGCCTCGTAGTCGACGGACTCGCTCAGCGACCGGGGCCAGCCCGTGGTGTGCTCGTGCCCGGTGAGCGAGTTCGGCCACAGCGTGAAGACGGTGGGCGCGGTGTCGGTCTTGAGCCCGAGCTCGCTGGAGTGCGCGGCGTAGTTCAGACCGACCGCAAGGACGACGGGGGGAGCGATGACCGCCGAGGCGAACCCGAAGTCGGAGAGCGGATGCCGCGGCGCGGTGTCCTGCGACAGTGCGGTGCGCACGGCGTCCAGCGCTTCGTCACCCGCGTCGATCAGGTGCTGCAGCGTCGCTGGCGCCGCATCGAGGAGGTCGGAGACGAGGATCGCGTCCGTGCCGTCGACGACCGCCAGCACGGCGTCGGGCTCATCGGAACGCACCAGGTGGGCGAATCGCATGCCTCTACGCTACCGGCACGACCGCCGAGTCACGCCAGAGGTGCCTCTAGGCTCTAGCTATGACCTCAGGAGGAACCGACCAGCCTCAGCAGCCGTACACGCCGCCGCCGCGGCCGCAGTACGCTCCTCCGCCCCCGCAGCCGGTCGCGCCGCAGCCGGTCGCGCCGCAGCCCGCAGCGCCGCAGCCTCCCGCGCCTGCGCAGCAGGCGCCGCTCGGGCAGGGCACAGGTCGGAATCAGCCGCCGCAGTATGTGCCACCGCAGCAGCCGCAGTACACGCCCGCGCAGTTCGCGCGTCCGGTCTACGCGTCTGCGCTGGCTCAGCCGGCGCGCTACGCACCTCCCGCCGCCCCGGCCGCGCCGTCGCCGGCCCCGGCCATCCCGCAGCTTCCTGTGCCTGTGCGCAAAGGCCGCACGGTGTCGATCTGGCTGTTCGGCGTGCTCGGCTTCGTCCTGATCGCACTCGCCGGCTACTTCGTCTGGGCTCTGGGCTCCGTGGCATCCATGATCGGCCTGGTGCTGGCGCTGATCCCTCTGGCGATCGTCTTCCTCGGTGTGCGCCTCATCGATCGCTGGGAGCCCGAGCCGAAGCGCATCGTGTTCTTCGCGATCGCATGGGGTGCGATCGCCGCCATCGTGCTCACCCTGCTGGTCGACATCGTCCTGTCCGCGGTCGTCCCGTTCCGTGACGAGAACGCGGTGGCAGTGCTGCAGGCGCCCATCGTCGAAGAGGTGTTCAAGGGCCTCGGCGTCTTCCTCATCTACCTGATGGCCCGGCGCGCCTTCGACGGCCCGGTCGACGGGATCGTCTACGGTGCGCTCGTCGGAGCAGGCTTCGCGTTCACCGAGAACATCCAGTACTTCGCGATCAGCCTGATCGAGGGCGGCGGCGAGCAGCTGACCGTGACGTTCGTGCTGCGCGGACTCATGTCGCCGTTCGCCCACGCCATGTTCACCGCGTTGACCGGCTTCGCGATCGGGCTCGCGGCACGACGAGGCGCGTCGGTCGGGGGAGTCCTCGGCGCCGGTGCGCTTGGCATGCTCGGTGCGATGCTGCTGCACGGGTTCTGGAACGGCTCGGCGACGTTCGCGAACTTCTTCCTGCTCTACGTCACACTGCAGGTTCCGCTGTTCGTCGGGTTCATCTTCGGGATCGTCGCTCTCAAGCGCGAGGAGGCGCGACTGACGAGGGAGCGCCTGTCCGAGTACGCGGCTGCGGGGTGGTTCACCCCGCAGGAGGTCGAGATGCTCGCGACGCCCGCTGGGCGCAAGGTCGGTCTCACCTGGGCGGCCACCTTGCGCGGGGACCGTCGTCCGATCATGCGCGGCTTCATCAAGGACGCCACGGCGCTCGCGGCGGTCCGCCAGCGTGCGATCGCCGGGCGGGACGTCCATGCCGCAGACGACGAGCGCGCGCTTCTCATGCGCACGAGGGCTGCGCGCGCGGCGCTGCTCGCGTACTGATCTCGAATCGGGTATTGACACCGATCCGGACCGGGTGCACCCTGGTTTCAGATCAACTCAGCGCCCGGGAGTCATGCAGGCATCGCCGCAGCACCGGGCGCTGAGTCTGTCCGGGGCCGGGCGGCGGTGTTCGCTCTGGGCGCGTCCTGTCGCGTTGACCGTCGGTCCGCCCTCCGGTTGTATGGAGGGCATGACAGAACGCACGAAGCCAGAGTTCGACGCACCTGCCGGTCCCGCTCCCGTGGAGCTCGTGGTCCGAGACATCATCGAAGGCGACGGCGCCGAAGCCAAGCCCGGCGACACCGTGACCGTGCACTACGCCGGCGTGGAGTTCGACTCCGGCGAGGAGTTCGACTCCTCGTGGGGACGCGGCGAGACCATCCAGTTCCCGCTGCGCGGCCTGATTCAGGGCTGGCAGGACGGCATCCCCGGCATGAAGGTCGGCGGTCGTCGCGAGCTGGTCATCCCGCCGCAGCTCGCATACGGACCCGCCGGCGCGGGCCACTTCCTCTCCGGCAAGACACTGATCTTCATCATCGATCTGGTCGCCGTCGGCTGACAGGCGATCCGAAGGCCTCCGTCCATCAGGATGGAGGCCTTCGTCTTGTCATCGACCGTTGGGAATACATTCACACGCATACGAGTTACCCTGTATCGAACGCCGCGACTGCGGCCCGACTTTCTCGAGGAGAGCACATGACCACCATCGACGTTCCCGGCTACCGTGCAGGCACCTGGGCGCTGGACCCTTCGCACAGCGAGGTGACCTTCAGCGTCCGCCACATGATGATCTCGAAGGTCCGCGGCACCTTCGGAATGAAGAGCGCGACGCTCGTGGCGCCGGAGAACCCGCTCGAGGCCTCGGTCACCGCCAGCGTCGACGTCTCGTCGGTCGACACGAAGGACGAGGGTCGCGACACGCACCTGCGCTCCGCCGATTTCTTCGACGTCGAGAATCACCCGACCATGGAGTTCGTCTCCACGGGCGCGCGGGTCGAGGACGGTGACTTCTTCGTCGACGGCGACCTGACGATCCGCGGAATCACGAAGCCGGTCAGTTTCGCGTTCGACTTCGGGGGCTTCGGCCAGGACCCGTGGGGCAACTACAAGGCCGGCGCCTCGGCATCCACCACGATCAACCGCGAGGACTTCGGCCTCACCTGGAACGCCGCGCTCGAGACCGGCGGCGTGCTGGTCGGCAAGGACATCACGATCAACCTCGACCTGCAGGGATCCCTCCAACAGGACTGAGTGCGTCGTATCAGGACCCCGAGCCCATCCGGGTTCGGGGTTCTCTGTGTCTGGTCCGCGGGCGGCGCTCAAAGCTGTCGCCCACGGGCGTCGCCGGTGCCGCTCCGGGCTGGTAGACTCTTCAGGTTGCCGTTTGATCGGCCGCGGATAAAGAGAGCCCACGCATCAGGCGTCGGGCGCCGCGCAACAAGCAGAGAGGGGATCGAATCTATGGCACTGGAAGCAGACGTCAAGAAGGCGATCATCGAAGAGTACGCGACGCACCCCGGTGACACCGGATCCCCCGAGGTGCAGGCCGCGATGCTGACGCAGCGCATCAAGGACCTCACCGAGCACCTCAAGGAGCACAAGCACGACCACCACTCGCGTCGTGGCCTGTTCCTGCTCGTGGGTCAGCGCCGTCGTCTGCTCGGCTACCTCCAGAGCGTCGACATCGAGCGCTACCGCTCGCTGATCGCACGCCTGGGTCTTCGCCGATAAGGCAGAGCGCCCCAGCGTACAATCGCGCAAAACATTCTTGAGAAGGCCTCCCCGCCGGTGCGGGGAGGCCTTCATCGCGTTCGCGATCAGGATGCCGCGTCGATGAGCGCGACGATCTGCTCGTAGCCGGCCCGCGCGGCGAGCTCGCGCGGCTGAGCCCCGTCGCCGTCCGCGAGCGTCGGATCGGCGCCGGCGTCCAGCAGCAGCCGGATCGTCTCGACGTGCTCTGCGGAGCCGTCTCCGAGGACGATCGCCTCGTGGATCGCGGTCCACCCCAGGTTGTTGATGTGATCGAGGGGAACGCCGGCCTCGATGAGGATGCGCACGGTGGATACGTGCGCATGTTCGCTGGCGGGGATGAGCGCGGTCCCGCCGAAGCGATTCGTGCTCGCCACGTCGGCACCGTGCGTCAGTGTGGCCAGGAGGATCTCGTCCAGACCTTCGGCGCCGGCGTACAAGAACGCGGAATCCTGGATGCCGTCCTTCGCATTCGGGTCCGCACCGGCATCCAGCAGAGCAAGTGCGATCGCGGTGCGACCGGACTTGGTGGCGGAGATCAGCGCCGTGGCATCTCCTTCCCCGCGCCACTCGAGATCGGCGCCCGCGTCAATCGCGTCCGCCGCCGCCCGGACGTCGTCATCCTCGATCGCCCGCCACAGGGCGGACGTCGCCGTCCCGGGCGACTTCGCTGCGCCCTGAGGAAGCGCGGCCGCGCTGCAGGCCGCCACCGTCAAGGATGCAGCGGCGAGCAGGGCGGTCAACGCGGCGGCCCGTGAGCGGAAGCCGCCTGTTCGGGTGCGTCTGGTGGGCATCGGGATCCTTCCGTCGGTGGGATGACCACCAGGCTTTCAGAGGAGCGGCCGGCGCGCGTCATCCGATCGGCTACTCCCGACGCGCTGCCCTCACCCCTCGTACACCCACCGCTGGGTCGGGCTCGCCGGGTCGCACGCGGCGATCCAGAGCCCCCACGAGTCGGCCGGTGTCGACAGGCACAGCCCAGGGGCGGCGACGCTGCTGATCGTCTGGTCGTCGTTCACCGACCAGCGCTGGTCCTCGGCGCCCGAGCAGTCCAGGATCTGCACGGCTGAGCCTGCGGTGATCCCGGACACGCCCGCCACGCACTTCGAGCCGTAGATGCTGAGGGCGCCGGTGTCCGTCCAGTCGAACGACTGGTTCTCGCCACCGTTGCAGTTCCACAGTCCGAGCCGGGTTCCCGCGGTCGTGGACGCACCGGGTACGTCGATGCAGACGTCGTGGGCGACGCTGCGGATGGGAGATCCCGGGGGAGCCGGCGGCAGATCGTTCAGCTGCTCGCGCTTGAGCAGCCCCCAGCCCCATTGCAGCTGCGCCAGACCGGATGTGTTCGTCACGGTCAGCCCGCCGTCGGCATCCTGTTCGGTCAGGGAGTACGAATCGCCGGTGCGCAGCCCCGGCCAGTACACCGTGCCCATGCCGTTGTCGCGGGCGACCTCGGTGAGGGCTCCGAGGTAGGCGGTCGACACGTTGTTCTCGTGGTTGCCGTAGTTCAGCCCGGTCGTCATGGGCGATCCGGCTTCGGTGATCACCGTTCGCCAGGCGTAGTCGCCGAGCCGGGGGAGCAGGTTGGCCTTCCAGGCCTCCTCCGTGGTGTCCGAAGCCCAGAACCCGTAGAAGTGCAGCGACAGCAGAGTGCCGGTGAGCTCAGGCGCCGCACCGACACCGCCAACATGATCGTTGTATCCGGTGCCGGACACGATCACGCGCTTGCGCGGCACATCGCTGTGGTCGTCGAGCCAGCCGGACGTCAGCGAGACCCACTCGTCGAGCGAGTATCCGAACGGCTCGTTCATGATCTCGAAGTACACCCGAGGATTCGCCCCGTACTCGGACGTCACGGTGTCCCACATCGCCTGGAACGCGGCGTCGTCGTCGACGAAGCCATCCTTCGCGTCGTCGGCCTCCCAGTAGCTGAGGATGACCTTGAAGCCCTTGTCCACCGAGGCATCGATCGCCGCACGGTAGGAGGTCCACCATTCGGTGCCGACGCTGGACGGATTTATGGGCAGACGGACCGTGTTCGCCCGGACCTCGCGCTTGAACTCTCCGACGATCGACAGCGACTTCGCATAGGTGGTCGTATAGTCATCGAGAACGCTCAGCCCCGAGGGGACGACCTCGTCATCCGCGTAGTTGTCACGAGGGTCGGCCCAGTTCACCCCGCGGAACTCGCTCGTGTCGCCATGCGGCTTCGACGTGGGAACGGCATCGGATGCCGCGAAGGCGGGGGCGGGGGCGAGGCTCAGCAGGACGGCGGCAGCCGCAACGACGGCCGAGATCTTTCTCTTCATCGAGGGATCCAATTGTGTGGGCGCCGGGGCGCCATCGATCGGGACATGCGACAGATTGGCATGCCCGATGAATAAACACAAGGGTTGACTTAATTGGTGTTCGCGCCGACGAGGTCCGCATGATGGATCGCGGCGACGTCCGGGTGCGCGCGCAGGCGCGACTTCAGCGCGTTCTCGCCGTACAGACTGTGGATGGGGTTGCGGGGGTCCTGCGTGACGCCACGTGCCTGCGCCGTGAGCTCGGCGGGCAGCTCGATGATCGGCAGGGTCCTGTCGAGAGCAGGGTTGAAGAAGAACGGCACCGAGATGCGCTCATCGGGTGCCTGCGGCGAGATGACCCGGTGATTCGTGGCCTTCAGATAGCCGTCCGTGGCGTACTCCAGGAGTTCGCCGATGTTCACCACGAAGGCGCCATCGATCGGGGGAGCGGCGACCCACTCGCCGTCGCGCTCCACCTGCAGGCCGCCCTTGCCCGGCTCGACCCAGAGCAGGGTCAGCACGCCGGAGTCCTTGTGCGCGCCGACGCCCTGCTGCGGTTCCGGCTCGGTCGTGCCCGGGTATCGGACGATCTTGATCAGCGTGGACGGTTCGCCAAAGTTCGACTCGAAGTAGTCCTCCTCTGCGCCGAGCGCCAGAGCCCACGCCCGCAGGAGCTTGCGGGCCACGTCGCTGAGCCGCGCGTGCCACTCCAGGACGACGTCCCGCAGCTCGGGCTGTGCTGCCGGCCACAGGTTCGGACCGATCAGGCGGTTGAATGCAGGACCGCCGGCGACCGTCTCGCGTTCGGGACCGATGTCGATCTGCTCGCGCCAGTCCACCTCGCCCTGGGTCCGCTCGCCGCCGATGCGGGTGTACCCCCGGAAGTGCGGGCTGTTGATGTTCTCGATCGCGAGCTTGTCCTCGACGGGAAGAGCGAAGAAGTCCCGAGCCGCCTGGTGCAGGCGATCGATCAGCTCCGGCGATACTCCGGTACCAGTGAGGTAGAAGAAGCCGACGTCGTGCGTCGCCGCCCGCAGGTCATCGCGGAACTGCGCCGCGGCACCAGGCCCTGCGTCGAGGCGGGACAGGTCGAGGATCGGAAGGTTCAGATCAGCCATGACCCGAGGCTAGGTCGAGCAGGGAAGCAGCGCGAGGTGTGTTGCGGCGCATTACCTGACGCCTCGTGCGGCCGAACGACTCGATCGCGTCACACGCGTCGGCGCCGAGCTGTTCGCCCGAGCCGCGGCGCGCTCAGACCCGGGGTCTGCGGGAGCCGGTCGGATCGTTGCGGCGCGCTGGGTTCGGCGCGAGCGAGCGGTCGCGGAACAGCCACGCCGGCCGCGGCTCGACCAGCGGCCGGAACAACCAGCGCACCGGTTTCGTGGCGAGCACGACCGCGATCGCGACGGAGAGCAGGATGACGCTGGGCAGCCAGAGCCACGTCGGTTCCGCGTTGCGCAGGATGCCGGATTCGCGGAACGGATACAGCACGAACGAGTGCAGCAGGTAGACGTACATCGTGTACTGCCCGAACTGCGTCCACCAGGTCGTGCGCCGCGGGATGAGCACGAAGAACGCGGCGCTTAGCAGCAGCCCGAGTGCGATCAGCGCGAGCCGGACACCGCCGGACCACCACGCGTCGAGACCGAGGTCCGAGTACGCGTCGACGTAGAAGAACCACTTGTCCAGATCCAGGCTCGACCAGATATCCACCCAGTTCCACGCCACGAAGCCGTCGATCGCGAAGATCACCACCGCGATGGCGCGCAGCCACCACGGTCGGAAATCGATCAGGCGGAAGCGGTCGACGATGTCGTGCTCGTGCAGCCACCACCCGAGCACGAAGAACGGCAGGAAGCCGAGCGTCCGCGAGAGCGAGAACGTGCTGTCGACATTGGGCAGATAGCCGGCGCCGATCGAGATCAGCAGAGCCCATAGTAATGGCCAGCGCAGCAGCGCGAGGTACGGCAGCACGAGGCGGAAGATGCCGAGTGCGAGCAGGAACCACAACGTCCAGGACGGATCCGTGAGGTTCGGGCTCGCCTGGCCCTCGACGATCCACTTCGTCAGCGTCCAGAGCATCTCGAAGATGACGTATGGGACCAGGATGTCGGTGATGACGCGGGCCATCTGCCGCTTCGTGGGCGGTGCCGATTTCGAGAAGTACCCGGCGATGATCGCGAACGCGGGCATGTGGAACGCGTAGAACGACAGGTACAGGGCCATGGCGATGTCCGAGTCGTACGTGAGACGCTGGATCGCGTGTCCGAGGACCACCAGGACGATGCAGGCGTAGCGCGCGTTGTCCCAGAACGGGACGCGTCGGCGTGGCCGCTGGGTCGCTCCGGTCGCG
Source organism: Microbacterium sp. GXF0217 (assembly GCF_054798195.1). Taxonomy (NCBI): domain Bacteria; kingdom Bacillati; phylum Actinomycetota; class Actinomycetes; order Micrococcales; family Microbacteriaceae; genus Microbacterium; species Microbacterium sp. GXF0217. Next base: position 38,122 of record NZ_JBSJZG010000007.1, on the reverse strand, counting down.
GGTCCGGTCGGGGACGGTGCGGCACTGCTCATCCTCCGAGGCTACATTCCGGACGGGAATAAAGTTGTGCGCATCGCGTTGACACATATACATTCAAATGAATACAAGCGGATGCCACGGCATCCGCGCCGAAGGACACGGAGCAGCACATGAGCGAGCAGGACGTCACCGCGGGGATGCAGTTCGGCATCTTCAGTGTCAGCGACATCACACAGAACCCGGTCACGGGCGAGACGCCGAGCGAGGCGCAGAAGATCAAGGACGCGATCACGATCGCGAAGCACGTCGAAGAGGTGGGTCTCGACGTGTACGCGATCGGCGAGCACCACAACCCGCCGTTCTGGTCGTCGTCGCCCTCGACCACGCTCGCCGCGATCGCCGGCCAGACCGAGCGGATCATCCTGTCGACCTCGACGACGCTCATCACCACCAACGACCCGGTGAAGATCGCCGAGGACTTCGCGATGCTCCAGCACGTCTCCGATGGGCGCACCGACATCATGCTCGGTCGCGGCAACACGGGGCCGGTGTACCCCTGGTTCGGCAAGGACATCCGCCAGGGCCTTCCGCTGGCGATCGAGAGCTACAACCTGCTGCACCGGCTCTGGCGCGAGGACGTCGTGGACTGGGACGGCAAGTTCCGCACGCCCCTGCAGGGCTTCACCTCGACACCCCGTCCGCTCGACGGCGTCGCACCGTTCGTCTGGCACGGATCGATCCGCACCCCTGAGATCGCCGAGCAAGCCGCGTACTACGGCGACGGCTTCTTCGCGAACAACATCTTCTGGCCGAAGGAGCACTACCAGCGTCTGATCGAGCTGTACCGTCAGCGTTGGGCGCACTACGGACACGGCGCTCCCGAGACGGCGATCGTCGGACTCGGCGGTCAGGTCTTCATGCGCCAGAACTCGCAGGATGCCGTGAATGAGTTCCGCCCGTACTTCGACAACGCGCCGGTGTACGGCCACGGCCCCAGCATGGAGGACTTCACGGAGATGACGCCGCTGACGGTCGGCTCCCCGCAGCAGGTGATCGACCGGTACGCCGCCATGCGCGACACGTTCGGGGACTACCAGCGTCAGCTGTTCCTCATCGACCACGCAGGACTTCCGCTGAAGACGGTGCTCGAGCAGCTCGACATCCTGGGCGGCGAGGTCGTTCCCGCGCTGCGTCGGGAACTGGCGACCAACCGTCCTGCGCAGACCCCGGATGCCCCGACTCACGCCTCGCTCGTGGCGGCGGCGTACGGCGACGGGCCCGTCAGGGAGGCGCGCCCCGGTGCCAACCGCGGTGACAACCTCACCGCCGGCTCCCCGTACCAGGACTCTCCGCAGCCCGCGGGTGCCGCGTTCGGACTCGGCCGGACGGAGGCCTGACATGACCACGCGCCGTATCGCCGTCATCTCGGCAGGACTCTCGAACCCGTCGTCGACCCGCATGCTCGCCGATCGGCTGGCGGCGGAGACCGCGAAGCACCTCGCCGAGCGGGATGTCGAGGTCAGCATCGACGTGATCGAGCTGCGTGATCTCGCGCACGACATCACGAACAATCTGCTCACCGGGTTCGCGCCGCCTGCCCTCGAGACCGCGATCAACACCGTGGTCTCCTCGGACGCCCTGATCGCCGTCACGCCGATCTTCTCGACGAGCTACTCGGGACTCTTCAAGTCCTTCATCGACGTGCTCGATCCGGACTCCCTCACCGGCAAGCCGGTGCTGATCGGCGCGAACGCCGGCACGGCACGTCACTCGCTCGCGATCGACTACGCGATCCGTCCGCTGTTCGCCTATCTGCACGCCGAGCCGGTCTCCAGCGGCGTGTTCGCGGCATCCAGCGACTGGGGCAGCTCGGCCGACGACGTCGCCCCGCTGGCCAAGCGCGTGGAGAAGGGAGCGAGGGAACTCGCCGAGGCGATCGCCCGCAAGGATGCCGTCGCATCAGGCGACCCGTTCGACCCGGCGACCTACCTGGGCGAAGGGCGTTCGTTCGGCCACCTGCTCGGCGGTCTCGCGGGGGAGTGAACCGCGCGCCGCGAACAGCGCGAAGGCCGCCCCTTCAGGGGCGGCCTTCGCTGTGCGGTCAACCGCTCTTGCGTCGGAACTCGCGGTGCGTCTGGGCGGAGTGCGTCCCCTGGATGGCGGAATCGCCATCCAGGTGCGCCTCTCCCTGACGGCTCTGCGCGTTCTTCTTCGCGAGCGCTTCCTTGAACTTGCGCTTCATCTCGTCCGAGGAGGAGACGGCGTCGTCTGGCGTGCTCATGCCGTCAGCCTAGTCGGACGCCGACCCGGAAGGGGAGGAGATTCTGCGGCGCGCCCGACGCCGGAGCACGAGATCGATCAGCGCGCCGATCGCGACGGCGCAGATCACGGACACCACGATCGCCACGATCGGGCCACCGGGCAGCACCGCGGCGATGAGCGCGCCGATGGCCGCCTGGTACGCGGCCCAGCCGGTCGCGGCCAGCGCCACGAGTGCGCCGTAGCGCGGCAGCGGGATGCGCGTCGCGCCAGCGACCAGGTTGATCGCCAGACGCGCGAAAGGGATGAACCGCGCGGTGAACAGCACGACGGCGGTGCCGGATTCCAGCCGCCCCCGTGCCCATCGCTGCGCACGCTGCACGCGTTCGGCCCGCATCCAGCGCCACCGGTCGATGCCCGCCCAGCGACCGATCGAATAGCAGATCAGATCACCGGCCGTCGCGGCGACGGCGGCGCACACGATCACAGCCCACAGCGGTGGCGCGCCGGTGGAGATCGCGAGCGCCCCGAGGGCGGTGACGGCGATCTCGCCGGGCACCACGACGAAGAAGGCATCGCCGAGCACGAGCAAGGACATCACAGCGAGGGCCCAGGGGCCAGTGACGAGTTCGGCGACGCCATCCGTGATCACGATGACACTGTGACGGTCCGAGGTGAACGGCAACCGAATCGGGGATAGCGGGTGACGGGCAGCCGTGCAACGGGTGAACTCTCCGCGACCAAGGGTGCGGTCGGCGGTTCGAGGCGCTGCGGCGCGGCATCCTGGCACCGTGAGAGTCGCGATCGTGACCGAATCCTTCCTGCCGCACATGAACGGTGTGACGGGATCTGTCATGCAGATCCTGCGTCACCTCGAGCGCGAGGGGCACACCGCCCACGTGCTCGCCCCTGATGCCGTCGGCATCCCCGAGTCCCTCTTCGGCGCGCGTGTCGAGCCGGTCCCGAGCCTCGCACTCCCCGGCTATCGCAACGTCCGCGTCGGCGCCGTCACCGCGCATCGTGTCGCGGCGTCGCTGGAGCGCTTCCGTCCCGATGTCGTCCACCTCGCGTCGCCGTTCGCGCTCGGCTGGCGCGGAGTGCTCGCGGCAGGGCGACTGGGTGTCCCGGCCGTCGCCGCCTATCAGACCGATGTCGCGGCCTACACCGAGCGCTACCGGCTGGCAGCCACCACCGCCTTCGCGCAGAATCACATCGTGCGGCTGCACCGGCGCGCGACGCTCACGCTGGCGCCATCGACGGAATCCGAGCAGCAGCTCCACACGCTCGGCGTCGACCGGATCCGTCGGTGGGGCAGGGGCGTCGATGCCGAGCGGTTCCACCCAGAGCGCAGGGATGCAGGGTGGCAGCGCGCCGCGGCCGACGATGTCCTGGTCGGGTACGTCGGGCGGCTGGCGGCGGAGAAGCAGGTCGAGGACCTCAAGGTGCTGCAGGACATCCCCGGCGTGCGTCTGGTGATCGTCGGCGACGGGCCGGCGCGGGTGCGCCTGGAGGCCGCCCTGCCGCGGGCGCTGTTCCTCGGGCAGTTGGACGGCGACGAACTCGCGGTCGCGATGGCGTCGTTCGACGTGTTCGTGCACCCGGGGGAGAGCGAGACGTTCGGGCAGACGCTGCAGGAGGCGCACGCGAGCGGAGTGCCGATCGTGGCCACAGGGCGCGGAGGACCGCGGGATCTGGTCCGCATGGGGATCGACGGCTGGCTGTACCGGCCGGGCGACCTGGACGACCTGCGCATGCGCGTGGCCGACCTCGCCGGCGATGCGCGCAAGCGACGCGCTTTCGGCGAAGCCGGACGGCAGGCGGTGACCGGGCGCACCTGGGCTGCGGTGTGCGCGCAGCTGCTGGGGCACTTCGACGACGCGGCAGCGCTGCATCGGGTGGACGATTCGCTGCGCTCGCCGCGGGCGCGTCGGCCGGAACCCGTCACGACCTATCCTGCCCGGCGGTGGACGCGCTACGTGGCGCTGGGGGACTCGCTCACTGAGGGGCTGTGCGATCCGGCACCCGATGGCGCGCTGCGCGGATGGGCCGACCGTCTCGCCCTGCTGCTGGCCGCACGCGGAGGGCTGCACTACGCGAACCTCGCGGTGCGCTCACGACGCGTCGACGACGTCTGCGGCGAGCAACTGCAGCGGGCGCGGGAGCTGCGGCCGGATCTCGTCTCGATCCTCGTCGGCGCGAACGACCTCGTCCGCTCGCGCGCCGACATCGCGGCGCTCGCCGCCCGGGTCGAGGAGGCCGTGCGGACCCTGCGGTCCGATGGCGCCGAAGTGCTGCTGCTGACGCCCTTCCTCCCCGACCGACGTGCTGCCGGAATGTTCGCCCGGCGGTTCGCCGCCTTCGCGAGCGCGCTCGCCGCCGTCGCGGATCGCACCGGTGCGATGCTGCTGGACACCGATCTGCACGGCTCGCTCGCTGACCGGTCGAACTGGGGCGAGGATCTCGTCCACCTCGGCAGCAGAGGGCATCGGTTCCTCGCGTATCGGGCCGGTGAGATCCTCGACGTTCCGCACGCGGAGACGCTGGGGGCTCTGGATGCCGTGCTGCACGACGCCGAGCCGACGACGAGGGCGGCATGGTGGCGCGAGCACGCGCTGCCCTGGGCGTGGCGCCGGATGCGCGGTCGCGTGGCCGGAGACGGCCGAGTCGCCAAGCACGACGACTACGTGTACATCGGTCGCTCGACGAGCCTGCGCGAAGCGCGTGTGCGGTGAACGCCGGGCGCGGAATCCCGCTGTGATCGCGGGATTCGCCGCCCTCGCTGGTAGGCTGGCAGGGAGTGGAACCGGTGAGAAGCTGGTCCCCTGTGGTGGGTTCCTCGGCGAGACGCGTCGGGTGGTCTTCTACTGGTGGCCAGCGCAGGTGAGATTCGCGGGAATGCCCGCGCGCCCGGACTCTCCGTCTTCACTCCGATGCACGCTCGCGGATCACACGGACCCGCGAGAGGAAACAAAGAAGGAGAGACCTCTTGGAAGGTCCTGAAATCACCGCCACCGAGGCCGTTCTCGACAACGGCCGCTTCGGCACCCGCACCGTCCGCTTCGAGACCGGACGCCTTGCTCAGCAGGCTCAGGGCTCGGTTGCGGCCTACCTCGACGGCGAGACCATGCTGCTGTCGGCGACCTCGGCGGGCAAGCACCCGCGCGAGGGCTTCGACTTCTTCCCGCTGACGGTCGACGTCGAAGAGCGCTCGTACGCCGCAGGAAAGATCCCCGGCTCGTTCTTCCGCCGTGAGGGCCGTCCCTCCACCGAGGCGATCCTCGTCTGCCGTCTGATCGACCGTCCGCTGCGCCCGTCGTTCGTCGACGGCCTGCGCAACGAGGTCCAGATCGTCATCACCGTCCTGTCGATCGCACCCGGCGAGTTCTACGACGCGCTCGCGATCAACGCGGCATCCGCTTCGACCCAGATCTCGGGTCTGCCGTTCTCTGGACCGATCGCCGGCGTCCGCCTGGCGTTCATCCCCGGTGGCGGCCAGCACGCCGACCAGTGGGTCGCCTTCCCGACCGCCGAGCAGGTCTCGGAGGCAGTGTTCGACCTGATCGTCGCCGGTCGCGTGGTCACCAAGGCCGATGGCTCCGAAGACGTCGCGATCATGATGGTCGAGGCCGAGGCCACCGAGAACAGCTGGAACCTGATCAAGGGCGGCGCCACCAAGCCCAACGAAGAGGTCGTCGCGCAGGGTCTCGAAGCCTCGAAGCCCTTCATCGCGCAGCTGGTCAAGGCTCAGGCCGAGCTGGCAGCAACGGCATCCAAGGAGCCGGGTGTCTACCCGGTCTTCCTGCCGTACAGCCAGGAGACCTACGACTTCGTCGCGCAGCGCGCATACGACGACCTCGTCGGCGTCTACCAGATCGCTGACAAGAAGGAGCGTCAGAGCGCTGACGACGCCATCAAGGAGCGCGTCCACGCCGAGCTGATCGCCGCCGTCGAGGCGAGCGAACTGCAGGCCGTCGCGACGCTCGAGTTCTCGGCCGCGTACAAGTCGGTCACGAAGAAGATCGTCCGCGGACGCATCCTCACCGACAGCATCCGCATCGACGGTCGCGGTCTGGCCGACATCCGTCCGCTGGATGCCGAGGTGCAGGTCATTCCCCGCGTGCACGGCTCGGCCATCTTCCAGCGCGGCGAGACCCAGATCATGGGTGTCACCACGCTGAACATGCTCAAGATGGAGCAGCAGATCGACTCGCTGTCCCCGACGACGAGCAAGCGCTACATGCACCACTACAACTTCCCGCCCTACTCGACCGGTGAGACCGGCCGCGTCGGGTCGCCGAAGCGTCGCGAGATCGGGCACGGCTTCCTGGCCGAGCGCGCACTCGCACCGGTGCTGCCCAGCCGCGAGGAATTCCCCTACGCGATCCGTCAGGTGTCCGAGGCTCTCAGCTCCAACGGTTCGACGTCGATGGGCTCCGTCTGCGCGTCGACCCTGTCGCTGCTGAACGCGGGTGTGCCGCTGCGCGCGCCCGTCGCCGGCATCGCCATGGGCCTCGTGTCCGATGAGGTCGACGGCCAGACGCGCTACGCGGCGCTGACCGACATCCTCGGCGCCGAGGACGCCCTCGGCGACATGGACTTCAAGGTCGCGGGCACGAGCGAGTTCGTCACGGCCATCCAGCTGGACACGAAGCTCGACGGCATCCCGTCCGAGGTCCTCGCGGGCGCTCTGACGCAGGCGAAGGATGCACGTCTGACGATCCTGAACGTGCTCAACGCGGCGATCGACACCCCGGACGAGATGGCGCCGACCGCTCCGCGCGTGATCAGCGTGCAGATCCCGGTCGACAAGATCGGCGAGCTGATCGGCCCGAAGGGCAAGACGATCAACGCGATCCAGGACGAGACCGGCGCGCAGATCTCCATCGAGGAGGACGGCACCGTCTACATCGGCGCGACCGATGGTCCGTCGGCCGAGGCCGCCCGTGCCCAGGTCAACGCGATCGCGAACCCGACCAACCCCGAGGTCGGTGAGCAGTTCCTCGGCACCGTCGTGAAGATCGCCACCTTCGGCGCCTTCATCTCGCTGCTTCCGGGCAAGGACGGCCTGCTGCACGTCACCGAGGTGCGCAAGCTCGCCGGTGGCAAGCGCGTCGAGAACGTCGACGACGTGCTCTCGGTCGGACAGAAGATCCTCGTGAAGATCACGAAGATCGACGACCGCGGCAAGCTGTCGCTGGAGCCCGTTCTGGACGACGCTCCCGCTGCCGATGCAGCACCGGAGGCGGAGGCCGCCGAGGCCTGATCCTCTGATCGATCGAAGACCCGGATCCGCTCCGCCGAGGAGAGGATCCGGGTCTTCGTCGTATCCGACGTGATGAAAACGTTATGTCGAATTCGCCTGGCGTTCGCCGGATCGGCGGGCCGTGGCGGGATCGTCCTTTACTCTCGTAAGGAAAGCACCGGGGGGTGCTACAGCGCATGACAATGCAGGTCGACTCGCGGGGGTGAGAGCATGCGGATATTCGGCGTCGGTACCGTCGGGACACCCGAGGTGGCCGAGAGCGCGCATGCGCAGCACCCGTCCGCGCCGATCCCCGTGGTCGGACCCGGCGTCGGCGAGACGATGCGGGTCCCGCTGGGAGAGACCGGATTCGAGACGTTCCCCCTCATGCTGGGCGCTGCCGAGTTCGGCTGGAACGTCGACCTCGAGACCAGTCACGACATCCTCGATCGCTACGTCGAGTTCGGCGGCAACGCTGTGCACACGGCCGACGGATTCTCCGGTGGCCGCAGCGAGCACATCATCGGTCAGTGGCTGCGCTCACGCGGGCGCCGTGACGGCATCGTGCTCAGCGCGCGGATCGGATCGCACGCCGACAACCCAGGTCTCGGTTCCGTCAACCTGGTGCGCGCGGTCGAGGGATCGCTCACCCGGCTCGGCGTGGATCGCATCGACGTGCTCTACCTGGATGCCACGTTCGACGCGACGACGAACATTGAGGACACGCTGGCGACCGTGGAGTGGCTGCGCGAGGCGGGCAAGATCGGCTCGGTCGGGGCATTCGGATTCAGCCCGGAGCGCCTCGTCGAAGCGCGCATCCTCGCATCCGCCGGGTACCCGCGGATCGAGGCATTGGATGCGCCGTACAACCTCGTGCGCCGCCAGCCATTCGAGGGCGACATGCGGCTGGTCGCCGGCGCGCAGACGCTGGCGGTGACGCCGTCCCACGCCCTCGAGCACGGCTTCCTCTCCGGCCGCCACCGCAGCAAGGCACTCGCCTCGCAGGGCGTGCGCGGACTGCAGCTGCGCGAGCATCTGAACCGTCGGGGCAACCGCATCCTGAAGGCGCTCGACCAGGTGGCGAGCGACGTGCAGGTTCCCGTCGCGGCGGTCTCGATCGCGTGGCTGCTCGCGCAGCGCACCGTGATCGCACCCATCGTGAACACGTTCGCCGTGCAGCACGTCGACGAACTGATGCAGGGCGCCGGTGTCGCGCTGACGCGTCAGCAGATCTCCGACCTCACCCGCGCGGGCGACTGATCATCCTGCCCGCTCGGCTAGGCTGAACAGGCCGGCCGAAGGTGGCGGGCGAAGAAGCGAGCGGGTTGTGACGCACTACATCTATCTGGTCAGACATGGCGAACATCAGGATGCCGAGCACGGTGTCGATGACGGACCCCTCTCTCCTCGGGGGCAGCGGCAGGCGGAGTTGATCGCCGACCGACTGTCCGGACTCCCGCTCGACGCGGTGTGGCATTCGCCGCTGGTGCGGGCGACCGAGACGGCGCGCGCGATCGCGGCGCGACTGCCCGCCGTCGACCCTGAGCCGTCCGCTCTGCTGTTCGACTGCGTGCCCACCGGGCTCACGGAGGACACTCCTGCCGCGTTCGAGCCGTTCTTCGGCGCGGTCACGGATGCGGAGATCGAGGCCGGCGGGGCTCAGATGGCCGACGCGGTCAACGAGTTCCTGGTGCGCAAGCAGGGCGACGTGCACGAGGTGCTCATCACCCACAATTTCGTGATCTCGTGGTTCGTACGCGAAGTCCTCGGCGCGCCCGAGTGGCGATGGATGACGCTGAATCAGGCGCATTGCGGTCTGACGGTCATCGCGCAGAAGCAGGGGAGGCCGTGGACGTTGCTGACCCACAACGACCTGGGTCATCTTCCGGTCGAACTGCGCACCGGCCTCCCGGACGCCGTTCCGGTCTGACCCGGATTCAGCCGAGCCGCTTGCGGTACCAGCGCGTCGCGTTCGGGTTGTCGTTGTACGGCTCGATCTCCTCGAACCCGCTGCGCGTGTAGAGCGCGCCGGCGGCCTCGAGGGTGTGGTGCGTGTCGAGCACGAGGTCACCGGCGCCCCACTGCCTGGCCCGGCGCTCGAGCTCCTCGAGGATCACGCGGCCCCAGCCCTTGCCGCGGGTCTCCGGCCGCAGGAACAGGTGCTTGACCTCGTAGCGGATGCCGGCATCCGCATCGCCCAGTCGTCGGATGCCGCCGCACCCGACGGCCGCGCCCTCTGGACCCGCGAGCAGGAAGACACCGGCGGGCGGCTCGAAGGCGCTGGGCGTCGGGAACGTCGGCGTGTACGCGCCGCCGGGGAACTCCGCTGCGCGCAGCGCGAAGTACTCCACGAGGATCGCGTGCGATTCGGGATCAGCGGGGGATGCGGCACGGAATTCGAGCATGGATCAACGCTACCGGCGTCGCGAAGTGCCGACTTCCGGATGCACTCGGCATCCGCCGGCATGGCGACGGCGCGACACGCCGCATCCACCGTCCACCATCTGGAAATCGGCACGCGACGATCGGATGCTGTCGCGCCGCGTGATCGGCTGCCCGCCCCGCGAAATAGACTGGGAGCATGACCAAGCAGGTAGCACTCGTCGGCGGAACCGGAAAGCTCGGTTCGATCATCCGCACCGTGATCGATGAGCTGGACGGCTTCCAGGTCACCCGCGTTCTCACCTCGACGAGCGATTGGGCCGAACTCGACGGCGCCGACCTCGTCGTCGACGCCTCGACTCCGCAGGTGAGCGTCGACGTCGTGCGTGCGGCGGTCGATCGCGGTCTGAACGTGCTCGTGGGCACGTCCGGATGGTCGAACGAGCGCATCGCCCTGGTGCGCCCTCTGGTGGACGCCGCCGAGACCGGTGCGGTGTTCATCCCGAACTTCTCGCTCGGCTCGGTGCTCGGTTCAGCACTGGCCGCGGCGGCCGCGCCGTTCTTCGACTCGGCGGAGATCGTCGAGGCGCACCGCGACACGAAGATCGACTCGCCCAGCGGAACCGCGGTGCGCACGGCAGAGCTGATCGCCGCCGCGCGCGTCGAGCAGGGGCCCGTGAGCGCCCCGCACGTCGACCAGCGCGCGCGCGGCCAGCAGGTCGCCGGCGTCCCGATCCATTCGCTGCGGCGTCCGGGCATCATCGCCCGTCAGGACGTCGTGCTCTCCGGCCCCGGCGAGTCCCTGACCTTCACCCACGACACGGTCGAACCGGCGCTCGCGTACGCCCCCGGCATCCGTCTCGCCGTGCCGTTTGCGCTGAGTGCGCGGGGAGTGGTCGTCGGGCTGGAGAACATCGTCGACATCGGCATCCGAGCCCGGTCGTGACCGCTCGCATCGGCGTCGCCCTGATGGGCGTCTGCCTGATCCTGTACTTCATCGTCGCCGGCCAGCAGGCGTACCTCTACATCAGCACGGGCGAGCCGATCGCGATCGCGATGGGCCTCGCGCTGATCGTCCTCCCGCTCATCGGCGTCTGGGCGCTGGTGCGCGAGATCCAGTTCGGAATCTCGGCCGATCGGCTGGGACGCCGGCTCGACGCCGAGGGCGGCATGCCTGCGGCGGAGACCGAACTCACTCCCAGCGGGAAGCTCGCCAAGGAGGATGCCGACGGCATCGTCGCGCGCTATCGCACGGCCGCCGATGACGCGCCGGACGACTGGCGCGCGCAGTACCGTCTCGGTGTCGTGCTGGATGCGGCGGGGCGCCGCAAGGACGCCCGCGCCGGCATCCGGGAGGCGATCCGGGTGGAGAAGCAGAGCAGGTAGGCCCTGCCGCTCCCTCGGGATGCTCAGGCGAGTGTGGCCTCGAGCGTGATGTCGATACCGGCGAGCGCCTGCGACACCGGGCATCCGGTCTTCGCGCCCTGAGCGATCTCCTGGAACGCCTCGGCCGATAGTCCAGGGACGGACGCGTTGACGTTCAGGTGGCTGCCGGTGATGCCGGTGCCCGGCTTGAAGGTGACCGATGCCGTGGTGTTGACGCGCTCCGGCGGGGTGCCGTTCTCGGACAGTGCGTGCGAGAGCGCCATGCTGAAGCACGACGCGTGAGCGGCGGCGATGAGCTCTTCCGGAGTCGTGGTCGTCTCCGAGCCCTCGCTGCGCGCCTTCCAGTCGATCGGGAACGTCCCGAGGTGCGACGAGGAGAACGACACGGTGCCCGATCCCTCCGCGAGGGAACCGGTCCAGGTGGTTGCGGCTTCACTGGTGACGGGCATGATGTTCCTCCGAAGGGTCAGACGGGCTGTGTCGTCAGCCTATCGACCCTGCCGTGCACGCGGAACCGGTCGATCAGGCCGCAGGCGCCTCGCGTCCGACGATTCCCGCACGCTGCAGCAGAAGATAGAGCTGGCAGCCGAGGCAGAAGCCGAACGCGGCGTTCAGGAACGCGGCCATGAACGCCGCCGCCGCCGCGATCGGCAGTGCGAGCGGAACTCCGAGCAGGTGCAGCACGATCCCGACCCCGGTCACGAACAGGCCGACGCCCTGTGCGAATCGCGGCGGACGCGGATCCTCGAGTTCGGCGGGCGCGGCGAGCCGTGATCGGACGAAGCGACGGAAGACGATTCCCCACGGCGCGGTGCGCGGCCACGCGACGCCCCAGAGGAACAGCAGCGCGATCACGACGACGAGGACGAGCCCGGAACTCAGCAGCGATGTGTCGACGAGGCTGAGGACCACGGCGATGAGCAGCAATACGGCGGTGATGCCCGCGGCGAATCGGGGTCCGCGCTGGTCGATGCCGGCGGGCGGAGAAGTGGGCGACATGGCTGCTCCGATCTGCGCGTCTCAGACGGCGGCGAGGGCTTCGGCGAGGGCATGCGGGTGGGGCACGCCGTTGAATCGGGCGCGGACGGCACCCGAACGGTCGACGACGAAGGTCGTCGGTGTCTGGAGGACCCGATAGCGGCTGGACAGGTCGGGACGATGCGTCAGGTCGACCTCGACATGCACGATCCCGTCATCGCGGGAGGCGAGACCGCCCAGCATCCGCCGCACCTGCGGGCAGCGCGCGCACATCTCGGTGGTGAACTGGACGAGCGTCGCGCGGGAGCCCCATCCGCCGTCCGTGTCCGCCGGATCGAATCGCCGATCTCCGCCGCCGCGGCGTCGGCCGTCGAGCAGCCGCAGCGCGACGCCGGTCACGACGGTGAGCACGACCAGCGCTCCCGCGATCACGAGGGCGAGTGCAGGCGACATGGATCGAGAGTACGGCCGGACGGCCGGGCCAGGGGCCGTTGTTGCGAAGCGTGACGGACGAGCCGGTGTCGGTGGTGTGGCGGTATCGTGTGGAGCATGAGCGAAGCCGTCCCGACGCCGTATGAAGATCTGCTCCGTGAGGTGCTGGAGACCGGCACGCACAAGGATGACCGCACCGGCACGGGTACGGTCAGCGTGTTCGGCAGGCAGCTGCGCTTCGACCTGTCGGAGGGCTTCCCGCTGATCACGACCAAGCGCGTGCACTTCAAGTCGATCGCCTACGAGCTGCTCTGGTTCCTCCGTGGCGACTCCAACGTGCGCTGGCTGCAGGACAACGGCGTCACCATCTGGGACGAGTGGGCGGATGCCTCGGGCGATCTCGGCCCGGTCTACGGCGTGCAGTGGCGTTCGTGGCCGACACCGGACGGCGGTCACATCGATCAGCTCGCCGACGTGATCGAGCAGATCAGGCAGTCGCCGGATTCGCGCCGGCTGATCGTCTCTGCGTGGAACCCGGCGGACATCCCCGACATGGCGCTCGCGCCGTGCCACGCGCTGTTCCAGTTCTACGTGGCCGACGGCCGACTGTCGTGCCAGCTCTATCAGCGCAGTGCGGACCTGTTCCTCGGCGTCCCGTTCAACATCGCGTCCTACGCGCTGCTGACCCAGATGATCGCGCATCAGGTCGGGCTGGTGCCGGGCGACTTCGTGTGGACAGGTGGCGACTGCCACATCTACGACAATCACGTCGAGCAGGTCCGCGAGCAGCTCACCCGCGAGGCGTTCCCGTACCCGAAGCTGCGCTTCACACGGAAGCCGGAGTCGGTCTTCGAGTATGCGTACGAGGACTTCGTGATCGAGGACTACCAGCACCACCCGCCGATCCGTGCGGCGGTCGCGGTATGACCTGGGTCGGCCTGATCTGGGCCGAAGCGCGCGGGGGAGTGATCGGCGCCGAGGGTGGCATGCCGTGGCGCATCCCGGAGGACATGGCGCACTTCAAGGACATCACCGTCGGCGCGCCCGTGATCATGGGACGCAAGACCTGGGACTCGCTCCCTGAACGGTTCCGGCCGCTCGAGGGGCGGGAGAACATCGTGATCACCCGCCAGCAGGACTGGGCGGACGACGGCGCGCATCGCGCCAAGAATCTCGCGGATGCCGTCCGCGGCCATGACAGCGTGTGGGTCATCGGGGGCGGGGAGATCTACGCCCAGGCCATCGGCGAGGCAGACCGCCTCGAGGTCACCGAGGTCGATCTCGACGTCGACGGCGATGCGCATGCACCGGACAAGACGGGCTGGCGCCTCGTCTCCGAGGGCGATTGGCAGACCTCGCGCACGGGCATCCGCTACCGCTTCCTGCGCTACGAGCGCTGATGCCCACCGCACTCATCACGGGCGCGAGCGCCGGCCTCGGGGCCGAGTTCGCCAGACAGCTGGCCGACCGAGGCGCCGACCTGATTCTCGTGGCCCGCTCCGGCGGAGCACTGGATGCTCTCGCCGACGAACTGCGCGCGCGCGATGGGGTGGCCGTCGAGGTGCTCGCGGCCGACCTGCTCGACGATGTCGACCTCGCTCGTGTCGTCGCTCGACTCGGCGACCGCGCGCACCCGGTCGACCTGCTCGTCAACAACGCCGGCTTCGGCTTGCCGCTGCACTTCGCGGACAACGACATCGACGACGAGGTGCGGCACCTGCGCCTGCACGTCGAGGTCGCGATGCGCCTCATGCACGCCGCTCTCGGCGTGATGCGGGGTCGCGGCGGGCGCATCATCAATGTCGCCTCGGTCGCCGGTTTCGTCTCGCGGTCGACGTACTCGGCCTGCAAGTCCTGGCTGATCGGCTTCAGCCGATGGGCGAACGCGGAGTACGCGCGAGACGGCGTCACCGTCACCGCTCTGTGCCCGGGGTTCACGCACACGACGTTCCACGAGCGCATGGGGCTCGCACCGGGGGAGGAGGGCGTCCCGCGCGCGATGTGGCTGGACGCCGCCGACGTGGTGCGCGAGGGTCTGAGGGATGCCGCACGAGGACGCGCCGTGTCCGTCCCGTCGCTGCGTTACAAGGCCATCGTGGCGCTGACGAAGGTGCTCCCCGCGTCGCTGACCTCGCGCGTCGCTCGACGCGGTCGCGTCTGAGGAGACGGGGCAGCGCTGCACGCGGCACTCAGCGGAATCGGCCCAGTCGGATCCCCGCGTACGCGATCGCTGCGACCGTCTCGCCGTCGGTGATCCTGCCGTCGGCGATCATCCGCAGCACCTCGTCGAACGGCACCCAGGACACCTCGTCGATGCCCTCTTCGGAGCGGGCATCGCCGCCATCCGCTGGCGTGAGTCCGCGCGCGAGGAAGACGTGCTCCGGTGCGACCGTGACGCCGTTGAGCGCGTTCACGGTGCCCAGCGGCACCCACTGCGCGGCCTGCATCCCGGTCTCCTCGCGGAGCTCCCGCTGCGCGGCGACCAGCGGATCCTCGCCGTCGGTGCCGCCAGCCGGGATCTCGAGGGATCGACCGACTGTGTACCGGTCGAGGCCGACGAGACAGATGCGCTCCTCGTCGTCGACCGCGACGATGAAGACGGCGGGGTGGCGCATGGTCACGACGCCGTAGATCCCGCGGCCGCCTGGGCCGACCACCGCATCCTCTCGGACCGAGATCCACGGGTTCTCGTACACGACGCGGGAATCCTCGGTCTGCCAGGTCATGCGGGCGAGTGTATCCCCGCACAGGAGCCGGTGCCGAACCGATACGCTGGGAGCATGACGCACTCGGGCAATCCTTTCGGACAGGTTCTCGTCGCGCTCGTCACTCCGATGACGGCCGACGGTGAAGTCGACTGGCCCGCCGTCGAGAAGCACATCGATGACGTCATCACCGCTGGTGCTGACGGCGTCGTCGTGACGGGCACGACCGGCGAGACCTCGACCCTGACGGATGCCGAGAAGCTCAAGCTCGTCGAGGTGGGCAAGTCGGTGTCCTCCGGTCGCGCCAGCATCATCACCGGGGGCGGTTCGAACGAGACCGCGCACGCGATCGAGCTGTACAAGGCGAGCGAGAAGGCCGGCGCCGACGGCATCATGATCGTCACGCCGTACTACAACAAGCCGACCCAGGCCGGCATCCTGACGCACTTCCGCCTCGTCGCCGACGCCACCGATCTCCCGGTCATCCTGTACGACATCCCTGGACGCACCGGCGTGCCGATCAAATACGAGACGATCCTGCGTCTGGCGAAGCACCCGAACATCCTCGCGGTGAAGGACGCCAAGGGCGACTTCAGCGAAGTGAGCCGCGTGCTCAACCAGACCGACCTGATGTACTTCTCCGGCGATGACGCCAACGCGCTGCCGCATCTCGCGATCGGCGCGACCGGGCTCATCGGCGTGACCGCCAACATCACGGCGACGCCCTACCGCACGATCGTCGACGCGGTGAACCGCGGCGACCTGGCGGCGGCTACCGCCGAGCACAAGCGCCTCGAGCCGCTCGTGCGCGCCGTCATGACCCACGTGCCAGGCACGGTGTCTGCGAAGTACATCCTGCACGGTCTGGGACGCATCTCCAGCCCGCGCGTGCGACTGCCCCTGGTGGGTCCGGAGGAGTGGGAGGCCGCGCTCATCGAGGACGAGCTCGCCCTCGTCGCCGGCGTGCCCGGCGCCGACTTCTCCAACTTCCGCCCCGACCGCAACGCGGCCGCCGGCGGTGCGCTGCCGAAGGTGCACGGCACGACGCGCTGAGACATCACGGGCGCGGAGTGCGCCTGACGCACGACCGGGCGCGCGACGCGCCCGACAGAGGAGACAGCATGTCCATCCCGATCGCCGACGCAGCACCTCTCGAGGAAGGGACCCTGCGCGTCACACCGCTCGGCGGTCTCGGCGAGATCGGTCGCAACATGACCATGTTCGAGATCGACGGCAAGATCCTCATCGTCGACTGCGGCGTGCTCTTCCCCGAGGAGCATCAGCCAGGCGTCGACCTGATCCTGCCGGACTTCGAGCCGATCCGCGACCGACTCGACGATATCGTCGGCGTGGTCCTGACGCACGGCCACGAGGATCACATCGGCGCGGTGCCCTACCTGCTGCGCCTCAAGAACGACATCCCGCTGATCGGTTCCGGCCTGACCCTCGCGCTCGTCGAGGCGAAGCTCAAGGAACACAGGATCAAGGCTTTCACCCTCACGGTGAAGGAGGGCCAGCAGGAGCAAGTCGGTCCGTTCGACCTCGAGTTCGTCGCGGTCAATCACTCCATCCCCGACGCCTTGGCCGTCGCGATCCGCACCACGGCAGGCCTCGTGCTCGCGACCGGTGACTTCAAGATGGACCAGCTGCCGCTGGACGGCCGTATCACGGACCTGCGCGCCTTCGCGCGCCTGGGTGAAGAGGGCGTCGACCTCTTCCTGGTGGACTCCACGAACGCCGACGTCCCCGGCTTCACCCCGACGGAGCGCTCGATCGGCCCGGTGCTCGATCAGGTCATCGCCAAGGCGCCGCGGCGCGTGATCGTCGCGAGCTTCTCGAGTCACGTGCACCGCGTGCAGCAGGTCATCGACGCGGCTCACGCCAACGGACGCCGTGTCGCCTTCCTCGGACGCAGCATGGTGCGCAACATGACCATCGCCGAGCAGCTCGGCTACTTGAGCGTGCCGGATGGCGTTCTGATCGACTACAAGAAGGCGCGCGATCTGCCCGATGACCAGATCGTGTTCATGTCGACCGGTTCGCAGGGCGAGCCGATGGCCGTGCTCAGCCGCATGGCCAACCTGGACCACGCCATCGAGGTGGGCGAAGGCGACACCGTGATCCTCGCCTCCAGCCTCATCCCCGGCAACGAGAACGCCGTCTACCGCGTGATCGACGGGCTCACCCGCCTGGGTGCGAACGTCGTGCACAAGGCGAACGCCAAGGTGCACGTGTCCGGCCACGCCGCAGCGGGTGAGCTCATCTACTGCTACAACATCCTCAAGCCCAAGAACGTGCTGCCCGTGCACGGCGAATACCGGCACCTGATCGCGAACGCCAAGCTCGCCCAGGACACCGGCATCCCCGAGGACAACACGATCATCGCGTCGAACGGCACGGTCATCGACCTCAAAGACGGGCACGCGCGCGTCGCCGGCCAGCTCGACCTCGGCTTCGTCTACGTGGACGGCTCGACGGTCGGCGAGATCACGGATGCCGACCTGAAGGATCGCCGGATTCTCGGCGAGGAGGGCTTCGTCTCGGTCATCGTCGTGGTGGATGCCGCGACCGGCCGCATCATCACCGGACCCGAGATCCACGCGCGCGGCATCGCCGAGGACGACGCTGTGTTCGACGACGTGGTCCCCAAGATCGTCGCCGCGCTGAAGGAGGCATCCGGCAACGGGGTCCGCGACACGCACGCGCTGTCGCAGGTCGTGCGTCGCACGATCGGCCGCTGGGTCAACCAGAAGCTGCGCCGTCGCCCCATGATCGTCCCGCTCGTCATCGAGGCCTGACCGGCTCTCGGGATCCGCATTCACTGCTGAGCGTCATCACGGTGTAACAGGAGCTCAGTACGCTCCTGTCATGTCGGACCCGCATCAGCTCCGCCCCGCTGTTCAAGCGGATGCCGCCTTCCTCGCCGACATGGTCGTCGAGGCGGCGAACTGGCGATCAGGCGGTGCGCGGCCGCGGCACGAGGTGGTCGCATCCGCCGAGCACCGCAGGTACATCGCGGGCTGGATGCGTCCTGCGGATGCCGGATTCGTCGCGCTCGAGGACTCCGGTTCTCCGATCGGTGCCGCGTGGTATCGGATGCTCCCGCGCAGCGATCCGGGACTCGGTTACGTCGGCACTGGCGTTCCCGAGCTCATCATCGGAGTCCGGCCGATCTGGCGGGGACGCGGCGTCGGGCGGACGCTCCTGCGCGCGCTCATCGCGCATGCGGCGGCGCAGGGGCACCGCCGACTCAGCCTCAGCGTCGAACGCGACAACTTCGCGGCATCCCTTTACCGCGGCGAGGGTTTCGTCGTGACCGAGAACGGGCTGCTCAGGCAGACGATGGTGCACCGCCTGGGGTGAGTGGAATCGGGCGGAATCCCGCGGAAAGCCGCGTCACTGCGGGCAAACGTCGGACGCCCGCAATACCGTAGACCACATGGCCAGAAGCACCACGAAGTCCGCGCGCGCGACCGAGAGCGCGTCAGCGCGCTCGAAGCAGCAGACGGGATCGCGGTCGTCAGCGAAGGCCGCTCCCGCCCCGAAGAAGTACATCGACGACGCCGACAAGCCGCCGGTGGTGGTCCGCGCCTGGACCGGACTCGCGCACGGCGTCGGCGGTCTGTTCCGCGCCTTCGGGCCGGAGACGCTCGAGAAGGACGACCGCCGGGACGGCTTCCCGCTGTTCCTCGTACTGCTTGCGATCGCAGGCGCGGTGAACGAGTGGTTCTTCATCGGCAACGACGTCGCCGCGACCATCAGCGCCTACTCCGTGGGCGCGCTGGTCGGTCGTGTCGCGTTCGTGATGCCCGTGCTGCTGCTCGTCCTGGCCGGTTGGCTGTTCCGGCACCCGTCGTCCGTGCATGACAACGGGCGCATCGGAATCGGATTCGGGCTCTTCGTGCTGTCCCTCGCCGGCTTCTGCCATGTGGCGGCCGGGCATCTGAACGCCGCTGGAAACCTCGTCCGGCCTCAGCCGCGAGAGGGAATGCCCGCTCTGAGCGAGGCCGGTGGCCTGGCAGGTTGGATGATCGGCGAACCGCTGTCCTACCTCACGCCGATCGGCGCCTACATCGTGCTGAGCGTGCTCGCGGTGCTGAGCATCCTGATCCTCACCAAGACGCCGCCGAACCGCATCGGTCAGCGCCTCGGCGACCTCTACGCCTGGATGTTCGACGCCGAACGACCGGAGAAGCCGGCCGCAGGGCAGCCGACGGTCGACGACGCGGACAAGACCGACGATCCGGATGTGCTGCCGTGGTGGCGCCGGAACAAGACCGGGCGCGAAGAGGACCCGGACCACTCGGCCGGATCGCAGGACCTCACCGAGCTGCTCCAGACGCAGAGGGCTCCGACCCGCGCGACGCCCGCATACGATCAGGCCGTCGTGGTCGCCGATCCGCAGGATGCCGCGACCGAGGTGCTCACGGACGTCGAGGCGCTGACTTCGATGCTGTCCGAGCAGCGGACGACCGCGCTCATGGACGACACGGGCGACACCGGTGAGCAGCCGGAGCTGCCGGGCCTCGACGGCTTCGGCACCGAGGGCTCCGGCGACCGCGGGCGTCAGGCGCCGGTGGCGCCGTACCACCTGCCGCCTCCCACGGTTCTCGCTGAAGGGCCGCCGCCCGTCATCCGCTCCGAGGCCACCGACCGCGTCATCGAGCAGATCACGAGCGTGCTGACCCAGTTCAAGGTCGATGCCAAGGTGACCGGCTTCTCGCGCGGGCCGACGGTGACCCAGTACGAGGTCGAGGTCGGACACGGCGTCAAGGTCGAGAAGATCACACAGCTCGCGAACAACATCGCGTACGCGGTCGCCTCCAACGACGTGCGCATCCTGTCGCCGATTCCCGGCAAGAGCGCGATCGGCATCGAGATCCCCAACGCCGACAAGGAAATGGTGGCGCTCGGTGACGTGCTCCGTTCGCCCGCAGCGCAGAAGAGCACGCACCCGATGACGATCGGCGTCGGCAAGGACGTCGGCGGCAACATCGTCGTGGCCAACCTGGCCAAGATGCCCCACCTCCTGGTCGCCGGTTCCACGGGCTCGGGCAAGTCCAGCTTCGTGAACTCGATGATCACGAGTCTGCTCATGCGCGCGAAGCCCGCAGATGTGCGGATGGTGCTCATCGACCCCAAGCGGGTCGAGCTGACCAGCTATGCCGGTGTTCCGCACCTGATCACGCCCATCATCACGAACCCCAAGAAGGCCGCCGAGGCGCTGCAGTGGGTCGTGAAGGAGATGGACATGCGGTACGACGATCTCGCATCGTTCGGCTTCCGCCACATCGACGACTTTAACCGTGCCGTCCGTGCCGGTGAGGTCGAGGTGCCGGTCGGCAGCGAGAGGGTCCTCAAGCCGTACCCGTACCTGCTCGTGGTGGTCGACGAGCTCGCCGACCTCATGATGGTGGCGCCGCGCGACGTCGAGGACTCGATCGTGCGCATCACCCAGCTCGCCCGTGCATCCGGCATCCACCTCGTCCTGGCGACGCAGCGACCGAGCGTCGATGTGGTCACCGGCCTGATCAAGGCCAACGTGCCGTCGCGTCTCGCGTTCGCCGTCACCAGCGTCACGGACAGCCGCGTCATCCTCGACTCGCCCGGTGCCGACAAGCTCATCGGCCAGGGCGACGCGCTGTTCTCGCCGATGGGGTCGTCCAAGCCGTTCCGTCTGCAGGGCGCGTGGGTGAACGAGAGCGAGATCGACGCGGTCGTCAAGCACGTGACCGCGCAGGCGAGGCCCGAGTACCGACCCGACGTGGCCGAGGCCGTCGAGGGCAAGAAGAAGGAGATCGACGAGGACATCGGAGACGACCTCGAGCTGTTGCTCGCGGCCGCCGAGCTCGTCGTATCTTCGCAGTTCGGCTCCACCTCGATGCTGCAGCGCAAGCTCCGTGTCGGCTTCGCCAAGGCGGGACGCCTCATGGACCTGCTGGAGTCGCGCGAGATCGTCGGTCCCTCCGAGGGGTCGAAGGCGCGCGACGTCCTGGTGACGGCCGAGCAGCTTCCCGAAGTGCTCGCACACATCCGCGGCGACGATCCGCCCGCTGCACCCGCAGCGACACCGTCGGCCGCGACCGCACAGGTCGGCGAGCACGATCCGGTCGAGGAGCAGTTCCGTGATCTGCCCGTCGTCGAGGCCGAAGGCGATGAAGACGCCTGGGGTCTGACGGGTCGCGACTGATGACCATTCCTCGTCAGCTGCCGAACGCCATCACGATCGCCCGCATCCCGCTCGCTGTCATCTTCTTCGTCCTGCTGTTGCTCGGCGGTGCATACGGTTCAGAGGACCTCGCCCTGCGGTGGGTCGCTGGCGTGCTCTTCGTCTTCGCGATCTCGACCGATTGGGTCGACGGATACCTCGCCCGCCGATACGACATCGTCAGTGATTTCGGCAAGCTATGGGACCCCATCGCGGACAAGCTCCTCACCGGAGCCGGCTTCGTCGGATTGGCCATCCTCGGCGAGTGGCCGTGGTGGGTCGTCATCGTCATCCTGATCCGCGAATGGGGCATCACGGTGCATCGCTTCGTCGTGGCGAAGCAGCACATCGTCGCCGCCGCATGGATGGGCAAGGTGAAGACCGCCTTCCAGGGCGTGGCCCTCGGCTGGTGGCTCCTCCCGCTGCACGTCTTCATCGGCATGGACTGGTGGACGGGCATCGGTGCGGTGCTCATGTACGCGACGCTGCTGCTGACCGTGCTCAGCGGCGTCGACTACGTGATCGCTCAGGTTCGGGGCGCCCGTGCCGGAGGACGCTCGTGAGCGGTGCTGCCGAACTCGTGACGCTTCTCACCGAACGCGGGTGGACGCTCGGCATCGCCGAATCGCTGACCGGGGGAGCGGTGAGCTCGGCGGTCGTGGCGGTTCCCGGTGCGTCGGTCGTGCTCGACGGGGCCGTGGTCGCCTACGCGACGCCGGTGAAGCACACGATGCTCGGAGTGGATCAGGCGCTGCTCGACGCCCACGGGCCGGTTCATCCGCGCGTCGCCGAGCAGATGGCGGACGGCGTGCGCACCGCCGTCGCCGTCGACGGCCGGCATGCGGATGTCGGCATCGCGACGACGGGCATCGCTGGTCCGGCGTCACCCGACGGACAGCCCGTCGGCACGGTGCACGTCGGCGTGGCGACGCCGGATGGTGTGCGGAGCGTCTCGTTCCGGTTCGGCGGCGATCGCGAAGAGATCCGTCGGCAGTCGGTGGATGCCGCGATCTCTGCAGCGCTTCGGATGCTGCAGGAATAGTGCACGCCGCGGCGCGGTTGTCCTTGATGTGCTGAATGCTCAGGATGTCGTGCTCACAACCGAACCACAGATTGAAACGCTAGATTTTTCTACAGCCGGTCGGGTTAGACTGGCGATCCGCTCGACGTCGAATTCGACGACGGGGAACGAGAGGAGGTTCCGATGATTCTTGTACGCCAGGAGATCGGCGATGTGCTGAGGGACTTCCGCCTTCAGAAGGGGCGCACGCTCCGTCAGGTGGCCAGCAAGGCCTCGGTCGCCCTCGGCTACCTCAGCGAGGTGGAGCGCGGTCAGAAGGAGGCCTCGAGCGAGATCCTCGCCTCGGTGGCAGAAGCGCTCGACGTCCCCATCTCCACGATCATGCGCGAGGTCGGCGACCGCATCTCGGTCCTCGAGGGTCTGCAGGTGTTCCCGGATGTCGTTCCGGACGACCTCGTCGCCTCGGTGGAGTCCGAGCTCTCGCTGCACTGAGCCGGCGCGACTGCGTTCTCGATGCGACGAAGTGAGTTCCTCCGCGCCGTAGAGGTGGAGTTCGGCGCACGTTCCGCTTCGCTGATGAACGACCTGGTGCTCGGGTCGATCGGTGCGCGGACGGCATCCGAAGCTCTTGCCGACGGTGTGCCGCCGCGCGACATCTGGCTCGCTCTGTGTACTGAGATGGATGTGCCGATCGAACGCCGCCACGGTGCAGGCCGACTCGAGCCGCGCAGCCGCTGACGACACGGATCGGTTGCGCCTGACGTATCGATCTTCGACTCCAGAATCGGCGTGTCGTCGAAGATGTGTTCGATATGCGCGTATCGTTCTGCACAAGTGGTGATCGACCCCGTCTTCTCCACAGTCTGCGGAACCCTGCGACGCGATGTCGGAGGCCCCGCATACCGTGAGGACATGGCGAAAGCCATACGCCTTGTCGGAGAGTCGACCCAGCCAGGGGAGGCCGCGACAGCCTACAGGCGGCAACAGCGCGAGCAGAAGGAGCACACCATGCCATCACCCGCAGACCGCGAGAAGGCCCTCGAATCGGCCCTCGCCCAGATCGACCGTCAGTTCGGGAAGGGCTCGGTCATGCGACTGGGCAGCGACGAGCGAGCTCCGGTCGAAGTCATCCCCACCGGATCCATCGCCCTGGATGTCGCACTCGGCGTCGGTGGGCTGCCGCGCGGCCGCATCATCGAGATCTACGGCCCCGAGTCTTCGGGTAAGACGACACTGACGCTGCACGCGATCGCGAACGTCCAGCGCGCGGGCGGCATCGCCGCGTTCGTCGATGCCGAGCACGCGCTCGACCCCGACTACGCCAAGAAGCTCGGCGTCGACATCGACGCGCTGCTGGTGTCCCAGCCGGACACGGGTGAGCAGGCGCTCGAGATCGCAGACATGCTCGTCCGCTCCGGCGCGATCGACCTCGTCGTGATCGACTCGGTCGCAGCCCTCGTACCGCGTGCCGAGATCGAGGGCGAGATGGGCGACTCGCACGTCGGACTGCAGGCGCGTCTGATGTCGCAGGCGCTCCGCAAGCTCACGGGTGGTCTCAACCAGACCAACACGACGATGATCTTCATCAACCAGCTGCGCGAGAAGATCGGCGTCTTCTTCGGCTCACCCGAGACGACCGCTGGCGGCAAGGCACTGAAATTCTACGCATCGGTGCGACTGGACATTCGTCGCATCGAGACGCTGAAGGACGGCACCGAGGCAGTGGGAAACCGCACGCGCGTCAAGGTCGTCAAGAACAAGATGGCTCCGCCGTTCAAGCAGGCGGAGTTCGACATCCTGTACGGCATCGGCATCTCGCGCGAGGGCAGCCTGATCGACTTCGGTGTGGAGCACTCCATCGTGAAGAAGTCGGGCTCCTGGTACACCTACGACGGCGATCAGCTTGGCCAGGGCAAGGAGAACGCACGTACGTTCCTCATTAACAACCCCGATATCGCGCGCACGATCGAGACGCAGATCAAGCAGAAGCTGGGCATCGGCGGTGCCGCGGCCGCTCCTGAGGCAGCGGACGAGCTCGCGCAGCGTCGCCCGGCCTGATGACCGGTGAGAACGGGGGCGAGGAGAGCCTCGCCCCCGTGATCCCGCTCTTCGGTCGGCACTCGACGGCAGATGGCGGGGCGTCGACCGAACGCCCTGAGAGTGCGGCTGGGGCTGGGACTGACGCGCCATCCGGCAACATCGCTGCGGTCGGCGACCGCGACGCCGATGCCGGCGTCTGGCACACGACCTGGGGCTCCCGAGACAACGCGGATGCCGGCACACCGAGTGCGCGTCATCCCGCGCACGGCTCGGCTGCTCGTACGCCGCCGAAGCTCCGCGCTCTGCGCCCGCACGAGATGGCTGAGCCCGAGGGTGAAGCGCCGGATGCCGACGCCATCCGCGAGAAGGCGGAGGAAGTGCTGGTGCGCAAGCTCCGCGCGCGCTCGCTCTCGATCTCCGAGGCGCGTGCGGTGCTGAAGGGCTACGAGCTGCAGGGGCAGCACGTGACGGCAGCGCACATCGACGATGTGATCGACGAGTTCTGCCGACTCGGCTACCTCGACGACGCGATCCTGGCTGGTCATCTCGTGACCTCCGGCGTGGAGCGGAAAGGCCAGGGGCGCGTCGCACTCGGCCGCGCTCTCGCTCAGCGCGGGCTTCCGCGCGACGTCATCGATCGAGCACTCGAGGAGCTGCCGGACGACGACGCCGACCGCGCTCTCGAGTTCGCGCGGACCAAGGCCAGGTCTCTCGCGCGACTCGATCCCGACACTGCCCTTCGACGACTGGTCGGCCAGTTGGCGCGGCGAGGATACAACGGCGCCGTCGCGATGACCGCCGCCAAGACGGCGTTGGCGGAGGCGAGCTTCGGCGGATCGACGTCCGGCGTGCGATTCGTCGATTCGGACTGAGCGCAGGGGCCGGTGCGGCGAATCCGCCGGCCGACCCCTGCATCGGACATCTCAGCTTCCCGGAGGGGCAGGCGCGCCACCGCCGCCGGTGACGTTGCTGCGTGAGGGGAACTCCGATGTCGACCCGCCGAGGCCGGTGAGTCCCGTCGACGCGGATTCCTCATCGGAGGAGATGGCCGCGTTCAGATCTGCGAGAACGACCGTGTCGCCCTCCACGAGTCCGTCCGTGATCTCCGTGCGTTCGCTGCCGACCGCGCCTGTCGTCACATCGACGGCCGTGGGGGTTCCATCGCGCAGCACCGAGACGGTGGCGGCGGTTCCCGTGAGAGTCACCGCCGACGTCGGAACGGTGAGCACGTCTGCAGCGGTCGTGAGTTTTACGCTCGCATCGGCCGTCGCTCCGATACGGGGCTCTGCGTCTCCGGCACCCAACGCCAGCGTCACGGTGTACGACGGCGTCGACGTCTCGGAGACGTTGACGAATCCGATCGCGCTCACCGTCGCTGCTTACGTTGCCGAGAACGCGGGAAGCGTGACCTCCGCGATCTGGCCTGCGTCGACCTTGCCGATCTTCGCCAGCGACACCGTCGATTGGACGACATACCCGCCCTCGCCCTGCACGGTGATGACGGCGCTGTCGGATGCCGCCTCGACCGAATCGGCCGCGCCTACTCCTACCGAGACGACGGTTCCGTCGATCGGGCTCGACAGGGTCGAGAAGGTCAGGTTCTGCTGGGCGATCGCGAGGTCGGCTTCCGCGACGTCGATGGCGGCGCGATCGGCGAGGATGCGCTCCGCGGTGATGGTGGTCGACGTCTCGCCCTTCGTCTGGGCGCTCGACGACCCTGCTCCCGCCGTCGGACCCGTTCGCGCCGTCGGATCCGTCGGCCCCGTCCGATTCGTCGGCGCCATCAGCGCCGTCTGATCCGGACGATCCCTCGGATCCGGACGATCCGTCCGCCTCGTCGGTCCCGTCCGGCCCGTCGGCGCCGTTCGCGGGCCGACCGTGATGCCCACGTTCGGGATCGGACCAGCGGCCGGCGCGATCAGTGTGGCGTCGTTCAGCGCCTCGGTCGCGGTGTCGACGTCCGCCTGGGCGACGTCGACGGCAGCGGATGCCGCGGTCACTCGCGATGCGGTGGAATCCGATCCGGTGTCGGCGTCCTCGGCATCCGCCAGGGAGGCCTTCGCCTCGGCGAGAGCGGCCTCGGCGTCGTACAGGTCGGCCTGCAGCTCGAGCGTGTCGACGGTCGCGAGCGCGTCACCGCCCGCGACCGTGTCTCCCTCAGCGACGACGATGGACGTCACGGTGCCTGAGACGGCGAAGGAGACGCGCTCCTGGACGGTCGGGGTGACGGTGCCGGTCGTCGTGACCGTCTTCTCCATGGTCACCGGCGTCGCCTGGGAGGTCTGCGTCACCGTCTCGGCGGCACTGCTCTGCGCGGGCAGCAGGAAGACGAAGAGCCAGACGGCGGCGGCGGACAGCACGACCGTGGCGGCGGCGATGATGACGATCGTGCGTCTGGACAATCGGGGGAGGAACGTTCGGGCGTTCATCTGTGCGGGGTCTCCTCACGGGCGGGGCGGGTGCATCGATGGAGACGTTATGGAGCACGATGATGCGAGATGCAGGCGCCAGCGATGAATCCGCTGGGATCGGCGGCAGATCGTAGAATGGAGGGATCATGACTACTCCGCGCAGCGAACCGACGATCATCGCGCCCTCATCCGCCGCCGTCGATGCCGACGGCCGGCAGCGCTCGTACGAGGTGCGCACATTCGGGTGCCAGATGAACGTGCACGACTCCGAGCGTCTGTCCGGGTCGCTCGAGAGCGCGGGCTACGTCAAGGCCGCGTCTGGTGAAGAGGCCGACGTCGTGATCATCAACACGTGCGCGGTCCGCGACAACGCCGCGGGCAAGCTCTACGGCACGCTCGGGCACCTGAAGTCGATCAAGGACAAGCACGACGGCATGCAGATCGCCGTCGGCGGCTGCCTCGCGCAGATGGACAAGGATGCCGTGCAGCAGAAGGCTCCGTGGGTGGACGTCGTCTTCGGCACCCACAACATGGGGTCGCTGCCCGGGCTCCTCGAGCGAGCACGCCACAACGGCGACGCCGAGCTGGAGATCCTGGAGTCGCTCGAGATCTTCCCGTCGACGCTGCCCACCAAGCGGGACTCGGCGCACAGCGGCTGGGTGTCGATCTCGGTCGGCTGCAACAACACGTGCACGTTCTGCATCGTGCCGAGCCTGCGCGGCAAGGAGAAGGACCGTCGTCCAGGCGACATCCTGAACGAGATCCGACTGCTCGTGGACGACGGCGCGATCGAGGTCACGCTGCTCGGCCAGAACGTGAACTCCTACGGAGTGGAGTTCGGCGACCGCCAGGCGTTCGGCAAGCTGCTGCGGGCGGCGGGGGAGATCGACGGGCTCGAGCGCATCCGCTTCACGAGCCCGCATCCGGCCGCGTTCACCGACGATGTCATCGACGCGATGGCGGAGACGGCAGCCGTCATGCCGCAGCTGCACATGCCGCTGCAGTCCGGCAGTGACCGCATCCTCAAGGCGATGCGCCGTTCCTACCGGAGCGAGAAGTTCCTCGGCATCCTGGACCGGGTGCGCGAGCGCATCCCGAACGCGGCGATCTCGACCGACATCATCGTCGGGTTCCCCGGCGAGACGGATGAGGACTTCGAGGACACCATGCGCGTCGTGGAGCAGGCGCGCTTCGCGAACGCGTTCACGTTCCAGTACTCGATCCGCGAGGGCACGCCGGCGGCGACCATGGCGGATCAGGTGCCGAAAGAGGTCGTCCAGGAGCGCTACAACCGGCTGCTCGCTCTGCAGGAGCGCATCTCGCTCGAGGAGAATCAGAACCAGGTCGGTCGTGAGGTCGAGGTGCTGGTGTCCGTCGGCGAGGGGAAGAAGGATGCCGAGACGCACCGTCTGACCGGTCGAGCCGAGGACAACCGTCTGGTGCACTTCGAGGTGCCCGAAGGGTCGGAGAAGCCGCGCCCGGGCGACGTCGTCACGGTCACCATCACGCACGGTGCGCCGTTCCATCTGCTCGCCGACGACCCGACCGGTGCGCCGCTGCGCATCCGTCGCACCCGCGGCGGGGATGCGTGGGACCGCGCGCAGGCCGAGTCCTGCGCCGTGCCGGCTCCCGGCGGGTCGACGGGCGGTGCCGGTGCGGTGTCACTCGGTCTGCCGACCGTGCGCGTCGGGGTCTGATGCCCGCGCAGCCCGTCCATCGAGACCCCGTGCTGTCTGCGAAACCCCGTCCTGTTCGCGCGAACACGATCGGGTCTCGCCGAGACGACGGGGTCCCAGCGTGTTGCGGGGGGATGTTCGCGTGAGCGCGCGCCTCTGGGCGGTCGTCGGTGCGACCGGCACAGGCAAGAGCGATCTCGCGCTCCGCCTCGCCGAGACGCTCCGCGCGCGTGGCAACCCGGCGGAGATCGTGAATGCGGACGCCATGCAGCTGTACCGCGGCATGGACATCGGCACGGCCAAGCTGTCGCTCGACGAGCGCCGTGGCATCCCGCACCATCTGTTCGATGCGCGCGAGGTGACCGAAGAGGCCGCCGTCGCCTGGTACCAGCCGCTGGCCAGGGGAATGATCGAGGAGATCCACGCCCGAGGCGGCGACGCGATCCTCGTCGGCGGATCGGGTCTGTACGTCTCGAGCGTCATCTTCGATTTCCGTTTTCCTCCGAGGAATGCCGCGGTGCGCGCAGCACTCGAGGCCGAGCTCGAGACGCTCGGCGCGGGCGCACTGTATGCGCGACTGCAGGCGGCCGACCCCGTGACGGCGGAGCGCGTCGACCCGAAGAACGGGCGGCGGATCGTCCGGGCGCTCGAGGTGCTTGAGCAGGGGGCGGCGACGCACGGGGCCGCCCTGCCGGACGCGCCGGTGCTGTGGCGGCCGGACACGCGCCTTCTCGGCGTGCACATGGAGCGCGCCGAGCTCGTGCAGCGGCTTGACCGTCGTGTCGATCGGATGTGGGAGCAGGGGATGCTCGACGAAGTCGCCGCGCTGCGCGAGCACGGACTCGAGGACGGCGTGACGGCACGACGAGCGATCGGCTACGCTCAGGCCCTGGCGCAGCTGTCGGGTGAGAAGTCGCAGGCCGAGGCGATCGCGGAGACGCAGGCGCTTACGCGTCGCTACGCCCGGCGGCAGGTGTCGTGGTTCAAGCGCTACCCCGGAATCGAGTGGGTCCCGCCGATGTCGGATGCCGGTGACATGCTGAACGCATGACCACCCACTACTTCACCGCGACCAGTCTGGACGGCTTCATCGCCACCCCTGAGCATTCGCTCGATTGGCTCTTGAAGCAGGATTTCGATGAATCCGGTCCGATGGCGTACCCCGCGTTCATCACGACGATCGGTGCGCTGGCGATGGGCGCATCGACGTACGAGTGGGTGATGGATCACGAGAAGGGCGTCTGGGGCTACGAGCAGCCGACGTGGGTGTTCACGCATCGGACGCTGTCGCTGCCGGAGAACGGTGACGTGCGCCTCACCCAGACGGACGTGCGCGAGGTGCATGCCGAGATGGTCGAGGCCGCGGGCGGCAAGGATCTCTGGATCGTCGGCGGGGGAGACCTCGCCGGACAGTTCGCCGATGCCGGTCTGCTCGACGAGGTGTGGCTGCAGTACGCGCCGGTCACGCTGGGTGCCGGGTCTCCGGTGCTTCCGCGCGCACTGGATCTGGAACTCCTCGAGACAGCGCGCAATCGCGACTTCCTCTGCGGTCGCTATCGGGTTCGGGCGCCGCAATAGGCTGGAGCGGTGGCACACACCTTCGCGCTGATCCCGGCTTCGTACGTGTTCCTGCGCAGGGGGAACGAGGTTCTGCTGCAGTTGCGCCAGAACACCGGCTATATGGACGGACACTGGGTGGCCGGGGCGGCTGGGCACGTCGAGCCAGCCGAGACCGCCAGACAGGCGGCCGTCCGCGAGGCGGACGAGGAACTGGGTGTGATCCTGCGTCCGGAGGATCTCACTCTCGCGACGATCATGCACCGCACGGATGGCAGCGATCATCCGCGCGAACAGCGCGTCGAGTGGTTCTGGACGGCGACGGTCTGGGAGCACGAGCCGGTGATCCAGGAGCCGCACAAGGCTCTCGAGGTGCGATGGTGGCCACTGGATGCTCTCCCGGGTCCGATTCCCGACTACGAGTCCTTCGTGCTGCGGGGTCTGCGAACCGGAGAGCTCCCGGTGGATTCGACGTTCGGCTTCTCGTCGTGACCGCGGACTCCTGAGCACCGGTCAATAGACTGGACCCATGGTCGCATTCACCAAGGGTCACGGCACGGGCAACGACTTCGTCATCATCGCGGACCCGGACGGAGAGCTCGAGCTGAGCCCTGACCAGGTGGCCGCGATCTGCGATCGCCACTTCGGAATCGGCGCGGATGGCGTGCTGCGCGTCGTGCGTTCCCGGTCGATCGCCGAAGGCGCTGCCTCGCTGACGGAGGAACCAGCGGCCGAATGGTTCATGGACTACCGCAACGCGGACGGATCGATCGCAGAGATGTGCGGCAACGGCATCCGCGTCTTCGCCCACTACCTCGTGCGGGCAGGGCTGGCATTCATCGAGCCGGGGTCGACCCTGCCGATCGGCACTCGGGCCGGCGTCCGCGACGTGACGCGGAGCGAGACCGGGTACCAGGTGGATCTCGGACGCTGGAGGCTCACCGGTGTCGATCCGCTGGTGCGAGCCCGCGGCCTGGATGTCGCGCGGCCCAGCACCGGGATCGACGTCGGCAACCCGCACGTCGTCGTGGCGCTCGCCTCGGATCAGGAGCTCTCCAGCCTCGAACTCGAGTACGCGCCGCTGCTCGATCCGCAACTGCCGGCCGGAGCGAACATCGAGTTCGTCGTCCCTGGGGAGCCGCTCGTCCGCGACGGCATCGGACACGTGTCGATGCGGGTCTTCGAGCGCGGCGTCGGCGAGACGCTGAGCTGCGGCACCGGCGTCGCCGCGACTGCTCTCGCCGTCCGCCACTGGGCCGGCGACCGAGCGCCGGACAACTGGCGCGTCGAGGTTCCAGGAGGAACCCTCGGCGTCCGGATGTTCCCCGCCGAGGATGGCGAGCACGTCGCCCTGTCCGGCCCGGCGCAGCTCGTGTTCCGCGGTGAGATCGATCTCGTCTGAGAACGCGTCGGGCAGGAGCCCGATCGAACTGGTCATCTTCGACTGCGACGGGGTGCTCGTCGACAGCGAGAGACTGGCCGTCCGCGTCGACCGGCACGTCCTCGCAGATCTCGGATGGGACCTGAGCGAGCGCGAGATCGTGCATCGCTTCGTCGGGCGCTCCGACGCGCATTTCCGAGCCGAGGTCGAGGCGCACCTCGGTCGCCCGCTTCCGGACGACTGGGATGCCGTCTATCAGCACCTGTACGACGATGCTTTCGCACGCGAGCTCGAGCCGGTGCCCGGCATCGTCGCAGCGCTGGACCGCATCGCCGCGGCACTGCCGATGTGCGTCGCGTCCAGCGGCTCCTACGAGAAGCTTGACCGCACCCTCGGATTGACCGGGCTGCTCCCGAGATTCTCTGGGCGCATCTTCAGTGCAGTGGATGTCGTCAACGGCAAGCCGGCCCCCGATCTCTTCCTGCACGCCGCCGCGCGCATGGGCGTCGCACCGCAGGCGTGTGCCGTGATCGAGGACAGCAGGTTCGGCGTGGCCGCAGCCCGCACGGCGGGCATGCGGGCGTTCGGCTACGCCGGCGGCATCACGCCGCGCGAGTGGCTCGAAGGTGAGAACACGACGGTCTTCGAGGACATGGCTTCGCTGCCGGACCTGCTCGGTCTACCGCGGCGATAGAGCAGTCGGACCACCGGCCCGAGGCTCAGGCGAGGTCGATCGGCTCCGTCGGCGGCGTGCCGTGCTTGCGCACCTTGAGCACGCGATATCCCTTGCCGGTGCCGGCGCGGAAGACGCTGTACCCCGGGTGGAACGTCGCGGCGAGCCAACGCTGCAGAGAATCGGCGCCGAGATTGCGTTGGACGACCAGCCAGGCGTCGCTGCGCTCGTCCAGCCGGGGGATCCACTGCTCGAGCATCCCGTGGAGCATGTCCTTGCCGACGCGGATCGGCGGGTTCGAACGGATGGTCCGGAAGCTGATGTCTGCGGGAACATCCTCCGGGCGCACGGCGTTGATATTGTCGAGGCCCAGCGCGGCGGCGTTGCGTCGGACAAGATCAAGAGCACGCTCGTTGACATCGACCGCCCACACGGTCGCGTGCGGTGCGAGCATCGCCATGGTCAGGCTGATCGGCCCCCAGCCGGCCCCGAGGTCGAGAAAGTCGCCCCCCGGTGGAACGGGAGGCATGTTGGCGAAGAGAACTGCAGTACCGGCATCCAGCCGCTCGGGGCTGAACACACCCCCAGCTGTCGTCACCGTGACGGGCCGACCGGCCAACGTCACATCGATGGTGCGCAGATTCTCGGGGCTTGCCGGGGCCGCAGTGAAGTAATGGTCGGACCCCATAGAGGCGAGCGTACCGGACAGCGGGGGTTAAGGTTAAGGCGCTCCACGTGAGAAACAGAGAACAGGGACGGATGACGGAAACCACCAACGACAAGCGCACGGACGAGACAGTGGATCGCGTTCTGGCGAACGCCGAACAGCGCATCGAAGCGCACGTGTTCGGCGCTGCACAGGCGATTCAGGATGCCGCGACCGCGACGCACACGGACGCAGACGGCGCCCAGTGGGACCTCGAGGATCGTCACGCGCTGCGTCGTGTCGTCGGACTCTCCACCGAGCTCGAGGACGTCACCGAGGTCGAATACCGCCAGCTGCGACTCGAGAACGTCGTGCTCGTGGGGGTGTATCCGCAGGGCGCTCAGGACGAGGCCGAGAACTCGCTGCGCGAGCTGTCTGCGCTTGCCGAGACGGCTGGCGCTGTGGTCCTCGACGGCCTGCTGCAGCGACGCCCGCACCCCGACCCCGCGACGTATCTCGGTCGCGGCAAGGCTCAGGAGCTCAAGGACATCGTCGCCGCTGTCGGCGCCGACACCGTGATCGCCGACACCGAGCTGGCGCCGAGCCAGCGACGCGCGCTCGAGGACGTCGTCAAGGTCAAGGTCATCGACCGCACGACCGTCATCCTCGACATCTTCAGCCAGCACGCCAAGAGCCGAGAGGGCAAGGCGCAGGTCGAGCTCGCACAGCTTGAGTACCTGCTTCCGCGCCTGCGCGGCTGGGGCGACTCGATGAGCCGTCAGGCCGGTGGCCAGGTCGGCGCCGGTGGAGCCGGCATGGGATCTCGTGGCCCGGGTGAGACGAAGATCGAACTCGACCGTCGGCGGATCCGCACGAAGATGGCGCTGCTGCGCCGTCAGATCCGCGACTTCAAGCCGGCGCGAGAGGCCAAGCGCGCCGAGCGCAAGCGCAACACGATCCCGTCCGTGGCTATCGCCGGCTACACCAACGCGGGCAAGTCGAGCCTGCTGAACGCGCTCACGAACGCGGGAGTACTCGTCGAGAACGCGCTCTTCGCGACGCTGGATGCCACGGTGCGCCGCACCGAGACTGCCGATGGTCGCGTGTTCACGCTGACCGACACTGTCGGTTTCGTCCGCAATCTTCCGCATCAGCTCGTCGAAGCGTTCCGCTCGACGCTGGAAGAGGTCGGCGAGGCCGACGTCGTGCTGCACGTCGTCGACGGATCGCACCCCGACCCCGCCGGGCAGCTGCAGACCGTGCGCGACGTCCTCGGCGATGTCGGCGTGCGAGACATGCCCGAGATCATCGTGTTCAACAAGGCCGATCTGATCGACGACGACGAACGTCTCGTGCTGCGCGGCCTCGAGCCCAAGGCGCACTTCGTGTCGTCGCGATCCGGTGAGGGCATCGCCGAGTTGCGCGTCGCCGTCGAGGAGGCGCTGCCCAAGCCCGCGATCGAGATCCGTGCGCTGATCCCGTACGATCGCGGCGATCTGGTCGCGGCGATCCACGAGACCGGGATGCTGCTGTCCTCCGAACATGGCGAGCACGGCACGGCCGTGCACGCTCGTGTCTCTGAGCGGCTTGCCGCCGACCTCGCGCCGTTCGAGACCGGGACCTGAGCGACGCCCGAGATCAGGAAGAACGCTCTGGAACAGGATGCGTGTGCCACGGCATCCTGTTCTGGGGCGGATGTCCGGCTCTCGGGCGGGTACGTCCCTGCGTCAGCTCGCCGTGAAGCGCGCCTCGACGGTCGCCGAGACGACGATCTGGTCGGGTTCGTACTCCATCGAGGGGCCGGATTGCGCAGTCATGAACGCGGCATCGCGTGCCTTGTATGCCGGCATCTGTGGGGGGCGCGGACCGCTGGAGATGAGACCGACATCCGCGATCTCGAGGGGGACGACCGTCGCCCGCCCGAGCGCCGACGCGTACGCCTCGGCGCGTGTCACTGCGGCGCCGACAGCGGCTGCAGCGACCTCGCGCTCGACGCGACCGCGCGTCTCGGGTGTGAGGTGCCAGCCGACGTCTCCGACCTCGACGCCGTCCCACGCCGAGATGTCGGACACCCAAACGGAGAGTTCGGATGCGTCGGTGAACGTCGCCGTGAACTCGACGCTCGCGTAGTGGATCGGTGCGAGGCGCTTGCCATCGCCGCTCCACGGACGCTCGGCGCGGACCGACAGACGTGTGCTCGTCCAGTCGGCGATGGTCTCAGCATCCGATCGTTCGACGAGCCCTGTGCGCACCGGCTCGGCGAGGCGGAGGGCCTGGTCGACGACGACTGCGCGATCGGGGCCATCGGCGCGAACGGAGACGCGGATGGTGGCGAGCTCTGGAGCGATCGACTCCTCGCTCTCTCCGCGGACGGTGATGATGACATCGCTCATGACGGCGACTCTACGCGAGCGGTGCCGGAATGGCGCGGGGGTCCGATACGTTGTAAGCTGTAATGCTCGGGTGCCTCGGTATCCGAGCTGATAAATCCACAGTGCGACAGCGGCTCCTTCGCAAGAAGGCCCACGGGGCTGATCGGTTTCGACAGCGCCTGTGAATCCACGAGAAGCGGGCCGAGGATGCAGGGTTATCTCGTTAACGATCCCCGCAAAACAATAGTTGCCGAAACAAAGCGCAACGACTTCGCCCTCGCTGCATAAGCGAGCCCGATAGTCCGTCAGGCCGTATGTGATTCCGATACGGATCCTGGCGTCATCTAGGAATCTTGCTGCGTGATGGCGTCTGGACGTCACGCGGGACTCTTCCCAGGCTGGGCTCGTCGACTTAGGTGTCTGTGACAAAGGTCGGAGCCGAGTAGAACGTCTGCACAGACTGCGCCCGGAGAAGGCGTGGAGACTCAGCGTTGGACGGGGGTTCGATTCCCCCCAGCTCCACCGAACCGCTGTCGCTGTCGATAACCCCCGCGTTCCCTTACGAGAGTAGGGGAGCGCGGGGGTTTCTTTACGCCCCGGAGGCCTGTGGATAAGTGGGCCGTGGGCACACTTTGGGCACACTTCGATCAGGCAGAGTCGGCGCGCCGAGCCGCATGGCAGTCCGCGCAGGTGACGTGCTCCCTGGGTGTGACGGATCCCGCCACTGCGCGCTCATCGTGGTACCTGGTGGCAGGCGCACCGGTACTGGCGTGCGCACATGTACGGGGTGCGGCAGTACGACGGCCGGCAGTCGGCGGCCTGTCCGTGCGCCGGATCGGGAACGATCGCAAGGGTGATGCTCGCCGGGACATGCTTCGCGCCCGACCGCATGCCGGCGGTGGGCCTGAGCTCCGAGTAGCAGGTGATGCACAGGTCACGGCTACCGCGGACGACCGTCCCAGGGTGATCCGTGGCATCCGCGAAGAGATCCGCGACGACCGCCGCGCCAACCGCGAGCGCTTCAACACGCTCGAGCAACGCATCACCAAGGAGAAACCATGATCACGTTGACTCTCGATCCTCTGCTGGTCATCCAGCTGCTCGTCAGCACGGTCCTGCCGCTTCTCGTCGGGCTCATCACGAAGCGAGTCACGCACAGCGGCGTCAAGGCGCTGCTGCTCGCACTGGCCGCTCTCATCACGTCGCTGCTCACCGAACTCGGCCAGCACATCGCCAACGGCGTCCCGTACGACATCGGCCAAGGTCTGCTGCTCGCGATCCCGACATTCCTGATCGCAGTAGGCCTGCAATACGGACTCTGGAAACCGACCGGTATCACCGAGAAAGCTCAGGCACGCTTCGACTCGAACACGATCACCGTAAACGAGTCCCGCTGATCGCACCCACACAGAACGCCCCCTCAGCCGACCTCGCGGTCGGCTGAGGGGGCGTTCTGTGTAGAACCTCGACGCGATCTTTGGGGGACGTAATTGCGATCACGGACTCGTCTAGCGCGGCGGCGGGCTGGCGCGAGCGGATGCATTCATATGGCGGAACAAACACGCACGATCTCGCCGCCGCCGCGCCTCCGGGCGGTGCGAGCCATGGCAGGTTCGAGGTCGTATCACATCAGAGTGGTGGATATATGTAGACCATTTGGGGGACAGACAAGCTCTTTCTTCATGGTTACGTTGGGTGCACTGGTGCAGCTTCGCACCGGGTGGATGCCCGCCACGGTGGCGGGCCATTGCATGTCGGAGGGTTATCAGGAATGAGTATTCCTAAGTTCAATGTCAGGAAGTGCGCTGCAACCGGCATCGGCCTTGTCGCGAGTATCGCGCTGATGACGGGGGCAGCGCTGCCCGCATCTGCGTCGGAGGCCGATGGAACGATCGCCGGGTATACGCAAGAGTCGTTCGTTGCGGCAGCCGCTGAGCATGGCATCGACGCTTCGGTCGCCATTCGCGCGTGGGGGGATGAGGACGCGATGGCGCAGATCCCGGTGGCCTCGACTGCTGGCGTTGAAAGCGGTGGTATCTCTACACGCGCGGCCGCATGGACAAAGACCTGCACTTACACGAACAAGAATCTTTACGGTGCGAAGCTGCAGTCGATCAGCATCACAAAGGGATGGGCCGCGCTGAATTCCCCCGACGGGTCGAAGAAGATCATGCTCCGGAGCATCTCGGCGACAGGTTCCGGCGGCGTGGGCTGGTGGTACGAAAGCATGGTGACGTCGACTGACAAGTTCGTCGGAACGAACCACAGCTCGTACCGGAAGGGACTCTTCAAGATGGCCGATCTCGATGGAGCGACGATTGGAGCCAATATCCACGCGACGTTCCTCATTCGCCCCGATGGCACAACGTCGTGCACCGGCGGCAACGGTTAGACTTCTGGATTCTGACCGCAGGACCACCAAGCAAGAGAGCATATGAGTATTCCAACCCAAACCAAGACCGACACCCTTTGGCGAGTGGTTGTCATCCTGATCATCGTCGCCGGCGCACTGCTTGCGATCATTGCCCCAACGATTACGGGCGCGATCGCCTCGGCATGGCCGGGTTGTCAGGTGGTCCTATTTGGCATCCTTATCGCCGCCATCCGATCGCTGCGGCGCGTCGATTAGCCCTATCTGCTGCGTAAGCGCTGCGCAAATGAACGATCCCCCTCACCTAGCCTCCGGGCCGGGTGAGGTGAATCGGCCTGACTTTCGTTCCGTTCTTCAAGCAAGGATGGAACTCGATGAACAGGAAGTACTCGCCGGAGATGCG
>NZ_JBSJZG010000006.1:0-248326 GCF_054798195.1 Microbacterium sp. GXF0217 | reverse complement strand
CGCACCAACGAACCCTGGTGGGCCCCCTCCAAAGACACCACCGAAGCCTTCTACGCCACCAAAGGACAGTGATGACCGACTTCGGCAAGGCGCTCTCGATCTCCGAGACCACGATCCCCGGCCTGCTGATCGCTGAACTGCCCGTGCACGGCGATTCCCGCGGCTGGTTCAAGGAGAACTGGCAGCGGGAGAAGATGGTCGCGGCCGGGCTCGCCGATTTCGGGCCCGTGCAGAACAACATCTCGTTCAACGACCAGGTCGGCACGACCCGCGGCATCCACGCCGAGCCGTGGGACAAATGGGTGTCGGTCGCGACCGGACGCATCTTCGGTGCGTGGGTCGACCTGCGCGAGGGGCCGACGTTCGGGGCCGTCTACACGGCCGAGATCGACCCGTCCAGGGCGATCTTCGTCCCCCGTGGCGTCGGCAACTCCTACCAGACCCTGGAAGCCGACACCGCGTACGCGTATCTCGTCAACGACCACTGGTCGCCCGACGCGTCCTACTCGTTCCTGAACCTCGCCGACGAGACCGCCGCGATCGACTGGCCCATCCCGCTCGATCAGGTCGAGATCTCCGACAAGGACAAGGCGCACCCGCGGCTGACCGACGTCACCCCGATCGCGCCCCGGAAGGTCCTCGTCCTCGGCGCCGCAGGCCAGCTCGGCCTCGCCCTGCGTTCCCGCCTCGGCGACGCCGCGCACATCGAGTACGCCACCAGGGCCGACCTCGACGTCACCTCTCCCGATCTCCCCGGCGCACGCCGGTGGCGCGACTACGGCACCATCATCAACGCCGCCGCCTATACGGCCGTCGACACCGCAGAGACCCCAGACGGACGAACCGCCGCCTGGCAGGCGAACGCCTTCGCAGTGGCGCAGCTGGCCCGGATCGCCGACGACAACGGCATCACCCTCGTCCACATCTCCAGCGACTACGTCTTCGACGGCACCGCCACCGGAGCCCACACCGAAGACGAGACGTTCAGCCCGCTCGGCGTCTACGGCCAGACCAAAGCCGCCGGCGACCTCGCCGTGCAGACCGCCGCACGCCACTACATCGTCCGCACCTCCTGGGTCATCGGCGAGGGCAAGAACTTCGTCGGCACCATGCGCTCCCTCGCCGAACGCGGCGTGGACCCGAAGGTCGTCAGCGACCAGGTCGGCCGGCTCAGCTTCACCACCGACATCGCCGACGCCATCGTGCACCTGCTGGACGCGGATGCCGCCTACGGCACCTACAACGTCACCAGCGCCGGAGAACCGCAGTCCTGGGCAGACATCGCCCGCTCGGTCTACGAACTGACCGGCCATGACGCCGCCCGCGTCGGCGACGTCACCACCGCGGACTACTTCAAGGATGCCGCAGGCCCGGTGTCCCCCCGACCGCTGAACAGCGTGCTCGACCTCACCAAGATCACCGCGACAGGCTTCACGACCCGCGACGGCGCCGAAGCGCTCAAGGAGTACCTCGACGTCTGATCCGGTCGCCTCGATACGAGAACCGCCCCCTCAGCTCCTCGCTGAGGGGGCGTTCTGCTGTCCGGGTCAGGCCGCGGCGCCCACGACGATCCGCGGCGTGCCGGCCCACAGAGCCGCATCGGTGGCATTGCGCCCGTCGACGAGGAGCTTGACGCCGGGGATGCTCTCCGGCGCAAGCGTCTTGTAGTCGGCGTGATCGGTCTGCAGGATCGCGAGATCCGCGGCATCCCCGGTCGCGTACGGCTGGAAGCCGAGAGCGCGCAGTTCATCGTCGGTGTACAGCGGGTCGTGCACGGAGACCTCGGCTCCGCGCTCGGTGAGCGCCTGCACGGTCGGGAAGACACCGGAGAACGCGGTCTCCTTCACTCCCCCGCGGTACGCGGCACCGAGTACGACCGCACGACGGCCGGACAGATCTCCGAGGATGTTTTCGGCCTGAGCGACGAGGCGCTCGGGCATCGAGGCGTTCAGCTGGCGTGCCACGCGCACGATGTCGGCGTCGGGATCAGTCGCAAGGTACAGGCGCGGGTAGACGGGGATGCAGTGGCCGCCCACGGCGATGCCCGGACGGTGGATGTGGCTGTACGGCTGCGAATTGCAGGCCTCGATGACCTTGTAGACGTCGATGCCGTGCGATGCCGCGAAGAGACCGAACTGGTTTGCGAGGCCGATGTTGACGTCACGGTAGGTGGTCTCGGCGAGCTTCGCCATCTCGGATGCCTCGGTGGAACCGAGATCCCAGACGCCATTCGGCCGCGGCAGGTCAGTGCGCTCGTCGAACTGCAGCACGGCTTCGTAGAACTCGCGTGCGCGGCGCGTTCCCTCCGCCGAGAGAGCGCCGATCAGCTTGGGGTATTTGCGGAGGTCCTCGAAGACGCGACCGGTGAGCACGCGCTCCGGCGAGTAGACGACGTGGAAGTCGACGCCCTCGGTGAGCCCGGAGCCTTCTTCGAGCATCGGCGCCCACCGGGTGCGCGTGGTGCCGACCGGCAAAGTCGTCTCGTATGAGACGAGGGTTCCAGGCGTCAGGTGCTCGGCGAGCGAACGCGTCGCGGAGTCCATGTACTTGAAGTCGGGTTCCCAGGTCTCATCGTTCACGAAGACCGGGGCGACCAGCACGACGGCATCCGCGCCGGGAATGGCCTCGGCGTAGTCGCTCGTCGCGCGCAGTCTGCCTGCGGGGATCAGTTCGGCGAGGCGCTCCTGCAGGTGCGCTTCGCCGGGGAAGGGCTCCTGCCCCGCGTTGATCGTGTCGACGGCCTTCTGGTTGACGTCGACGCCGATGACATCGTGTCCGGAGGAGGCGAACTGAACAGCAAGAGGAAGCCCGATTTTTCCCAGGGCCACGACGGCGATGCGCATGGGTTCCAGTCTACGGGGCCGTGGATGCGACGAAGCCCACGACGCCGACAGGCTATCGTCCGAGGGACCGCACCATCAGGCCGATGACCGCTACTGCGACCAGTCCTATACCGACGAAGAACACCGACCTCGCGGCGGGAAAATAGCGCGACGAACCGACTTTGATGAGCCCAGAGGCGAGCATGAAGCGCGGTTGCGCTTGAGAGTGCAGAACAAGATGCAGCCGACGCGGAAGAATCGCATCCGGACTCCGGTAGCGCTGCGCAGCAGCGTCGTGTCGGGCGACGTCGTCGAGATCCGGTTGCTCGGTGAGGAACACATCGAACATGCGCGCATGCGCGATCGCGAGCATCGCGCGTGCCCGCGGCGCGAACTCGTCGAGCGTTTCGATCAGCGCACGGAACTCGGCGATGTCAGCCACCGTGAATCCGCGGCCACCATCGCGTTTGCGAATCGAGTCCGTGAGGTTCCGACGGAAGAGTTTCGTGGCCAGGGCCTCGCGCTGACCACGCGTCATCGACCGCACGTCCTCACTCGCGAGGAGGCGACGAACAGGCGCCAGCTCTTCCGCAACCGGCTTCGCAACGTGAGTCACCCGAACCGGCGCGTCCGCATGTTCGACGTAGGCAGCGAGCCCCTGTGCCGGAACGACCCGCCCCCGAAGCCACAGACGCGTGACGAACGGCAGATCGCCCCCATTTCGCGCGCCCTCCAGCAGTCGGAGCTGAAGACGCGAAACGGCCTCCCGCCGCATCAGCCCCAGCGGCGCGCTTCGATAGGAAAGGCGATCTCGCTCGAAATCGAGCCGCCCCGTGCGAAAGAGCCGCTTCGGCGGGGATCGGACCAGATTGCGCAGATCGCCCCTGACCACTTTGGCGATCACGGCGTCGGCACCATGACGTTCAGCCGTGCGGCGCCACTGCGTGACCGCCCCTGGGTCCAGTTCGTCGTCCGACCCCATGATGCCGACGTAGTCCGCGTCGGACTCCGCCATGCCGAAGTTGAAGGGACCGGACGGGCTCGGGATGCCGTCGTGCAGCTCCTCGATGCGGATTCGCCCCGGATGCGCGACGAGCAGGTCGGCGAGAGAATGCTCCACGTCCGCGCGCGGAATGTTGTGCGCCACCACGAAGGCTCGGACGCACGGGTCGGGGTCGGCGACGATGGATCCGACCGCCCGCTGGATGTTGCGCCGGAGATCGTGGACCGCGACGATGATGTCCGACGTCGCGTCCGCTCTGCCTGTGGTTCTGCCGGATGCCATCAGTGTGCCTGGGCCCTTTCGTAGATCTCGGCATACGCCGTTCGGAAGCTTTGCTCCGAGAACTGCTGCTGCAACTGCGCGCCATGCCGCCGCACCAGGTCGCGAACTGCTGAGCGCAAAGCGATCGCGCCATCGGCGAGCGCCTCCGGGTCGCGATCCACGACCAGTCCGGTACCCGGCGTCAAGAAATCGACGTGCGCACCGATCCCCGTCGCGACGACGGGAAGCCCGGCGGCGAGTGCCTCGACAGTGACAAGAGAGAAGGTCTCGGACACGGTCGGCAGCACGAGAAGGTCGGCGCGCCGCATCTCGTCGAGAACAGACGCCTGGGTCACATGCCCGGGGGCACGCACCGGGAGGCCCCGAGCCCGCTCGCGAAGCTCGTCGAAGCCGGGGCCGCCACCCAACCAGGTGAGTTCGGCATCGACACCACGGTCGAGCAGCGACTCGAGCGCCGCGACCGCCAACTCCCATCCTTTGTTCGGCCGCACGGCGCCGACGCCCAGCATCCGAAGTGCGCCGGACGATGGTTCTGCTGGGACGCCCACACTGTGGGGCGGGGTATCGACGATATTGCCGATCACGCTCACCGGCTTGCTGCGCAGCGACCGTACAGGGCGCGCAAGGAAGTCGCTGACCGCAACGACCTGGTCAGGACCGGCGAATGCCCGACGAACGAGTGGCCGAACGAGGCGGGAGCGTCCGCGTCCGGTTGCGAGACCAGCCACGCCGCTCCAGTGCTCGGTGTGCACCCAGGCTGCGCGTGGTCTTCGGAGCATGAAGGGCAGCAACGCCGGGGCCGCCATGGTGTGCACCAGGTCCGCGTCCACAGCAGCAGCGAGCGAGGCGCGTGCCGCAGCAGG
This sequence comes from Microbacterium sp. GXF0217, assembly GCF_054798195.1. Lineage (NCBI taxonomy): Bacteria > Bacillati > Actinomycetota > Actinomycetes > Micrococcales > Microbacteriaceae > Microbacterium > Microbacterium sp. GXF0217. The sequence goes on along the minus strand of NZ_JBSJZG010000006.1, from coordinate 243,356 downwards.
CCAGTCGCGCGGCCTGCGGACGTCCAGCGGAAGACGCGTGACGGGGACGTGCTCGTGGAGGAACTCTCGCTCGCCGTCATCGAGTTCAGCGGGTGCGAGATGCAGAACACGCACGTCATGATCACGCGCAAGCGCCCGGACGTCACGTGCGATGAATGAGCCGGCCCCGGGGTTGAGTGCAGAAGGGAACCAGGTGGTCACCACGAGAATCTGCACGTCTTCGAGCGTAACAGCAGCGCCGGATCGCGATCGATCCGCTGAACGGCACGGTTCGTCAGGCACGGTTCGTGCGGCCCGGTTCGGGCCCTCCGAATAGCATGGACTGCATGACGCCCTCCCCTCGCGCCCTTCATCTGAACGACTGCGCCTTCGTCGGTCAGCATCTCGTTGACGCGGCTCGCAGAGCAGGGCAGCCATGGAAGATCCTGCCCCCGGAGCAGACATGGGCACCTGTGCGCGAGGGACGGACGACGACGACTCGCGTCGACGAGTACCGCACGCTGGCGCGCATCGCGCGCAACGTCATGTCGTCGGACGTCGTCCACGTGCACTACGCGACCACGACGAGACGTCTGCGTTCGCGTATCGTGCCACGCCGGCCGTATGTGCTCCACTTGCATGGCACCGACATCCGCACGCTGTGGAAGGACCCGGTCAGAGGGCCGGGGATCCAGATGCATATCGACGGTGCCGCCCACGTGTTCTACTCGACCAGAGACAACGAGGAGAACGCGACGACGGCGCGATCGGACGCCGAGTATCTGCCCGTCTTCATCGACCCGCGACAGCTGCCGGCGTGGTCGCCCCAAGGCTACGTCGCGTTCGCATCGCGCTGGGAGGAGGTCAAGGGCCTCGATGACATGCTCCGCGTCGCCGAGGACCTCGTCAGCGCGGGAGTGGACGTCCGTGGCCTGGACTGGGGCCCTGGAGCGGCAGCCGCCGCCGCGCGGGGTGTGCGGCTCGTGCCGAAGATGACGCACAGCGACTATCTCGGATTCCTCGGAGGCGCCGATGTGGTCGTCGGACAGGCGACACAGATCCTCTCCGTGTCGGAGATCGAGGCCATGGGCATCGGAATCCCGCTCGCGTCGGTGGGAATCCCCCTTCCCGGCCCGGACGGGCTTCCCGTTCCGATTCGCCACGGAACCGTCGACGAAGTCGTTCACGCGATCCTCAGTGATCGGGAGGATCCGATCACCGCGGCGGCCTCGCTCGGCAGCCGCGAATGGGCTCTGCACCATCACACTGCCGATCGGTACATCCCTCGACTCATCGATGTCTACCGCAGCGTCTCGAGCTGATTCAGGCCAGTCCGGCCAGGCGCGCCTGCTGAGCGAAATCGGGCGCTGCAGCGACCACTTCCTCGAACGACCCACGCGCGGCGATGCGTCCGTCCTTGAAGAAGCAGACCAGATCGGCGTTGCGGACCGTCGCGAGACGGTGGGCGACGGTGATCACCGTGACCGAACCACGCAATTGACCGATCGCTGTGGTGACGGCGTCTTCCGTGTTCGTGTCGAGCGCTGAGGTGGCCTCGTCCATCACCAGGACCACAGGATCGGTGTAGAGCGCGCGCGCGATGCCGAGGCGCTGTCGCTGGCCTCCGGATAGGGCCAGCCCGCGTTCGCCGACGCGCGCATTCAATCCGCCCTCGCGGGCGTCGACGACGGAAGCGAGCTGAGCACGGTTCACCGCACGAGCCGCAGCTTCCCTGTCGTACTCGTCGCTCCACGTCAGCGCGATGTTCTGACCGATCGTTCCGTCGAACAGCGCGACATCCTGCGGCACGTACCCGACGCGGGAACGCCACGTCCCCAGAACCGCGGACAGGTCGATGTCATCGACGCTGACCGAACCGTCGGTCGGCGTGAGGAGGCCGAGGATCAGATCGACCATCGTGGACTTCCCGGCACCGGACTCTCCGACGAAGGCGACGTGCGTGCCGAGCGGAATCGTCAGATCGACGTTCTGAACGGCCGGCATCGGCGCATCGGGATAGCGGAACGAGACATCCCGGAATCGCAGCTCCTTCGGATCGTCGCCCAGCGATCCGTACCCGATCTGCTCGGCGCGAGTGACGTATCCCTCTGCGGCCTTGATGTCCCGGATGACGGCGCGAGCGTGCGGCAAGGTCGACGCGGTCGAGGTCATCACCGCCTGGAACTGGAGCAGCGATGGGATCATGCGCAGGCTCGCGATGCCGAACAGTGCGATCGAACTCATCGCCCCCGGCGCGCCACCGATTACGAAGCCCACGCCTCCGATGATGAGGAACCCGAGGATCATGGCTGAGTCGAGCACGAACTTCGGGATCGCCCCGAGAAAACCGATCGTCGCTCGGGCCTTCACCGCGACCGCCCGGTTCTCGTTGACGTGGGCCGCGACCTCGGCTGCCTTGTCGCGGAGCGTGATCTCCTTCAGCGCTTGAACCATTTCGGTCATCAACGTCGCAGTGCGGAAGGAGTAGTCGCGATTGCGACGCCCGTTCGCCACGGCACGGCGAGACACCCAGCCGTACAGGACGGCTGCGACGATGGCGAGATACACGACCGTCACGATCGCGATGGTCGGCTGTGCCACGAAAAGCACGATCAGCACCGAGATGAATGTGACGACCTGCGAGGGAAGGGACGCCACGGGGAGTATCAGTCCCGACGTCGTGTTCGCGATCCCCACATCCGCCATCCGCACCAGCTCCGCCGAGTTCCGCTTCATCCGCTCCAGCCAGGGGGCGCGGATGTAAGCGCTGAACAGCCTGTTGCCGATGACGAGCTCGAACTCCGCCATCCGCCGCGTGACGTACCACTGCTGCAGCAGAGCGATCATCGACTTCAGGACGAGGAGCACGCAGGCCGCGACGAGCACCCAGACGACCTGCTCGGGCGCGATCGTGCCGATGACCGGGATCGTGACCTCGCTGCCACTCATGGTCGGAGCGAGCACGAGCGCGAGCAGGCTCAACGCCACGACATCGATCAGCGCGAGGGCCGAGGACGAGATCGAGTAGCGGATCAGGAACGACCTCGCGTCGCGAGGCAGCAGTTCCAGCAGTTCACGCAGGGCGTCCCACAAGGCGCGCATCAGTCCCCCTGGGCGATGAGCGTGACCGAATCGCCGGATCGCGCCGAAGCGAGCGCGGCTTCGACGACCTCGAGCGTGCGCAGACCCTGCTCCATGGTGACCACATCAGTCTGTTCACCGAGTACGGCGTCGCGGAAGGCCTCGTGCTCGACCCGGAGCGGCTCGCGCTTGGCGAAAGCGTAGCGGGTCACGTCGCCCTCCGAGACACCGCGGAACGACGACACGGACTCCCATTCCAGCGGGATCGTGCCGTTGGCGTAGAACGTCAGGTCGCCGGTGGAGGTGTCCGCGATGAACGCGCCCTTCTCGCCCGTGACGACCGTGAGGCGCTCCTTCATCGGGCTCAGCCAGTTCACGATGTTGTTCACGATGACGCCGGACGCGGTGCGTCCGGTGATCGTGATCATGTCCTCGTGCTCGCGCCCGCTCTTGAAGGCGGTCTGCGCGAAGACCCGCTCGTAGTCGCTCTGCACGACCCACGCCGTGAGATCGACGTCGTGCGAGGCGAGATCCTTCGCGACGCCGACGTCAGCGATGCGCGATGGGAATGGGCCCTGGCGGCGAGTGACGACCTGGTAGACCGCACCGAGTTCATCGGCCTCGATCCGACGGCGCAGCTCCTGGAGGGCGGGATTGAAGCGCTCTATGTGCCCGACAGCGCCGACCAGTCCGGCCGCGGCGAAGGCATCCACCATCCGCTGTCCGGCCTCGACGGTGTCGGCGATCGGCTTCTCGACCAGCGTGTGCACTCCCGCTGCCGCGAGCTTGAGCGCGGCATCCTCGTGGAAGCGCGTCGGGACCGCCACGACGGCGACGTCGATTCCGGCGGCGATGAGCGCATCGATGTCCGGGAGGACCTCGAGATCACCGGCGACGCCATGCGGGTCACCACCTGGGTCCGCGATCGCGACCAGGTCCACGCCCTCCACCTCGCGCAGCACGCGCGCGTGGTGGCGTCCCATCATCCCGACGCCGAGGAGTCCTGCTCGCAGCCCCATCAGGCACCCGCTCCGGCCACGGCGTTCACCGCGGTCACGATGCGCTCCAGGTCGTCCTGCGTGAGCGACGGATGCACGGGCAGCGAGACGACCTCGCGTGCGGCGCGCTCCGTCTCGGGTAGGTCGAGGCCCGGTGCGTAGGGTGCGAGCGAGGGAAGACGGTGGTTCGGGATCGGGTAGTACACGCCGGAGCCGACGTTGTACTCGCTCTTGAGGGCGGCGACGAAGCCGTCCCGGTCATCCGTCACGCGGATCGTGTACTGGTGGTAGACGTGCGTCGCGCCCTCGGCGACGGGCGGGATGATGACGCCGCGCAGATGCGCATCCAGGAATGCCGCGTTCGCCTGCCGCGTCGCAGTCCATGCGTTCACCTTCGTGAGCTGAACACGACCGATCGCGGCGTGGATGTCGGTCATGCGTGCGTTGAAGCCGATGATCTCGTTCTCGTACTGCCGCTCCATGCCCTGGTTGCGCAGCAGCTTGACGCGGCGGGCGATGTCATCGGTCGCGGTGGTGACCATCCCGCCCTCGCCGCTGGTCATGTTCTTCGTCGGGTAGAGGCTGAACATGGCGAACTCGCCGAAGGTTCCGACCGGGCGGCCGTCGAGTGCGGCGCCATGTGCCTGCGCGGCGTCCTCGTACAGCGCGACGCCCCGGGCGGCGGCGAGCTCCTCGAGTTCGCGCATCCGTGCCGGGTGCCCGTACAGGTGCACCGGAAGGATGCCCTTGGTCTTCGGAGTGATCGCCGCAGCGACCGCCTCAGGATCGAGCGAGAACGTCTCCGGCTCGATGTCGACGAACACCGGAGTCGCACCGGTGAGCGCGACGGAGTTGCCGGTGGCGGCGAATGTGAACGAGGGCACGATGACCTCATCGCCCGCGACGACACCCGCGGCGAGCAGGCCGAGGTGCAGCCCCGCGGTCCCGGAGTTCACGGCGACTGACGGGCGTCCCTGGACGAAGTGCGCCGAGAACTCGCTCTCGAATGCCGCGACCTCCGGCCCCTGCGCGACCATTCCGCTGCGCAGGACGCGATCGACGGCCTCGCGCTCGTCGTCGCCGATGATCGGCTTGGCGGGGGGAATGAACTCACTCACACGTTCTCCTTGCTCAGTGCGCCATCGTTCTCGATGTAGCGCGTGCCGCTCACGGGGCAGATCCAGACGCCGTCGTCATCCGCGCGGGTGAGCGGATGACCGGACTCCCCCACCCAGCCGATGCGGCGGGCAGGAACTCCGGCGACGAGAGCGTAGGCGGGGACGTCCTTGACGACGACCGCGCCGGCGGCGACGGTCGCCCAGGCGCCGATCGTGACGGGGGCCACGCACGTCGCGCGCGCGCCGATGGACGCGCCTCGCTCGATCGTGACTCCGACAGGCTCCCAGTCGTGCGCGCTCTTGATCGATCCGTCAGGATTGATGGCGCGCGGATAGGTGTCGTTGGTCAGCACGACGGCCGGCCCGATGAAGACGCCGTCGCCGAGTTTCGCGGGTTCGTAGACGAGCGCGTAGTTCTGCACCTTGCAGTTGTCGCCCATGACGACGCCGGTGCCGATGTATGCGCCGCGCCCGACGATGCAGTTGGCGCCCATCCGAACGTTCTCGCGGACCTGTGCGAGATGCCAGATCGAGGACCCATCGCCGATCACGGAGTCGGATGCCACGTCGGCGGAATCGACGACGCGCACGCTGGGGGAATGGGTCACGGAAAGCTCCTTGCGGCGATCGGGCAGACGGGTTGCTCGACGATCAGCAAGTCTAACGTCTGCGCCTTGAGCTGCTGCTCAGCGCCCCTCGCCCCGAGAGGACGTGCCCCCGTCGCTGCCGGCGACGGAGAGAACTCCTTCGGCAGCGCGTGCCGCCACCGCGGCAGCGGAGACCCTGTCCTTCACCCACTCAGTCAGTCTCAACTGGCGACTTCCGTCGCTGGTCTCCAGGAGACGTCGAATAGCGGCGGCATACTCGTCGATGTCATATGCGCTCGCCGCTCCCAGCTGCTCTTCACGAATCAGCTTCGCGAGCGGCGCAGGGCCGGCGTAAGCGACGGGGGTGCCGACGGAAAGCGCCGCATACAACTTCGTGGGCACAGCGAAGTCGTACCCCTGACCGGGCTTGAGCGTCGCCAAGGCGATGCGCGCGGACCGAAGCCAGGTCGCGGCGTCGGCGGCTGGAACCGGCGCATGGAAGCTCACACGATCAGCGATCCCGAGGCGTATCGCCGCGTCGGCGAGACGATCCTTGTCCGCGCCCTGACCGATGAACGCAGCCGTGAGATCGGGTCGCTCACGCATAACGATGGCCAGCGCTTCGACGGCGATGCTCGCACCATGCCACTCGCTCATGGTGCCGACGTAGACGATGTCGGCCACCCCCTCAGCACGGGGGCCCTCCGGCGAGAAGAGTTCGGTGTCGACTCCATGCCCCACCGAGATCATCTTCGCGTCGGGGGTGAGTTCCTCGATGCGTTCCACGACTCCATCCGAGACGACGAGGTTCAGACGCGCACCGTTGAGAGCATATTTCTCGAGAAGCCGCACGACATTGACGACCCATGTCTTGGCTCCGGTCATGTGCGCGGCATCCGACCAGATATCGGCCGCGTAGTAGACATAGGGTCGACGTCGCATCCACGCGGCCCAACGGGCGACCGTTCCGGTCGTCGGCGGCGGTTCGATGACGTAGACATCCGCGCGCCGGCCGAAAAGGATTCGGAAGAACACCGGGACGTCATAACTCAAGTACTGGAGGTAGCCACGGACGTATCCGCCGCGATCGCGAAGGACAGGCCACCGGACGACCGTCTCATTGGAGCGACTCTCCGGCACAGGAATCCAGTGCGGCGGCTTCGTCGTCAGGACTCGAACGTCGCACTGGCGATCGGCGAGTTCGGTCACGAGCGCCTGCAGGCGCATGGAGCCGGCAGACGGTTCGGGCGTGTAGATGCGTGAGATGACCGTCACCCGCACGGGGCGAGAAATGCTGCTCGAGCGGGACGCGTTCAAGTGACATCCTTTTCCGGCGCGGTCTGCGTCGAATCGTCGGGCTTCGGCGAGGTCCGTCGCTCGAGCTCCGATATACGTCGCTCCTGGAACGCGGTGTGCTCGGCCAGGGTGCGCAGCTTCTCTTCCACACGCGTCAGCTCTGCGCCGTACTGCAGGCTCACCAGGAACAGCAGACCGATGGCGACGAAGAAGACCAGGTTGGTCGGCACGGAAACTCCGAGCGTCCTGGCCGCCCAAGTGAGCGTCTGGGGGAAGACCGCGATGACCAACGCGAGGACGCCGCCGACGAACCACCACACGGCGTGGCGTTCCCTCAATGTGCCCCGGCGCATCAGTTCGATGATGGCGATGAGTGCGAGGACCGCTGCGACGATTCCGAACGCATAGGTGATCGGGCTCATCGCCCCTCCTCCAGTCGGGTGCGGGGACGCAGCATGGCAAGCGCGAACGCGGCGCACGCGCGGACGAGGTACACCGCGGCCTTGATCGGATCATGCGATGGAACGCCCGCCTGACGTTCGCGCATCTCGACGGGAACCTGAGCGATGACCAGCCCGGCGCGCGCGGCGATGACGAGTGCCTCAACCGTGTCGCCGAGATACTCCGCGGGGAAGTTGTCGGCGAACAGCGCGACGGCACGGGGGCCGGCCGCCTTGAATCCGCTCGTCACGTCCGTAAGCCTGGTCCGCGCGACGCGGCTGATGGTGCTGGCGAGAATCCGCATCGCCCACTTGCGCGGACCACGGACGCCGTAGTCCCCCACTCCGGCGAATCGCGCACCGATCACGAGGTCGGCGCTGTCCAGACGACGCACGAGCTCTGCGACGTTCGCAGGGTCGTGCTGGCCGTCCGCATCGACCTGGACCACCGCGTCGAAGCCGTTGGCCCTGGCGAAGCGGAAGGCGGCGCGCATCGCACCGCCGACTCCGAGATTGAAGGGAAGCGTCAGTACGATCGCGCCCGCGTCGACCGCACGCACGCCCGTACGGTCGCTCGATCCGTCATCGACGACGACGACGGTCGCCTCAGGGATCGCCTCGCGCACGTCGCGGATCACGTCCGCGACGGACTCTTCTTCGTTCAGCGCCGGAATAGCGACGAGAACGGTCAGATCTTCCGGACGCATCGTCTGAGATTCTACTGATCCGACTGGCAGAGTCATTGCGCGCACGCGGTGATCCTCCATAGCGAGACGTCCCCCTCCTCTGCCACGAGCTCGAACCCATCCTGACCCGCGAAGTCCGTCATGCCCGGCATGACATAGCGGCCGGGCTCGACCTCGCCGGGACCGAAGTCCAGGACATACTCCGGATCACCGAAGTAGGCCAGAGCATCGCACACCTCCGGCAGATCCGCGGCGTCCTTCAGCTCGTTCGCCAGCACCTGCCACTGCTCCCGACTCGGAGGAGACCACGTGCGCGGATAGACGTCGACACCGCTGAGGAAATATCCGAACCCAGAACCCGTCGACGGGTTGCCGAGCACGATCGCCCCGTCCTCGACGATTTCGTCGAGCGCTTCCAGCATGCTGCGCTCATCCGCCGTCAGATAGGCTTCGATGCCGTTCTCGTCGTATGTCGAGCCGGGAAAGAACGAATTCTTGGTGATCTCCGGCAACGCGACCGGACGCAGCAGAACGATCGCAAGCATGACGATCGCCGCGGCTGCCAGCCCCGCAACCGCGACCCCGGCTCCGTCAGTCGGCTGGCGCGTCCATCCGGCAAGGATTCTGACGATCGCATCGAGGCCGACCGCCGCCAAGGGGATCACGGCGATCGGAGCGAGCGCCGCGATCCGATACGGATCCGCGTACCACGCACCGAGCAGGTCGTTTCGGATGATCGGGTTGCCGAACGCCGCGGCGAACGCATACAGCATCGAGAGCGCGAGCCACACTGCCACGAACCACCGATACGGGGCGCGTCGCACACCGACGACGATTCCCACGAGCATAAGTGCGCTGATGACGAACGCGAACGGGATCATGACCCGGCCGTTGAGGAGGATGTCTGCAGCCGCCTCGAGCTTTCCCCGGAACGGCGCCCAGTGCGACCCACTGGTCCCTTGCGAGAGGAGGTACCAGACGATCGCGAGAGCGACCCACATAGCCGCGATCACGAGGAGGGGCCGCACCGCCAGCGCGCCGTCCCGGCGGCGAAGGGCCCGGAAGCTCAGCCAGATCATGCAGATCAGAGCCCACGGCAGCAGCGCGGCCGGTTGCGCCAGCAACAGGGCGCCCGTCACGACGAGCACGAGCAGCGCGCCGCGCACGAATGCTCGCGCTCGTTCGCCGTCGCTGCCCCACCGCGCCAGCGCGATCACCAGCGCCACTCCCCCAGGGATCAGCGCGGTCGACAGTGCGTTCGGGAACAGTACGCCCCACTGGAACATCAGCAGCGGGAAGGTCTGCAGGGCGCCTGAGAGCACAGCGGCGATGGAGGCGATCCGAACGGATGACGTGAGCTCCCGGGTCAGCCAGGCGATACCCAGTGGCCAGATCACAGCACCGATCAGCACCGTGAGCATGTTCGCCGCCACGGGGATGGAAGCCCCGGACAACTGAACGACCAGGATGACGATGTCGTGCCAGGCCGCCGGATAGAATCCGGAGCCGCCGACCACCGAGCTGATGTGCAGCGCGGACGCGTTTCCGGTCTCCAGCGCGTAGCGGACCGCGTTCATGTGGAACACCGCGTCGTTGGTCTGCGAGATCGCCTCGGGGTCCGCGATGAACGCGATCAATCGCCACGCACCGATCGCCATACCGATCGCCAGCGCCGTCGGAAACACCCACGACGGTGCGTCCGATGCGGCCGGCTTCGGCAGCCGATTGCCGAGCAGCCTTCCGATCCCCCATGCGATCGCAACGACCGCCAGGGCGGCGAATGCCCATGTCAACGGAGACCACGCGATGCCGACGAGTCCCGCGGCGAGGGCCGCAAGCGCTGCCGTGGCAGTGCCGAAGAGCGGCGCCGCTGCCCACAGCGGCAGCCCGCGAAGGCCGACACCCCAGAAAGCGATGAGCCCGGGGACGAAGACCACGAGGACTCCGGCGAGAAGAGCCGGAGTCTGCGCGACCCAGTCCAGGATCACTTGTCCACCAGAGCGATGGCGCCTTCGATTTCACCGTCGTAGACGACGTCGCCCTTGTCGATCACGACGCCGCGCGTGCAGAGCTCGCGGACCATCTCCATGTCGTGGCTGACGACCACGAGCGTCTTCCCCTGGGAGATGAGCTCCTCGAACTTGAGGCGGCATTTCTCCCGGAACGGCGCATCGCCGACGGAGAGGATCTCGTCGACGAGCAGGACATCGAGCTCGACGTGGATCGCGACCGAGAACGCCAGGCGCATGAACATGCCGGACGAGTAGTGCTTGACCTCCTGGTCGATAAACTGCTCGATCTCGCTGAAAGCGACAATCTCGTCGTAGCGCGCTTCGATCTCATGCCGTTTCATGCCGAGGATCGCCGCGTTGAGGAAGACGTTCTCTCGGCCGGAGAGCTCAGGATGAAAGCCCGCGCCGACCTCGATGAGACCGGCGACGCGCCCCCGAGTGAGCACCTCACCCTCATCGGGCTCCATCACGCCGGAGATCATCTTGAGCAGTGTCGACTTGCCGGATCCGTTGAGTCCGAGGATCGCGACGGACTCGCCCTGTCCGATCACGAGGTCGATGCCCTTGAGCGCTTCGAACTCGCTGGTGAGCTTGCGGCGCTTGATCCATGACACGACAGTGTCCTTGAGCGAGTACGCATGGTTGAGCGTGAATCTCTTGTGGACGCCGTCCACGATGATGCTCGGCTTGTGGGTAGTCTGCTCGCTCATAGGTCTTGCGCGAACCTTCCTTCGAGGCGGCGGAACACGAGCTGACCGAGCAGCAGCGTGACCACGGCGATGAGGAACGTCCACAGCGTGTTCCACGCGAGCCCAGGCGGGATCTCGAACGCCGTCGCAGTGACGGGACGCCAGAATGCGTAGTGGAACAGCTCGACGCCCTGCGTGATGGGGTTGAGCAGATACAGGTCGACGATCCACTGCGGCCAGCCGAGCGTCCCTACGACCGCCTGTTGCACCTGATACCAGCCATAGAGCACCGGCGACGCCCAGGTCGCGAGCAGAAGCATGAGCTCGACGATGTTCTCGGCGTCACGGAAGCGCACATTGACCGCGCCGAAGAACAGCCCGAGGCCCAGGGCGAACACCATCACGATGATCATGCCGGCGAACATCGCCAGCACAGCGAGCAGCGAGATGTTCGTGATCCAACCGAGCAGCAGGCAGACGAGGAGCAACAGGCCCACCTGCGGCAGGAAGTGCACGAACGCCACGATCACGGCAGACACGGCGAACAACTGACGAGGAAGGAACACCTTGCGCACCAGGGCGGCGTTGCCCACGATCGACGTGGTCGCGTTCTTGAACGCCTCGGAGAAGAGGTTGATGATCACGATGCCGCTGAACAGGTAGACCGCGTAGTTCGGGATGCCGTGATCGAGCTGCATGAACAGCCCGAGCACCACCCAGAACACCAGGAACTGTGCGGCCGGTCGCACGTAGGACCATGTCCAGCCGAGCACGGAGTTGCGGTACCTCGTGGTGACACCCGTTCGTACCAGCAGGGACAGCAGGTAGCGCCAGCGCACCACATCGATCAGCCCCCGACTTCTGCCGGGGGTATCGAACTCGGACCGCGGGACGGCGGCGAAAAGATCTCGGGATTCAGTCACAGGCCCACTCATTCGGTGCGACGACGGTCACCGTCACAAACCTCAGTAGTCTACGGCACCTCAGCTGAGCGCCCGCGCCATCATCAGGCGACTTCCGACTCTGATGTGCACCCATCCCTCATCCCAGAAGGAGAATGTTGTTCCAGCCCTTGCCGACGACGGTTGTGCCGTCCCAGGAGCCGGAACCGTTACCGCGGTACAGGATGAGTCGTCCATCTTTGACGCGACCGAGCACATCTGTCGCGCCGTCGCCGTCGAAGTCGCCCGGGCTGATCATCGCTGTCATTCCCTGCCACCCTGTACCGATCTTCGACGCGGTTCCCCAGCCGCCGCTGCCGTTCGTCGGATACAGCCAGAGCGTGCCGTCCGACTTGCGGGCGATGATGTCTCCATGTCCATCTCCGTTGAAGTCGCCTGCGTAGAACGCCGCGTTGATGGCACCCCACTTCTGTCCGATCTGAACACCGGTGCTCGCGGCCCAGCCGCCGGCGCCGTTTCCCCGATAGAGGAGCAATGCCCCCACGGCATTGCGCACCACCACGTCGGGGTTGCGATCGCCGTCGAAATCGATGCCGGAGGCGATGGGAACCAGGCCCGACCACCCGCGGCCCACGATCACGCTTGTGCCGAACTTCCCGCCGGGTAGACCGGGCACGACGCGGAACGCGCCTTTGGAATCGATCCTCGCCGCGTCGGGGTAGCCGTCACCGTTGAAATCGCCCAGCGGCAGCAGCTTGTCCTTCGATGACCAACCGGAGCCGAGCGTTCTCGCCCCGGCCCACCCGCCGTCGCCGTCGCCCCGGTAGAGAAGCAGAGAGCCGGTCCGGCTCACGGCGAGCACGTCCCGTCCCAGACGCGCATCGACATTCCCGACGCCTGCCGACAGAGGTCGCTTGGACGACACCTTCGCGCCCATGTGCGCGATCGCCATCGCCCCCCACCCGGTACCGATGCTCGATGTCGAGCCCAGCGCACCGTTGCCGGCCCCGCGATACAGCACCAACGCGCCCGTCTTCGTCTTCGCGACCAGATCGTTCACTCCGTCCCCGGTGAAATCGCCGGGGACATACAGGTCGGAAACGCCGCTCCATCCCTTCCCGATCAGCTGAGTCGTGGCCCAATTGCCGTTCCCCGAACCGACATACAGCCACAGACGTCCCGATATTCCACGACCGATCAGATCGGGGATCCCATCACCGGTGAAGTCCATGCCACCGACGATGAGGTTCGTCTGCCCCCACCCGCGGCCCACTTGAACGGCATCGTGGAACCCACCGCGATTGTCGCCTCGCCAGAGCATCAGAGCCCCGGACGCGGTCACGGTGAAGAGGTCGGGAACACCGTCCGAGTCGAAGTCGCCGGCGGCGGTCACCAGTCGGGACTCCGCCCCGACGCCCTTGAGGACTTGGGGCTTGGCGAATGTGCTAGTGCCGTTGCCGTAGATCGCTGACGCCTGTCCGTTCTTCGCGACCGCGACGAAGTCCCGGTGACCATCACCGTTCAAGTCCCCTACACCGATGACCTTGCTGGTACCGGTCAGCCCGTTCGCGACCTGGACACGGGTCCCCCACACGCCCTTCGCGAACGGATACGCCCACAGCGTGCCGTTCGTGTTCAGCGCGAGCGTGTAGTCCGCCTTGTTCAAGGAGGTCAGCGTCGGCCCCGCCGGCGCCGGGGCCGCCGGCTTCTGCGTCGAGCCGAACCAGTCGGTGAAGTAGTTGTAGAAGTTGCGGTTGCCGTAGGCCGAGCACGAGTCGCCCGTGCCGTAGCCGGCACGAAGGGCTGCGGCGTTCGGCTGATACGGCGTGTAGTAGTACATCGCCGCGGTGGCCTTGTTCGCGATGTAGACCGGCGAGCTGCCGCACGACACCTCGACGTCGTACCGGATGTTCCAGGTCTTCCCCGGCGCGTACCAGCTGAAGTACTTGCCCTCCATGTAGATCTGCATCTGACGCGCGGCGCCGTAGATCTGATGGAAGAACCCGACGAACCTCGGGTTGCAGGGCACGCCGCCGTCAGGGCACCCCTGTCCGAGCGCCTTGTCGTAGCGCCACTGGCTCGGCCAGGTGTGATTGATGAGCCCCTGCTCCTTCTGGAGCATGACGATCAGGACCTGGGGGTTGATCCCGCAGCTCTGCGCGACGCGGTAGATGATCCGCGCCGCCGACTCGTTCGCCGCGCCCGTGTACCCACGGCAATAGGTGTCCGCCGGACGATCGACCGAGCTGATCCGGAAATCCTTGAGGCAGGTGTAGCCCGACCGACACGTCTTCACCTTGCTGTTGAAGAAGGTCTGGATCTGCGCCTCGGTCATCGACGACCGGTTCGTGAAGACGGCGTCGCTGATGAGGTTGCCCGGGGTGAAGCCGGCGAGAGAGGTCTTGACGATGCCGCTGGATGCCGGTTCCACCGCCACCCGGGCAATGGGCGCTGACACACCCGTCGTCACCGTCGTCGCGGCGCTCGCCGGTATCGCCGTGCCGATCGTCACCGCCATGGCGGCGAGGAAGACGGTGAGGATTCGGGTGATCCTGGGCACGTTTCGAGGGCGTGGGGCACGACGAGACATGTGACCAGTGTGACGCACGTGACGTCATTATCCGCTCTGGCGCGCCCTGCGCGTGGCGCGCCGGGTCCGTGTCCGCCCGCTGCTCAGCAATCTCTCAGCAGCTACAGCTCCGCATGCAGCGCCCAGACCCGCTCGGCCGAGCTCGCCCAGGAAAACGCGCGCGACCGGTCGCCGGCGAGCACCCGGAGCCGCGCGTTCCCGCTCCCGACGGCATCCGCAACGGCGTCCGGCAGCTCCTCCGGCGACGTCGTGATGCCGCCGTCGGCGATGACGTCCCGGTGCACCCCGCTGTCGACGGCGACGACCGGCACGTTGAGCGTCATCGCCTCGATGGCGCGCCACGGCCAGGCCGTCGAAGTGCTCGTGGCGACGAACGCGCGCGCGCCCGCGAAGACCGCTGCGCGATCGGCCGCGTCCAGCTTCCCCCGGACGTGCACCCTGCGCTCCGGCAGGCCGGCGGCCGACGCGAGCTCTGCGAGCTTCGGCTCGTCGCCGTCCGCGACCCCGATCACGACGGCATCCGCTCCGGCGGCCGCCGCCGCACGGAAGCCCTGCTCGTACGAGTCGTCCAGCCCGCCGACGACGATGTACTCCTCCGGCACTCCGATCCGCGTGCGGCGGGCGGCCGCATCCGCAGGAGTTCGGAGGTCGGATGCCGCGGCCCCCGCGATCACCCGCACACGATCGCCGAACCTGGCGTAGTCCTCGACGCGTTCGACGAACGCGTGCGACGGGACCACGATCGCGTCCGCGTGCTTGGCAGCCCGTCGCAGCATCCCGCGGTGCCACGCGACCGCCGGCTTGGCCAGCGTCTGCGGCGCCTCCCAGGCATCCAAATCCCACAGTGTCACGACGGTCTGGTCCATGTCGTGCACCCGATCGTGCTTGACCAGCGGCGCCATCAGACTGGGCGCGTGGATCATCCCGCCGCCGACCGTCGGCGCGATGCCGAGTTGCCAGGATGCCGCGAGCTCGCGTCGCTGCAGCCCCAGCGTCCGCACCTCTCCGATGCCGCGGATCGACGGCTTCGCGCCGGAGGGGACGATCGCGTCGACCGTGCATCCGCTCGGCGCGGTGGCCAGGAGCCCACTCGTCAGTTCGAGCGACGCCCAGGCGATATCCGGAGACACGACCTGCGCGAGCTGATCGAGAACGACACGCAGCTGAGCACCCATAACAGAAGGGTAGACGGCCTCCGGTCCTTCGCCGGGACGCGCGCCAGCAGTCGTCCTGGCGGCGCGGGCATGCTTGAATGCTCACGTGAGCGACGGACGACTCCCCCGGCATCACCGACGGTGGCTGGGCTGGACCATAGGCACGCTCGTCGTGCTCCTTCTCGTGGCGATCGGCTGGGTCGCCGTGCGCGGCATCGGCGCGGCGAACGAACTCCAAGCGGTCGCAGCGAATACGACCGAACTCAAGACGGCCGTCGGCGCGCGCGACCTGGAGTACGCCGAGGTCGTGGCCGACCGGATCGCCGACCACGCCGCAGAGGCGGCCGACCTCACCGGCGACCCGATCTGGCGCGGCTTCGAGTTCGTGCCGTTCCTCGGGCCGAACTTCTCGGCGATGCGTGAGGTCTCGGAGATCGCGGAGAGCGTCACGGCCGACGCGCTCACCCCGGTTCTGGATGCCGCGGACGGCCTCGATCTCGCCGATCTCGGGGTCGCCGGCACGTCCATCGATCTCGCACCGTTCGCCGATGCGGTGGCGCCGCTCGGTCATGCCGACGCGACGCTGTCCGACGCCCTGGCCCAGGCGAGGGCGATCGATGCCGGCGCCACGCTCCCCCCGCTCGAGGATGCGGTCGACCAGGTCCGCGACGCCGTCGAGGAGGCCGCGACGCTGGTGGGAACGCTGCACGGTGCGGCGGTCCTGCTCCCGAGCATGCTCGGCGCCGATGGGCCTCGTTCCTACATCGTCGCCATGCAGAACAACGCCGAGGTGCGCTCATCCGGCGGCATCGTGGGCGCCGCCGCGCTGATCACGGCCGACAACGGCAGCATCCAGATCATCCGCAATGCGGCGACGACCGACTTCCCCGCGCTGGCGGTCCCGCTCGAGGTCGGTGAGACGACGCGAGCACTGTTCGAGGAGCAGCCGGGCCGCTACATCCAGAACATCCCGAGCATCCTCGAGTTCCCCGAAGCCGGGCCCCTGATCGCGACCCGCTGGACGCAGCAGTTCGGGGGAACCGTCGACGGCGTCATCGCGGTCGACGCGGTGGTCGCGCAGCACCTGGTCGCCGCGACTGGCCCCGTCTCGTTCGGCCCCTTCACGGCCGACAAGGTCAACATTCTCGACATTCTTCTCTCCGAGATCTACAGCGCCGTTCCGGATGCCGCAGCGCAGGATGCCGTCTTCGCCCAGGCCTCCAGCGCTCTGCTGTCCGCCGCGTTCTCCACCGGCGACACGCCCGCGCTCCTCGGCGCTCTCTCCGACGCCGCCGGCGAGGGACGCATCCGCATCTGGAGCGCGCACGAGGAGGAGCAGTCCAGCCTCGCGTCGACGACGCTCGGCGGTGTGCTTCCCACCGACGATGAGAACGCGACGTGGGTCGGCGTCGTGTTCAACGACACGACCGGGGCCAAGCTCGACTACTACGCCGACGCGGCGTTCACGGTCGCCACCGGCGTATGCGCGGGTGAACCGACCACCCGCATCCGCGTCACGTGGACCAACGGCGCGCCCGAGGATGCGGCGACATCGCTGCCCGAGTACGTGACGGCGGGCGGACGGTACGGCGTGCCGCCCGGTGAGACGCGCACGCTGATCGCGGTGTACGGCCCACAGGGAGCGACGCCTGTGCGCGTCGAGCGCGACGGCGCAGAAGAAGACGTGCAGACCGCCGTCATCGACGGACGCACAGTGCTGCAGCACTCGGTGCAGCTCGCCCCGGGCGAGTCGACGACGATCACGGTCGACTACACCGGCGAAGGGGCGGGCGAGCGGCTCACCGAGGTCTCCCACACACCACTCGTCGGCGAACCGGAGCTCACGCGCGAGTCCATCGACTGCGGTTCGTGACTTTCGCGCTCGCATGCGCTATCGTCGACTCACTGGGGAATATCGGATTCTAGCATCCTGCCGTGGGGGCAGGAAGAATCCACGCAGTCGAACGCAGGGGTGTGTTCGGGTGTGATTCCGCGTGTCTCTCTGGGGGAGAATCATGCTGAAGAAAATGGCCGTCGTCGGCCTTACCGCGGGTGCACTGCTTCTTGCCGCACCCACCGCCGCCAGCGCCGCGTCGTTCGAGACGCCGGTTCCTGGACCGGCACCGCATCTGTATGCGGAGACGCCTCGCGTGTCGGTCGGAGATCCGATCATCGACACGTGCGAGGCCTCGACCGTCTCGTTCGGAGCCGGTTACTTCCTGCCCGGTGAACGCGTCGGCGTCTCGGTGTCCGGCGCGAATGCCGCGGCTGCCCGTATCTCCGGCGATGTCGCTGCCGGTGACGGAAGCCTCGTCGTCTCGTTCCGTCCCCCGGCCGATGGGGAGGGGACGTACTCGCTCACCTTCTCCGGCAACGCGCGATCGGGCGGCTCTGCTGCCGACAGCACGCGAGCCACGACGATCGCCCCTCGGGGCTACACGGCGACCATCACGGTCGACGACTCCGGCTCGGGGTGCGACCAGGACCCGGCACCCGCCGACACCGAGATGCCGCTGACCGGGTCGGCCGACTCCGGCATGGAGCTCGCCCTGACCGGCGGCTCGCTCTCACCGTGGATCCTCGGCGGAGGCGCGATCGCGCTCACCGCCGGCGGCGTCCTGCTCGCGGCCGGCGCCGCGCGCCGACGCCGCTCCTGAAGTCCGGCCGCTGCGCGCGGTGACCGGACCGGCCGGGCGGCGACGGCCCCTCCCCCTCCGTCCGTCGTCGCTCAGTGCCGAGTCGATGGGCTCGTGGAGCGTGGGGCTCCTCGGGCCCATCGACGTGCGGCGCTCAGGAAGACGGTTCGGGCGTCGGCGTCGCCGGGTGCAGCGTGTCCTGGATCACCTGGCGGATGTACTCGTAGTCCGGGTCCCGATCGTCAATCCCGTTCTCGGGCGTGAGTTCGATCGTGGTGACCGGGAGCTCCTTCGCCTTGGTGACCAGATCAAAGAACTCCGGCAACTTGTCCTGCGGAAGATCCGTCTCGACGAGCGCGGTTCCGGCTGCGGCGATCTCGTTGAACCGCGTGAGCACGGTCTGCGGCGTGAACTGGGCGAGGATCGCCTCCTGCAGCTGACGCTGCCGCTTCATGCGGTCCCAGTCGTTGGTCGTATACCGCGACCTGGCGTACCACTGCGCGGTGTCGCCGTCCATCATCTGCTCGCCCGGCTCGATCCAGCCGATCGCCCAGTCCTCGGCCGGTTCTCCGGTGTACGAAGGACCGCCGCCCTTGGGCAGGCGCTGGTCGACCGTGATCTGCACTCCGCCGAGCGCATCGACGAGGTTGGCGAAGCCGTGCATGTCGATGAACACGTAGTACGGGATCGTGATCCCGAGGATGCCCTCAGCGGCGTCCTTGGTGGCTTCGATGCCCGGTTCGGAACCCTGCGCCACGGCATTTGGATACAGCTCGGCACCGTCGTTGCAGACCTCGACCTCGGTGCGCAGCTGGTTGATCCCGCTGCCCCAGCCGCAGGTCGTGTCGTTGTGGCTCTCGTGCCCATCCGGATACTTGTCGTGCATCGGGCCTTCGGCGAAGGGGAAGCCGGGCATGTCACGCGGGATGCCGGTGATCGTCACGGCGCCGGTGTCCGCGTTGACCGAGACGACCGAGATGCTGTCGTAGCGCATCGAATCGCGGCCCTCGCCGCTGTCGGCACCGAGAAGGAGGATGTTGTAGTAGCCGTCACTGGGGGGCAGACTCGGTCCGCTCTGCGTGAAGATCGATCCCAGCGTGTCCCTGCTGGAGCCGACCACGCTCGCGGCATATGCCGTCCCGCTCCCGACGAGGCCGAGGACCACGATCATCGCGATCGGGATGCCGAATCGCGACAGCGTCGACACCTTCACCAGGCGCACGAGCCGCAGGGTGTCGATCGCGAGCACGATCCACAGTACGAGGTAGGCCACCAGCGCCGCCTGCACGAGGGTGAGGAGGATGCTGGACACCCAACCGGCGCCCACGGTGAGCCAGAGGAATGTCGGGCGCGCGAACAGTGCGAGCCCGACGGCGACGATCACGAGGAACCACGCGGTCAGGGTCGCGCCGAGAGCGAAGCGGCCGAGGCGGCGATTGCCCGCGAGGACCTGGGCCGACCCGGGCACGAGCAGGTTGAGGACGAGGAGCCACCACCCGCGCCGCGCCATGAAACCGGGATCGGTCAGGTCGGGGTTCCGCATCGGTCGCGTCTCGATGAGGGGACGAGCACCGAAACCCGCGCGCGGCGCGGCGATGGTCACAGCGAGTCCTTCAGCCGCTGGTTCTTCTCCGCCACCTGCCCCTCGAGCGTGCGGGCGTACTCCTCGATGCGGTCGGCGATCTCGGCATCCGATGATCCGATGATCCGGGCGGCCAGGATGCCGGCGTTGCGCGCCCCGCCGATCGAGACCGTCGCGACCGGGATTCCTGCGGGCATCTGCACGATCGACAGCAGCGAATCCATGCCGTCCAGGTAGGCGAGCGGGACGGGGACGCCGACCACGGGCAGCGCCGTCATCGACGCGAGCATGCCAGGCAGGTGCGCTGCTCCCCCGGCGCCCGCGATGATCACCTTGATGCCGCGGCTGCGCGCTTCACGTGCGTATTGCACGAGCTTGTCGGGCGTCCGGTGCGCCGAGACGACCTCCACCTCGTGCGCGATCCCGAAATCGGTCAGCGCCTGGGAGGCGTCGCTCATGATGCGCCAGTCGGAGTCGGAACCCATCACGACACCGACAAGGGGCATGGCAGCGGAATGCAGCGGCTCAGTCACTCACCCAGGGTACGGGCTGACGCCTCACGATCCGCTGAACGGCGCGGCCTCCCGCGGGACTCGCGTTGCGACAGGCTCAGCGGAAGTGGTCGGCCGCTGCCCTCGCCACGAAGACGACGTCGTCCAGGTCGTCCCCGGTCGCGTTGACGTGCCCCACCTTGCGGCCTGGACGCGGCGCCTTGCCGTAGGTGTGGATCTTGGCCGACGGCTGGTCCGTCATGGCGTCGGCGAACCGGGAATCGAGCGTCCCATCGGTCGGCCCGCCCAGAATGTTGATCATGACCGACCAGGGTGCCCGGGGCGTCGTCTCGCCGAGCGGCAGATCGGCGACCGCCCGCAGGTGCTGCTCGAACTGCGAGGTCACAGACCCGTCCTGGCTCCAGTGACCGCTGTTGTGCGGCCGCATGGCGAGCTCGTTGACGAGGATGCGCTCGTCGTCCGTCTCGAACAGCTCGACAGCGAGCATGCCGGTCACACCGAGGCCCTCGGCGATGCTGCGCCCGATGCCTTCGGCGACCTCGACCAGACGCGGTGTCGTTCCCGGTGCCGGTGCGAAGACCTCGGCGCATACGCCGTCGCGCTGCACGGTCTCCACGACCGGATACGCGACGATCTCTCCGCTCGGCCGGCGCGCGACCTGCTGCGCGAGTTCGCGGACGAATGACACCAGCTCCTCCGCGAGCAGGGCACCGCCCTTGAGGCCGTCGAACCAGTCGGCGGCGTGCGCGGCATCCGACACCACGCGCACACCCTTGCCGTCGTAGCCGCCGCGGGGCGTCTTCACGACCGCTCGCCCGCCGTGATCGTCGAGGAACGCCTGCAGCTCGGCAGGCGTCGACACCGCGGCCCAGTCCGGCTGCGGGATGCCGAGTTCGGCGAGACGCGCCCGCATGTCGAGCTTGTCCTGCGCGTACCGCAGGGCGTCGGGGCCGGGATGCACGGCCGCTCCGTCACCGACGAGGGCGCGCAGCACCTCCTGCGGGACGTGCTCGTGGTCGAAGGTGACGACATCGACGTCCTGCACGAACGCGCGGACCGTCTCGAGATCGCGGTAGTCGCCGACCGCCGTGGCGGCCAGCTGAGCCGACATCCCCTCGGTCTCCGCCAGCACCCGCAGCTCGAGCCCCAGCTCGACCGCGGGGGCGATCATCATCCGGGCCAGCTGGCCTCCGCCGATCACACCCACACGCAACGCCATTCGCGTCTCCATTCGTCTCGATCATTCTCCCGCATCCGGACACCGGTGCGGGATTCGGTCAGGACGTCGGCCCGGTGTCGGACGCGGACTGCGCGTTTCGGTGCGCCAGGATCTGGTTGACCTCGATCTGATCCACGAGCGTCTCGTGCACGAGGGTGACGGTCGGCACGTTGACGAGTCGAAGGGGCGCGTCCACGCCGTTGGACAGCGTGATCGTTCCCGCTCCCCACAAGCGCTGCAGGATGCCGCGGCGCACGCTGATCGTGTAGCCGCGCACATGGGTCATCTCACGGCGGTGGCGGGCGCCCAGCCCGGACTTCACGATGACGCGCCGCGTGGTGATCAGGTACGTCCGGGAGACCCAGGTCAGAAAAGGGATCACGACGCCGAGGAGCAGCAGCGCTCCTGCGGCCGACAGCAGCATCCAGTTCTCGAAGCCGTCAGGCAGGTTGTCGTAGAAGTAGGCTGTGGCGCCGAACACGGCGATCAGCAGCAGGGACGACCAGAACAGCCGCCGCGCCTGGCTGCGGAAACGGGCGATGAGCAGCTCTTCGCTGGGCGCACCCGGTGGTGGCATCATCGGCCGACCGCCAAGCGTCACAGGCTGCGTCATGCCTCCATTGTGACCGAGGCCGGCGACATCACCCGACTCTGCGCGGCGTGTCAGCGCCAGCAGCCCCCTCAGGACAGCATCGCGTGCACCACGTCGCCCGCGGCGACGGAGCGCCGCACCCCGCCGGCGTCGACGATGAGCCGCCCGTCGGATGCGAGACCGATGGCGGTGCCGTTCAGCGCGGCGCCGTCCGGCAGCGACACCTCCACAGGGCGTCCGAGGCTCAGGCAGCGCGCCTCCACGGCGACGCGGAGCCCCGCGGCGTCGGCGTCCGCCGCCACGACGAGACCGGAGAGCGCCCGATCGAGCGCGTGGACGAAGTCCGCCGCGAGTCGGTCGATGTCGGCGGTCGCACCGAGCGCCGCGAACGACGTCGCCGTCGGCACGGGCAGCTGCTCCTCGGTCATCGCCGTGTTCACTCCTGCGCCGACGATCACGGTGCCGTCCAGGCCCTCGGCGAGGATGCCGCAGATCTTGCGCCCGTCGACCAGCACATCGTTCGGCCACTTCACCCCGACCTCGTGATCGGGGAGCTGTGCGGCCACGGCATCCGCCATCGCCATGCCGGCGGCGAGCGGGATCCACCCGTACGATTCGGCGTCGGGCAGATCGCGCAGGAGGACCGAGATCGCCAGAGCCGTGCCGGCCGGCGTCGTCCAGGTGCGATCGAGCCGACCGCGTCCGGCCGTCTGGTGCATTGTCAGCAGGACGCTCAGGTGCGGGGCGCCAGCCGCTCGCTCGCGCAGCTGCGCGTTCGTGGACGGCGACTGCTCGACGACGTCGAGTCGCGCGGCGACCTCTGCGGTGCGGGAGAAGTCCACGGGTCAGTCCTCGCCGTCCTTGGCCTCTTCGTCGTCGTCGTCCTCTTCCTCCGGCGTCGCACCGATCTCAGCGGCGCGCCATTCGTCCCACTGCCCCATCAGACGCTCGATTCCGGCATGGAACTTCGCGGTCGCGACTCCCGGCGTCGTGTCGCCGAAGTAATGCTGCACCCACATGCGCAGCTTCGCGATGGCGTCGTCATCGGCGCGGACGCGCTCGACCTCGGCCACGATGTCGTAGGAGCCGTCGACCGTGAGCCACTCGCAGTCCGACAGGTAGCCCTTGGTGTCGATCGAGGCGCGCTCGTCGGCCGGCCGCGTGATGAGCAGCGGCTTCCCCGCTGCGAGCCGGTCGTAGACCATCGCCGAGATATCGACGATCGCGACATCGGCGGAGACGAGCTGCCAGCCGAGCTCCGGTCCGTTGTCGTAGAAGTGATGAGCCTTCGCATCCGCAGCATTCGCGGCTTCGATCGCGGACAGGATCCGCCGGTGCGCCGCCCCGTACTCGTCGTCGACCACGCCGCTGCGCGGGTGCGGACGATAGATGACGCGGTGCGATCCGGTGGCGAGCAGCTTCTTCACGAGCATCTCGCCGTGCGTTGCGATCGACCCGTAGTGCGCGCTCGGGCGGTCGCCCTCCCAGGTCGGCGCGTACAGCACGACGGTTCGCTCGTCCGGCGTGTACGGCAGAGTGCCGGAGTAATGATCGGCCTGCGGGCGACCGATCTCGATCGTGCGCCGGTCGATGTCGTAGTCCCACAGCGTCCGCGAGAGACGATCCCGAGCAGCCTGCCCTGCCACCATCGCGTAGTCGTACGCCTTGTACTGGTTGGTCGTCATGTACATCTTGTCGGACTCGCCGTGGTTGATGAACACGTGCCAGCGCCGCCCGTACCGGAACATCTGGAAGTTGCGGGTGTTCTGGTTCACATACAGCACGACGCGGATGTCCTGCCGGGCGATGAACTTCTCGAGATCGCGCACCTTCGGCACGAAGGCCACCGGCGGGGAGTCCTCGTCGAGCAGCTTCTCCGCACCGGTCGCGCTGCGCGAGAGCACGACGACCGGCCACAGCTTCGACAGCTCGGCGAGCGGCCGGTACCACTGACGCATCTGGTACATGTTCACGGCGCCGTCGGCGAAGTACACGGCGACCTTGTAGTGATCGCTCTCGTGCGGCGGCATCGTGGCCAGACGCCGACGGACGCGCTGCACCGCGGTCCGCGAAGCCAGTGCGCGCCGGAGCAGCCGGTACGCCTTCTTTCCATCGGACACAAGACTCACCTGTCCAGAGTACCCAGGCACCCCACCCCGCCTCGTGACATGATCGGGTGGTGCTCGACAACGAAACGACAACACCTGCCCCCGGTGTCACGTTCGTCATGCCCGTGCTGAACGAGCGGGCCTATCTCCAGCACGCGGTCGAGTCCGTCCTCTCGCAGCAGGCACCGGGCGATTCCGAGCTCATTCTCGCCCTCGGGCCCTCCACAGACGGGACCACCGAACTCGCTCGAGAGCTCGCGGCCGGTGACGACCGCATCCGCCTCGTCGACAACCCGGCGGCCGACATCCCGGTGGGCCTCAACACGGCGATCCGAGCGGGTCGCTACGACACGATCGTCCGCGTCGATGCGCACTCCGAGCTCTCCCCCGGCTACGCGGCCAAAGCCATCGAGACCCTGAAGCGGACAGGGGCCGCGAACGTCGGCGGCGTCATGCACGCGGAGGGACGCACGCCGTTCCAGAAGGCGGCGGCCTGGGCCTACAACTCCCCGATCGGCCTCGGCGGCGGCGCCTACCACGGCGGCGCCCGCGAGGGCGAAGCCGAATCCGCGTACCTCGGCGTCATGCGCCGCAGCGTCCTGGATGAGGTCGGGCTGTTCGACGAGAGCATCCGCCGCGGCGAGGACTGGGAGCTGAATCTGCGCATCCGCCAGGCCGGGCACCGCGTCTGGTTCGACCCCGCACTCTCGGTGACCTACTGGCCGCGGGAGAGCTGGCTGCGCCTCGCCAGGCAGTTCCGCGCCACCGGTGCGTGGCGCGGCGAGCTGGTGCGCCGTTACGGCCGCAGCAACGGTCTGCGGTTCTTCGCGCCCCCTGCGCTGCTGGCGAACGTGGTCGTCGCGCTGCTCATCGCCGTGCTGCAGCTGACCGGAGTGCTCTCCGGCATCCCGTCGCTGATCGCGTTCCTGGTGTACCTGCCGCTGGGCGCCTACGCGGTCCTGGTGATCGTCATGGCTCTGACTCAGGGGCACGGCTTCCGCGAACGGCTCTGGATCATGGCGGTGCTGCCCACCATGCATCTCTCCTGGGGGTGGGGCTTCCTCGGCGGCGTGCTGCGCGGTGCGCGCGACACGGTCGACGCCTCGCGGCTGGGCTCGCGCAACACGCCCCTGCCGTAGCGGTTCTCAGACCTCGACGTAGCCCAGGTCGAGGATCCGCGAAACGACGCTCTCCGCGGCGTGACCGTCGTCTCGCGCGTTGAACTGGCGGCGCCACGCGTCGTAGCGCTCCGCGTACGTCGCCGCGCGCGACGGGTCGGCCAACGAGGCGACGAGCTCCTCCTGGGTGTGCAGCAGCGGCCCGGGGGCTCGCGTCGCGAGGTCGAAGTAGAACCCGCGCAGACGCCCTCGGTAGTGCTCGAGATCGGGCACCAGGAAGTGCATCGGCTTGCCGGTGACGCTGAAGTCGAACATCACCGAGGAGTAGTCGGTGATCAGCTCATCGGCGATCAGCAGCAGTTCGGCCGTCTGCGGATAGCCCGTGACGTCGATCACGCGCGCACCGTCCTGATCTCGGCCCGGCTTCAGCGTGCGGGAATGCCCGCGCACCAGCACGACGGCATCCGCGTCGTGCGCCAGGCGCTCGGGGTCGATGAAGTCCACGATCTCGGTGCGGTCGTCGCGCCAGGTCGGCGCGTAGAGCAGCACGCGTTCCCCGTCGCGGATGCCGAGGGCTCGGCGCACCGCGGCCGGATCGCCGTTCACGAGCACGTCGTTGCGGGGGTATCCGTCGACCCAGATGGGCTTGCGGAAGAACGCGTACGCCTTCGCGAGGATGCGTTCCGAGTAGCGGTTCTGCGCGAGGAGGACATCCCATCGGCGGGACTCCTTGACCACCGCTGCCATGCGGCGCGGTGCGAACCCCGGCCGATGCAGCGCCAGGCGCTTGAGCGGCGTGCCGTGCCACGTCTGGAGGACGCGCTGCCCGTTCTTTCGGACGTACCGCCGCCGCAGCCAGTCGTTCACGACGAGCAGGCGCGCGCACGCGCGCGCTCGCCACCACTCCGGGCTGCCCTCGACGACCGCGATCGCGCCCTCAGGCACCGCGACCGACAGATCGGCGACGCTCCAGTACCGCAGGACCTCCGGCGCGCGGCGCGCGAGTTCGCGGTCGATCGCGCGGGGGTTGCAGCCGGCGCTCTGGCCGTAGAAGCTCTCGAAGAAGACCGCGTTCTCGGTGCCGCCCGGCTGCGCCACATAGCGCTCCTCGAGCGTGCGCTGCCCCTCGGGCGAACGATGCACGGCATCCAGCGGCGGGTCGATCGTCACCGATGAGCCCTCCACCGCGATGCCGAGGCCGGCGCGCACACTGCGCTCGACGGAGGCGCTCGCGAGGTCCGCGCCGTCGATGCGCAGGACGTACTCCCCGGATGGGAGCGGCAGCTCCGCACCGCCGAAGCGGGAGGTGCGCAGCGGGAACACGGCCTTCCACGTCTTGCCTGCCCCGGTCAGGCGAGCGCTGACGCGGGCGCGAGCGCCCTCGAGCACAGCGGAGGCGGGACGTGCGCCGTCGCCTGCGATGACGAGCGCGCCGCGCGCCTCATCGATCTCGGCGGTGGTCATGAGTGCTCTCCCTCTCTGGCGGCTCGCCGGGGTGCTCCGGCGCCTCTGGCGCGGATCGCCCGGTAGACCCGGTCGGTGTTATGTCCGTCGCGGTATGCGTGCATACGGGCACTGAGCCCGGCGGACGCCGCAGCGCGAGCGGCGAGGACGGTCTCGTCGTCGAGCATCGCATCCAGCTGCGCGATCACGCCGTCCCAATCGGCCGCCTCATCGCCTCCGGTCACCTCATCCAGGCGTCCGTAGAAGCCGCGGGTGCGGGCGTAGTCGTCGGCATCCGGAGTCAGATGCACGACCGGCATCGCGAGGAGTCCGACGTCGTAGGCGAGCGAGGAGTAGTCCGTGACGAGCACGTCGATCGCCGGCAGCGCGCCGGTCACGTCCGCGAGGACGGCGGATCCGAGCATCCGAACCCGTCCGGTCGGCAGCGGCGGCGCGTACGCCCCCTCGCCCAGCGGATGCGAGCGCACGAGAAGAACCGCGTCGTGGCGCTCGAGAAGGGTGATGATGCGCACCCACTCGGCGGCGGTGGGGACGGCCGGATCCGCCGCACCGTCCCGCCACGTCGGCGCGTACAGGATGCTTCTCGCGCGGTCGGGGATCGCGACTCCGGCGGAGGCGAGCAGGTCGGATGCTCTGGCGCGGCGCTCGGCGCCCGTGCCGGCCGAGAGCACGTCGACGCGCGGTTCGCCCGTGACCACCACACGGTCGTCGCCGAGCGCGAACGCCGATTCCAGGCGCCCGCGTGCGCGATCGGATGCGGCAGGCAGCACGTCGATACGCTGAGCGGACGATCGGTAGAGGCGACCGATGAGTGCACGCAGCGGCGCGGCGCCAGGGATCCGCGGCACCTGGGTCGTGGCCGGCGAGTCGAGTCCGATCCGCTTCAACGGGATGCCGTGCCACAACTGGACCGTGAACGCTCCCCCGCCGCCATAGCGGTTGACATCGCCGAATCCGTGCGTCACCACGAGGACGCCGGCTCTGACCGTCGCCCACCAGCCGGCGAGACTCTGCTTGCGGATCGTCCGGATGCCGAGCGCTGCCGCGTCCCGGTCCTCGCGCTCGGACGCGGTGAGCCAGACGGCGTCGTGTCCGGCATCCGTCGCCACCCGCCAGAGCGCGAGCGCCCCGTCGCCGATGCCGGCACCGCAGCCGAACACCCAGCGCGATCCGCGCGGAACGAGCGCGGCGCCGATGCGCCCCGCGGCATACAGCGGAATGCGCAGGAGCTTCGCCGCATTGCCGGTGCCGAAAGAGAAGGACGCCACCCCGCGAGCCTATCGCGCGGGGTGGCGTCCTTCGTGTGCGCGGGGACGACGCCCGCTGAGTGCGTCAGAGCGAGAGCTCGCCCAGCTCGACCTCGATCTCGTACGTCTTCCCGCCGCGGACGTAGGTCATCTCGGCGGTGCTGCCGGCGGCGGCCGCGCGGACCTGAGCGGTGAGGTCGCTGGCACCCGTGATCGGCGCGCCGTTGAACTCGGTGACGACGTCGCCCTTCTTCAGGCCGGCGGCCTCGGCCGCGCCGCCGTCGGTGACGTCGGCGATGTAGGCCCCGGCGATGTCGGCATCCGCCGAGTTCGCCGCGTCGCTCACCGAAGCGCCCAGCAGACCGTGCGTGGCCTCGCCGTTCTCGATGAGCTCGCTGGAGATGCGCTCGGCGACGTTCGACGGGATCGCGAAGCCCACGCCGATGGAGCCGGACTCCTCGGAGCTGGATGCCGTGGCGATCGCCACGTTGATGCCGATGAGCTTGCCCTCGCCGTCGACCAGTGCGCCGCCGGAGTTGCCGGGGTTGATCGCCGCGTCGGTCTGGATGACCGCGATCGAGATCGATTCGCTGGCGGCGGCCTGCTGCTGCTCGAGGCCGGGGATGTCGAACTGGAAGGGACCGCCCTCCTCGCCCTCGCTCTCGCCGTTCGGGCGGTCCTGGTCTGCGCTGTCGGGCAGCGCAGAGGATGCGATCTCGATGCTCCGGTTCAGCGACGAGATGATGCCGGTCGTGACCGAGTTGGCCAGGCCCAGCGGCGCGCCGACAGCGACCGCGGTCGCTCCGACGTTCAGCTCGGACGAATCGGCGAACTCGATCGGGGTCAGTCCCTCGGCATCCGTGAGCTTGATCACGGCGAGGTCGTAGATCGGGTCCGTGCCGACGACCGTGGCCGCGTAGATGTGGCCGTCGGAGGTGGTGACGCGGATCGTCGGGTCGGCGGCCGCGCCGCCGAGCGTCACGACGTGCGTGTTCGTCAGCACGTAGCCGTCGTCGCTGAGGATCACGCCGGATCCGCTGCCGGCGGCGTCAGAACCCTGCACGGCGATCGTGACGACCGAGGGCAGAGCCTTGGTCGCGACCGCAGTGGCCTCGGTGACGTCGTCCGGGTTGTTCACGGTGACGGTGCCGGGGCCTTCGGCCGAGCTGCTCACCGGCTGCTGCCACATGGTCGAGCCGAGGTAGCTGGTGCCGAGGCCCGCGGCGCCGCCGACGAGAGCCGCCGCGACGATGATGGCCGCGACCTTGCCTGCGCCGAAGGGCTTGCGCTCCTTGGTGGCGATCGGGGTCACGGGCGCTGTGCCGTCGAGCGGGACGGTGGGCTGGTCCGGAGTCTGGTGGGCTCCGGGCTGCGCGGTCTGGGCCGCGCCGGGGCCGAAGGCGGCACCGTGCGCGACCGGCGGGACGAATCCGCCGACCTGCGGCTGGGCCGTGGCGTGTGCCGCCGGTGCGGGCCGCTGGGTCGTCGATGCCGGCGAAGCGAAGGTCTGCGGAACCTCGTGCCCGGCCGGAACCGCGGGCGTCGTCGCAGCCGCGCTGTTCGCCGCCGCGTTGTTCGCATCCTCCGGCGTGGAACCGGTGGTGGGGGCGTTCTGATCGGTCATGGTCTCTGCTCCTTCAACAAGGTTCCTTCAGACTGCCCGCCGAGTCTGTGTGTTCCTTATGCCTCAGATGAGTGTCGCTTATGGCCTTAGCCTGTTCTCCATGAGAGTCATCCCCGGCGCGTGGCGCCGCACCGCCGCCGGAGCGGGGCTGCTTTCGCCTGCCGGCGACGTCGCCCCCACAATCTTCGCAGAGATGTCCGCCGCGGCGGTGAGAACCGGTGCGATCAACCTGGGTCAGGGCTTCCCCGACGAAGACGGTCCGTCCGAAGTGCTCGAGGCGGCGCGGCAGGCGATCGCCGACGGCGCCAATCAGTACCCGCCCGGCCGCGGCATCCCGGATCTCCTGACGGCGATCAGCGAGCACCAGCACCGGTTCTACGGCCTGGACGTCGATCCGCAGAGCGAGGTGATCGTCACGGCGGGCGCGACCGAGGCGCTCACGGCGACTCTGCTCGCGCTGATCGATTCGCCGGACGACGAAGTGGTGGTCTTCGAGCCGTTCTACGACTCCTACGCCGCAGCCGTCGCGCTGGCCGGCGGGCGCCTGCGCACCGTCCCGCTGCGCGGCGCGGAATTCCAGCCCGATCTCGACGCGCTCACGGATGCCGTGACAGACCGGACGCGCATCATTCTCGTCAACGATCCGCACAATCCGACCGGTGCGGTGTTCTCGCGCGAGGTGCAGGCCGAGATCGTCCGCCTCGCTCACGCGCACGACGCGATCATCGTGACCGACGAGGTGTACGAGCACCTCGTGTTCGACGACGTGCATCGTCCGATCGCGACGCTGCCCGGGGCTGCGGAGCGGACGCTCACGATCTCGTCAGCGGGGAAGACGTTCTCGGCCACCGGCTGGAAGATCGGCTGGGTGCACGGACCTGCCGATCTCATCACCGCAGTCCTCACGGTGAAGCAGTTCCTCACCTACGTGAACGGCGCGCCGTTCCAGCCGGCCGTCGCCGTCGGTCTGCGACTGCCGGATGAGTTCTTCGCGGAGGCCGCGCGCGTCATGCAGCACAAGCACGCGCTGCTCGCCACCGGGCTGGAGGGTGCCGGGTTCCGAGTGATTCGGCCGCGGGGCGGGTACTTCACGGTCGCGGACGCGACGGCGCTCGGCGGTGAGGACAGCGCGGCGTTCTGCCGCGTGCTCCCGGAACGCGCCGGTGTCGTGGCGATTCCGCTCAGTGCATTCGTCAGTCCTGAGCACGCGGACGACTACGCCGGTCTCGTGCGGTTCGCGGCGTGCAAGCGTGTCGAGGTCCTCGAAGAGGGCATTCGCCGCCTGTCCGCCGCGTTCTGATCGACCGCTGTCGGCGGGTCAGCGCGGGACGACCGAGTATCGCCGCAGCCGGAGGACCGGATTGACGGCGCGGACGCGCTCGAGCTCGGACTGCTCCAGTGCAGCGAGCGCGATCCCCTCGCCGCTGGCGAGCCCCGCCAGCACGACGCCCTGCGGATCGATGATCTGCGAACGTCCGACGCCGATCGGCGCCGGGTGGTCAGCCGCGACCACGAAAGCGGTGCTCTCTATCGCGCGCGCGGCGAGCAGCGTCGTCCAGTGGTGCTCCTTGAGCGGACCGCGCACCCACTCCGCCGGTACGACCAGGACGTCGACCCCGGCATCCACGAGCGTGCGGGTCACCTCGGGGAACCGCAGGTCGTAACAGGTCATCATCCCGAAGCGCAGGCCGTCGACGTCGAAGGTCTCGACCGCGCCGAGCGCCCCGGGAACGATCCAATCCGACTCGGTCTGCCCGAACGCGTCGTACAGGTGCTGCTTGCGATAGGTCGCGCGCAGACCGTCGCGGTCCACGGCGACGAGAGTGTTGCTGACCCGCTCCCCCGCGGCTTCCACCATCCCCGCGACGATCGTCACGCCGTGTGCGGATGCCACGGCCTGCAGCGCCCGCACGAACTCGCCGTCGAGGGGCTCGGCGTTCTCGGCGAGGCTGGCGTCCATGGGATCCACGAAGTAGGCGGCGTACTCGGGGAACACCACGACCGTCGCGCCTCGTGCTGCGGCATCCGCGGTCAGTTCCGCGATGCGGGCACGATTGCGGATCCGGTCGGCGGTCGGAGCGAACTGGCACGCGGCGACGACGACAGGGGACATACCTCCATCCTGGCCCATGGTCGGCGCGATGTGACGAACGCTCTGATCCGTGCTAGAGTAAATTCTTGTGCCGCGGGGTGGAGCAGTTCGGTAGCTCGCCGGGCTCATAACCCGGAGGTCGCAGGTTCAAATCCTGTCCCCGCAACAAATAAAGGCTCCTGATCAGGTGAAAACCTGATCAGGAGCCTTTTGCTTTCCCCTCGCCTCCGCGATCGTGCCCGGCGCGAACCGACACGCCCGTCTCCTCTCCGCATTCGTCAGCCGAGCTCGCGGCGGATAGACTCACAACCGTGACGCGGGGTGGAGCAGTTCGGTAGCTCGCCGGGCTCATAACCCGGAGGTCGCAGGTTCAAATCCTGTCCCCGCAACAAAAACGACGAAATCCCGGCCCGCCAGGGCCGGGATTTCGTCGTTTTGCGTTGCGGAGATGTGGTGCGAGCAACTCGGTCCCGCGGCGCCCGAGGCTCCGCGCGACGCGCCAGCGGCGCGTGGAGTGGCGCCGTGGCCAAATCCTGGTGACCTTTCAGGCAGCCGGCGGAGCCGGTTGCCCTCCCAACGCCTCGCGCGAAGCGCGGGCCCCCACGTCCTCTCTCCCTCATCGCTTCGCGCAAAGCGCGGGCCACCACACCCCCTACTCCCCTCCACACGCAGAAGAGGACGCCCCCCTGAAGGGACGTCCTCTTCTCAGCACCACCACCCGGGCTACTCGCCCCCGGTCTCCTGCGCCTCGAGCTCGAGCAGCGTGTTGACAGCCGCCGTGAGCCGGTCATCGGCCTCGGCGAATGCGGTCAGGTCGCCGGCCTTGAGCGCGGCATCTCGATCGAGCATGGCCTGCTGCGCGTCGGCGAGCGCGGTCGCCCATGCATCGGCATCCGTCCCCGTGCCGGGGGTCTCACCGGTGTCGGGGTCCGTCGGTTCGGTGGGTTCACCGGTGTCAGGATCGACGGGGTCGACGTTGTCGTCTCCGCCGTCGGCACCGGCGTCGCCACCGAACAGGGCGTCGAGCGCGTCGGTGAGGGTGTCCTCGAAGGCGACCTCGTCACCGAACGAGACGAGCACCTTGCGCAGCAGCGGCAGCTGCGTGCCGCTCGAGGACTGCACGTAGACCGGCTGGACGTAGAGGAATCCGCCACCGACGGGGAGGGTGAGCAGGTTGCCGTACTTGACCTCGGATTCACCCTGCTGGAGCAGGTTGAGCTCGCGCACCACATCGGCATCCGAGTTGAACGTGTTCTGCACCTGGCCCGGTCCTGGCACCGTGGTGTCGGTGTCGATCTCCAGCATTCGGAGCTTGCCATAGCCGGCGCTCTTCTCACCCGCGGTGTCGCCGGCATCCGAGTCGACCGCCAGGTAGCCCATGAGGACGTTGCGTTCGGCTGTGCCCTGAGACGACGGGATGAACGTCGAGAACATCGAGAACGCGGCCTCGTCCTGCCCTGGCATCTTCATGGTCAGGTAGTACGGCGGCTGCAGTTCGCTGGAGTTGCGCGGGTCGTTCGGCGTCTGCCAGCGGTTGTCCTGCTGGGCGAACGAGCGCGCGTCGTCGACGTGGTAGACGCCGAGGATGTTGCGCTGCACCTTGAACAGGTCGGTCGGGTAGCGCACGTGGCTCATCAGCTCGCCGGACATCTCGCTGATCGGCTCGACCGTCGACGGGTAGATGTTCTGCCACGTCTGCAGGATCGGGTCCTCGTCGTCCCAGGCGTACAGGGTGACGGAGCCGTCGTATGCGTCGACGGTCGCCTTGACCGAGTTGCGGATGTAGTTGATGTCGTCGAACGCCAGGCTGGGTGCCGGGTTGTTCGAGTCGGCGATCGCCTCGGACAGGCTGACGCCGGTCGAGTACGGGTAGCTCGCGCTCGTGGTGTAGCCGTCGACGATCCAGACGATGCGTCCGTCCACGACGCTCGGGTACGGGTCGGAGTCGATCGTCAGGTATGGCGCCACCTTCTGCACGCGCAGCGCAGGGTCGCGGTCGTAGAGGATCTGCGACTCCGAGTTGACCAGGTCGGAGAACAGGATCTCCGCCTCCTGGAACTTCAGGGCGTAGAGCAGCTTGTTGAACGTGTTGCCGACGCGCGGACCGCCGTCGCCGGAGAACGTCGTCTTGGTCTCGTTCGCCCCGTCCTCACCACGCGGGTAGTCGATCTCGACGGGCTCCGTGCTCTCCGGCGCACCGACGATGGAGTACTGCGGCGACGCCTCGCCGAAGTAGACGCGCGGCTCGAAGTTCTCGCGGTCGGTGAGGAATCCGGAAGACGGGATGCCGCTCTCCAGGAACACCGGCTCGCCATCCGCGGTGCGTTGGTTGCCTGCAGCGGCGACCAGGCCGTAGCCGTGCGTGTACACCGCGGTGCGGTTGTTCCAGTTGTTGCCGTCGCCGAGCTGGTTCATGTTCAGCTCGCGAACGGCCGTGACCGTGTCCTGCGATTTGCCGTCGATCTCGTAGCGGTCGACGTCGAGCGTGTCGGTGAACTGGTAGTAGCCGCGGTACTGCTGCAGCTGCTGCACGGTCGGGCTGATGATGCCTGGGTCGACGATGCGGATGGATGCCGTGGTCTCGGCGTCCTCGCGCAGCTGACCGGCCTCGACGTCGAGGGCCGCCTCGAACGCCGTCGTCTCGAGGTCTGCGATGTCGTACGCGGACTTCGTGCCGTCGATGTTGCGCTGGTAGTACTCCGCCTGAAGGCTGTTCTGATTCGGGCGCACCTGGAAGGTGTCGACGACCCAGGGGTAGCCGACGCCGACGACGAGCGAGGCGACGATCAGCAGCGCGGTCGCGACGAGGGGGTAGCGCCAGCGGCCGATGATCGCGGTGACGAAGAACAGCAGGGCGACGATCGCGGCGAGGATCGCGAGGATCGCGAGACCGGGAATGGTCGCGTGCACACTCGTGTACGCCGCACCCGTGATGCGGTCCTCTTCGGAGATCAGGGTCTTGTACTGGTCGAGCCAGAGGCTGACGGCCTGCACGAGCAGGTAGAGACCGGCGATGACGGCCAGTTGGATGCGGGCCGGCTTCGAGATGCGCAGTTCGCGCTGGCCGATCTGGACGGAGCCGTACAGGTACGACACGAGGGCGGTCACGAGCAGGCACAGCAGGAGCACAGCCGACACGAACGCGAGCAGGATCGTGTAGAACGGCATAGCGAACAGGTAGAAGCCGGTGTCCAGGCCGAACTGCTGGTCGACGGTGTCGGTGGCGACCCCGTTGATCCAGAGCATCACGGTCTGCCAGTTGCCTGCGGCGGCGAAACCGGCGAAGAGTCCGAAGAAGATCGGCATGCCCCACATCGCGAGCCGGCGCAGGGGCTCGATGACCTCCTGGTAGCGGTCCAGCTGCGAGCTCAGCCGCACGTAGACCGGGCGGAGGCGGTAGGCGAGCTGGATCGTCACGAACAGGGGAACCGCCATCCCGACGAATCCGAGGACGAACATGATGGCTGCAGCGAGCCACTGCGTCGTCAGCACATTCGAGAAGTTCAGCTGGTCGTACCAGAGGAACTCGGTGTAGAGCGAGGCGAAGACGAAGAAGGCCGCAACCAGCGCGGCGATGATCGCCAGCGTGATGGCGACGATACGTCGGGATGTCCGGGGCGTGGCCGGTGTCGGCGCTGAGGTCGTGGTCACCGTTCCATCCTAGGCATGATGCCTGAGCGACGGATCCGGTGTCCGCTCAGCGCGGACACCGGGTCACTGCACCGCGGCGGGCTGCGCGGTGCAGGTGGGCAGGGCGTCGAGGTCCCCGCCGTCGGCGATCGTGTCCAGGATCTCGATGGACTCGTCGAGCGTCGAGGTCGAGAACACCTGCAGACCATCCGGGACGTGTCCGGTGACCTCATCGCAGTTCGATGCCGGGGCGAGGAAGAAGTCCGCACCGGCGTTGCGCGCGCCGTACAGCTTCTGCCGGATGCCGCCGATCGGCCCGACGGTTCCTTCGGCGTCGATCGTCCCTGTGCCGGCGACGTTCTCGCCGCCGTTGAGCTCGCCCTCGGTGAGCATGTCCACGATGCCCAGCGCGAACATCATTCCGGCGCTCGGGCCGCCGACGTCGTCCAGCTGGATCGTGACGTCGATCGGGAAGTCGTACTCGGTGGTCAGCGTGATGCCGATCAGCCAGGTGTCGACGTCGTCCGCGGTGGTCTTCTGCGGCGTCAGCTCGATCTCGGATTCCTCGCCCGCGCGCTGCACGGTCAGCGAGACGGTCGCGCCGCCGGCCTCCTGGATCGCCTCGCGCAGCTGCGCGCCGGCGGTGACGGCGATGCCGTCGATCGCGACGATCACGTCGCCGGGCTGCAGCACGCCGTCGGCGGCGCCGCCCTCGACGACCTCGACCACCTCGACCTGCGCGCCGGTGTCGTAGCCGAGCTCGTTCAGCGCGGCAGCGGTCGCCTCGTGCTGCGAGTCGACCATGAGCACCGCATTGCGCTCATCGCGCTGCTCGGTCGTGACGCCCTCGGGGAACACGCTCTCGATCGGCACGACCGCCTTGGACGAGTCCGTCCAGGCGAGTGCGAGCTCGAACCAGCTGGGTGTGCGCTGCCGGTTGCCGACCACCTGGACCGTGGTCAGATCCAGCGTGCCGGCCGTATCGAACGTCTCGGCGCCTTCGATGTCGATGAGGGGAACCTCGACGCCGTCGGCATCCTCCGCGGTGCCGAGCGTGTCGTACACCGGCCCAGGACGCTGGATCACGTAAGGGGTGGGGAGGAAGGTGAGCACGATCAGGGCGACGAGGGCGACGATCAGCGCCCACACACCCAGCCCGAGCCGTCGAGACCGGGTCTGACTCACAGAAGTACCTCCGTCGTTCGCGAGTGGCGTACAGCGATCTGCGAACAGTCGGGTCCTGCGCAGGATGCTGCAACTAGCGTAGATGGCACAGGCTACAGGCGCGCTGAGAGGGCGATCGAGATGGCAGACAACGACCCCAATTCCGAGGACTTCCAGGAGTTCCTCCGTCGGATGATGGCGAACGGCGGCGCGGACTTCGACCTGAACGCGCTGCAGAACGCCCTCGGCGGTGCCGACGGCATCCCCTTGGATCCGGCGATGATGTCGCAGCTGATGGCACAGGTGCAGGGCGTGTTCGGCGGCGCCCCCTGGGAGAACACGCTTCGGCAGGCGCTGCACATCGCCAATCGCGATGGCCAGGGCATCACGGACGGCTCTCGCGGCTCGCTCGCCGATGCGTTCGGCCTGGCGAACCTCTGGCTCGGCGAGGCGACGACGATCTCGGAACTCGCCGAGTCGCCGCGCATCCTCACCCGCGGCGAATGGGTGGAGCAGACGCTGCCGGTGTGGAAGGACATCGCAGAACCGGTGTCGACGAGCATCGCCGATGCGCTGACTTCGGCGCTGGACGGCCAGGTGCCCGAGGACATGCGAGAGGTCGTGCAGGGCGCTGGGCGCCTGATGCGGGGTCTCGGCAGTTCGGTGTTCGCCGCGCAGTTCGGCCAGGTGCTGGGCAATCTGTCGCTCGAGGTCGTGTCCGGCGGCGACGTCGGCATCCCCGTGCTGCCGGCGGGGACCGCGGCGATCATCCCGCAGAACCTGACCGCGTTCGGCGAGGGACTCGAGATCCCCGAGGACCAGATCGCGCTGTATCTCGCGACCAGGGAGCTCGCCTACGCACGGCTGTACCGGCACGCCAAGTGGCTGCACCTGCACGTGATGAGCCAGATCACCGACTTCGCGCGCGGTGTCACGGTCGATGTGGAGGCGCTCGAGGACGTCGCCAGCCGTCTCGATCCCTCCAACCCCGAGGAGCTGCGCGCGGCGATCGAGGGCGGCGCGCTGCTGCCGGCGCAGACCGACGCTCAGCGCGAATCCCTGGCGCGCCTCGAGAACGTCATCGCGATGATCGACGGCTGGGTCGACGTGGTCACGGAGGAGGCGACCAGCCGCCTGCCGGACAGCGTGCGCATCGCCGAAGCCGCCCGTCGCCGGCGCGCGGTCGGCGGACCGGCCGAGGACGCACTCGGTGCCCTGGTCGGGCTCAAGCTGCGCCCGCGCCGTCTGCGCGAGGCGGCAGCCATGTGGCGGGCGGTCACGGATGCCGTGGGCGTCGCCGCCCGCGACAGCCTGTGGGACTACGCCGACTTCATGCCGGATGCCGCGGACATCGATGACCCGACCGCACTGATCGCCCGACTCCAGGCCACGGCGCGCGGCGAGGAGCCGCCGGCGGACGAGTTCGACGAGGCCCTGGCCCGTCTGCTCGACGGGGATGACTTCGGCAACGGGAGCGCCGAAAGCAAGGGCCCAGAAGGCAAGGGCGATGGCGAGAAGGGCCCTGACGGAGAGAAGGGCGATGGCGAGACTCCGGTCTGACCCGTCGACCTGCACACGAGTCGCCCTGCACATCGGTCGCGCGAGGCGGATTTGTCCACGGATCCGTCCTCGGCGCCCATGAGCGCTGACGGGGCGAGCAGAATCGGGGCATGCCGCGTTCGTCCCCCCTCCTGACGAGGATCGCCCCCGAGTTCGCGCCGCTGTGGCGTGATGGCGACACCCTGCAGTTCGGGGTCGCGGGAGACGTGCGCGTCCGCGTCGACCGCCCCTGGGTCGAGCGGCTCGTCTCGCGACTGTGCGAGGGGATCCCCCTCGCCTCGTTCGATGTCGCCGCCCATGCGCTCGGTGCGCCGCGCCGTGACGCACGAGACCTGCTGGACGCGCTGGCGCCGGTCCTGCGAACCGACGCTCCCCCGGCCCCGGCGGTGTGGGCCGAGAGTCTGAACATCGGCGACTCGCGCATCGGCGGCTGGATGCTCGACGCACTCGCCGACCTCGGCGTGCAGGAGGCGGCGCGCACGGATCCTGGAGCCGTCGGGATCCTGCTCGTGCACGGATCGGCGGCCGCCGCTCAGCTAAACGCCTACCAGCGCGAAGACATCGCGCACCTGCCCGTGGCGTTCGACTTCGGCGGCGTGAGCGTCGGCCCTCTCGTGGTCCCGGGCGAGACGCCGTGCCTGGCATGCCGCGACGGCCACGAGCGCGACCGCGACCCGGCGTGGCCGTTGCTGCACTGCCAGCTGGTCGGACGCACGGATTCGGCGATCCCCCATGCGCTCGTCGCGGAGACCGCGGGGATCGTCGAGCGTCTGCTGCGCGCCGATGCAGCGGAGTCGACCATGGTGCGCCTCAGCGCCGACGGGACCCGCCGGCGGAGTGCGGTGAGGTTTCACGCAGAATGCCGGTGCCGAGAGCAGTCGTTCCGATCTCTGCAAGGAACCGAGACGCAGAGCGCTCTCCTCGGCCCGCTGCCCGCGACCAGGACAGCGTGA
Source organism: Microbacterium sp. GXF0217 (assembly GCF_054798195.1). NCBI lineage: Bacteria > Bacillati > Actinomycetota > Actinomycetes > Micrococcales > Microbacteriaceae > Microbacterium > Microbacterium sp. GXF0217. Next base: position 204,323 of record NZ_JBSJZG010000006.1, on the reverse strand, counting down.
GCGTGCGCCCGGCGCGCGTGATGCCGACGTAGGCGAGTCGCCGCTCCTCGTCGATCGCCTCGAAATCCTTGGCGTAGGAGATCGGCAGCGCCCCTTCGGCCCAGCCCGCGACGTGCACGTGGGGCCACTCCAGGCCCTTCGCCGCATGCAGCGTCGACAGCGTCACCGTGTGCAGCATCGGCTCGTGCTGGTCCTTCGCCCTCGCCATCAGCGCGTCGCTGAACGTCCGCAGCGTCGTCCCCGTCTCCGCCTCCTCGGCGAGCCGGAGGATCGCGCGCCGTGCCTCCCAGCCGTCGCGCTGCGCTCCCCCGGCTGTCGGCGGCTCGTCGGTCAGTCCGAGTTCGCGCAGGACCTTCTGCACGTTCGACAGGAAATCGCGCTCCGTGGGCGCCACGGCTGCCCCGCGGAGCGCTAGCACGGCCTGTCGCACCTCGGGCATGTCGAAGAAGCGGGTGCCGCCGAGCACGGTCGCCGGGATCCCCTCGGCGGCGAGCGCCTGCTGGATGACCGCTGATTGCGCGTGCGCCCGGTAGAGCACCGCGATGTCGGATGCCGGGATCCCCGACGCGATCCGCGCGGCGATCTGTGCGGCGATGCCGGCGGCCTCGGCAGTCTCCGAGTCGTAGGCGGTCACCGTCGGAGACTCGGCGGTGAGCGCCTCGCGCGCCGGGACGAGTTCGAGCGCACCGGGGCGTCCGCGCATCAGCGCATTGGCCGCGGCGAGGATCGGGGCCTGCGAGCGGTAGTTCGTCTCGAGTCTGACGAGCGTCGCGTCCGGGTGTCGGCGCTCGAACTCGAGCAGGTACCGCTGGTCGGCGCCCGCGAACGAGTAGATGGTCTGGCTGGCGTCGCCGACGACGCAGAGGTCGCGCCGGTCCCCCAGCCACAGCTCAAGCAGGCGGTTCTGCAGCGGCGAGACGTCCTGGTACTCATCGACGGTGAAGTGACGGTACTGCTCATGCACGGATGCCGCGACGCGGCTCTCGGCCTCCAGCATCCCTGCGCAGGCGAGCAGCACGTCCTCGAAGTCGAGCTGGTGCCGTTCGTCCTTGAGCGCCTCATAGCCGTGCTGGAGATCGACGAGCTGTTCGCCCGTCACCCCGCCGACCGTGCGCCCGAGCGCGGCGTGCTGGTCGATGCCGATCATCGAGACCTTGCGCCATTCGATCTCGCTGGCGAGGTCGCGCAGCGTGGCGCGGTCCAGCCGCAGTCGCAGCGCGTCGGCGGCCTGCCCGAGCACGCGCACCTTGTTGTCGACGATCTTCGGGGCGGGCGATCCGGTCAGCGTCGGCCAGAAGAAGTTCAACTGGGACAGTGCCGCGGCGTGGAACGTGCGGGCCGCGACGCCGACGGCGCCGAGCGCCCGCAGTCGTCCGCGCAGCTCGCCGGCGGCCTTGGAGGTGAACGTCACCGCCATCACGCGCGACGGCGAGTACGCGCCGGTGTCGACACCGTGCGCGATGCGGTGCGTGATGACCCTGGTCTTTCCGGTTCCCGCTCCGGCCAGCACGGCGACCGGCCCTCGGAGTACGGACGCGGCCTGTCGTTGCTGTTCGTCGAGCGCGTCCAAGGCGCTCACTGCGACGCGCTCCTCTCGAGCACTGCATCGCTCCTGCGCTCGTACCAGTCCACGATCAGGACACGGGCGATGGAGGCCGGTCCAGGCAGGCCCACAGGCCCCTCTCCCGCGAGCGCAGAGCCGATCTCGTCGCGCGTGAACCAGCGGACGTCGACAATCTCCTCGCCGTCGGGGCGGGCGGCGCGCTCCGACCCCGCCGTCGCGCGGAAGCCGACCATCAGGGAGCGCGGGTAGGGCCACGCCTGCGAGGCGACGTACCGCAACGAGGTCAGATGCACCCCGGCCTCCTCCTCGAGTTCACGATGCACGGTCTCCTCGAGCGACTCCCCTGCCTCGACGAACCCGGCGAAGCAGGAGTACATCCGTCCCTTCCACTGCGCGTTGGCGCCCAGCAGCAGCCGCTCGCCGTCCTCGCTCTGCACGGCGACGATCACCGCAGGGTCCGTGCGAGGGAACTGCTCGCGATCGCAGTCGGCGCACCAGCGCGACCAGCCGCTCTGGCGCAGCTCCAGCTCGCGCCCGCAGGTCGGGCAGAAGCGTGCATCCGTGAGCCAGCCGGCGAGCGCCATCGCCTCGACGAGGAGCTCCGTGTTCAGCTCATCCAGCATCCCGCCGGTCTCGCGCAGACTCAGCCAGGTCTCCGCCGGAGCGGCATCGATCGACTGCGCAGGCGGGTCGACGACGGCCAGCAGGATCGGAGTTCCGGATGCCCGTCGACCGAGCAGCGCCCACTGCGCCTCGCCCGCGTCCGAGGGCGTCGTCGTGACGAGGGCACCGTTCTCGACACGCGCACGTCCGGCCCGGACGACGATCACTTCGACCTCGTCGGACGCGCGCAGCGCGTCGAGGATGCCTGGCACGTCGCGCAGGTGCGCTGCACGATCCAGCAGCGCGCGACCGATGGTCATCGACTCCCTCTCTCCGGGCGTGGCGTGGGCGGATGGAACGCGCCTGCGACCTACCCTGGGGACATGGCACGCTCTGCATTCACTCTAGCGGCGGCGGTGACCGCCGCATTGCCCGGGGCAGAGGTCACGGGTGCTCGTGCGCTCAGCGCCGACGGCGACGGACGGTTCGATTCGGCCGTCGCCACACTCGCCGATGGCCGCGAACTCGCGATCCGCGTCGCGGATGCCGATGACACCGCCCGCGAACTCGCCGCGGAGGCCCTGGCGCTGCGCGCGCTGAGTCCCGGTGCGCGCGCGATCCTGCCGTTCGAAGCGCCGGAGTACATCGGCGAGACGCGGCTCGGCGAAGGCCGCGCACTGGTGACGGGACTCCTGGACGGGTTCCTCGTCGACGCCGCCGACGTCCCGGCCGGTCGAGGGGCCGCGGTATCGATGGGACGCGCGATCGCCGCCGTCCACGCACTTCCGGCCTCCATCGTGCGCACGGCCGGCCTTCCGGTCCGCTCCGCCGACGATGTACGGACCGAGATCCGACAGCTCGTAGACCGCGCGGCGGCCACCGGCCGCGTCCCTGCCCGCCTCACCGTCCGCTGGCGTGAGGCGGCGGACGACGACGATCTCTGGCGCTTCGAGTCAGCGGTCACGCTCGGCGCGCAGGCCGCATCGTTCCTGTTCACGGACGACCCGGTCGAGGGTCCGCAGGTCACCGGCGTCGTCGGCTGGCACGGCCTGTCCCTGAACGACCCCGCCGTGGATCTCGCGTGGCTCTCGTCGGCACCGGATGCCGCGGCCGATGTGCAGGCGGCGTACACCGCGGCATCCGACCGCGCACCGGATGCCGCGATCGGCGTTCGCGCCCGGCTGAACGCCGAACTCGAATTCGCCCGCTGGCTCGTGCACGGCGACGCGATGCGCCGCCCGGACATCGTCGACGACGCCGCAGCTCTACTCGAATCGCTCGCGGACGGGCTGCGTGCCGGAGACCTCGAAGTGATCGCGGAGCGCGGCGACGGCGTGGATTCGGCCCTCGCCGCTTTGGATCGCGTTCCGAATCGCACAGTCGCCGACATCGACACGTCGATGCAGACGGACGCCTACAACCCGGAGGATCTATGGCTGGAGACAGCCGAAGCCGAGCCCGTCGGCGATCCGCACGCCACGGCTGACCTCAGCGAACTCGCGGAATCGGACCTGCTGCCCCCGGACGCCCCCGAAAACGCGAACTCCCCCGAGAGCGCACAGAGCGACGCCGAGGACGAGGGCTCGGAGGACGAGGCTCAGCGCGCCGCGCGAGCCGCACTCCAGCGCTGGACCAGTTCCGCCTCCGAGTAGATCCGGTCGTCGCGGATGACGAGGTCGTCCGCGACGTAGTAGAGCGCCACGTCGATGTCCTCCAGGGGCACCCCGAATCGGCGGTGGTAGGCGAGCCGGTACAGGGCGAGCTGGAGCATCCGCTCGTCCCTCTCCGCCGCCGTACGCGGCGCCTTGCCGGTCTTCCAGTCGACGATCTCGATGCGGTCGCCTCGATCGGCGCGGCGGTACACGGCGTCGAGCTTGCAGATCACGATATGGCCGGACGCCGCATCCTCCGCCTCCTCGCCCGACTCTCCCTGAGACTGTCGAAGCGCGAAGTCGATCTCGATCTCGACGGCGATCGGCTGCAGGTCAGCCCACTCGCTGCGCTCGAAGATCTGCTGCAGCCTGGCCATGTCCGCCTGGTCCGCCGCCGACCCCTCGTGCACTTCCGGCGCCTCCTCATCCAGTTCCCACAACGCGGCATCCGGCGCACGACCCGCACCGACGAGACCGGAGCGGTGCTCGACCCAGGCGTGGAACACCGTCCCCAGCCGCGTCTGCCGGTACGGGCGCTCCGGCATGGGCCGGGCGAGCGATCGGACCGTCGAGGCGTAATCCGTCACGTAGTCCTTGAAGCGCGAGGCGGGTACGCGCGTCGGCGCATCGGCGACGGCGCCGTTCTGACGCGCGGCGCGCTCGATGAGCAGACGCGACAGCTCGTCCGTCGGCACAGGGCCCGGCTGCTGCTCGAGCGCAGTGCGCACGGCATCCGCCGCCGCCACCACGGCCGTTCGACGCGCACCGAGCGGATCCATCGGCCATCGGCTCGTCGTCCCAGGACCGTCGTACGGGTTCTCCTCCCCCGGCGCTCCTGGCAGCACGAGGCCGAGCACATCCAGCGCCTCGAGCAGGTACGGCGACGGCTCGCGCGGCGTCTTCTGCCCTGCCCAGTGCGAACCCGTCAGCAGCAGGTCAGTGCGGGCGCGCGTGACGGCCACGTAGGCGAGGCGGCGCTCCTCCTGCTTCTGGTAGTCGCGATACGCGTCCTTGAAGACGCTCAGGGCTCCCGGATTCGTCTTGCTCCGCCCGGTCAGCGATGCGACACCGGCCTTCTTCCGCTTGACGGGGTCGAGTTCCTCATCGACAGGGGGGACCCAGGTGAACGTCGGCAGCGCGGCCGCGTCACCGCGCAGCGCGAACGGCAGCACGCCGAAGCCGAACCACCCAGCCGTGTCTGAGGCCCGAGAGGGCAGCTCGTCGTTCACCAGCCGCACGACGGCGACGGCGTCCCACTCCAGCCCCTTCGATCCGTGGATCGTCAGCAGCTGCACGATGCCCGGCTCCGGTGGCTCCGGGCGCGGCATCAGCTCGTCCGTGCTCTCGGCCTTGTCGAGCCACGCGATCAGGCTGCCGATCGTGCCGCGGTGATCGGCGGCGAGGAACGCGCGCACCTCGTCGGAGAACGCGCGCAGCTGAGTCGCGGCGATCCGCGCCGGACCACGGGTCTCGTTCGCGGCCAACTCGATGTCGAGCCGCAGTTCGAGTTCGATCAGTCGGATGAGCTCGGGGATCGGCTGCGCGGACGCCCGGCGGAGCCGCTCCAGCATCTCGCCGGCCGCACGCAGTCGTGCGCGCCCGACCGGAGTGATCCTCTGGATGAGCCGATAGTCGTCGCGCAGCCCGCGTACGACGTCGACCGCGTCGATGATCGACACCGCTTCGTCCGCGCCGCGCGACGCCCTGATGCGCTGGCGGAGGTCGTCCGGCAGCGGGAGGAGGCCGCTGTCGCGCCTGGCGAGCTCACCGGCGAGGTCGTACAGCGCAGCCATGTCGGCCACCCCGACGCCGAAGCGCGGCCCCACCAGCAGGCGGATCAGGGAGGACCCGGCATTGGGGTCGTGGATGACCCGAAGCACCGAGACCACGTCGACGACTTCCGGCGTGGCGAGGAGTCCGCCCAGGCCAAGGATCCGGTGCGGGATGCCGCGACCGGCCAGCGCCGCGGCGAAAGTCTGCATGTGCCGTTTCGATCGGAACAGGATCGCGCCGGTGTGCGGTTTGGTTCCGGTGTGCGCGGCGCGACGATCGGCGAACCAATCGGCGACCTCGGCCGCCTCGTCGTCCACGGTGAGAGGGAAGCGGACCTCGACCTCACCTGCACCGGCGCCGGGGCGCGGTTCCAGCGGTGGCACGTCGAGCCCTGGTCGCTGAAGCGGACGCAGCACCCGGTTCGCGACATCGAGAATGCGCGCATCGTTGCGCCAGCTCGTCATGAGGCTGTACGTGCTCACCGCCGCCTCGTCGGCGAACGTGCGCGCGAACGCATAGAGGTTGTCGGCGCTCGCGCCGCGCCAGCCGTAGATCGACTGATGCGGATCCCCGACCGCCATCACGGCGGAATCGCGGAACAGGGCGGCGAGGAACCGGGTCTGGATGACGGAGGTGTCCTGGTACTCGTCGAGCAGCACCACGCGATGCTGCTCGCGCAGCTCGGCGCGCACATCAGGCGAGGATTCGACGATGTCGAAGGCTCCGGCGACCTGGTCGGCGAAATCCAGCACGCCGCGGTGCTGCTTCTCGGCGATGTACTCGCGCACCAGAACCGTCAGCGTCGGGAGCGCCTGCAGGTTGGTCGTCGCCTTGTCGATGTCGCCCGTGCCGCCGCTCGTGTACGGCGCGAACGCCTCGGCCTGTCGGATCGCGATCCGGTCGGCGCGGTCGAGGTCGGCGCGGTGGTCGAGCGCGTCGCCCGCGAGCCGCTGCACGGCGTCGACGACGCCGCCGACGGCGCGATCGATCTCTTCCAGACCGGGGAGCTCGGCCCGCATCACGATCTCGCGCGCGAGCATCCAGGAGGCCGCCTGGCTCAGCATCGCGACATCGGGATCGCGGCCGATCCTGGCCGCGTGCTCGCGCACGATCGAGTCCGCGAACGCGTTGTACGTCGACACCTTCGGTCGGATCAGCAGATCCTCCGCTGTGCGGGTGGATGCCGGGGTCCACCCCGTCTCGTAGCGGGCGGCGAGCTCGTCGAGCACCTGTCTGCGCACGGTCTCGCGCTGCGGTCCGGCCGTCGCGGCTTCCACGCGCTCCAGCGCTCCGGTCGCGACGATCTCCGCGAGGTGCGGAAGAAGGCCCCGTCGACCGTACTCGTCGATCAGCAGAAGCCGTGCGCCGATGCGCTCGGCCAGTTCGCCTGCGGCCTTGCGCGTGAACGTCAGCCCGAGGATCTCGTCACGGCGCACGTGGCCGTTGGCGACCAGCCACACGACCCGACCGGACATCGTCTCGGTCTTGCCGCTGCCGGCACCCGCGACGACGAGCGCCGGTGTCGCCGGTGCTTCGATCACCCGTTGCTGCGCGGGGGTCGGCGTCGGCAGGCCGAGGGCCGCGGCGATGTCCGTCGCCGAGATGCCGTGTCCGGCGCCCGACCAGCCGGTGGACGGCGTCATCGTCGACGAAAGCCCGTTCATGCGCTGACCGCCGGGACCGTGTGGATGCGACACGGCTGGACGCGCGCCCGCGTATCCGCGCAGTGCACCTCGACCTGCGCGGTGAAGCTGCTCGCCGACATCCCCCGTGCGGCGTCGGCGATGCGATTCAGGAACTCGTTCCGGCCGCCGGCATCCAGCGTGTGCTGATGCGCCACCCGGTAGTCGCTGCCCGACAGCGTCTTCGCGACGAGGACGAGGCGTGCTCCGGTCAGCGCCGCGGGATCCGCTCCCTCGATGAGTCCCTGCTGGACCGCGACCTGATACGCCGCGAGCTGGGCGTGGTCGACGACCTTCTGCTCGTTCTCCGGCTCGTACTTCCCGGTCTTCAGATCGACGACGACCACTCTTCCCGCCTCGGTGCCCGATGCCATGCGATCCCACTTCTGCCCGCGGGCCTTGGCGTGCTCGCCGCCGCCGGGCGGATACGCCTCGACGCGGTCGATGAAACCGTGCACCACGGCGCGGTGCGGTTGCGGCCCGTCTTCCTGGCCGCTCAATCCGGTCACCGCCGGCGTCGGGCGGCTCTCGCCATCTGTCGAGTGCGACTCGTCCTCCGCGATGTCGACCGCGAACCGGAACTCGACCTCGCTCGCCAGCGCGCTACCGCCCTCGGTCGCGACGTCCGCGAGGTACGAGTGCAGCCGCTCGATGTACTGGTCGGCACGGCGGCGCTCCTTGCGGCCGATCCACGCGGTCTCGAAATCCAGCTCCGGCCAGTGCTCGGCGAGGATCTCGCGCATCCTCTCCAGATCGCCGTCCGGCACCTTCTCCATCGCCTCGTGCACGATCGTGCCGATACCGGCCGACGGCGGGAGCACGGTGTCGCCGCCCAGCGCGGACACGACCCAGTTCAGCTCGCACTCCTCGAACGACTCCATCCGCGACGGCGACACCCGGGCCGCCTCGAGCGACAGGTCGTGCAGCGGTGCACTGGTCGACGCGGCCGCGACGCCGTACCACTCGTCCGGGTGCGCGCCGGCGACGGCTTCGCGCGCGAGGATCGAGAGCTGAGCGGCGGCCTCGTCGCGCACTCGCGGCGATGTCGACGTGGTGAGCGCTCGTCGGTGCCTCGCGACCAGCCCGCGCAGCGTGAGCGGATGCTCGGCGGACGGATGCAGCTCCGGCGCGTCCGGCTGCGGCAGGAAGGCGAAGAACCCGCTGGGCGTCAGATCGTCGTCGTCGACGGCGGTGATCAGAAGTCGCGCCCTGGCACGCGACACCGCGCGGACGAACAGTCGCAGCTCGTCGTGCAGTGCTGAGCGCCGCCGGTCCAGCACGCCTGGCGCCTGGTTCACCGCGCCGGTGCGGGCGGCGAGGACCGCGTCCGCGAGGCGCCAGGCGCCCAGCATCCCGCCCCGCAGCCGCACATTCGGCCAGACGCCGTCCTGCACGCCGGCGACGATGACGGCCGCGAACTCGGTGCCGAGCGCCGTCGCCGGTGTCAGCAGTGTGACCAGACCAGGACGATCCGGCGTCGAGAGCGTGTCCTCCGGCACCTCGCTGTCGAGGATGTCGTGGATGAACACGGAGGGTTCCTCCTCCGGCGAGCGCTCCACGAAGCGCTTGGCCGCGTCGAACAGCGCGACCAGGCTGTCGAGCGCTCGGGCGGTCTCCCCGCCGCCCGGCTGCTCGGCGGCCGCACGCCACGATCTCTCCAGCCGCGCACCGTCGAGACCGCGTGCGCGATCCCACACGCGCCAGAGCAGTTCGTGGATCGTCTCCCCGGCTGCCGCCGCGGCAGACACCTCACCGAGTGTCACCGCGAAACGATCGGCCGCCCGCGCTTCCGGAGCATCGATCCGATCCAGGTGCGCCGGATGCAGCATGGCCTGGCGCAGCAGCTCGCCCGCAGGGGTCGCCCCGCCATCGGCGAGTTCGAGGTGACGCAGTCGCGCCCGCAGCCGGCGGAGCCCGACAGCATCCATGCCGCCGAACGGGGTGCGCAGCGCCTCGGTCAGCGCTTCGGTCTCGCGCTCCTCTCGCGGTGTCAGCGCGAGCCGGACGACCCCGACGATGTCGCGGACGACGCCTTCGCTGCCCAGCGGACGCTGGACGCCGGCCGCGCGAGTCGGGACCTCGCGCGCGGCGAGCTCGGTCTCCAGGGCCGTCACCTGGCGGGTGTCGTGCGCGATGACGGCCATGTCGCTCCACGCGACGCCGTGCGAGAGGTGCCAGTCGCGCAGCACACCGGCGATCCGATCGAACTCCTCGTAGGGAGAGGACGCCACGAAGGTGGAGACCGTCGCCGCGGCATCCTCGGGGGTCGGATCCGGCGCCCGGCGATGCTCGACGCGACCGGCGGCGCCGATCGCCTGCGTCACCGTGCGTGTGAGCGCGGTGAGCGCCGGTTGCTGACGGTGCGGGATATCGAGCACGTGCACGTTCCCGAGCAGTGCAGCGAGCTCGTGGAACAGCTGCGGTGTCGCGCCGCGGAACGCTCCGGACGAGATGTCGGGGTCGCCGAACGCGTACACGGCGATGCCTCTGGCGCGCAGCGCCGCGACGAGTTCGATACCGCCGCGGGTGAGCTCCTGCGCGTCGTCGATCAGGACGATGCGCAGCGAAGCGAGGGGTCCGAGCGTCGTGGGGTCGGCTGAGCGCAGCAGGGTCGCCGCCTCGCTGACGAGATCGGGGATGTCGCGGTGCGCCGCCCGCATCCCGCCGAGCACCTGCCGGTAGTCGTGCAGGAAGCTGCCGACCGCGCGCCAGATCTCGTCGTCGAAGGTCCGCAGCTCCGCGGCGTCGACGCCCAGCTCCGTGCACTCGGCGAGGAACGCGCGCAGTTCGGAGCGGAATCCGGTGGACGCCCTCATGGCCTGGCTCACCTGCGCCGGCCACCGCGACATCTCGCCGTCGCATTCGTCCGCCGCATCGCCCTCGAGCATGTCCGCGATGATGCGGTCCTGGTCCGCCCCGGTGAGCAGCGCCGGCGGCTCATCGACGCCGGCGTGCACGATGGCGCCGCGCACCACCTGGAAGGCGAACGAGGCCAGCGACCGTGCGAGCGGCCCAGGGGTCGCCTGCCGCGTGCGGACGCCGATCGCATCGCGCAGCTGGGTCGCCGCCTGCCTGCTCGGCGTGAGCACGAGCAGCGCCTCCGGTGCCAGCCCGTGTGCGCCGAGTAGCGCGGTGACGCGCGAGACGAGCGCCTGCGTCTTGCCGGTTCCCGGGGCGCCGATCACGACGGCCGACGCATCAGCGGGCGCGGCGATCACGGCGTGCTGAGCGGCATCCTCGGTCATGCTCTCCACGGTAGCGGGGAGCGCCGACACACCTCACCGAGCGCTGTGCGCCGTGGGCGAAACCGGTCGCCGCGCCCGATCCGCGGCCGATCGTGCGCGGTAGAGTTGCCTGAGTCCCCGACCTCAAGGAGCACGCGTGGAAATTCGCATCGGCATCGTCAACACCGGCCGCGAGCTGAACTTCGAGACCGCCTCCGGCGCTGACGAGGTGCGCGCCCAGGTGGCCGCAGCCCTCGAGCAGAACGCGACGCACATCAGCTTCGTCGACGTGAAGGGCAGCTCCTACCTGGTGCCGACGGCGAACCTCGCGTACATCGAACTCGGCACCGAGGAATCGCGTCGCGTCGGCTTCTTCGCCTGACATGTACATCCTTCTCGCACTCGTCGCCGCGTGCGCACTGGGAATCGCGCTGCACTACCTGCTGCCTGCCCGTGACCTGCGCGGCGTCGTCGTGACGCCGGGCATCGCGACCGCTGCCGCTGCACTCATCTACACCGGGATGCAGTGGGCAGGCGTCGGCGAGGACAGCTTCTGGCTGTGGCTGGCCAGCATCGGCGGTTCGCTCGTGATCGCCGCGGTGGCGACGCTCGCGCTGTCGTCGGCGCGCACGCGTTCGGATGCCGCGAAGCGAGCCGCACTCGGCATCTGACCCCGAAGCCGTCAGGCGGCGAGGCCCATCGCATCCATGCGGCGGGCGTGCGCGCCCATCAGCTCGGTGTAGACCGGCTCGATGCGGTCCTCGTCGGCGACCAGACGCTCTGGACGCAAGGCCGAGCGCGCAACCAGCAGCGCGTCGCCGACGAGCCGGCGCGCCCACATCGACAGCAGCGATCGCCACTCGGCATCCGACTCGATCGTCGCGGTGAGGATCGACACGATCTCCTCGCTGTGGTCGTCCTGACGCAGGATCTGCGCCACCCGGCGTCCGGTCTCGCCGTAGCTGCCGGCGAGGGCGAGGTAGAAGTCGTCGAGCATTCCGGCCGTGATGTACACCGCCAGCAGTGTCTCGCGGGGCCGCGCGCCGATGGTCTTCCGGCGGAACGCGTCGAGATGCTCCTGGAACGGAAGCATCAGCTCGGTCGGGTCATCCCCGCGCTCGGCGATCACCTCGACGATGCCCCGGTGCTTGTCGAGGGCCGCTCCCGCGGCACGCGAGATCGCCTCCTTCTCGCTGAGCTCCGGCGTCGCACGGATCAGCCGGCTGAGCGTCTCGAAGTAGCCCAGCTGCAGATAGGCCGCCTGACCGAGGAAGCGCGCCTCTTCGGGGGCGAGTTCGGCGAAGTCGATGCGCGTCGCGCCGCTGTCGTCACCGCGGCTGCGCAGGGTGAGCGTGCGCCGCGGCGCCTTGCGCTGCCAGAACCACTGAACCATGGGCTTCACACTACCGGCGGCCACGGCATCCGCTCTATCGGCCGGAACGCGCCCCTCGGGTAGGCTGGACGCACGCCCTGCCATCGGAGCAGGGCCCCGCGCCTGTGGCACATGAGACGGCGTGGATCCGTAAATATGTGGCGCGCCCCGCGCACGGGCCGCCGGACAGGCAACATCACATCGTGACAACCTTCGCCGAACTCGGCATCGATCAGGACATCGTCGACGCTCTCGCCGCCAAGGGCATCGTGGACGCGTTCCCCATTCAGGAGCAGACCATCCCCCTCGGCCTGCCCGGCCAGGACATCATCGGCCAGGCCAAGACCGGAACCGGAAAGACCTTCGGCTTCGGCATCCCCGTCGTGCAGCGTCTGGGCGAGAACCCGGAGCCGGGCGTCAAGGCGCTCATCGTGGTGCCGACCCGCGAGCTCGCGGTCCAGGTGTACGAGGACATCGACCTGCTGACCAGCAACCGCTCGACCAGCGTGGTCGCCATCTACGGCGGCAAGGCGTACGAAGGGCAGATCGACCAGCTCAAGGCCGGCGCGCAGATCGTCGTCGGAACGCCTGGGCGACTCATCGACCTCGCCGGACAGCGCCTGCTCGACCTCTCCAACGCGACGGAGGTCGTGCTGGACGAGGCGGACAAGATGCTCGACCTCGGCTTCCTCGCCGACATCGAGAAGATCTTCCAGAAGGTCCCGGAGAAGCGCCACACGCAGCTCTTCTCGGCGACCATGCCCGGCCCGATCGTCGCGCTCGCGCGACGTTTCATGTCGAACCCGATCCACATCCGTGCGAACGATCCCGATGAGGGGTTGACGCAGGCGAACATCAAGCACCTCGTCTACCGCGCGCACTCGCTCGACAAGGACGAGGTCATCGCCCGCATCCTGCAGGCAGAGGGCCGCGGCAAGACCGTGATCTTCACCCGCACCAAGCGCGCGGCACAGCGCCTCGTCGACGAGCTCGGCGACCGTGGCTTCAACGTCGGCGGCGTGCACGGCGACATGGGGCAGGAGCAGCGCGAGCGCTCGATGGCCGCGTTCAAGGCGGGCAAGCGCGACGTGCTCGTCGCGACCGATGTCGCCGCTCGAGGCATCGACGTCGATGACGTGACGCATGTCATCAACCACACCATCCCCGACGAGGACAAGACGTACCTGCACCGCGCGGGCCGCACCGGACGCGCGGGCAAGACCGGCATCGCGGTCACGTTCGTCGACTGGGAGGACCTGCACAAGTGGGCTCTCATCAACCGCGCCCTGGAGTTCGGTCAGCCGGAGCCCGTCGAGACCTACTCGTCGAGTCCGCACCTGTACACCGACCTGAACATTCCGGAGGGCACGAAGGGCCGCCTGACCACGGCGCCCAAGACGCAGGCCGTCAAGACCCAGCGCCAGCGTCAGCCCGAGAAGGCAGCGGATGCCGCGGTCGAGGGCGCTTCGGAGGGCACGACCCGTCGCCGTCGCCGTCGCCGCACCGCGACGGAGCCGGTCGGCTCGACGTTCGCCGAGGGCGACGCCGCGCAGAGCGAGCACGGCTCGGCCGCACCCGCTGCGGACCGCAGCGCCGAGGGCGCGGGCACGCACGACGGCGCAGGCAAGGAGCACCACGACGGCAAGCCGGCTCCGGCACGTCGTCGCCGTCGCCGTCGCGGCGGCGCAGGTGGCGGTTCGGCGCCTCAGGCTCCGGCCGCCGGCGCCTGAGATTGTTCTTCCTCGAGGGGCGGATGCTTCGGCATCCGCCCCTCGTCGTCTGCGCGTGCGGTGTTGGCCGTCCGCTGCGTCGGGTACACCCAGGTGACCATCACGACCGAGATGATCATCAGCAGGAACCACGATCCGAGCTTGCTCGGCGAGACCGGCTGCCACATCTCGGCCTGGTCGGGGTACACCCAGGCGCCCGCCCAGGTTCCGATGTTCTCGGCGAGGTAGATGAACACCGCCACGCCGGCGAACACGACGAGCAGCGGCAGCCGCAGCGTCCGCCGCCACACCCTGGCGTGCATCACGGTGGGCATCCGCAGCGTCGGAGAGATCGCCGCCGTCGGGCCCGATCCCCACGATCCGTCCGACGGACGGGATTTCTCCGACGCTGGTGCGCTCAGGATGAGGGGTACCGCGGCTCGGCGCCCGTCGCGCGGTCGATGATGCGGGCCACCATCTCGTCGCTCGTCGTGTTCTCGCCCGGCACGTTCGGCTTGCCGGCACCGTGATAGTCACTCGATCCGGTGACGATGAGGTCGTGCTCGGCGGCGATCGCACGGAGCAGGCGCTTGCCGTCCTCGGTGTTCTCGCGGTGATCGATCTCGAATCCGCCGAGTCCCTCGGCGATCAGGCGCTCGATGAACGACACGGGCATCATCCGATCGCGCCCTGCCGTCACTGGGTGCGCGATGATCGCCACTCCCCCGGCCTGGGTGATGAGGCGCACGGCGGTCAGCGGGTCGGGCGCGTAGTGCGGTTCGTAGTACCCCTCGCGCGGATGCAGGATGCCGTCGAACGCCTCTGCACGGTCGCGCACGATGCCGCGGGCGACGAGGGCGTCGGCGATGTGCGGGCGGCCCACGGTGGCATCCCGCATCGTCTGCGCGAGCACGTCGTCCCAGTTGAGGTCGTAGTCGCGGCCGATGTTGCGCACGATCCGCTCGGCCCGACCGACGCGATCGCCACGGATGCGGTCGGTCTCGGCGGCGAGCGCCGGGTCGACGGGGTCGAAGAGGTAGCCGAGCACGTGGACGCTGCGCCACTCGTGCTTGGCGGAGAGCTCCATCCCCGGCAGGAACGTCATGTCCAGCGCCGCGGCGGCTCTGCCGGCCTCGTCCCATCCGGACGTCCGGTCGTGATCGGTCAGCGCGAGCGTGCGGATGCCGTGCAAGTGCGCCTGGCGGACCACCTCGGCCGGTGCCTGGGTGCCGTCGGAGTGGTTCGAATGCAGGTGCAGGTCACCGGGGCCCTCGAACCGCTGTGCGCTGCGCATCCTCCGAGCGTATCGCCCGCGCCACGGGTCGGGCGCGCCAGTGGTTTCACAGATCGCGCCCGTAGGCTGGTGGGCGATGTTCCGGGTACTGGGGATTCTGCTGACCGTGCTGTTCGCTATCGCGACGGCGGTCGTCGTGTGGCCCCAGTTCTTCCGTCTGGAGCAGACGTATCCGTTCGCGCAGCTCGTCGCCGTGCGCGGTGCGGTCGTGGTCGCTTTCGCCGCCATCGCGGTGATCGCGCTGCTGCTGCTGTTCGCGAAGCCGTTGCGCGGGTTCGCGACGTCCATCCTGATCGTCGCGATCATCGGAGCTGGCGCGTCGGCCGCCATCGGCGCCGTGCGCGGCTTCGGGGCTGACACGCTCCCGGCCAAGACCGAGGATGCCGTGCGGGTGCTCACCTGGAACACCGCAGGCGAGGCGATCACGGCGGACGACATCGCTGCCGAGATCCTCGCTCAGGATGCCGATATCGTGGCGCTTCCGGAGACCGCGGAGTCCGTCGGCGCCCGGATCGCGGTGATGCTGCGCGAGCAGGGGCACCCGATGTGGGTGCACCATGTGCAGTTCAACCCCGAGGTCGAACTCGGCCCGCAGGCGTGGCAGACCACGATCCTGATCTCGCCCGACCTCGGCGACTACTCGGTGATCCAGTCATCCGTCGACGGGACCAGCAACACCAGCTCGGTTCCGAGTGCGGTCGTCATGCCCGTGGACGGTCAGGGGCCGACGGTCGTCGCCGTTCATGCCGTCGCGCCGCGCCCCGAGGCCATGAACCGGTGGCAGAGCGACCTGGCGTGGATCGCTGATCAGTGCCCGCAGGGCGACTTCATCCTCGCGGGCGACTTCAACGCGACGATCGACCACATGGCGTCTCTCGGCATCGACGGCGGCGACATGGGCTACTGCCGGGATGCGGCGACGCGGACCGGCAACGGCGTCGTATCGACCTGGCCGGCATCCTTCCCCGAGCTGATCGGCGCACCGATCGACCACATCATGGCCAGCCCCAACTGGCAGCCGACCGGCTCCGTCGTGCTGGACGCCGACGGCAGCGACCACCGCGGACTGGTCGTGCAGCTCGAACCAGCCGCCTGACGCCTGAGCTCAGCGGTCGCGTCGGCGCTGGACGAGCACGTTGATCAGGCGCCAGCCGATCAGGAACACGGCGAGCGTCACCGCCGCCACGATGATGAACGCCCATGCCGTGCCCTGGCCGGAGAGCGCGCGCAGCGCCATCCCGCCGCCGAGCGTCACGAGCCAGATCAGGATGCCCGGGAGCACGCGCTCGGCAGGAACGCGGAACACGAGGGCCGCGGCGTGCGCGACGACGAGAGCGGCGAGGAACGGCCAGATCGTGCCGACGAGCCCCGGGATGTCGCCGAGGATCCCCTCGGCGTGCGAGAGGCGCCCGATGAGGCAGAACACGACGACGAGACCGGCATCGATGAGGATCGTCGTGGCGGGCGTCGGAGGCTGCGGCGTGCTGTCGGGGCTCACTCCCCCAGCCTACGCGGCGGCCCGGAGTGAGAGACTGGATGCATGAGCACCGGATCCAGCGACACGATCGCACAGGCCACCGAAGACGACGCGGCGAAGGCGCCCGTCACCAACCGCAAGCAGCCGTTCCCGCGCGGCTTCCTCGACACGATCTCGACCGGGTGGGCCGAGCGGCCTGAGTCGCTGCCGTCCGCTCGGGCCCAGGCGCCGTACGCCGCCGCGCGCCGCGCGAAGGTCTCGGCGGCCTTTCCTGGACAGCGCCTGGTGATCCCCGCCGGCTCTCTGAAGCAGCGCAGCAACGACACGGACTATCCGTTCCGCGCGCACTCCGCCTTCGCCCACCTGACCGGCTGGGCCGCGGATGCCGAGCCCGACTCCGTGCTCGTGTTCGATCCGACGGATGCCGGTCACGACGTGACCCTCTACTTCCGCGAGCGCGCGGATCGCACGACGACCGAGTTCTATGCGGATGCCACGGTCGGCGAGTTCTGGATCGGCCCCCGGCCCTCGCTCGACGGCGTCGCCGCCGACCTCGCGGTCGCGACGGACCATCTCGCCGCCTTCGTCCCCGCCACCGATGATGTGACGCTCGAGGATGCCGGGCTGGCGCAGTTCGTCTCGGAGCTGCGCCTCGTGAAGGACGAGTTCGAGATCGCCGAGATGCGCCGCGCGGTCGACATCACGGCGCAGGGCTTCGACGACATCATCCGCGCGCTCCCCGACGCCGCGCGCCACGCACGCGGCGAGCGCGTCGTGGAGGGCGTGTTCCACCGCCGTGCCCGCGAGGACGGCAACGGCGAGGGCTACGACACGATCGCGGCATCCGGACCGCACGCCTGCTACCTGCACTGGACGCGCAACGACGGAACAGTCACCCAGGGGGATCTGATCCTGGTGGATGCCGGTGTCGAGGCCGACAGCCTCTACACCGCAGACATCACGCGCACCCTGCCGGTGAACGGCACGTTCTCCGAGGTGCAGCGCCGGGTCTACGAGACGGTCCGCGAGGCCGCGGATGCCGCGTTCGCCGCCGCGAAGGTCGGCGTGCCGTTCCGCACGGTGCACGAGGCCGCGATGCAGGTCATCGCCACGCGCGTCGCCGAGTGGGGCGTGCTCCCCGTCACAGCCGAAGAGGCGCTCGACGCGGATGCCGGAGGCCAGCACCGCCGCTACATGGTGCACGGCACCTCGCATCATCTCGGAATCGACGTGCACGACTGCGCGCAGGCACGCCGCGAGATGTACTACGACGGCATCCTCGAGCCCGGCATGGTCTTCACGATCGAGCCGGGGCTGTACTTCCAGATCGATGACCTGACCGTGCCGGAGGAGCTCCGCGGGATCGGCGTGCGCATCGAGGACGACATCGTCATGACAGCCGACGGGCCGGAGAACCTCTCCGCCGGCATCCCGCGCACCGCCGACGAGGTCGAGGCCTGGATCGCGCGCGTCCAGGCGTGACGCTCGCTGCATCGCCGACGCGGCTCGGCACGTCGGCGATGCCATGCCGCGTCGGCAGGGGCACGGCCACTCAGTAGCGCGCCGAGAACCCGCCGTCGGCGTGCAGCAGCTGCCCGGAGACCCACCGGCCCTCCGGCGAGAGCAGGAACGACACGAACGCCGCGATGTCAGCCGGCGTCCCGATCCGCCCGAGCGGGTGCGCCGGCGCGAGCGAGTCCGCGAATCCCTCCGGCATCCATCCGGTGTCGATCGGACCAGGGTTGAGCGCGTTCGCGGAGATGCCGAGCGGGCCGAGCTCGCGCGCGGCCGAGATCACCAGGCGGTCCAGCGCTCCCTTGGATGCCCCGTATGGCAGGTTCCCCGTGGTGTGATCGCTCGTGAGGGCGACCACGGATCCCCCGGCATCCGGAATCTGCCTGGCGAAGGCGGCGATCAGCAGCAGGCTGGCGCGCGCGTTGATCGCGACATGCCGGTCGAAGCTCGCCGCCGTCGTGTCGAGGATGCCGGATTCGACGTCGTGCGCATGCGAGAGCACGAGCGCCGAGATCGGACCGCGCTCGCGCGCCACGGCCGCGATGAGCTCATCCGGTCCTTCGGGGGTCGCGAGATCACACGGAAAGTCGGCATCCGACAGGTCGCTCGTGGCGACCTCCCAACCGTCCGCGCGCAGGCGGGGGACGATCCCGGCGGCGATGCTGTCGGCGCGCGCGGCGCCGGTGACGAGAGCGAGGGGCATGCCGGTCAGACTAGCGCGAGGCGACGATCTCGACCTTGAACCCGGCGGCGTTCTCGAGCCACCCCGCGTAGTGGTCCGGTCCGCCCGCACGCGGATACCGATCCGGATACAGCGACGTCCAGCCATGCGATGCGGCGTCCGCCATGACCGTGTCGACCTCGGCCGGAGTCCCGCCGTGGAACGCCAGATGGTTCACGCCCGGGCGGCGTCGATCGTGCGCGTCCGCGGACAGGTTCGGCGAGGTCGTCAGAGTCAGGTAGGCGCCGCCGGCGGACCATGACATCCCGTCCGACCACTCCTGTTCGAGCTCGAACCCCAGGGACGTCAACAGCCACCGCCATGCGTCGTCCTCTGCGCGGTCGGCGACCCAGACCTCGACATGATGGAAACCCGTCACGACTGGCTCCCCCGGTAGACGGCGGTGCGCAGCTCGACCGCCCACACACCCCGTTCCGGCATCTCGAGGGCCTCGGCCACCGCGATCTCCGCCTCGACGTCGTACGGCACCCGCACGAACTGGATGCCGAAGGGCGCGGGCTGCTCGGCATCCAGAACACCCTCAAGGATGACGTAGGACGGCTGCGGCACATCCAGCGGATTGCCGACGCTGCCGACGTTGAACAGCGTCCTGCTGTCGAGGGACTCGATGTACGCGTCGTGGATGTCGGCGTAACCGACGACATCCGGCGCCGGCCCGTCACCCGTCATCGATGTGTTCTCGAACATGCCGGCGAACTGCTCAGGCGTGTGGTGGAAATGCACCCGGATGTGCGGGCTCTCCGCCGACGCGTGGAACAGGCGGATGCGCCGTCCGCTCATGACGAGGTCGTGGCTCAGCGGCAGGGAGCCGAGCCACTGCCTGCTCTCGGGAGATAGCTCGTGATGCCACCACTCCAATCCCTCGCCCTCGCCCGGCCGGATGCCGGGCAGGAAGTCGTCCCAGTTCCCGCGTACGTTGACCTCGCACGCCTCGCGGCAGCGCTGCACCGCCGCCTCGCCACGCGGCCCCTTGCCGGCGGTGTCGCCCAGGTTGAACACCCGATGGATGCCGCGACCCGCGATGTCGGCCAGCACGGCGTCGAGCGCCGTCATGTTGCCGTGGACGTCGGAGATGAGGGCGATGCGTTCGAGGCTCACCCGACCATCGTGGCAGAGGTCAGCGCGTGGCCGAGAGGAACCCGATCACGAGGGGCGCGACCGAAGCGCCGATCACGTCCGCCGTGCGCTTGTTCCCCTTGACCTCGTACGAGTGTCCGCCGCCCTCGATCCATTCGACGCGGGCGTCCTGGCACGTCGCAACGGCCCGCTCGAACTGCTCCAGCGGCTGGATGAACGGATCGTTCGTGCCCTCCACGAACAGCTGCGGCGCCGTGATCGCCGGCAGGTGCTCGACCCGCGGCTTCTCGGGCCGGCCCGGCGGATGCAGCGGATAAGCGAGGTACACGAGCCCCGCGACATCCATGCCGTCGGCTGCGGCCATCGAGGCCATCCGCCCGCCGTACGACCGGCCGGCCGCCCACACCGGTCCGTCCACGCGCGAGCGCACCGCGGCCAGGACCGCGTGCCAGGTCGCGATCGCGTGCGCCGCCGGACCGGGCATGCGGCGTTCCTGCGCGCGGTACGGGAAGTCGAAGCGCACCACCCTGACGCCCTGCTCATTCAGCGCCGCGGCGAGGCCGACGAGGAACGGATGCTCTCGGCCGGTGCCCGCTCCGTGCGCGAGGATCACGGTATCGCCGGCTGGCGCGTCGGGCTCTGACCAGGACGCCGGGATCGTCACGGTGCCGGCGGGCAGACCCACGTCGACGAGCAGCGACTCCTCGGTCATGGCTCAGTCGGCCGAGGGCTTCTCGTCGCGGCGCTCGGTCGCGGCGTCGGTCGACTCGGTCGACTCGCTCGACTCGCTCGAACCGCTCGAACCGCTCGAACCGCTCGAATCGGTCGGCTCTACCGGCGCGGTCGACGCGTCGGACTCGGTCGACGCGTCGCCCTCCGGCGCGGGAGCCGGCGAGGGCTTAACCGGCTTCTGCGGAGCCGTCGGCGCTGTCCCGGCGTCCGCGATCCGCTCGCCGTACTGCGGCCGGGGGTCGGCCGGACGCGGCGGGATGACGGGACCCTCGCCCGTCGTCGATGCGGCGTTCGACGCCGCAACCGGGCTCGCGGGAGCCGTCTTGCCCGGCGTCACCCGCTCCCCGTAGCGCGGGGGCTCATCGAGGTCGACCGGCGGCCGGGTCGCGGCCGGACGCTGCGGGCCCAGCACGTTCCGCGCCTTCGCGAGGGATGCCGGCAGCACCGTGACGTCGTAGTGATCGGCGACCATCTGCGTGACGCTCGCGAAGTCACGGCGACGACGCACGATGGCGAACGTGACGAGGCTGAGCAGCATGCCGATCGCGACGCCGATGAACAGGTAGGCGACGAACAGCTGGATCGGGGCATCCGGTGTACCCAGAACGAGGATCGCCGACAGGATGAGTCCGATCAGCAGGCCGTTGATCGCGCCGGAGCGCGCCGCCGTGGCGTAGCCGAGGCGACCGGTGATCTTCTCGACCGTCCGCACCCCCTGGCCGACGATCGCGATGTCGCGTGCCGGCACCTCTCCGGCGATGAGCTGAGACACCGTCTTCTGCGCTCGTTCGTACTCGCGCATCGAGGCGACGGTCTCACCGATGTCGGCACCGTCGGCAGGGCGGTTCAGCATGCTCATCCGTCCATTCTTCCACGCATGCCGATGACGGTGCCGAAGGCCCCGTTCGCCGGCCGGCGCGGACTACGCTGGGTGCGTGAGCACTCAACGGGTATTCGTCGCGCGTCTTGCCGGATGCGCCGTCTTCGACCCCGTGGGCGACCGGCTCGGCAAGGTCCGGGACGTCGTCGTCGTGTATCGAAGTACCGCGGCACCGCGCGTGATCGGCCTGGTGGTCGAGATCCCCGGCCGCCGACATGTGTTCCTGTCGATCGGGCGAGTCACCTCGATCCGCTCAGGGCAGGTCATCACGACCGGTCTCATCAACGTCCGCCGCTTCCAACCGCGGCCGGGCGAGGTCCGCGTGCTCGCCGAGCTGCTCGGTCGGCGCATCCGCTTCGTCGACGGGGACGGATCCGCGGTCATCGAGGACGTCGCGATCGAACCGAACCGTCTCGGCGAATGGAGCATCACCCAGCTGTTCCTGCGCAAGCCGAAGACCAGCGCCTCCCCTTTCGCCAAGGGACCGACGGCCTTCGCCGCCTGGAACGAGGTCGACGAGGAGCGCGCACCCGGGGAAGCCCAGTCCGCGGAACAGCTGGTCGCGTCGTACTCCGAACTGCACGCCGCTGACCTCGCCAACACGCTGCTCGATCTGCCGCAGCAGCGCATGATCGAGGTCGCGGAGGAGCTGCCGGACGATCGTCTCGCCGATGCACTCGAGGAGATGCCCGAGGACGAGCAGGTGCACATCCTCGACCGGCTCGGCGACGAGCGCGCCGCCGACATCCTCGACCAGATGGAGCCGGACGACGCCGCCGACCTGCTCGCTCAGCTGCCGAAGAAGCGCCTCGAGCAGCTCCTCGAGCTCATGGAGCCGGAAGAGGCCGAGGACGTCCGCACCCTGCTCTCGTACGGTCAGGACACCGCCGGCGGTCTCATGACCACCGAACCGATCATCCTGTCGGCGGACGCGACCGTGGCCGAGGCTCTGGCGCTGATCCGGCGGCATGAGCTGCACCCGGCGCTCGCGGCAGCGGTCTTCGTCACGCTGCCGCCGTTCGAAACGCCCACCGGACGCCTGCTGGGTGTCGTGCACTTCCAGCGGATGCTGCGCTACCCGCCGCACGAACGACTGGGCGCGATCGTCGACGACACCATGGAGTCCGTGCTCGCGACCGCGTCGGCCGCCGAGGTCGCGCGCATGCTGGCCAGCTACGACCTGGTGTCGATTCCTGTCGTGGATGCCGCGCATCGCCTCGTCGGGGCGATCAGCATCGACGACGTGCTCGACTACCTGCTGCCGGACGACTGGCGATCGCATGACATCGAGGAGCCAGCGGACGGAGGCGGACGATGATGGCCCGCAGCTCTCGCACCGGGCTGGACGCGCCGCTCGGGCGCGGCACGGTCCGCCAGCGTCCCACGTCGCGCGACCGCTTCGGCCGCTTCACCGAGTGGGTCGCGCGCGCGATGGGCACTCCGGCCTTCCTGCTCATCCTGTCGCTGTTCTGCGTGATCTGGATCGCGTGGAACACGCTGATGCCCGAGAACCTGCGCTTCGATGACGCGGCGCTCGGCTTCACCGCTCTGACCCTCATGCTCTCGCTTCAAGCGTCGTACGCGGCCCCCCTGATCCTCCTCGCGCAGAACCGCCAGGACGACCGCGACCGGGTGCAGATCGAGCAGGACCGTCAGCGGGCGGAGCGCAATCTCGCCGACACCGAGTACCTGGCTCGCGAGATCGTCGCGCTGCGGCTGTCGCTCGAGGAGCGCAACGCGCAGGTCGTCACGCGCGACGTGCTGCGGCAGGAGCTGCGGTCGCTGCTCGCCGAGCTCGAGGACGACGGCTCAGACGCCCCGGATGCCGGTCACGACGCTTCTTCGCCGCGCACCGGCCCCCTCTCGACCCGGCGTCCGCGGCGATGACGGCCGAGCAGGTCCGCCGTGCCGTCGAGGCCGTCACCGACCCTGAGCTGCGCCGGCCGATCGGCGAACTCGACATGGTGCGCGACATCGCCGTCGAGGACGGTCTCGCCCGCGTCGGGATCGTGCTGACGATCGTCGGATGCCCGGCAGCGAATCGCATCGAGTCGGATGTGCGCACGGCCGCGGCATCCGTTCCGGGTGTCGATGACGTCGAGGTGTCCGTCGGCGTCATGACGCCGGATGAGCGCAAAGCCCTCACCGAGAGGCTCAGGGCGGGCCGCCCGGCACGCCAGATGCCTTTCGGACCGGACTCGCTCACGCGTGTCATCCTCGTCTCCAGCGGCAAGGGCGGTGTCGGCAAGTCGACCGTGACCGCCAACCTCGCCGTCGCGCTGGCCGACCGCGGCCTCGCGGTCGGACTCGTGGATGCCGATGTGCACGGCTTCTCGATCCCCGGGCTCCTCGGCATCCCCGGGGGCACACAGCCCACCCGGATCGACGACCTCATGCTGCCGCCCGTCGCGCACGGCGTGAAGACGATCTCGATCGGCATGTTCCTCCGCGACGGCGAATCCGTCGTCGCCTGGCGGGGGCCCATGCTGCACCGCACGGTTCAGCAGTTCCTCACCGACGTCTTCTTCGGCGACCTGGATGTGCTCCTCATCGACATGCCGCCGGGCACGGGAGACATCGCGATCTCGATCGGACAGCTGCTCCCCCATGCCGAGGTGCTCGTGGTGACGACTCCGCAGGCCGCGGCATCCGAGGTCGCGATCCGCAGCGGACTCGTGGCGCGCCAGACCGGCCAGAGGGTCATCGGTGTGGTCGAGAACATGGCCGCTTTCGCGCTGCCGGACGGCACCGTGATCGACCTGTTCGGCTCGGGTGGAGGCGCGGAAGTCGCGCAGGCGCTGTCCACGTCGACGGAGCAGGTCGAGCTCCTGGCCTCGATTCCGCTGAGTCCTGCGCTGCGCGCAGGTGGGGACGCAGGCACCCCGGTCGTGCAGGCGGATCCGGCGGATGCGGCGGCATCCGCGATCGATGCCCTCGCGCAGCGCATCGTGACGAAGGGACGCGGCCTCGCCGGCCGTTCCCTTCCGTTCGCGTCGGCCTGACCCGGCGCGAGAGAATGGCTGGGTGACCGATGCACCCCGATACGTTCAGGTCGACCGCGATCTGCTGACCCGCATGTCCCGCGACGCGACGATCTTCTTGCTCACCCGGCCGCTCTCGATCTTCGTCTGGGTGCTGCTCGGCGTCGGTCTCGTGTGGAGCCTGATCCCGTTCATCACGGCGCTGACCGCGGCTCCGTCGCAGGCGGGGCGCCTCGTCGTCATGCCGGCGCTGTTCGCCGGGCTCATGGTGCTGTACGTGCTGTTCACGGCGGCGAGCGTGCGGCGCTCGCTCACCAGCGCGATGCCGGAGGGGACGAGCGTGTCGGTCAGGGTCGGCGCGAACGAACTGCGCGTGGAGAGCGCGCGGGGCACCTCGCGCATACCCTTCACGGGCTTTCGCCGCATGAAGGCCGGTCGTGATGCGGTCATGCTGCAACTGCGCAGCAGTTCGGCGATGACGGCGCTCCCCCGCGCCGTGGTGTCGGATGCCGACATCGAACACCTGCGCGAGAAGATAGGCTGAGCGGCAGACCGGTTGGGTCAGGTGGATTCGGGGTCGTACGGCGGCGGGCTCGTCCGCGTGAAGACGGGGGTGACCCGCGGTGTGATCGGATCGATCGGCGTCGCGGCGATCGCGGTGGCCGTCGCAGCGGCGGTCGCGGTGGCGGATGACGCGATCGGTGCGGGCGCGGCATCCTCGAACAGCGCGTCGCGGATGATGCGGCGGGGGTCGTACTGACGCGGGTCGAGCTTTCGCCAGTCGACATCCGCGACGTCCGGCCCCATCTCCTCCTGCACACGGCTCTTGGTGTCGCGCAGCAGTTCGCCACCGCGGCGCACGAGCTTCGCGAACTGCTCGGCGTAGTGCGGCAGCCGTTCAGGTCCGATCAGCAGCACGGCGATCAGACCGATCACCAGCAGCTTCTCGAAGTCGAGTCCGAAGCCCATGCGACAAGGCTACCCCGCCGCGCCTGTCCGCCGAGTACGCGGCATGCGCCTAATCTGAAGAGGGGAACGAGCAGTACGGGAGAAGTCATGAGCGAGCACGACGCCAACGCGCGATACATTCGCGAGGCCACCGCCGAGCCGGACGCCATCGCCCGCGCCCGCGCCCGCGCCGACGAGATCGGCGCGGCCCCCATCAGCGCGCTCGTCGGTGCGCAGTACGCCGTGCTCGCCGCCGCGGTGAACGCGAAGACGATCGTGGAGATCGGCACCGGCGCCGGCGTCTCGGGGCTCTGGCTGCTGCGCGGTGCGCCGCATGCGGTCCTCACCTCGATCGACAACGAGCCGGAGCACCTGGCCGCTGCCCGTCAGGCGTTCGCCGATGCGCGCATCCCCACCACCCGTGCCCGATTCATCACCGGTCGGGCCACCGACGTGCTGCCGCGGATGAACGAGGGCTCCTACGACATCGTTCTCGTCGACGCCGACGCCGACAACGTCATCGAGTACGTCGAGCACGGACTGCGGCTTGTGCGCACCGGGGGCATCGTCCTGGTGCCCCGCATCCTCGTCGGCGGCAAGGTCGCCGACCCCGTTCAGCGCGATGCGGTCACCGCCGCCTACCGGTCTCTCATCCAGGAGACGCAGCAGTCCCAGGCCGTGCTGGCATCGATCTCGTCGTCCGGCGAAGGACTGCTGCAGCTGATCAGCGTCACCGAAGCCGACTGACCCGCAGACACGGAAAGGGCGGCGGATCCCAGGATCCGCCGCCCTTTGTCGTCCCGCTGGATACGGGAAGAGGACTCAGGCGCTCACGACGGCTGCGAGCACGTCGTGAAGCTCCTTCGCTTCGGCGTCGTTCACGGAAACGACCAGACGGCCGCCGCCTTCGAGCGGAACACGCACGATGATGAGGCGCCCCTCCTTAACGGCCTCCATGGGTCCGTCTCCAGTCCTCGGCTTCATCGCTGCCATCGTGGCTCCTTTTCCTCGGTGGTATGCATCAAGTTTATCGGTAGCCCCGGGACCCTGTGTCCGCGCTGAGAGAATCTGTCATGAACAAGCGTCACGGAACCTGCCAGAACGTGTTCCCGAGGGCGTACACGTGGTAGATCCACACCCACTGGCCGATGAGGCACGCCGCGAGCACCGCCAGCCGGGATCCGAGCCGGCGCGGTACGACCGCACCCCACAACGGGCTGAGCGGCAGGAGCAGCCGGAACGTGGAGGACTGCGGGAAGAAGACCGCGAGCAGGTACAGCAGATAGCTCGCGCTCCACAGGCGGACGTCGACGCCCAGCCGGCGGACCGACGGTGCGAACAGCAGCGCGGCGGCGATCGCGGCCACCAGCACCGCAAGAACGATCGGACCCCACCAGCCGGGCATCCCCCAGTGGGCGAACCAGAAGGATGCCGCCTCGACCCACCCCTGGAACGGCACGAAACCGGACTCGCCCATGCCCCAGGCGCGCCGCCAGGCGAGTTCGGTCGCCAGATACGACCCCGCATCACCCGTGACGATCCCCGCGATCGCCTGCCAGGCGAAACCCGTGACGGTCGCGAGCGCGCCGAGCGCGATGATGTGCGCGATCTCCCGTCCGGCCAGAGACTCACGGGCACGGCGCACCCAGCGCGCGATCCCGTGGAGCCCGAGGAACAGGGCGAATGCCAGGATTCCTGGGCGGGTGAAGGCCATCAGCGGGATCAGAAGGTACAGGATGCCGTAGCGCCGCCGCTGCACGGCATCCAGCGCGAACAGCAGCATCATGAGGAAGAGCGCCTCGGCGTACCCCACCTGGAACAGTGCGGCCAGCGGGCCGGATGCGAAGAATGCGACGGCCCACAGCGCGGACGCAGAGCCGATGCGATCGCGCAGCAGGCGGTGCAGCGCGATGCAGGCGAAGTAGCCGGCGACGAGCGAGATCACCAGCGCTCCGGCCCCCCACGATCCCAGCGGCAGGCCGAGGATCTTGGCGGCGTATGCGTATACCGGCATGAACGCCCAGGCATTCTCGGCGACGTCCCCCGCCTCCGTGAGCGGCAGATCGGACGGGTACCCGTCCACAGCCACCAGCCAGTACCACTGCGCGTCCCAGCCGATCACGAAGTCGGCGATCCCGGCATCCGCTCCGTAGCGCGACGCCGGGCCGGACAGCATGGCCGCGAGCGCGAGCAGGCCCGTCGTTGTGAGGCGCGCGACGATGTAGATCGCCGCGATGCGCGCGGCGAGCGGGGTCTGCGCCCAGCCCCTGGCCGGCGTCAGGCTCCGGTCAGCCACGCGCGCAGGCCGCGTTCGACGGCGTCGATCTGAGCGGTGGGCACACGTTCCTGGTCGTGGTGCGCGAGGAGGGGGTCACCGGGTCCGTAGTTCACGGCCGGCACCCCGAGAGCGGAGAAGCGCGCGACGTCTGTCCACCCGTACTTCGGGCGCGGCTCCGCGCCGACGGCTGCGACGAACTGCTGCGCGATCGGGGCGTCCAGTCCCGGACGCGCGCCCTCGGCGGAATCCGTGATCTCGACCTCGAATCCGTCCAGCACCTTGCGCACGTGCGCTGCGGCATCCGCTGCGGTCTTGCTCGGCGCGAAACGGTAGTTGACCTCCACCTCGCACAGGTCGGGGATGACGTTGCCCGCGACGCCGCCCGTGATGCGCACCGCGCTGAGGCTCTCCCGATAGACCAGGCCCTCGACGGCGACCTCCTTCGCACGGTACTCGGCCAGGCGGGCGAGGATCGGGGCCGCTCCGTGGATCGCGTTCTCGCCCACCCAGGCGCGGGCGCTGTGCGCTCGCATCCCGTGGGTGCGCACGACGGCGCGCAGCGTTCCGTTGCAGCCGCCCTCGACCTGCCCGTTGGACGGCTCGCCCAGGATGGCGAAGTCCGCCTGGAACAGATCGGGCCGATCGGCGGAGAGCAGGTTGAGCCCGTTGAGTGTCGCCGCGACCTCCTCGTTGTCGTACCACATCCACGTGATGTCGACGAGGGGATCGGTCACCTCGGCCGCGAGCTTGAGCTGCACCCCGACGCCGGCCTTCATGTCGACGGTTCCTCGACCCCAGAGGTGCGGTTCGCCGTCGATGTCGAGGTCCCTCGTGGGCAGATTGTCGTTGATCGGCACGGTGTCGATGTGCCCGGCGATGACGACGCGCTGTGCGCGCCCCAGGTCCGTTCGCGCGACGATCGTGTTGCCGTGCCGGATGACCTCGAGGTGCGCGAGCGGCCGAATCGCCGCCTCGATCGCATCGGCAAGATCGGCCTCGGCACCCGAGACGCTGGGCATGTCGCAGATCGCCCTGGTGATGTCGAGCGAGGAGGCGGTGAGATCGAGTGCCATGCTCTCAGCCTACGGCGCACGCGAGCGGGACGTGTCGTACGGCCGCGGGCCCTGGCACGGTAGCGTTGTCCCATGAGCAATGCGCGCACGGTATGGGGTGTCGGACTGTCCACGATCGCACACGACGGCACGGTTCTGGACGCCTGGTATCCGGAGGTCGGCTTCGGAGAACTGGATGCCGCGGACGCCGTCGCCGCTGTCGCGACGTGGGATGCGCTGGCCGAGCCGGATGAGCGACGCAACGTCCGCACCGAACTGGTTCAGACGCAGATCGATCTCGATGAGGCGCCGGCGTCGACCGCAGACGCGTATCTCCGCCTGCACGCGCTGTCGCACCTGCTCGTCCAGCCGAACGACCTGAATCTGGACGGCATCTTCGGGCACCTGCCGAACAACGCCTGGACCTCTGCCGGCCCCATGCTCCCGGCCGATGCTGCCCGGTTGCGGCCGCTGCTGCTGCGCAACGGCATCCAGGTGCAGGGGCTCGACAAGTTCCCCCGTCTGACGGACTACGTGCTCCCCGAGGGCGTCCGCATCGCTGATGCCTCCCGCGTGCGCCTCGGCGCGCATATGTCCCCCGGGACCACGGTCATGCACGAGGGATTCGTGAACTTCAATGCCGGCACGCTCGGGCCGGTCATGGTCGAGGGACGCATCTCGCAGGGCGTCGTCGTCGGGGCCAACAGCGACATCGGTGCGGGAGCTTCGATCATGGGCACCCTGTCTGGCGGCGGCACCGTGCGCGTCTCGATCGGCGAGCGCTCGCTGCTCGGCGCGAACGCGGGAATCGGCATCGCGCTCGGCGACGACTGCGTCGTCGAGGCCGGTCTGTATGTGACCGCGGGGTCGAAGGTCGTGCTGGCCGACGGCCCGAAGACCGCGGAGGGCGGCAAGAAGACCGTCAAGGCCGCGGAGCTCAGCGGCCGCGACGGCATCCTCTTCTGGCGCAACTCGGTCACCGGAGCCATCGAGGCAAAGCAACGCGCGGGTGTCGGCGTGACCCTGAACGAGGCTCTGCACGCCTGATACGCCTCCCGCATCCTGCAGGGGATTCGCGATCATGCAGTGCGGATCCGGGCCTGGAGCACCTGCAGTGCTGCCAGTCCCTGCCGCATGCGGATGCGGTCATACGCGGACTGGTAGGCTGGTCACTGTTGTCCGTGCCGCCGGCCGAACAACGTCGTCGTCGTCACGGGGTCTCTGAGGACCGAACGCGAGCCGCAACGCTCCCACCACCAGCATTCGTCTGGCCTTTCGAACGGCGAACCGATGCGCTCACTGCGCCGTCGCCACCCTCAACCCTTATCGTGCGCCGCTTCGGCGCGTGACGGAGTACCACTATGCCTACTTTTCTCGAACTCGGCGTTCCCGCGCCCCTCGCAGCCGTGCTGGCTGCTGATGGCAAGACCGAGGCGTTCGCGATCCAGCGCGACACCCTCCCCGACTCGCTCGCCGGTCGCGACCTGCTCGGCCGCGGACGCACCGGCAGCGGCAAGACGATCGCCTTCGCGCTCCCCCTCGTCGCCCGCCTGTCCGCCTCGAACACCCGCACGCGCCCCGGGCACCCGCGCGGTCTCGTGCTGGCACCGACCCGCGAACTCGCCACCCAGATCGCCGCGACCGTCGCGCCGCTGGCGAAGGCCGCCGGCCTCACGGTCGCCACGATCTTCGGCGGCGTCAGCCAGCGCCCGCAGGAGCAGGCGCTGCGCAGCGGAGTCGACATCATCGTCGCCTGCCCCGGTCGCCTGGAAGACCTCATGAAGCAGAAGATCGCGTTCATGGATGCCGTGGAGATCGCCGTCCTCGACGAGGCCGACCACATGGCCGATCTCGGCTTCCTGCCCGGTGTCACCCGCATCCTCACGGCGACGCCCGCCGGCGGCCAGCGCCTGCTGTTCAGCGCGACGCTGGACCGCGGCATCGACTCGCTCGCGCGCCGATTCCTCGTGAAGCCGGTCAGCCACGAGGTCGACGAGGCCAGCGTCCCCGTCGGCGAGATGACCCACCGCGTGCTGCTCGCCGACGCCGAGCGCAAGAAGACGCTCGTCAACGAGCTGGCGTCCGGTCTCGGCCGACGCATCCTCTTCACGCGCACCAAGCACCAGGCGAAGAAGCTCGCCAAGGCACTCACCGCCGCGGGCATCCCTGCGGTCGACCTGCACGGCAACCTGTCGCAGAACGCTCGCGAGCGCAACCTCGCCGCGTTCTCGTCCGATCCCGCTGATGGCGGCGTCCGCGTCCTCGTCGCCACCGATGTGGCCGCCCGCGGTGTCCACGTCGACAACGTGGACCTCGTGGTGCACGTCGACCCGCCCGTCGAGCACAAGGCGTACCTGCACCGCTCCGGTCGCACCGCACGCGCCGGCGCCGCAGGAACCGTCGTCACGGTCGTGCTGCCCGAGCAGCGCCGCGACGTGAAGGACCTGCTGCGCAAGGCGCAGATCGACGCCGCACTCGAGCCGGTCACCGACGAGATCGTCGACGGCCTCGTGGGCGATCGCGCCGCATACGTGAAGCCTGCCCCGGTTCAGCAGCAGACGCAGGCCGGCGGTCAGCGCAAGCCTCAGGGCGGCGGATCACGCGGCGGTCAGTCGCAGGGCGGCCAGCGCGGCGGCCAGAAGCAGGCGGGCTCGCGCTCGGGCGGCGGACGCGGGCAGGGCGGTCGCAACGCGGCATCCGGATCCGCGCGCAGCGATGTCCCCCGTGGCGGCTCCGTCTCGCGGTACTCGAGCGAGAGCGGCTCGCACGCCCCGGCATCCGGTCAGCAGCGCAGCAACCAGCGCCGCCGCGCGCAGCGTCCGTCCAGCGCACCGCGCGCCTGACACCGAGACACGAAAAGCCGCTTCCCTCACGGGAAGCGGCTTTTTCGCTGTGCGGGCTGGGATCAGCGCGTCGGGAACGCGCGCTCCGGCGCCCCGGTGTACAGCTGCTGCGGGCGGCCGATCTTGGTCTGCGGGTCGAGGTTCAGCTCGCGCCACTGCGCCAGCCATCCGGGCAGGCGGCCGATCGCGAACAGCACCGTGAACATGCGAGTGGGGAATCCCATGGCCTTGTAGATCACGCCGGTGTAGAAGTCGACGTTCGGGTAGAGGCGCCGTTCGACGAAGTAGTCGTCCGCGAGGGCGATCTCCTCGAGTTCCTTGGCGAGATCCAGCAGCGGGTCGCTGACGCCGAGCGAGGCGAGCACCTCGTCGGCGGCGTTCTTGACGAGCTTCGCACGCGGGTCGTAGTTCTTGTAGACGCGGTGTCCGAAGCCCATGAGCTTCACGCCGTCTTCCTTGTTCTTGACGCGCTCCACGAAGCGCTGCACGCTCTGACCGGACTCGCGGATCTGACCGAGCATGGTCAGCACCGCCTCGTTCGCACCGCCGTGCAGGGGCCCTGAGAGCGCCTGGATGCCGGCCGAGATCGAGGCGAACTGGTTGGCGCCGGTCGAGCCGACCAGACGAACGGTCGAGGTGGACGCGTTCTGCTCGTGGTCCTCGTGCAGGATCAGCAGCAGCTCGAGTGCCTTCGACATCACCGGGTTGACCTCGTACGGCTCGCTGTGGACGCCGAAGTTGAGCTTGAGGAAGTTGTCGACGAAGCTCAGCGAGTTGTCCGGGTACAGGAAGGCCTGCCCGACGCTCTTCTTGTGCGCGTAGGCCGCGATGACCGGCAGCTTCGCCAGCATGCGGACCATGTTGAGCTCGACGTGCTCCGGGTTGTTCGGGTCGGTCTGGCCCTCGTAGTACGTGGACAGCGCCGCGACGGCCGACGACAGCACCGACATCGGGTGCGCCGTGTGCGGCAGCGCCGAGAAGAAGTGCTTGAGGTCCTCGTGCAGCAGCGTGTGGCGGCGGATGCGCTCGTCGAAGTCGGCCAGCTCGGCCGGCGTCGGCAGCTCGCCGTAGATGAGCAGCCATGCCACCTCGAGGTAGCTGCAGTTCTTCGCGATCTCCTCGATCGGGTACCCGCGGTAGCGGAGGATGCCCTGGTCGCCGTCGATGAACGTGATCGCCGACTTCGTCGACGCCGTGTTCACGAACCCGTAGTCGAGGCCGGTGTATCCGGTCTGACGGGTCAGCGTCGAGAAGTCGATGCTGTTGTTGCCGCCCGTGCCGCGTACCACCGGGAACTCTGCCGTGGTTCCGTCGATCGAAAGCGTCGCCTTCGGCTGCTGGTCTCCCGTCGCGCTCACGCGGGCCTCCTCTTACGTCTGTGTCGACCGTGTTGGTCTTGCTCGTCGATTCACGGCGTCGTGCGCCGCGGCAGATCTCGACCGAATCGCCATTACAGCCTAGTGCGCACTCCGGCCTACTGTGACATCCACCAAGAGATGCACGCCCGGGATGCCGATATCTACAGGCCCGCGGCGTGCAGCCGTCGCGCCGCCTCGGCGACCCGTTCCACCGGTGCCGTGAGAGCGAGGCGGATGTGCTCGGTCGAGCTCTCGCCGTAGAAGGGTCCAGGACCCGCGAGGATGCCGAGGTCGGCCATGCGCGCCATCGACTCCCACGCATCACGACCCTCGGTGACCCACAGGTACAGCCCGGCCTCGGAACCGTCGACGCGGAAGCCCGCGGCGGCGACGGCTGGCACGAGCAGGTCGCGCCGCTCGCGATACAGGCCCTTCTGCGCCGCGACGTGCGCG
The DNA here is from genome assembly GCF_054798195.1 of Microbacterium sp. GXF0217. NCBI lineage: Bacteria > Bacillati > Actinomycetota > Actinomycetes > Micrococcales > Microbacteriaceae > Microbacterium > Microbacterium sp. GXF0217. The sequence goes on along the minus strand of NZ_JBSJZG010000006.1, from coordinate 171,114 downwards.
TCGTCGCCCAGCGCGACGGCCATGGCGTGCTGCACGGGGGCCGGTGGCATGAGTCCCAGGTGCTTGCGCGCGGTGAGCAGATCGGCGACGATGCGAGCGCACCCGGCGACGAACGCGGCGCGGTACCCCGCGAGGTTGGACTGCTTGCTCAGCGAGTAGACGCTCAGCAGGTTCGCCCTGCTGCCCCCGGTGACCCGAGGGTCGAGCACGGACGGGATCGGCTCGGTCGCCCATGCGCCGTCCCAGCCGAGTTCGGCGTAGCACTCGTCGCTGGCCAGAACGGCGCCGATCTCGCGGGCACGCCGCACCGCAGCCGCCAGCTCGTCGACGGTCCAGGTGTGCCCGTCGGGGTTGCCAGGGGTGTTGATCCAGATGAGCTTGGCGCCCTCCGGCCAGTCGGCCGGATCGTCGGCGCGCACTGGAGTCGCACCGACCACGCGCGCACCGACCTCGTAGGTGGGGTAGGCGACGGTCGGGTGCACGACGATGTCGCCTTCGCCGAGCCCGAGCAGGGTCGGCAGCAGGGCGACGAGCTCCTTGGAGCCGATCGTCGGCAGCACGTTGTCCACTGTCAGATCCGGAACGCCGCGCCGGCGCGCGTACCAGTCAACGATCGCCTCGCGCAGCTTCGGAGTGCCGAGCGTCTGCGGGTAGGCGTGCGCGTCGGTGGCCTCGGCGAGGGCGGCGCGGATGATCTCCGGCGTCGGGTCGACCGGCGAACCGATCGAGAGATCGACCAGGCCGCCGGGATGCTGAGCTGCACGCTCACGCAACGGTACGACCGCGTCCCAGGGGTAGTCGGCCAGATCGTGGACCGACACCGTCACTCCCCCTGCGGGGGAAGGGCTGCCACGATCGGGTGGTCGAAGTCGTAGACGCCGACCTTGGCCGCGCCGCCGGGGGATCCGATCTCCTCGAAGAACTCGACGTTCGCCTTGTAGTAGTCGGTCCACTCCTCGGGGAGGTCGTCCTCGTAGTAGATCGCCTCGACCGGGCAGACCGGCTCGCAGGCGCCGCAGTCCACGCATTCATCCGGGTGGATGTAGAGCGAGCGCTCGCCCTCGTAGATGCAGTCCACAGGACACTCGTCGATGCAGGCGCGATCCTTCACATCGACACAGGGCAGAGCGATCACGTACGTCACTCCCCCAGTCTACGTCCCGTCGGAGGCGCGCTCCTCACGCTGCGGGCCGGGAGTGAACCGCGGCCACGCCACCGCGAGCAGGACAAGGCCGGCGACGAGGTAGATCCACACCCGGCCCCAGATCGTGTCGGCGACCACGACGGAACCACCGGGACCGACGCCGGAGATGAGCGTCACCATCCCCAGCATCCCGAGGCCGGCGGCCAGCGTCGACCCCCGATCGTGCGTGAGAGCACGGATCGCGACGAGGAGCGCGCCGCAGGCGATCGCGGCGATGATCAGCCCGACCGGCACCGGCCCCCAGGTCAGGTTGTGCGCGATGGTCCCCGCGATTCCGTACACACCGCCGACGACGGCAGCGGCGGCCCAGGAGAGGATGCGGGAGAGCCAGGTGTTCACCCCGCGAGTCTACTGGCGTCGTGCTCTGCGCCCGCTGGGCTCACGCCGCCCAGCCCGCCCACCGCAGCAGCGCGGCGACGGCCGCAGCGGCGAACACGACGACGAGGAACGACTGCCGCAGCCAGAGCAGCACCGCGGCGACCAGCACCGCCGGCACGCGGGCATCCACGACGATGGATTGTCCGTCGCCGAGCGTCTGCACCGCCACGAGAGCGGCCAGGAGGGCGACGGTGAGCAGATCCGATATCCGGGCCGGGCGCGGTGCGGCCAGAACGTGCGCCGGGATGAGATAACCGAATGCCTTGAGCGCGACGCAGATGCACGCGGCGAGGAGCACCGCGCTCCAGATGCTCATGGCTGCACCTCCCGCTCGCGATCGCCGTCGCGTTCCCCCCAGTTGAACCAGCCGACGACGATCGCGACGACCGCGGCGAGCAGCACCGGAATGCCGGGCATGAGCCACGGCGTGACGGATGCGGCGACGACGGCAGCCGCGACACCGACGGCCACGGCCTGCCGCTTCTTCAGCCGCGGCCAGAGCAGGGCGAGGAACGCGGCCGCCGCCGCGGCATCCAGGCCCCAGGCCTTCGGGTCGCCCAGAACGTCGCCGAGCAGCGCGCCGACGAGAGTCATGATGTTCCAGCCGACGAAGATGCCGATGCCGGTGACCCAGAAGCCGACGCGGCTCAACAGGGGATCCGACTGCGAGATGGCAACGGCTGTCGATTCATCGATCGTGAAGTGCGCCGCGGCCGTGCGCCGCCAGACGCCCCGGCCGATGATCGGCGACATGCGCATGCCGTAGGCGACGTTGCGCACCCCGAGGAGCGCGGCCGATGCGATCGCCGACGGCAGCGCAGAGACCCCGCCGGAGGCGAGGACCCCGATGAACGCGAACTGCGAGCCGCCGGTGAACATCACGAGGCTCAGCACGCAGGTCTGCCAGACGTCGAGTCCGGCTGCGACCGCGAGCGCCCCGAACGAGACGCCGTACGCGCTGGTCGCGAGGGCGACTCCGAGGCCCTCCCGCCAGACTTCGCGGGAGTTCTCGGTCGTCATCCCTTCATCCTAGGGGCGGGTCGCCCGCCCCGAGAATGGCCGGTCGATCAGTACCAGTTGGTGGCCTGCGAGTGACCCCACGCGGAGCACGGCGAGCCGTAGACGCTGTCGATGTAGCCCAGCCCCCACGCGATCTGTGTGCTGGCGTTGGTGCGCCAGTCCGCTCCGGCGCTGGCCATCTTGTCGCCGGGCAGCGACTGCGGGATGCCGGTCGCGCCCGACGGATTGTAGGCCTTGTAGTTCCAGCCGGACTCCTTGTTCCAGAGCGACTCGAGGCACGAGAACTCGCCGTCGCCCCAGCCGTACTGGCTGGCGGCCATCGCGCGGGCGGTCGCCTTGGCGCCCTCCGGGGTGTTCGCGGCCGCTGCGGCAGCGGCAGCGGCCTCTTCCGCCGCCTTCTTCTCGGCGGCGGCTTGCTGCGCTGCGGTGAGCGCGGCACGCAGCGTCGTCGTCGCCGTTGCGACGGCGGCGGCATCCGCGGTCACACCAGCGGTGTCCAGCACCAGTTCGAGCGGTGCCTTCTCGACGACCTCGGCCTCGTCTGCGGCAGCCGCGAACTCCGCGGCCGTGGCGGGCGCCGACGTCTCGGTCGGGACCGACGCCTCCGACGGCGTCGCCGTCTCCGACGGAGCCGGAGTCGTCTCGGCGCTCGCTGCCGCAGCGTCGTCAGTCTTCGCCTCGGTGGCGGGTTCTGCCCCATCGACATCGACCGCGACGGCGAGGTCGGCGATGTCCGCCTCCAGCGCCGACGTGTCGATGGCCGTGGTCGTCGTCGCCGTGTCCAGCGTGAGCCCTGATGCCGCGACCTCGGCGGTCAGTGCCGCAGCATCCGCGACGACGGTCTGCGCGGTCGTGACCGCGGCCTGCGCGTCTTCGTGGATGTCGGCGAGGGGCAGGGCCATCGCCACGGCGCCCGTGGCCGGGTCGTTGGATCCCGCTGCGTCAACGGTCGTCAGGGAGGCGATCGCCGCGGAGTGCGCATCGACGGCGGCAGCGGCCGAGGACGCGGTGCCCGCCGTGATCGCGACGCTCAGCACGGCGCCGAGCGCGATGCCCAGGACGAGCGGGTGGCGGGAGGTGACGTCGGCATGCGCGTGCGCCATGGTCGCGGCGCGCGCGGACGCACGGGTGTTCGGGGAATGCAGCATGAAGGGTTCGACTTTCGGGTCGTCGTCGGCCCGGACCCCATGCAGGGCGGTTCATCGGGAGCCGTTTCCCGGGCACGAAGTCCGAGTCTGGCCGTCCCGCCTGGGCGAAACCGTTCGTCCGCCTGGAAGCGCCGTGGGTTTTCCCCGGGAATCCGGCTCGGCGGCTCCCGGGAAAGTGTGTTATGAGTTCGTTATCTTCAGTCGACCGGAGACGGATCCGGGATCTCGTGCGGCCGGTATCGCGGCAGGCGCGACGCCGGCAGGATCGCCAGCGCGCTCACGCCGGCCAGGATCAGAAGCCCCAACCTGAGAGCACCCAGACGAGTCTGCTCGTTGACCTCGACCGCGGCATCCACCTGGGCCGGGGTGGCGTCGGTGTCCTCCAGGACGGCGCGCAGGTCGTCGTTGCTGATGAAGTTCAGCTCGTCCCTGTTGACCTGCTCCACCAGGGACGGCGGAATCTCCGGATGCTCGACGACGGCGCTCGCAACCCCGATGCCGAGCAACGACACGAGCAGGGCACCGGCGACAGCAGTCCCCACCGCCGAAGCGAGATTCTGCGTCGTGCCGCGCAGGGACCCGACGTCTCCGGCGAGCTCCGCCGGAGCCGACGTGACGAGCACGTTGAAGACGAGGGTGACGAGCGCCCCCTGCCCGATACCGAAGACGATGAGGCCCGCGATCGTCGGCAGCGTCTCCCAGTTGTTCGTGACGACGAACGACAGCCAGAGCAGCGCGACCGTGGTCAGGATGAAACCGAACACCCCGATGGTCCGCGGCGGGAATCGCCGGTAGAAGCGCACGACGAGCGTCGCGGTGATGAACACCGTCAGGTTGAAGGGCATCATCGCCAGCGACGTGTCGAACGGCGTGCGCCCCTGCACGATCTGGATGTACAGCGGGATCGTGAAGTTCACGCACGCCTCGAGCCCGACGACGATGAACATCGCGTAGACGGCCGCGCGCTCGCGCGAGGACTTCAGGATGCTGAGATCGATCAGCGGAACCCTGCCCTCGCGCATCCGGCGTCTGGTCCACCAGAAGAACGTCTGGCCGAGCACGATGCCGACCACGACGAACACCGGTGCCGGCGAGAGCCCGAGCACGTCGAACGGCGCGGCATCCGTCGCCTGAACGGCACCCCACGCGTTGAGGTTGTTGAACCCGAGAGTCAGCAGCACGATCGCGGAGCCGATGAGCAACGACGCGACCAGGTCGATGCGGATCGAGGCGTCTCCGCGATCACCGCGGAGGGTGAAGCTGAAGGCGAAGACGATGATCGCGATGCCGAGCACGATCATGAAGACCGGGCGCCAGCCCACCAGGGTGCCCAGAGTTCCGCCGATGAGGAAGGCGCTCACTCCGGAGATCGCGCGTGCGGATCCGAGTCCGCCGATCGCCGTCGCCTGTTGCGCTCCCCGATAGTTCTCGGCGATGAGCGCCACCAGCGCGGGGACGATGATCGCGGCAGCGGCTCCCGCGAGCGCCTGCCCGGCAATCGCCCACGCCACCGTCTGCGACGTGATCATGAGCAGCGAGGAGCCGGCGAACAGCACGATCACGATGCGGAACATGAGCACCCAGCCGACGCGCTGGCCGAGCTTGGCCCCCGTCATGACGAGCGCGGCCACCGCGAGGCCGTAGACCACGATCGTGGAGCTGACGACCGTCGGCGGCACGCCGAAGTCCTCGACCATGCCGCCCAGCGAGATCGGTAATGCGGCGACGTTGAACGACATCAGCACCTGAGCCAGGAACAGGCTCACCATCGGCAGCCAGGATCGCTTCGCCTCCACGGCGACGTCGGGAGAGCTCTGAGCGGTCATGCGGACTCCTCTGTGGTGGCGACGGAGGCGAAGAGGTTGAGCCCGAGCGCGCGGGACAGGTGGCCGATCGCGAGCTGCGCCCTGACCGAGTTGCCCGCGCTGTCCAGGCGCGGGGAGAACGCCGCGGCCGCACCCTTGCCGGGAGACACGGCGACGATGCCGCCGGCGACACCGGACTTGGCGGGGAGGCCGATCTCGAAGAGCCACTCCCCCGACCGCTCGTACAGCCCCGTCGAGGCGACGACTGCGAGCGTGTCCCGGCAGACGTCGGCGGAGACGACGCGTTCGCGGGTGACCGGGTTGACACCGCCGTCGGCGAGCGTGGCTCCCATCACGGCGAGATCGTGCGCGGTGACGCTGAGCGCGCACTGACGCGTATAGATGTCGACGATCGCGTCCGGATCGTCGTGAAGTCGTCCGTAGCCGACGAGAAGACGGCCCATGGCCCGGTTGCGGTCGTTCGTCGCCGCCTCGGACCGGTAGACCTCGCCGTCCAGACTCAGCTGTCGCCCGGCGAAGGCGGACAGGCCCTCACGGATGCGCTCCCACTTCTCAGCCGCCGTGGCACCCGGCACGAGCGCGGTCGTGGCGATCGCGCCGGCATTGACCATCGGATTCATCGGATGGCCGCTGTTGAGCTCGAGCGCCATCAGCGAATTGAACGCGAGCCCGGTGTTGTTCACGCCGACGATGTCGCGCACGTGCTCATGGCCGTGCTCCTGGATCGCCAGCGCGTAGACGAACATCTTCGAGATCGATTGGATCGAGAAGGCGTGCAGGGCGTCACCCGCGTCGTGGACTCCGCCGTCGACATCGATCACGGCGATCCCGAACAGATCGGGGTCGACCTCCGCGAGGACGGGGATGTAGTCGGCGACAGTCCCGGCGTCCTCTTCCGCGTAGCGGCGGTGGGCCTCGTGGACGAGTTCGTCCACGCGCTGCCATCCCGGCAGGCTGCCCGTGGACACGCTCTGGGGCACGACCTGGAACGGCGTCGGATCCACGCTCTTCTCCTCACACGAAACCGCCCCCAGCGGCTAGGTCAAACCTAGCGGCTGGGGGCGGCGATCCGGCTATGCCGGAGGAATGCGACGCGTCAGGCGTCCTGGCGCTTGAGGCGCGAGGCCTCGCGACCGCGGATCGTCTGATCGAGGATGACCTTGCGGATGCGGACGACCTCGGGGGTGACCTCGACGCATTCGTCGTCGCGGGCGAACTCGAGGCTCTCCTCCAGAGTGAGCTGGCGCGGAGGCGTCATCGACTCGAAGGAGTCCGAGCTCGCCGCACGCATGTTGGTGAGCTTCTTCTCCTTGGTGATGTTCACGTCCATGTCGTCGGCGCGCGAGTTCTCGCCGATGACCATGCCCTCGTAGACCTCCTGCGTGGGCTGCACGAAGAACGACATGCGCTCCTGCAGGGCGATCATGGCGAACGGCGTGACGACGCCCTGGCGGTCGGCGACGATCGAGCCGTTCTGACGCGTCGTGATCTGGCCGGCCCACGGCTCGTAGCCGTGCGAGATCGCGTTCGCGATGCCGGTGCCGCGCGTCGTGGTGAGGAACTCGCTGCGGAAGCCGATGAGACCGCGCGACGGAACGATGAACTCCATGCGCACCCAGCCGGTGCCGTGGTTGGTCATGTTCTCCATGCGGCCCTTGCGGTTCGCGAGCAGCTGGGTGATCGCGCCGAGGTGCTCCTCCGGCGTGTCGATCGTCAGGTGCTCGAAGGGCTCGTACGTCTTGCCGTCGACCTTCTTCGTGACCACCTGCGGCTTGCCGACCGTGAGCTCGAAGCCTTCGCGGCGCATGTTCTCGACGAGGATGGCGAGCGCGAGCTCGCCTCGACCCTGGACCTCCCACGCGTCGGGGCGTCCGATGTCGACGATCTTGAGCGAGACGTTGCCGATGAGCTCCTTGTCGAGGCGGTCCTTGACCATGCGCGCGGTGAGCTTGTGGCCCTTGACCTTGCCCATCAGCGGCGAGGTGTTGGTGCCGATCGTCATCGAGATGGCGGGGTCGTCGACCGTGATCGCGGGAAGCGGTCGGACATCCTCCGGGTCGGCGATGGTCTCGCCGATGGTGATGTTCTCGAAGCCGGCGATCGCGACGATGTCTCCGGGGCCTGCCTCCTCGGCGGGGTAGCGCTCGAGGGCACGGGTCTTCAGCAGCTCCGTGATGCGGGCGTTGCTGGTCGTGCCGTCCGAACGCACCCAGGCGACGGTCTGGCCCTTCTTCAGTGTGCCGTTGAACACGCGAAGCAGCGCGAGGCGGCCGAGGAACGGGCTGGAGTCGAGGTTCGTGACCCACGCCTGCAGCGGGGCCTCGTCGTCGTACGCGGGAGCAGGGACGTGCTCGAGGATCGCCTCGAACAGCGGCTCGAGGTCATCGTTGTCCGGCAGCGATCCGTCCGCCGGCCGGGTGAGAGATGCCGCGCCGGCACGACCGGACGCGTACACGACGGGCACGTCGAGCAGCGCGTCGACGTCGAGGTCGGGCACGTCGTCGACGAGGTCGGAGGCGAGACCGAGCAGGAGGTCGTGCGCCTCTTCCTCGACCTCGGCGATGCGCGCGTCGGGGCGGTCGGTCTTGTTGACCAGCAGGATGACCGGCAGCTTGGCCTCGAGCGCCTTGCGCAGCACGAAGCGGGTCTGCGGCAGCGGCCCCTCGGACGCGTCGACGAGCAGGACGACGCCGTCGACCATGGACAGGCCGCGCTCGACCTCGCCGCCGAAGTCGGCGTGGCCGGGGGTGTCGATCACGTTGATCGTGACGGGGACCTCGGTGTGAACGCCGTTGTACGTGATCGCGGTGTTCTTCGCGAGGATCGTGATGCCCTTCTCGCGCTCGAGATCGTTCGAGTCCATCGCGCGTTCGTCGACGTGCGCGTGCTCGCCGAACGAGCCGGTCTGACGGAGCATGGCATCGACCAGAGTGGTCTTGCCGTGGTCCACGTGCGCCACGATGGCGACGTTGCGGAGGTCGGAACGGAGGGCGTGCGCCATGAAGGAGTCCTCAGGAGATGTGGGATGCGCCGGGATGCCGACTCTTCAGGATATCGCACGCTCGCTGAAGCCTCACTGAGCGGCATACGATCGTCGGATGACGACTCCCCCGGCATCCCGCACGCGCCTGTGGTGGGAGATCGCGATCGTGCTCGCGCTGGGCCTGGGACAGTCCGCGATCTACGCGATCGTGCAGCTCGCCTATCGGCTCACCGACTCGACGCCGCTCGCCGACCAGACCGCGACGCTGAACCCCTCGCGCAGCGACCGCGAGATCTTCGACTTCATCTATCAGGTGCTCTCGATCGGGTTCTCGCTGGTTCCGGTCGTCCTCGTGTGCTTCCTGCTGTGGCAGTCATCGCGCCCGCACCTCGGCCGGCTCGGGATGGACGGCACGCGCGTCCAGCGTGACGCCGGCCGCGGCATCCTTCTCGTGCTGGCGATCGGAATCCCCGGGCTCGCCCTCTACATCATGGGCCGGATGCTCGGCTGGTTCGTCGCTGTCGATCCTGCGGGGCTGGATGCGCACTGGTGGACCGTGCCGATCCTGCTGCTGTCGGCGGCGCGCGCGTCGATCCAGGAGGAGTTCGTCGTCCTCGGATACCTGTTCGCGCGGCTCAAGCATCTGGGCTGGGGGCCGTGGCCGATCATCATCGCCACGAGCGTGCTCCGTGCCAGCTACCACCTCTATCAGGGGCCTGGGGCGTTCGTCGGGAACCTCGCGATGGGACTCCTGTTCGGCTGGCTGTTCTCGCGCTCGGGGCGACTGCTGCCGTTCCTCGTCGCGCACTTCCTCATCGACGCGAGCGTGTTCGTGGGGTATCCGTGGGCCGCGGCCACCTGGCCGGAGCTGTTCGGGTTGCCGTCCTGATCAGCTCGTCCCCTGCCCCAGCGTGATCGCCGCGCCGGGGATCGCTTCGAGCAGCCGCCGCGTGTACTCCTCATGGGGGTGGGCGAAGATCTCGTCCACCGTGCCGTGCTCGACGATCCTGCCCTGCTCCATGACGCAGACCCGATCGGCGATCACCCGCACCACGGCGAGATCGTGCGTGATGAACAGATAGGTCAGGTCGAGATCGGACTGCAGCTGTGCGAGCAGTTCGAGCACCTGCGCCTGGACGAGGACGTCGAGTGCGGACACGGCCTCGTCCAGCACCACGATTTCGGGCTTCAATGCCAGCGCCCGCGCGATCGCGACGCGCTGACGCTGCCCGCCGGAGAGCTCGTTCGGGTACCGGTCGACCACGCTCGAGGGCAGCGCCACCTGATCCAGCACCTCGAGCACGCGTGCCCGTCGGGAGGCCGCGTCGCCGACCTTGTGCACGCGCAGCGGCTCGGCGACGGTGTTGCCGATGTTGTGCAGCGGATCCAGCGATCCGTACGGATCCTGGAACACCGGCTGCATCTGACGGCGCAGCGCCTGGAGCTCCGCACGCCCGAGCTCATCGATGTCGCGGCCGTTCACGCGGATCGTGCCCGAGGTCTTCGGCTCGAGGCGCAGCAGCAGCTTCGCCGCCGTCGATTTGCCCGACCCGGACTCGCCGACGATCGCGGTCGTGGATCCCTTCGGCACGGAGAACGAGATGCCGTCGACAGCCGTGAACGGCTGGGATCGGAAACCCGTCCCCCTGATCCGGTAGACCTTGGTCACGTCGGCGAACTCGATCGCAGTCGGCGCGTCGGCCGTCGGTGCGGCCGACGTCGCGAGCGCCGCGAGGTCCAGGTCTTCCGGCAGCACGGCCGCGGCGGACTTCGCTCCGGTCTGGATCCGCTTGGATGCCAGGCTGGGGGCAGCCGCGACGAGACGCTGCGTGTACGGATGCCGAGGATGCTGCAGGATCTCCAGCGCCGGACCGGACTCGACGATGCGTCCGCGGTGCATCACGAGCAGGTTCTCGGCGCGTTCCGCGGCGAGGCCGAGGTCGTGCGTGATGAACAGCACCGCGGTGTTGCGCTCTGCCGTCAGCGAAGCCAGGTGGTCGAGGATCCGCTTCTGCACGGTGACGTCGAGCGCGCTGGTCGGCTCGTCGGCGATGAGGAGTTCGGGGTCGGACGACAGTCCGATCCCGATGAGCACGCGCTGCCGCATCCCACCCGAGAACTCGTGCGGGAACTGCCGCAGCCGGCGCTCCGCGTCGGCGAGACCCGCTTCGTTCAGCACGGCGATGGCCTTCTTGCGCGCCGCGCGACGGCTCGTGGCGAGGCCGTTCGCGAAGATCGTCTCCTGCACCTGGAACCCGATCCGGTGCACGGGGTTGAGGCTGTTCATCGGATCCTGCGGCACGAGTCCGATCCGCTTGCCGCGGATGTCCTCCATGCCGGACCGGCCGAGCGTCGTCAGCTCCTGGCCCTGCAGTCGGACCGAGCCGCCCGTGATGCGGCCGCTCCCGGGGAGCAGGTTGATCAGGGCGTGCGCGGTGGTGGACTTGCCCGAGCCGGACTCGCCGACGATCGCCATGGTCTCGCCGGGGTAGATGTCGAAGCTGACCCCGCGGACGGCGGGGACGTAGCCGTCCTGGGTCTTGAACGCGATCTCCAGGTTCTCGACCGCCAGCAGCGGTCCTTCCAGTTCCTTGCGACTCATCGCAGCGCCCTCGCCTTCGGGTCGAGCGCGTCGCGAACCGTCTCACCGAGCATGATGAAAGACAGCACCGTGAGCGACAGCGCGATGGACGGGTAGATCAGCGGCAGCGGATCGGTGCGCAGCCGGATCTGCGCCTTCGAGATGTCGGTGCCCCACGACACGATGTCGCCGGGCAGCCCGACGCCGAGGAACGACAGCGTCGCCTCGGCGGTGATGGCGGCGGCGAGGCCGACGGTGCTGACGACGATGACCGGGGCGATCGAGTTCGGCAGCACGTGCGTGAACATCGTGCGCACCCGTGAGACACCCAGCGCCTCCGAAGCCAGGACGAAGTCGTTCGAGCGCACGCGCAGGATCTCCGATCGCAGGATGCGGGCCGTCGCCGGCCACGCGAAGAATCCGATGGCCAGCGAGATCACCAGGATGTTGCGGTTGTCCAGGAACATCGACATGATCACGACGGCGGCGAGGATGTACGGGATCGCGAAGAACATGTCGCTGATGCGCATGAGGAGCGAATCCACCCACCCGCCGAAGAACCCCGCGAAGGCGCCGATGACGATGCCGAGCACCGCGATGATGATGGTCACGATGACGCCGACGCTGAGCGACGTCGAGGTGCCGTGGATGACCCGCGAGTACACGTCGCAGCCCTGGAAGTCGTACCCCATCGGGTGACCGGCCGTCGGCGGATCGTTCGAGTAGTCGAGGTTGCACGCCGTCGGGGAGATCTGGACGAACAGCCCGGGGAAGATCGCGATGATCGTCAGCACGACCACGATGACACCGGCGGCCCAGAACATCCACCTCCCGCGGAGATCACGCCAGGCGTCCAGCCAGAGGTTGCTCTTGCGTTCGCTGACGCGCACGGCATCGACGGCGCCGATGCCCTCTTCATCGGTCTCCGCGACGAAGTGCGGCATCCGGTGGTTCGGAGTGTTATCTGGCATAGCGGATCCTCGGGTCGAGCACACCGTAGAGCAGGTCGATCAGCAGGTTGACGATGACGTAGATCACCACGAGGATCGTGACGATCGAGACGATCTCGGGCCCGTCGTGACGGTTGATGGCTTCGAACAGTTCATTGCCGACGCCGGGAACGTTGAAGATCCCCTCGGTCACGGTCGCCCCGACGATCAGGATGCCGAAGTCGGCCGCGAGGTTCGTCGTGACGGGGATGAGCGAGTTGCGCAGCACGTGCACCGGGATCACCCGACTGCCGGACAAGCCTTTCCCGTACGCCATCCGGACGAAGTCCTGCTGGCGCGTCTCGATCACCGAGGCCCTCGTGAGGCGGATCACATACGCGAAGTTCAGTGCAGCGAGCACGATCGCGGGAAGTATCAGATCGCTCCATGGTGCGCCTGGTCCGACGGTCGGCCGGAACCAGCCGAGCTGGATGCCGAGGAAGAACTGCGCGACGAACGCGAGCACGAACACCGGCACCGAGATGAGCACGAGGCTCACGAGCATCGAGGCGTGATCGATGATCCCGTTCTTGCGCAGGCCCGCGATCAGCCCGATCGTGACGCCGAACACGAGCTGGATCAGAACCGCGAGCAGCGCGAGGCGCAGCGTCACCGGGAAGGTCCGCGCCAGGATCTCGTTGACGCTCTGACCGCGGAACGTCGTTCCGAGGTCGCCCTGGAACAGGTCGCCAAGGTAGATGAGGTAGCGCTGGAAGAAGGGCTGATCCAGGTGGAAGCGCTCCTGCAGTGCGGCGTACTGCGCCGGCGTCGGCGTTTTGTCGCCGAACAGCGCGAGGATCGGGTCGCCCGGCAGGAGGAAGACCATCGAGTAGATCAGGAACGTGGCCCCGAGGAAGACGGGGATCGCCTGGAGCAGGCGACGGAGGATGTAGGCAGTCATATCAGGCACGCGAGTCCCTCGGTGCGGGGCGACGGATGACCGTCGCCCCGCACCACGAACTCAGACGGGAACCGGTGTCACTACTCCTTGGTGATCGCGAAGACGATCGGCCAGCTGTCCCAGCCGTACTCGACGTTCCCGACCACCGTGGAGTACCCGGCGTTGGTCGACCGGTACCAGAGCGGCAGCACGGGGAGGTCTTGGAAGAGCACCTCCTGCGCCTGCTCGAACAGGGCGTTGCCCTCTTCGACGGACGGCGCCGTGGCCCCCTGCTGCACGAGCGTGTCGTACTCCTCGTTCGAGTAGTCGCCGTCGTTGGACCCGGCTCCCGTGATGAACAGCGCGCCCAGGATGTTGTACGCACCCGGGTAGTCGAACTGCCACCCCGAGCGCGTCGCCGCGTCGAGCGTGCGGTTGGAGATCTCCTCGCGCAGCGTCGCGAGGTCGGGGTAGGACTGACCGATCGCGTCGATGCCCAGGGTGTTCTTGAGCTGGTTCGCCACGGCATCCACCCACGGTTGGTGCCCGCCGTCGGCGTTGTAGGCGATGGTGAACGTCCCGCTCCACGGCGAGACCGCGTCGGCCTGCGCCCACAGTTCCTTCGCCTTGTCGGCGTCCGCGTGCGTGACCTCCGACCCGGGGATCGAGTCCGACCAGCCCTCGATCACGGGCGACGTGTAGTCCACGGCTGGTGTTCTCGTGCCCTCGAAGATGACGTCGGTGATCTGCTCGCGGTCGATCGCGTACGAGATCGCCTGGCGACGCAGCAGCCCTTCCTCGTCGTTGCCGAAGTGCGCCAGACGCGAGGGGATCGTCAGACCCTCCCAGATCGCAGCGCCCTGGTCGACCGCGCGGTCGCCGAGGTCGTCCTTGTAGGTCGCCAGCGCGGACGGCGGCACGTTGGGGTTGATGACGTCGAGGTTGTCGCCGAGCAGATCCGAGTACGCCGCCTCCTGCGTGGCGTAGACGACGAGATCGACGCCGCCGTTCTGCGGCTGGCGCGGCCCGTCATAACTGTCGTTCGGCACGAGCGAGATCACCTGGTCGTGCTCCCAGTTGTCCAGCATGTACGGTCCGTTACCGATCGGGGCTTCGCCGAAGGCCTCCGGGTCGTCGAAGAACGACTCGGGCAGCGGCGAGAACACCTGATATCCCAGCGTGATGGGGAAGTCGGACTGGGGAGCGGCGAGTTCGACCGTGAAGGAGGTGTCGTCGACGACCTCGAGCGCGAGCGCACCCTCCTCACCGGCAGCCTCGGCGTTGTAACCGGCGAAGTTGGCGAACCACCACTGGTTCTCGAACTCCGCGTCGGACGACGCGTACTGCCAGGCGTCGACGAAGGATGCCGCCGTCACGGGGGTCCCATCGCTGAAGGTCTGGTCGGCCTTGATCGTGATGGTCCAGTTCTGGTTGTCCTCGGATTCGATGGACTCGGCGACGTCCATGGCCATCGCGCCATCGGCTTCGTAGTACACCAGACCGGCGAAGATGTTCTGCAGCACCAAGCCGCCGCCGACTTCGTTCGTGACGGCGGGGATCAGAGGATTCTGCGGTTCGTTGTTCTGGACCGTGACGATGCCGGTGGAGGCGCCGGAGCCCTCTTCCTCGCCCGTCCCCTCGCCGCCGTCCCCGCTCGAGCATCCGGCCAGTGCGATGGCGCCTGCTGTCAGCAGCGCCGCGCCCGCGAGGGCGCCCCTGTTTCGCTTCACTTTGTGTCCTCCCATGGACATCGATGAACGCGCACTCCTCATCGAGCACGTCGCGATAACCAGAGCGTATGCCCGCCGGACGCTCCGCGGCAGTCCCCGTTAATCAACTGTTACTGAACGGACGGTCAGAAATTATTCGACCGTTACAGAGCCGTAACAGCGCTGGTCTTCCGTTGTAATCGGACAATGTCCATTATTGATCCACAACATCATCAGCACCGTGGGTCGCACACCCAGCGATCGACGCCCGAACAGTCACCGGGGAGAGATCCGCACGCGATGCGGACGCCGAAGGGGCAAGCCACCCGCCAATCTCTCAGGCAGAAGGACCCGGCGACTGGGGAACTCTGGAGAGCGGCCTTGCGGGGCCCGCCGACGGGGGAAGCGCACAGCGCGACACTCTCAGGCACAACGGACAGAGGGGAAGCGGAACTCCGCCCGGGGTTCCGCAGCTCTACGCAAGGAGACCGCCTGTGTCCTTCGTCCCCATCGCCCTCGATCCGGACTCCACCGACATCCTGGTCGCGGCGAATCAGCCCGTGCTGTGGCTGTGCGCGGCCGGCGTCTTCGCCGTGATCGCGGCGCAGACCGTCATCTACTACCGCGCGGCACGCCGCGTCGCCCCCGCCGTCGAGATGAGCGCAGCCGATGTGACGCGCTCGTTCCGCTCCGGCGCCGTCGCCGCGATCGGCCCCTCCATGGCGGTGGCACTGATCGCCGTCACACTGCTGAGCGTCTTCGGAACGCCAGGGGTGCTCACCCGCATCGGCCTGATCGGCTCGGCCGCCTTCGAGGTCGGTGCAGCCGGGATCGCCGCCGACACGCAGGGTGTCGCGCTCGGCGGAGACGGCTACACGCAGCAGGTCTTCGCGACCGTGATGCTCTGCATCGCACTCGCCGGATCCGGCTGGATGCTCGTCACGCTCATCGTGACACCGCTGCTCAAGCGCGGCACCGACCGTCTGGAGGCCAAGCAGGCCGCAGCGGCCGGTGGCGCCATGGCGATCATCCCGACCGCCGCGCTGCTCGGCGCCTTCGGCACCTTCGGCATCCAGCAGCTCCAGAAGGGCCTCGCCGTCGCGATCGTCGCCATCGCGAGCGCGCTCGTCATGCTCCTCTGCCTCTGGATCGCCAAGGCGTTCCGACAGAACTGGCTGAAGGAATGGGCCCTCGGCATCTCGATGATCGTCGCAATCGGCGTCGGCATCCTCGTCTCGAACGCAGGCATCCAGTGAACGCCCCCGAGCAGCAGAGCGGAGCAACTCTCATGTCGACATCCACCTCTCCGACGACATCGCCCGTGACAGCGGGCGCCTGGAAGCAGTTCGACACGACCACCTCGCGCTGGGGGCGGATCACGATGATCCTCGCGCTCGTGCTCATGCTCGCCGGGCCCCTTGTCCTGGCGATCGAGTTCGGCGTCCAGGCCTCGGCGGTCGCCGCCGGTGTGCTGGCCATCGCTCTCGCCTTCGGTGTGCTGTGGTTCATCGAACCGCTGTCGTACTTCCCGATCTTGGGGCCGCGAGCATGTACCAGGCCTTCATGATCGGCAACATCAGCAACAAACTCGTGCCGGCTGCGATCGTGGCGCAGTCCGCGATCGGCGCGAAGCCGGAGACGAAGCGCGGACAGCTCGCGGCTGTTCTCGCGATCTGCGGCGCCGCCGCGACGCACCTGCTGAGCCTGGTCGTCTTCGTCGGGCTCCTCGGGTCGCTGCTGCTGCGGCTGCTCCCGCCGGAGATCATCACGCAGGTGCAGACCTTCGTGCTGCCGGCGGTCATGGGAGCGGTGGTCGTGCAGATGATCTCCTCGAACCCGAATCTCCGGATTCTCACGATCGCGGTCGTGGTCGGCGTCGTCGTCCAGCTCGTGCTCACACCGCTGTTCCCCGTCGTCGCCCTGTTCGGCATCGCGATCTCCGTCGTCGCCACCGTCGCCCTCGCGCTGGCGCTCCCCGCAGGCAGGAAGAAGCCGAAGCCCGCGCCCGCATCCGAAGACCTCTCCTGATAATCCGAGCCCTGGAGGACCGCACATGATCACCGAAACGACAACGACCGTCGCCGCGATCTCCCCGATCGTCGACGACCTCTCCGCCCGGTTCGTCCGCCTCAGCGACGACATCTGGGCCGAGCCGGAACTGCGCTGGGAAGAGCACTCGTCCATGGCCAAGCAGATCGCCGCCGCCGAGGAGTACGGCGGCCGGATCACCCGTGCCGCTGGCGGCGTCCCCACGGCGTTCAGTGCCGAATGGGGGTCCGGATCGCCCGTGATCGCGTTCCTCGGCGAGTACGACGCCCTCGCCGGGCTCAGCCAGGCGGCCGGCGCGACCGAGCGGACACCGGACCCGGACAGCGGCAGCGATGCGGGACACGGCTGCCACCACAACCTCCTCGGCGCCGGATCCCTGCTGGCCGCCGTCGCCGCCGCGCAGCACCTCGCGGCCGCGGGCCTGCTCGGTACCGTCCGCTACTACGGCTGCCCCGCGGAGGAGGGCGCTGCGGGCAAGACGTTCATGGTCGCCGCCGGCGCCTTCGACGACGTCGACGCGACGGTCACGAACCATCCCATGCCGTTGGCCTCCGCCGCGCAGTGGAAGACGCTGGCCTACACCCAGGCCTACTTCCGCTTCCGCGGGTTGGCCGCTCACGCCGGCGCCAACCCGCAGCACGGCCGCAGCGCCCTGGACGCCGCCGAACTCATGAACGTGGGTGTCAACTTCCTTCGGGAGCACATGGACGACACGGATCGCATCCATTACGCGTTCATCGACGCCGGTGGCCCTTCGGCCAACGTCGTCCAGCCGACGGCCGAGCTCTACTACATCGTGCGCTCCCCCACCGTGGCGCGCATGCGCACGCTCTACGAGCGCGTCAAGAAGGTCGCCGAGGGCGCTGCGCTGATGACCGAGACGGAGGTGGAGATCGAGTTCGACGGCGCGTGCGCCGAAGTGCTGCCCAACGTGACCCTCGAGAAGCGCATGCAGGCCGTGTTCGAGGAGCTCGGCGGCGTCGGGTTCGACGAGTCCGACCAGTCCTACGGACGCATCCTGTCCGCCGGCCTGCCCGATGGCGCCGCTGAGGCGATGAAGCGCCAGCTCGGCATCCCGTCGGACAGCCCGGCGTACTTCGACGGAGTCCTGCCTCTGCCCCCGGCAGCGCTGCGCCCTCAGATGACCGGCTCGACCGATGTCGGCGACGTGAGCTGGGTCACGCCGACCGTGCAGATGGGCGCTGGCACCGCGATCATCGGCACCCCAGGGCACTCCTGGCAGATGGTGGCTCAGGGCAAGACGCCCGCAGCCCACAAGGGCATGATCCACGGCGCGAAGGTCATGGCCGCGACCGCGGTCGAGCTCTTCACGGACGCCGACCTGCTGGCAGCCGCGCGGGCGGAGTTCGCCGATGTGATCTCGGTGACGCCGTACGACAAGCCCCTGCCGGAGGGCCTGATCCCTCCGTCGCTGCGGCCGACCTACCGTCCGGCCTGAGGCACGGACAGGATGCCGGGGCGATCCATCGCCCCGGCATCCTGCGGATCGGGAAGAATGGCGGGGATGATCGAGGTCGAATCCAAGCAGGAGTCCCTGCGCACACGACGCGTGGACAGCACGGATCGTCGAGTCCTCAAGACGCGACGCAAGCTGATCGACGCGTTCCGTCGGCTCGTCGACGCCGACCTGGTCCGCACCGCCGGCGTCGCGACGATCGTCCGCGAGGCCGGAACCACGCGATCGTCGTTCTACGCGCACTTCTCCGGCATCGGCGATCTCGCGGCCACGGCGCTCAGCGACTTCAGCGAGTCCGTGATCGCCGATGCGCGCATCGCGATCCTCGACGGCGCATCGAAGACCGCCGTCAACCGGCAGGTGCTGCTGGAGATCGTGCGCTTCGTCGCCGAGCACCGCACGACGTACGGGGTGCTGCTCACCTCGGATCCGGCGTTCGTCGAGGGCTTCGCCGCAGGGCTCACCGAGTCCGTCCTCGTCACGCTGAGCATGCGCACGACGCTCGCCGCTGATCCAGAGGTGACAGCGCGCTACATCGCCGCGGGCGCGCTCGCCGCCATCTCGTGGTGGCTGGCGGAGGGCGCTGAGCGCTCGGCGGAGGAGCTGGCGGACGCACTCATCGCGATCGCGCCGCCCGACTTCCGCGACTGATGCGGCGCGCTCAGAGCTGAGCGCGCCGCATCGGGTCTACGCGAACGCCTCGATCGGCGGGCACGCGCACACGAGGTTGCGGTCGCCGTACGCCTGGTCTATGCGGCGGACCGGCGGCCAGTACTTCCCGGCGACGAGAGCGTGCACGGGATACGCGGCCTCCTCGCGCGTGTACGGGTGGCCCCACTCCCCCGCGATCAGCGAGACCGCGGTATGCGGCGCGTTCACGAGCGGGTTGTCGCCGGCATCCCAGCGCCCTGCGGCCACGGCATCCGCTTCGGCCTTGATCATGATCATGGCCTCGATGAACCGTTCGATCTCGCCGAGGTCCTCGGATTCGGTCGGCTCGACCATCAGCGTGCCCGGAACCGGGAACGACATGGTCGGGGCGTGGAAGCCGTAGTCGATGAGGCGCTTGGCGACGTCGTCGACCGTGATGCCGGTCGCTTCCTTGAGCGGACGCAGATCCAGAATGCACTCGTGCGCGACGCGGCCGTTCTCCCCCGTATACAGCACCGGGTAGTGCGCGCGCAGACGCTCGGCGATGTAGTTCGCCGACAGCACGGCGGCCGCCGTCGCATCGCGGAGTCCTGCGGCGCCCATCATCCGCACGTAGGCCCACGAGATCGGCAGGATGCCGGCCGAGCCGTACGGAGCCGCCGACACGACGCCGCCCTCGAACACGTATCCGCCCGCGTGCTCCGCCCGCTGTGCGAGCGGGTGCGAGGGAAGGAACGGTGCGAGATGCGCCTTGGCCGCGACCGGACCCACACCGGGTCCGCCACCGCCGTGCGGGATCGCGAACGTCTTGTGCAGATTCAGGTGCGAGACGTCGCCGCCGAGGTCGCCGAAGCGCGCATAGCCGAGCAGCGCGTTGAGGTTCGCGCCGTCGACGTACACCTGTCCGCCGGCGTCGTGGACGGCTGAGGTGATCTCGACCACCTGCTGCTCGTACACGCCGTGCGTCGACGGGTAGGTGATCATGAGCGCCGAGAGCTCGTCCCTGTTCGCCTCGATCTTCGCCCGCAGGTCGTCCAGATCGACGTTGCCGAGTTCGTCGCAGGCGACCACGACGACCTTCATGCCCGCGAGCACGGCGGATGCCGCGTTCGTGCCGTGCGCCGACGACGGAATGAGGCACACCGTGCGGTGGTCGTCGCCGTTCGCCAGGTGGTAGCCGCGGATGGCCAGGAGTCCGGCGAGCTCGCCCTGCGAACCGGCGTTGGGCTGCAGCGAGACCGCGTCGTAGCCGGTGACCTCGGCGAGCCAGCCTTCGAGCTGGTCGATGAGCTCGAGGTAGCCTGCGACATCGGATGCCGGGGCGAACGGGTGGATCCCCGCGAACTCCGGCCAGGTGATCGCCGCCATCTCGGTCGCCGCGTTGAGCTTCATGGTGCACGAACCCAGCGGGATCATGCCGCGATCCAGCGCGTAGTCGCGGTCGGCGAGACTCTTCAGGTACCGCATCATGGCGGTCTCGGAGCGGTGCGCGTGGAACACGGGGTGCGTCAGGTACCCGTCCTGGCGGGCGAGGGCGTCCGGCAGCGCCGTCGCCCCGCCGATGAACCCGAAGGCCCGCTCCTGCTTGCCGCCGAACACCATCGCGATCTGGTGCAGTTCGCCGATGGTCGTGGTCTCGTCGACCGAGATGCCGATCGTGTCAGCATCCGCGACGTGGAACAGGATGCCGTAGCCGTGGTGCGCCTGCTCGGCGTACTCGGCCGCACGACCGGGGACGCGCAGCGAGAGCGTGTCGAAGAACTCGTCGAACGCGATCTCGACGCCGGCCTCGACGAGCCAATCGCGCAGCAGCGCGGCCTTCGCGGCGGTCTCCGTCGCGATCGCACGCAGCCCGTCGGGGCCGTGGTAGACCGCGTACATCGCGGCCATGACCGCCAGGAGCACCTGCGCGGTGCAGATGTTGCTCGTCGCCTTCTCACGACGGATGTGCTGTTCGCGCGTCTGCAGCGACAGGCGGTAGGCCGGCTTGCCGTCGGCATCCACCGAGACGCCGACCAAGCGGCCGGGAAGCTGCCGCTCGAGACCCTGCCGCACCGCCATGTAGCCGGCGTGCGGGCCGCCGAAGCCCATCGGAACGCCGAAGCGCTGCGTCGTGCCGACCGCGACATCCGCACCGAGGGAACCGGGCGAAGCGATCAGGGTGAGCGCCAGCAGGTCAGCGGCGACGACGGCGAGGCCGCCGGCGACGTGCGCCGCATCGATCACGGCGGACGGATCCCACACGAGTCCGGATGCCGCGGGATACTGCACGAACACGCCGAACAGCGCTTCGGGCAGCGGTTCGCCCGCGGCGAGATCGCGCTCGACCAGTTCGATGCCGACGGCATCCGCTCTGGTCGCGAGCAGCGCCTTGGTCTGCGGGAACGCACCGGAGTCGACGACGAACACGTGCGAGGCGGCCTTCGATGCGCGGCGCGCCAGCAGCATGCCCTCGGCGACGGCGGTCGACTCGTCCAGCATGGACGCGTTGGCGGTCGAGAGCCCGGTGAGATCGGCGACCATGGTCTGGAAGTTGATCAGCGCCTCCAGGCGCCCCTGCGAGATCTCGGGCTGGTACGGCGTGTAGGCCGTGTACCAGGACGGATTCTCCAGCACGTTGCGCTGGATCACGCTCGGGGTGATCGTGCCGTAGTACCCGAGTCCGATCATCGGCGTGTTCACCGTGTTGCGCGCGGCGAGGGCGCGCAGCTCGGCGAGCGCCTCGGCCTCGCTGGCCGCGGCGGGGATGATCGTGTCACCGGGCGCGGTGAAAATCGAGGCCGGAACGGCCTGGCGCATCAGCTGCTCGACGGGAGCATCGGCATCCGTGATGCCGAGCGCGTCGAGCATGAGCCGCTGCGTCTCGGAGGTCGTCCCGATGTGACGGTCGGCGAAGGAGACCACTGCGCGATCAGCCCTGGGTCAGCGCGACGTACGCGTCGCGGTCGAGCAGGCCGTCGGTCGCGCCGTCCGCGACCGTCACCTTGATCAGCCACGCGTCTTCGAACGGTGAGGAGTTCAGCAGCGCCGGGTCATCGACCACGGCCTGGTTGACCTCAGCGACGGTGCCGGCGACCGGAGCGTAGAGCTCGGACACGGACTTCGTCGACTCGGCCTCACCGAAGACATCGCCACGGCTGATCTCGGTGCCGACGGCCGGCAGCTCGACGAAGACGATGTCGCCCAGGGCATCCGCGGCGAAATCCGTGATGCCGACGGTCGCGGTCTCGCCGTCCAGCGCGACCCACTCGTGCTCGTCGCTGTACTTCAGGGTGTTCAGGTCGGTCATTTCGTCCTCCGGTAGAAAGGCAGGTCGGTCACGACGGCGGGGATCCTCGTCCCCCGCACGTCCAGGTACAGGTCGACGGCCGCTGCCGCCGGGTCGAGGTAGGCCATCGCGATCGGGTGGCCGAGCGTGGGGCTGAGCGCGCCGCTGGTGATCTCGCCCACCACGGTGCCGTCGTCGGTGACGACGGCGTATCCCGCACGGCCCGCGCGCTTACCCTCGGCCGCGAGGCCCGTGAGCACTCGGGCATCGGATGCCGGGGCGACGGCGTCCTTGCCGACGAACGCATCCTTGTCGGCGGCGACGACGCGTCCGAGTCCGGCCTGAGCGGGCTTGGTGTCGAGCGACAGCTCGTGTCCGTACAGCGGCATGCCTGCCTCGAGCCGCAGCGTGTCGCGGGCGGCGAGGCCTGCCGGAACCAGTCCGTGCGCCGCACCGGCGGCCAGCACGGCGTCCCACAGGGCGGTCGCGTCTGCGGCGCGGACGAGGAGCTCGAAGCCGTCCTCGCCGGTGTAGCCGGTGCGTGCGATGAGCAGCGGTGCGCCCGCGTAGGTCGCTGACGCCCACGCGTAGTACTTCTGGTCCGCCCACGGGATCGAGACGTCGTCGATGCCCGCGGTGGCGGCGACGATCGCCTCCGCGGCCGGGCCCTGCACCGCCAGGAGGGCGTAGTCGTCCGAGACGTCGACGACCGTGACGTCGAACGATCCGGTGCGCTGCGGAAGAGCATCCGCCACGGCATCCCGGTTCCCGGCGTTGGAGATGATGAGGAACCGGTCGTCCGCGAGGCGGTACACGATGATGTCGTCGACGATGCCGCCGGACTCCGTCAGCACCAGCGAGTACTTCGCCTTGCCGACCGGCATGGTCGAGATGCGTCCGGCGACCGCGTGGTCGAGGTAGGAGGCGGCATCCGCTCCTTCGACGACGAACTCGGCCATGTGCGAGATGTCGAAGAGCCCGGCAGCCTGGCGGACCGCGTGGTGCTCGGCGAGGTCCGAGGTGTAGCGCACCGGCATCTGCCAGCCGCCGAAGTCGGTGAACGAGGCGCCCAGCGACTCGTGTTGCGCGCGTAGAGGGGTGTACCGAGCTGGGGTCATGGAGTTCTCCCGGAAGGATCGGAAGGATGCCGTACTGATTGCACGGTATCCGAGAACTCCCCCTCTGTCATGAGCCTGAGAGTTTCACCCCTCGCCCCCGGGCCGGTCGAAGGGCCAGGGAGGGGTTTTCACCGTCGGCGGATGCGGACGCATCGCTTTTCAGAGTGGCCCGACCGGCGCGGTACGCGGTACCTGAGAGATTGGCGGGGAGGCTTGCTCCTTCGGTGCCCGGTCGCTTGCACCGGGGCTCTCCCGCACGGGTCGTGGGGCCGTCTTCAGTTGTTGCGACCAGCTTAGGGCCTCGCCGCGAGCTCTGCGCGCACCTCATCCCGCAAGCGCCCCATGTTCTCCGGGTCCGGTGCCGCACCCAGCAGCGTCCTGGTGTACTCGTGCTGCGGGGTGAGGATCACGTCATCCGCCGGTCCCCGTTCGACGATGTCGCCGCGGTACATCACGAGGATCTCGTCGCTGAAGTGCCTGGCGGTCGCGAGATCGTGCGTGATGTAGAGGACCCCGAGGTTCTCCTCGCGCTGCAGGTCGGCCAGCAGGTTCAGCACGCCGAGGCGGATGGACACATCGAGCATCGACACCGGCTCGTCGGCGACGATGAACCGGGCTCCAGGAGCGAGAGCACGCGCGATCGCGATGCGCTGTCGCTGTCCGCCGGAGAGCTCGTGCGGGCGCCGCTCGGCGAAGCTCTCGGCCGGTGACAGCCGGACGCGCTCCAGCAGATCGAGGGCCTTCGTGCGCACCTCGGCGCGCGACAGGTGCGGATGGTGGATGCGCAGCGGGCGCTCGAGGTGATGGATGACCGTGTGGAACGGGTTCAGGGAGGCGAACGGATCCTGGAAGACCATCTGCACGTCGGACCGGTAGCGGGCGAGCGCCCCGCCGTGGCTGCCGCTGGGCGCCCCGTCGAGCAGGATCTCCCCCGATGTCGGCGTCTCGAGCTTCATCAGCATGCGGGCGATCGTCGACTTGCCGCTGCCGGATTCGCCGACGAGCGCGATCGTCCTGCCTGGTTCGAGGGTGAACGAGACGTCCTTCACCGCATGCAGGGTCGTCGTCGAGAAACCGGAGCGGAGCCGGAAGTCCTTCACCAGGTGCCGTGCTTCGAGAGTGCTCATCGTGCGTCCTCCTTCGCGGATGCGCTGACGGATGCCGCGGTCTCGGCGCCGCTGCGCACGAAGCCGCCGCGCTCGCCCTTCAGACTCGGGAAGCTGGAGAGCAGCTTCTGGGTGTACTCGTGCTGCGGAGTGCGGTAGATCTCCTCTGCCGTGCCCTGCTCGACGATCTCGCCCTGCAGCATGACCGCGATCCGGTCGCTGATCTCGATGAGCATCGGCAGGTCGTGCGTGATGAAGATCACGGCGAAGCCCAACCGCTCGCGCAGCCGCATGATCTCGCGGATGATGCCGCGCTGCACGACCACGTCGAGCGCGGTCGTCGGCTCGTCCATGATCATGACCTGCGGGTCGAGGGCGAGAGCCATCGCGATCATCACGCGCTGGCGCATGCCGCCGGAGAGTTCGTGCGGGAAGCTCGTGAGTCGCGCTGGATCGACGCCGACCAGGCGGAGAAGCTCCTCGGCCCGCTCGGTCTTCGCCTTCCGGCTCATGCCTGGACGATGCGTGTCGAACACGTCGAAGATCTGGGCCTTCATGCTGATCACGGGGTTCAGGGAGTTCATCGCACCCTGGAACACCATCGAGATCTTGTCCCAGCGGAACGCCCGAAGACCATCGTCCTTGAGCGACACGATGTCGATGTCGTGTCCGTCTCGGTCGTGGAAGACGATCTCGCCGCTCGTCATCAGCGCTGGCGCCTTCAGCAGGCGGTTCAGCCCGTAGGCGAGAGTCGTCTTGCCGCATCCCGATTCCCCGGCCAGCCCGAGGATCTCTCCGCGGTGCAGGGTGAGGGAGACGTCGCGGACGGCCTTGACCGGCGGATCGACCTCGTACTCGATCGAGACGCCACGGGCGGTGAGAACGGCTTCGGGGGCGGTCATGCGCCCACTCCCTTCTGCTTCGCTGCCTTGCGCACGCGGCGCGCGGCCTCGGGGGCGACCCGCAGCTTCGGATTGATGATCTCGTCGATGGAGAAGTTGATGAGCGACAGACCGCAGCCGAGCATCGCGATCAGCACGCCAGGCGGGATGAACCACCACCAGGCTCCGGTTCCCAGCGCCTGGCCGGATTGCGCGTCGTTGAGGATCGTGCCCCACGTGATCGAGTCGGTCGCGCCGAGCCCGAGATAGGACAGACCGGCCTCGCCGAGGATCGCGAAGATGATCGCGAACAGGAACTGCGCCGCGAGCAGCGGAAGCAGGTTCGGCAGGATCTCCACCAGGATGACGCGGAACGACTTCTCGCCCGCGACCTTCGCCGCGTACACGTAGTCGCGGCTGCGCAGCGAGCGCGCCTGCGTCCGCAGAACGACCGCCGCACCGGCCCAGGAGGTGATCCCGAGCACGAAGGCGACGAGCAGCCAGCTGCGCGAGCTGAAGTAGGTGGCGATCACCATCGCGAGCGGCAGGCCGGGGATGACGAGAGCGATGTTGGTCACAAGCGACAGGCTCTCGTCCCGCCACCCTCCGACGTAACCGGCGAGCACGCCGAACAGCAGCGACAGGATGATCGCGATGAGGCCGGCGACGATCCCGACCAGCAGCGACCCCTGCGTGCCGTGCGCCAGCTGCGCGAGCACGTCGTAGCCGAGTTTCGTCGTGCCCAGCAGATGCTCGGCACTGGGCGGCTGCAGCGCGTCGTTGCCCGAATATCGCGGGTCCTGCGTGACGAGCGGTCCGATGACGCCGAACAGCACGATCGCGATCACGATCGCGAGACCGGTGATGAGCTTCGCCGACAGCGTCGGCATCATGGCACGCCAGCCGCCTCTGGAGCGCTTCTGCGTGACGAGCGCGACGGTGTCCGGCGGGGTCGAGACGGGCTTCGTGATGGTGTCAGACATTGTGGCGTGCCCTCGGGTCGATGTAGCCGTAGACGAGGTCCATGATGAAGTTGGCCGCGAGCACCGTGAGGGTGATCACGAGGAAGACGCCCTGCATGAGCGCGTAGTCGCTGTTCTGCACGGCCTGGAACATGAGCTTTCCGATGCCGGGGTAGGTGAACACCTGCTCCATGACGATGGAGCCGGCGACGACGAAGCCGAGGGTGATCGCGAACCCGGCGATCGACGGGATCGCGGCGTTGCGCGATGCGTACATGGTGAGGATCCGTCGCGGCTTCAGCCCTTTGGCCTCCGCGGTGGTGACGTAGTCCTCGGCGAGGGTGGACACCATCATGTTGCGCATGCCGAACAGCCAGCCGCCGACCGAGCTCACCACGATGGTCACCGCCGGAAGCACGGCGTGGTGCACGGCATCCACGAAGAACGCCCAGCTCCACTCCGGGCCCCTCGGGAAGTCGAACACGCTGTACCCGCCGATGATCGGGAACCAACCGAGACCGACGGCGAACACGGCGACGAGCACCAGAGCGAGCCAGAAGTACGGGATCGACTGCAGGATCGTCGTCGCCGGGATGAGGTGATCGACCCAGGTCCCGCGCTTCCACCCAACCCAGGCGCCGAGGACGATGCCGAGGCCGAACGAGATCACGGTCGCGACGCCCACGAGGATCAGCGTCCACGGCAGCGCCTGCCCGATGAGCTCGGCGACCGGGGTCGGATACTTCGTGACGGAGATCCCGAGATCCCCGCGGAGCATCCGCCCCCAGTAGCCGATGTACTGCTCCCACATCGAGGAGTCATCGGAGCCGAGCAGAAGCTTGATGTTGCGGACCGTCGTCTCCGACACCTCGCCGCCGCTGCGCTGCAGCTTGGCGATCATGATGTCGGCCGGGTCCCCCGGCATGAGCCGAGGGAGCAGGAAGTTGAGAGAGATCGCGGCCCACAACGTGATGATGTAGAACCCGATCCGGCGGGCATAGTACTTCATGTCACTTCGACTTCCTGCTCCCGTGCATCACTGACTGATCAACCGGCCGGCTGCAGCTGCGGCAGGATGAATCCGGCCGAGACGGAGCCCCAGGACGGCGGGAACGCGTACAGGTCCTCCTCCGTCGGCCACCCGGTGAAGTCCTTCGCGTTGTAGAAGGTCTGGGTGGCGTTGATCACGAGCGGGATGTACGGCAGATCGCGCACGATCTCGGTCTGGATCGTGGCGTACTGCGCCATCTTCACGGCCTCGTCGTTCGTCGCGTTGGCGGCGGCGATCGCGGCATCCACCGTCGGGTTGTTGTAGCGGCTGAAGTTCCAGCGGCCGGCGGGCACTTCCTCGCCCACCGGGCTGGTCGACTCCACCGCGGTCCCACCCAGCCAATCGCGGTAGATCTGGAACGGGTCGGCGACCGAGGTGCCGATCATTCCGCCGACGATCAGCTCGTAGTTGCCGGTCTGGCGGGCGTCGGAGAACTCCTGCCACTGCACGGTGCCGACATTGATCGTGATGCCGGCGGCCGCCGCCTGCTCGGCGATCAGCTTCGCGGCGTCGTTGTAGTCGGTCCAGCCGTCGACCGAGATCAGGTCGAGCTCGATCGGCGCGCCGTCCTTGCCGTACATCCCGTCGGCGTCCTTGGTGTACCCGGCCGCTTCGAGGATCTCGCCGGCGCCTGCGGCATCCGGGCTCTGCGGGCTGACCTCGTTCGCCGGGTCGGCGACCCACTTCTCGTCGCGGGGCAGGAGGGCGTAGGTGGGCGAGATCTCGCCGGTGAGGTCGACGAACGCCTTCTGCTTGATCGTGCCGCGGTCGATCGCGACGTTCAGCGCCTGACGGACCGCGACATCGGTCTGCTCGCCGGTGCAGCCCAGGTCCGCGTTCGCGCACGTGTAGAGCACGGTCGGGTCCTGCGGCGTGTTGATCCAGTCGATCTTGCCGTTGCCGGTGACCGAATCGGGGTTCGGGATGAACATGCCGGCCCAGTCGAGTTCACCGGCGGCGAGAAGGTCCTGCGCGGCCTGGTTGTTGTCGACCGCGATGTACTGGACCGTGCCGACGCCCAAGTCGTCCGCGTCACGGTAGTTCTCGTTCGCCACGAGCACGTACGACTCGCTCGTGACGCTGTCGACGACGTACGCGCCGGAGCCGACGGGCTCCTCGTTGGTGAAGGTCGCGAAGTCGTCGACCTCGCTCCACACGTGCTCCGGGAGGATCCAGGTGCCGCCCAGGCGCTGCCACTCGGTCGTGAACTGCGGCGTGGCATACGTCAGCACGACGGTCGTGTCGTCCTGCGCCTCGGCCGAGACGAGACCCTGACCCTCGGGGTTGTTGCCCTCGTAGGTGAACGTGAAGGCCACGTCCTCGGCAGTGAGCGGCTCGCCGTCGCTCCACTTCAGATCGGGCTTGATCGTCACGGTGATGACCGTGCCGTCCTCGTTGTACTCGTACGAGTCGCCGATCATGCCGGTGGCCGGCTCGTCCGCCGTCTTGTTGAAGAAGAACAGCGGCTCGAGGATCGGGCCGAGCGCACCGTGCAGCACGGTGGGAGCGAACGGGTTAAAGTTCGCCTCGATGGGGGTCTGGCTGCCGGCCCAGACACGCAGCGTGGTGTCGGACTCCCCGGCATCGCCGCTCTCGTCACCGCCACCGCCGGAACAGGCGGTGAGGCCGAGGGCGAGGACGGATGCCCCCGCGATCGCCGTGATCGCGACACGGCGCTTTCCATTGCGGATCATGTGTTGTATTTCCTCTCGATGCTTCAGTGCTTGGAGGTGCTGCTCATCCTTGAGACCCCCACGAAGGGGTTTGTTAGGACAGTAACCTAACAAACTGTGCCAGGCGGAACAAGATCGGTGGTCACGGCCATGTAACGTTTCCGATTCCGTTGTGTGACGCGGCGGTTTTGATGTTCTGGTCAACCTGACACTAAGATCGGTCGTGGAGGTTAGAGTCATGACGACCAGAACTCGGGATGCCGATATCCGCGTCGCGGTGTCGACCGTGATCCTGACGTTGCGCCGCGGCGACGACGGGGCACCGGTGCTGTCGCTGCCTCTCGTGCTGCGCACCAGGGATCCGCATCAGGGTCAGTGGGCGCTTCCCGGCGGATGGCTCGTCGAGCAGGAGGGCCTCGAACAGGCCGCCGCCCGCACGCTCGCCGAGACCACGGGTCTCGCGCCCAGCTATCTCGAGCAGCTCTACGCGTTCGGGGACGTGGACCGCTCCCCCAGCCGCGTCGTGTCGATCATCTACTGGGCGCTGCTGCGGCAGGACGAAGTCGATGCGCAGAGCGCCGCGCACGTCGCGGCCGGAAACGCGCCGGAGAACGTCCGATGGTTCGATGCGGTCTCACTGCCGCAGCTGGCATTCGATCACAACCAGATCGTCGACTACGCCCTGTGGCGGCTGCGCAACAAGGTCGGCTACAGCCGGGTCGCGCACGGATTCCTCCCTCCGACGTTCACGCTGTCCGATCTCCGAGAGGCGTACGAGACGATCCTCGGCCGGCGGCTGGACCCGGCGAACTTCCGCCGCCAGGTCGAGGCCACCGGCACGCTGGTGCCGACCGAGGAGTTCCGCACCGGCAGTCATCGCCCCGCCCGCCTCTACCGCTACAACACCGACGTCGAGCTCGCCGATCGCGGCCCGCTCGTCTCCCGCTGAGGCCCGCCTGGCCACGGCATCCTCCCGCGAAAACCCGAAACCGACCCCGAGCTCCCGACGAAATGAGCACCCGATGAGCACCGCATTCGTCCCCGTCTCCCAGCTGCGCACCGATCCGTCCGTCGACCACGCGATCCAGGCCATCGTCGACGGCTCGAGCATCGACGCCACCTGCAGCACCGATCTCGCGCTCGGACCGTGGGATTTCGACACCCGCCCCGGGTACGGTCCCGGCTCGTCGATGGGCGATGTCATCCCCACCGGCGCCCCGCGGCAGGGCGAGCTCCCCGCCGCCTATCGCGACGCGAACGAGGAGGATCTCCACGCGCGCATCGTGGCGGCCAAGCACACCCTCGGCGACCGAGCGGTCGTGCTCGGCCACTTCTACCAGCGCGAGGAGGTCGTGCAGCACGCCGACTACGTGGGCGACTCCTTCCAGCTCGCCACCGCGGCGAAGGGCCGGCCGGATGCCGAGGCGATCGTCTTCTGCGGCGTGCACTTCATGGCGGAGACCGCTGATCTGCTCTCGGGCGCCGACCAGGCCGTGATCCTGCCCAACCTCGCGGCCGG
Source organism: Microbacterium sp. GXF0217 (assembly GCF_054798195.1). Lineage (NCBI taxonomy): Bacteria > Bacillati > Actinomycetota > Actinomycetes > Micrococcales > Microbacteriaceae > Microbacterium > Microbacterium sp. GXF0217. The sequence continues at coordinate 140,641 of NZ_JBSJZG010000006.1, read as the reverse complement.
ATGCTCGATGGCCGACATGGCGGACATCGATCAGGTGGAGGAGTGCTGGGAGCAGCTCGCCGACGTCCTCGGCGGCCTGGATGTTGCGGACGAAGACGGTCGCGTCCCCGTGATCCCGGTCACCTACATGAACTCTTCCGCCGCCATCAAGGGCTTCGTCGGGCGACACGGAGGTATCGTCTGCACGTCCTCGAACGCCGCGACGGTGCTCGAGTGGGCGTTCGAACGCGGACGGCGCGTGCTGTTCTTCCCCGATCAGCACCTGGGTCGGAACACGGCGAAGGCGATGGGCGTCGAGCTGTCGCAGATGCCGATGTGGAACCCGCGCAAGCCCCTCGGCGGATCGACGGCTGGCGAGCTCGAGGACTCGCGGGTCATCCTGTGGCACGGCTTCTGCTCCGTGCACCGCCGGTTCACGGTCGCGCAGATCGACCAGGCCAGGGCGGAGCACCCCGGCGTCCGCGTGATCGTGCACCCGGAGTGTCCGATGGAGGTGGTGGACGCCGCGGACGAAGCGGGTTCCACCGATTACATCCGTCGCGCGATCGACGCCGCCACCGAGCCGACCACCTTCGCGATCGGCACCGAGATCAACCTGGTGCGGCGCCTGGCGGCGCAGTACCCGCAGCACGAGATCTTCTGCCTCGACCCCGTCGTGTGCCCATGTTCCACGATGTACCGCATCCACCCCGGCTACCTGGCGTGGGTGCTCGAAGAGCTCGTCGCCGGACGCGTCGTCAACCGCATCCAGGTGACCGATGACGTCGCCGCCCCCGCGCGCGTGGCGCTGGAGCGGATGCTGGCGGCCAAGCCGCCGGCCGCCGCGCCCGCCGAGCCTGTCGAAGCGCGCCGCGCATGAGCATCGCCGTCGTCGGCTCCGGCATCGCCGGTCTCACCGCTGCGCTGCACGCGCACGGGGCGGGCCGCTCGGTGACGATCTACACGAAGGGACGACTCGGCGACGGCTGCACGCCGCACGCGCAGGGCGGAGTCGCCGGCGTGTACGGCGCCGGCGACTCCCCCGCAGCCCATGCGGAGGACACGCTGGCCGCCGGTGCCGGACTGGGCCGACCCGAGGCCGTCGACGTACTCGTCTCGGAGGGCGCCGACCGCATCGCCGAGCTGATCGCACGGGGCGTCGCGTTCGACCGGGCGGATGACGGCACGCTGCTGCTGGGACGCGAAGCGGCGCACAGTGCCGCGCGCATCGTGCACGCCGGAGGCGACGCCACGGGCGCGGAGATCGCCAGGGCGCTGGTCGCGGCCGTCCGCACCACCGGCATCGACGTCGTCGAAGAGGCGTTCCTCGTCGACCTGATTCCGGGCGGCGGGCGGGTGCGCGGCATCCGGCTCCTCATCGACGGCATGCTCGTCGACCGGCCAGCGGATGCCGTGATCCTGGCCACGGGCGGTGCCGGACAGCTGTTCGCGCACACGACCAACCCCGTCGGCACGACCGGCGACGGCATCGCCGCCGCCCTGCGTGCCGGCGCGGCCATCGCCGATCTCGAGTTCGTGCAGTTCCACCCGACCGTTCTGGCGGGCGGAGAGCCGTTCCTCATCTCGGAGGCGGTACGCGGCGAAGGCGCGACGCTGATCGACGAGAACGGCCACCGGTTCTGCTTCGACGAGCATCCGGACGGCGAACTCGCCCCGCGCGACGTGGTGGCGAGAGCCATCGCGCGGCGGGCGACCATCCAGGGGCATCCGGTGCGCCTGGATGCCACGACCCTCGGTGCGCCGCGCCTCGCGGAGCGGTTCCCGACGATCGACCGGGTCACGAGGGAGCGCGGCTTCGATTGGTCGCAGGAGGCGATTCCGGTGACTCCGGCCGCGCACTACCTGATGGGCGGCATCGTTACCGATCTGGACGGGCGGTCGACGCTGCCCGGTCTCTTCGCCGCCGGTGAGGCGGCGCGCACCGGAGTGCACGGCGCGAATCGGCTGGCGTCGAACTCGCTCCTCGAAGGAGCGGTGTTCGGAGCGCGTGCCGCGGCTGCCGCCGTCGCCGCCCGCATCGCCGGTGCGGAGATCGCCCTCGCCGCGGAGGCCGTGCCGCACCCGAAGGAACCCGGACGCGCCGAGACCGGATTCTCGCGTGCGGCGCTCCAGCGTCTCATGTGGGCCGACGTCGGACTGCTCCGCACGGACGATGGGCTCGCGAAAGCTGTCGCCACGATCCGTGCGTGGCAGACCTCGGCACCGGCCCCGGCATCCCTCGCCGAGTTCGAGGATGCGAATCTGCTCCTGCTCGCCGCCGCCACGGCATCCGCAGCCGCCTCGCGCACCGAGTCGGTCGGTGCGCATCACCGCGAACGTTCCCTGATCGGAGCCCGATGATCACTGCCGCCACCCTCACCCGCGTCGTCTCGGCAGCCCTCGAGGAGGACGCCCCGTGGGGCGACCTCACGAGCACGGCGCTGCTCCCGGCCGACGCGACGGCCACCGCCGATCTCGTCGCGCGCGAGGCCGGTGTCTTGAGCGGCGGCGACGTGTTCGCCGCCGCCTTCACCCTGACCGATCCGGGGGTCACGGTCGACCTGCACGTCGGTGACGGCGACGCCTTCGCCCCCGGCGACGTGCTGGCTTCGGCATCGGGCCCGGCGCGGAGCCTCCTCACCGCCGAGCGCGTGGCGCTCAACTTCGTCCAGCGCATGAGCGGCATCGCGACCCTGACCGCCGCATACGTCCGCGCCGTCGAGGGCACGGGCGTGCGCATCGCGGACACTCGGAAGACGACGCCGGGCCTGCGGGCATTCGAACGGCACGCCGTGGTCTCCGGCGGCGGAAGCAACCACCGCTATTCGCTGTCGGATGCTGTGATGGCCAAGGACAACCATCTCGCCGTCCTCACCCGCACCGGGGCTGATCTCGCGACTGCGCTGCGCGAGGCGCTGACGCGTCTGCCGCACACGACGCACGTCGTGGTCGAAGTGGATCGTCTGGATCAGATCCCCGCCGTCCTCGATGGTGGAGCGGACACGGTCCTCCTCGACAACTTCTCCCTCGACGACCTGCGTGCCGGGGTCGCGCTGATCGGAGAACGCGCGAGGGCCGAGGCATCCGGCGGGGTGAATCTCGACACCGTCCGCGGGATCGCCGAGACCGGGGTCGATGTGATCTCGGTCGGCGCGCTCACGCACTCCGCGCGCGCGCTCGATCTGGGGCTGGATCTGCGGATCAGCTGATGCTGTACCTCGACCACGCCGCCACATCACCCGTCCGCCCCGAGGTCCTCGAGGCGATGCGTCCGTACCTGACCGGCGTGTTCGGCAACCCGTCCAGTCATCACACGGTCGGCGAGGCGGCGGCGAGCGCTCTCGACGACGCCCGCGCACGCGTCGCGCGGGTGCTCGGGGTGCGGGCCGGGGACGTCGTGTTCACCTCCGGCGGCACCGAGGCGAACAACCTGGCGCTCAAGGGCATCCTGCTCGCGTCCGATCGCCGGCATCTGGTGGTGTCGCCGATCGAGCACGAGTCGATTCTCGAGTCCGCGGCGTATCTCGAGCGCTTCCACGGCGGGACGGTCTCGACGGCCGCGGTGGACGCCGACGGTCGTATCACCGCCGAGGCGCTGGCCGCGGCGGTCCGCCAGGACACCGCGCTGGTCTCGTTCGGGCACGCCAACAATGAGATCGGGACGATCCAGGACGTCGCAGCACTCGCGGACGTCGTGCACGCCGCCGGTGCCGTGCTGCACGTCGACGCGGTGCAGTCGGCGGGGTGGCTGCCGCTCGCCGGGCTCGGAGCGGACGCGGTCTCGATCGCCGGCCACAAGCTCGGCGCCCCCAAGGGCATCGGCGCGCTGGTCGTCCGCGGCCGGATCCCGCTGGAGCCGCTGATCCACGGCGGCGGGCAGGAGCGCGGGCGCCGGTCGGGCACGGAGAACGTCGCGGGTGCGGTGGCCTTGGCCACAGCTCTGGAGCTCGCCGATGCGGAACGGGATGCCGTGGCCGCTGCGGTCGGCGAGCGCACGCGTGTCTTCATCGCGGATGTGCTCGCGCTCGTCCCGCAGGCGAAGCTGACCGGTGACCCCGATCGGCGTCTGCCCGCGACCGCGAGCTTCACGTTCGGCGGCGTCAGCGGCGAGGCCGTGCTGCTCGAACTGGAACGCCGCGGCGTCGTGTCGTCGAGCGGATCGGCGTGCGCCGCGGGCAGCGACGCGCCTTCGCACGTCCTGGTGGCGTGCGGCATCGCGCCGGAAGTGGCGCAGACCTCGGTGCGGTTCACGTTCGGTCGTGCTCCCCTGCCGCCCGCAGCGCCGGCGCAGCTGGCGCGTCTTGTGTTCGAGGCCGTGCACGCCGTCCAGCCCTGATCCCGGGTGCACCTGCACGATCCGGGAACGATCGCAGCGCCGGATACCGGTTCACGCTCGTGCATCCGTTCCCCAGCCGTGCATCCGTGCCCGCAGAGACGGCCATAGACTCGGGAGGTGCCCGCCCCGATCGTCACGCTCATCGTCCCCGGTCGCGACATCGCCGTGTTCGTCCCGGCCGCCCTCGAGTCGCTGCGGGCACAGACCGAACAGCGCTGGCGTGCAATCCTGATCGACGACGGCTCAAGGGACGCCACCGGCGAGATCTTCGCGGATGCCGCGGCATCCGATCCCCGCTTCACGGTGCTCCAGCACGAGCGCTCGGTCGGGCTGGGGGCCGCGCGCAACGTGGGCCTCGAACACGTCGACAGCGAGTACGTCGGATTCCTGGACGGGGACGACGAACTCACCCCGACCGCGCTCGCGCGTCTGATCGGCACGCTGGAGTCCTCCGGCAGCGACTTCGTCGCTGGCGCCTACGTCCGCTCGCGGCACGTCGATGGCGCGTACGTCGCCGGTCGGGTGCAGCCCTGGGTCGCCGCGGCGACCTCTCCCGAGCGCCTCGGCACGACCATCTTCGAGCATCCGCACGCATCGGCGAACATCGTGGCCTGGTCGAAGGTCAGTCGCATCGATCTCTGGAAGGATCTCCGTTTCCCGGAAGGCGTCGCCTACGAGGATCAGGTCGTCGCGCAGCGGATGCACACCTCCGCCAGCGCGTTCGACGTCATTCCCGACGTCGTGGTCCGCTGGCGGCTGCGCGCCGACGGCTCGTCGATCTCGCAGGGCAAGGCCCGGCTTCCGGTGCTCCGCGACTACCTGACGGCGCTGCGCGGCGGCATCCGGGTGCTGCAGGATGCCGGAGCCCATGCTGCCGTGACCGCTAGGCTGGAGCTGATCCTCGCGATGGACGTGCCTCCGCTCCAGGAGATCGCCGGCACCCACCCCGACCCCGCATACGCCGCGGAGGTCGCGGCGTTCACGGACGAGCTGCGGTCATTCCCCGAGTTCGCCGACGCCCACCCCGACCCCACTTTCGCGGCCGCGCTCGGCTGGTGATGCTCCGGCGCGTCCGTGTGTCAGGAGACCCATGAACACGTATCTCGATTCCCTCTTCTCGCTCAGCGGTCGCACCGCGATCGTGACCGGAGGCAGCTCCGGCATCGGCCGGGGCATCGCCACCGCGCTCGCCCGCTCCGGAGCGGCGACCGTGATCGTCGCCCGTGGGCAGGAGCGCGTCGATGCCACCGTGCGAGAGCTGGCGGATGCGGGATGCCGAGTCACGGGTGTCACGGGAGATCTCAGCACCAGAGAGGGCATTCACGCCCTGGCGGATGCCGCGGTCGAGCCGTTCGGCGAACCCGACATCCTGGTGAACTCGGCCGGCATCAACATCCGCCCGCGCTACCCCGAGATCACCGAGGACGACTGGGACGCGACGATGACCGTGAACGCGCTCGCGCCGTTCCTGCTCGGCCAGCGCTACGCGTCGGGCATGGCATCGCGCGGCTACGGCCGGCTGATCCACATCAGCTCGCAGCAGGCGCATCGCGCATTCGTGGGCAGCGGGATCTACGGCGTCTCCAAAGGCGCCGTCGAATCGCTCATGCGATCCGAAGCCGAAGCGTGGGGCGGCACCGGCGTGACGAGCAATACGCTCGTGCCCGGCTTCGTGCTGACGCCGCTGAACGCGCGCCTGCAGGAGGATCCGGAGAAGATCTCCGCCCTCGCCGCACGCACGATGATCGGCCGCAACGGCCTGCCGGAGGACTTCGCCGGCGCCGCCGTGTTCCTCGCCGGTGCGGGTTCGGCCTATGTCACCGGGCACTCGCTGTTCGTCGACGGCGGGCTGTCAGCGCACTGACCCCGGCGGCGCGCGCCGGACGTCAGCGGCGAGCGAAGGCGACCGCCGCTGGGCCGTGCGTCACGCCGTCCACGCGCAGGATTCCCGCATCCCCATCGCGCTCGAACGTGACATCACCCGAGAGCACGCGGGCTCGATCGAGGTCGATCCCCTGCGGGTCGATCCGGTGCTCGCCGAGATCCTCGAGGAACACGATCCGCTCGATGGGCGTCTCCCAGTCGCGCCGCCAGCGATCGTCATTGCCGCGCTGCTCCTGCGCGGTGCGTGCGGTGACGGCCGCCGTGTCCGCGACGTCGCGCTTCCACTGCCCGAAGCCCTCGAGCGTCTGCTGCTGAAGTTCGGGGATGTCGCCCTCGGCGGTCGGCCCGACGTTGAGGAGCAGGCGGCCGCCCTTGGAGACGAGATCGATCCAGTCCTTGGCCAGCTGCATCGCATCCAGGGTCTCCTTCGGAGACTCGAGACGGTTGTAGCCGAACGACCAGCCGAGTCCTCTGTTGTTCTCCCAGACGGGTTTGTCCTCGTTCTCCTTGCCTGCGGAGTACTCCGTCGTCGCGACGTCGTAGTACGTGCGTCCCCATCGGTCGTTCACGACGCCGTCCGGATGATCGGCGAAGTAGTCGCGGAACAGCTCATGCAGCCCGCCCGGCCCGCGGTGCTTACCCGCATCCGGCCACTCGATGTCGTTCCAGAGCACGTCCGGGTGATAGCGATCGATGAGATCGCGCACATGCGCCGCGGCGTAGTCGTGGTACGAGGCCTCGTTCGAGCGGAGCGTGTGGACCTCTTCGCCGGTGCGGTGCGGCGGCAGGTCTGTGACGGACCAGTCCAGCCCGCCGGAGTAGTAGACGCCGAACCGGATGCCCTCCGCGCGCACGGCGTCGGCGATGTCGCCGATCAGGTCGCGCTGCGGACCCCGATGCACGGTGTTGCGGGTGCCGGTGCCCGGCGCATCCCACAGGGTGATGCCGTCGTGGTGCTTGGTCGTCGGGACGACGTACTCTGCGCCCGCACGGGCGAACAGCGCGGCCCATGCCGTCGGATCGAAGCGTTCCGCACGCCACTGATCGAGGAAGTCGTCGTAGGGCGCGTCGCCATGCACCTCGCGGTGATGAGCCTGCGCCGGGCTGCCATCGATGCGGATGGTGTTGAAGTACCACTCGGCGTAGGGGTTGTGCGCGAACCAGGTGTCGTCGTCCTCGACCTCGCCGAGCGCTCCGATCGGTTCGGCCCATGCCGGCACCGAGTAGGCGCCCCAGTGGATGAAGATCCCGAACTTCGCGCGACCGAACCACTCGGGCAGGTCGCGATCCAGATCGGTCCAGGTCTTGTCGGTCATGAGAAGCTGCCGTCCGTCGCGTCGTTAAGATCGGATGTATCCGCGTCCATTCTTGACAGAATGCGCAACAACGTCAAGCACGCACGCAGAAACCTCCGATGTCTGACTCACGCCTCCGGCGGGTGAACCCGTTCTTCGGACGTACTCTCCTCAAGTAGCGACACCGGCGCGGTGAGGGCGGCCACGGCATCCTCTCCCGCAGAATCCTCGGGAGCCTGGTCCGCACGGCGGTCGGACAGCGCCGCCATGAGCCCGCCGGAGAATCCGAGGGCGGCGCGTGCTTCCGCCGCGTCCTCCGCCCCGTCGATGCGGGATGCCGCGATCTGCTGCGCCGCGAGTTCGGCGTACAGGCCACCGGCCGCGAGCAGCTCGGCATGCGTTCCCGACTCGACGATGCGCCCGGCTTCCAGGACGTGGATGACGTCGGCGCCGATGACGGTGGACAGCCGGTGGGCGATCGACAGCACCGTGCGCCCGCGCGCCGCCTCGTCCAGCGCCTCCTGCACCACGCGCTCCGACACCGTGTCGAGAGCGGACGTCGCTTCGTCGAGCAGCAGCACCGGCGGATCCTTGAGCAGCACGCGGGCGATCGCGATCCGCTGCTTCTCGCCGCCGGACAACCGGTACCCCCGCTCGCCGACGATCGTGTCGTAGCCCTCCTCGAAGCCGGCGATGATGTGATCGATGTTCGCCGCCCGGCAGGCCGCGACGATCTCGCCTTCGGTCGCGTCCGGCTTCGCATACAGCAGGTTCTCGCGGATCGTGGCGTGGAACAGATAGGTCTCCTGCGAGACGATGCCGATCTCGTCGATGATCGAGCCCTGCGACAGCGAGCGCACATCGGCACCGGCGAAGAGCACCTCCCCCGCCGAGGCCTCGTACATCCGCGGCGCGAGATACAGCACGGTCGTCTTGCCGGCGCCCGACGGTCCCACGAATGCGACGTGCTGACCGGGTTCGGCGGTGAACGACACGCCCTGCAGCGTGGGCCTGGCGTCCGCCGCGGCATCCGGATATCGGAACACGACGTCGCGGAACTCCACCCGCCCTCGGGGTCCCGGAGCGCTCGCGACGTCGATCGCTCCCGGAGCGTCCTGGATCTCGGGAACCAGATCCAGGTACTCGAAGATGCGCGCGAACAGCGCGGCCGAGGTCTGCAGGTCGAGGGCCACGCGCATGAGGCCCATGAGCGGCATGAGCAGCCGCGCCTGAACGGTCGTGAAAGCGACGACCGTACCGGCGGTGATGGCGTCGACGCCACCGGTGATCAGGTAGCCGGCGACGAGGTAGATGATCGCCGGCACGGAGGACATCAGCACCTGGACGACGGCGAAGAAGCCCTGCCCGCTCATCGCGCGGCGCACCTGCAGCACGACCTGATTGCGGTTCTCTGCCTGGTAGCGCGCGGACTCCGCGCGTTGCCGGTTGAACGACTTCGACAGCAGCATGCCCGAGACGCTCAGCGTCTCCTGGGTGATGCTGGTCAGCTCGCTGAGCGACTCCTGCGTCTCGCCCGCGATCCGGGCCCGCACCTGCCCGACGCGGCGCTGCACGATGATGAGGAACGGCATCATCACCACGGCGATCAGGGTGAGGCGCCAATCGATCAGGATCATCGCGACGAGCGAGGCGATGACCGTGACCGTGTTGCCCAGGATGCTCGTGACGGTGTTCGTCAGCACACCGGAGACACCGCCCACGTCGTTCTGCAGACGCGACTGGATGACGCCGGTCTTGGTGCGCGTGAAGAATCCGAGCTCCATCTCCTGCAGGTGCTCGAAGAGCGTGACGCGCAGGTCGCCGGTCACCCGATTGCCGACGGTCGAGGTGAACCAGGTCTGCGCGACGCCGAGCGCCGCGGACAGCAGGAACAGCCCGATCATCAGGCCGACGAGGCGCAGCAGCAGGGAGAGGTCAGGACTGGAGCCGTCGACGGGGAAGAGCGCGTCGTCGAAGATGCGCTGGACGAGCAGCGGCGGGATCACCGCGATCGCCGCGCCAGCGACGACGAGGATGCCGGTGATCACGATGCGCCACAGATACGGCCGGAACAGGCCGATGACCCGCTTGCCGAGCCCGCGGATGCGCGGCGCCTCGGCATTCAACCGCTTCTGGGCGGCCTCATCTACGCCCCGGAAACCCGCGCCGCCGCCCGGCCCACCACCGCGACCCCCACCACCGTGTCCGCCGCCCATGCTCATGCGGTCAGCCTAACGCCGCAAGCATTCCCGAGATCCGGTGGCGGATCGGGAATGCGATGTCGCACCCCGCGGTTACTCTAGAGGCTTGCCCTCGCGCGGATGCCGATTCTGACGGTTCCGCCGGTGGCCGTCCGCCCGTCCTGAACGCAAGGAGACGTCATGGCCACAACCACAGGTTCCATTCCCACCACTCAGCGCGCCGAGCCCATGATCCCCCGCTCGGATATGCGCGTGATCTGGCTGCTGCTGGTGGCCGCGTTCGTCGCGATCCTCAACGAGACCACGATGGGCATTGCGATCCCGCACCTGAACACCGACCTCGGCATCCCGCCGGAGCTCGGTCAGTGGCTGACGAGCGCATTCATGCTGACCATGGCCGTCGTGATCCCGACGACCGGATTCATCCTGCAGCGCTTCACGACGCGTCAGGTGTTCATCGCCGCGATGACCGCGTTCTCCCTCGGCACGCTCGTGTGCCTCGTCGCGCCAGGGTTCACCGTGCTGCTGGCCGGACGCGTGATCCAGGCCGCGGGTACCGGCATCATGATGCCGCTGCTGATGACGACGATCATGAACGTCGTCCCTCCGCAGTCCCGCGGACGCATGATGGGTCGCGTCGGCCTCGTGATCTCGCTCGCCCCGGCCATCGGCCCGACGGTCGCCGGTGCCGTGCTCGACACGATGAGCTGGCGCGCCCTGTTCGCGATCATCCTTCCGATCGCGCTCATCGCACTCGGCATGGGCATCCGCTGGATGACGAACCTCGGCGAGACCCGCTCGGTGCCGCTCGATGTTCTCTCGATCCCGCTCGCCGCGCTCGGGTTCGGCGGCATCGTGTTCGGCCTCAGCCAGTTCGGCGGCGAGGGCGGATCCGGGGCGACCGCCGGCATCATCTCCCTGGTCGTCGGCGCTGTCTCGCTCGCGCTCTTCGTCTGGCGTCAGCTGATGCTGCAGCGCATCGACGATGCGCTGCTGGACCTGCGCGTGTTCCGTTCGAGCAACTTCACGCTGTCCGTGGTCATCATGACGATCCTCGCGCTGTCGATGTTCGGCACACTGACCCTGCTTCCGCAGTACCTGCAGAACGTCGCGGGGCTCTCGCCTCTCGAGTCCGGCCTCATCCTGCTGCCGGGTTCCGTGCTCATGGGTCTGCTCGGCCCGGTGATGGGACGCGTCTACGACGCGCGAGGCACGCGCCCGCTGCTCATCCCCGGCACGATCCTGGTGTCGGCTGCGCTGTTCTACTACTCCACCGTCGGTGAGCACACCGTGGCGTGGGTGCTCGTGATCGTCCAGGCGGCCATGTCGGTCGGCCTCGCGATGTCGTTCACGCCGCTGTTCTCCGCATCCCTCGGCTCGCTGCAGCGGTCGCTGTACTCGCACGGCTCCGCAATCCTGAACACGCTCCAGCAGGTGGGCGGGGCGGCCGGAGTCGCACTGCTCACGGTCACGTACTCGTCGATCCTGCACGCCGGTGAGAGCGAAGGACTGTCCACGGCAGTCGCCGGCGCTCCTGGTGCGCGCATGGCGTTCCTGATCGCTGCGATCATCTCGCTCGCCGCGGTGGCGCTGAGCCCGTTCGTGCGCAAGCCGGCCGACGACGTCGGCGGCGAGTTCCACGGCGGTCACTGACCCCTGATGTCCGCCCTGCCACTCGGTGGGGCGGACGAGGCGTGCCTCGTCAGTCCGCTGTCGGAATCGTGCAGAACCCGCCGCTGCACGCACCGGCATCGGCGTCGCCGAGCAGGTTGAGCCCCACCGGCGCGGCCAGCGGCTGCGCGACGGTCGGAGTCTCGGGTGTCTGAGGATCGCTCATCCCTCCATGCTACGCCCGGCCATGCCCAGCGGCTCCTTCCACGGCCGCGGACCGCGAATCATCGCACAGTGCAGGTGATCACGGATACGGACTGGACATCGCGACCGCCCACGCCGGAGACTGCCGGTATGAGCGATGTGGATGCGCAGGCCGACGGCCGCAACGAGACGGCCAGCGAGCGTGCGGATCGCAATTGGGAAGAGCTGATGCAGGAGCTGCGCGTCATGCAGACGGGAACCCAGGTCCTCTCCGGCTTCCTGCTCGCCGTGGCCTTCCAGCCGCGCTTCACCGAACTCGACGATCTGCAGCGCGGGGTCTACCTCGTCCTCGTCGGTCTCGCAGCACTGGCGACGATCCTGTCGCTGACGCCAGTGGGGCTGCATCGTGCCTGGTTCGGGATGCGACGCAAGCCCGATCTCGTCCGCTTCACATCCCGCATCGTGAAGGCCGACCTCTGCGTCATCGGCCTTCTGAGCATCGGCGTGACTGCGCTGATCGTCGATTTCGTCCTCGATCGCGCGGCGTCCATCGCCGTGATCGTCGGCGCCAGCGTGATCGTCGTGGTGCTGTGGGTGCTCCTCCCCCGATGGGCCCGCCGCACCTGATGCCGGTTCCATGCCGGCGCACGCATGCGGTGTGCCCTACGGTTGTCTGATGCTCAAGCGCCTTCTCGCCCGACTGTTCTGGACGTTCAGCCGCTGGACGCTCGTCGGGGCGAAGGCACCGGATCGGCCCACCGTGCTCATCGGCGCACCGCACACCTCGAACTGGGATTTCGTGCTGATGCTGGCGATCGCGTGGCGTCTGGGCATCGATGTGCACTGGCTCGGCAAGAAGAGCCTCTTCCAGGGCTGGCGCGGGCCGATCATGCGACGCCTCGGCGGCATCCCCGTCGATCGGGACGACCCCGCCCGCGTCGTCTCGGACGTCATCACCCAGGTGGATGCCGGCGCCGTGTTCGGTCTCGTGATCACGCCGGACGGCACCCGTGGCGGCAACGAGTACTGGAAGAGCGGCTTCTACCGCATCGCCAGGCAGACCGGGATGCCGGTGACGCTCGGCTTCGTCGACCGGACGACCATGACGACCGGTCTCGGGCCCAGCTTCGAGATGACCGGTGATGTCGCATCCGACATGGACCGCATCCGCGCCTTCTACGCCGACAAGTCCGGAGCGCGGCCGGAGCGTCGCACCGAACCACGGTTGCGTGAGGAGGGTAACGCGGCGTGAGCCGCCGAAGGTGAGAGAACCCTCCGAGTCGCGTCCAGGGGGTTGAAGCGATCCGCCGTCTCCGGAATCGTGGCCCGGACATGCCTCGACCGGGGTATGCCCGCGAACGGAAGGAGAGCGTCGTGCTCACCCTCACCGACAATGCAAACGCCGTCGTCACCACGATCGTGACCGGCCAGGAGAACGGAGACGATGCCGGCCTGCGGATCGAATCCGCACCCGCACCGGGCCCCAACGGAGAGACGCGCTTCGCCGTGCACGTGGTCCCCTCGCCGGAACCCGCGGATCAGGTCATCGAAGCCGCCGGCACGCGCGTCTACCTCGAGACGGCCGCGGCGGAGGCGCTGACAGACAAGGTTCTGGATGCCGGAGTCGACGGCGAGGGTTCGGTGAGCTTCACCATCCTTCCCCAGCCCGCCTGACCGCACTTCGCCGGCGGCACCTGGCCGCACGCAGAGAACCGCCCCTCGTCGACAGGTCGACGAGGGGCGGTTCTGTCCGCTCAGGAGAGGATCAGCTCAGGGCCTTGGCCTTGAGCGCCTCGAACTCCTCGGTGGTGATCGCACCGGAGGTCAGAAGCTCCTTGGCCTTCGCGATCTCGTCGGTCGGGCTGGCGCCTGCGACCTGCTGGATGTACGCGTCGGTGGAGGCCTTGGCCGCCTGCGCCTGCTCGGCGAAGCGCTCGGCCATGCCGCCGCCGCGGGCGATCAGGTAGACCAGGACCGTCAGGAACGGCACGAAGATCAGGAAGATGATCCACAGGGCCTTCCAGCCGCCGCTGAGCTTGCGGTCGCGGAACAGGTCGCCGATCACGGCGAACAGCGCGTACAGGTACGACACGAACGCGAAGATGAAGATGAACCACCAGATGATGTCCCAGAATGATGCCCAGAAATTCATGGGTGTTGTGCCTTTCTTTGGATGCCGCCGTCACGGCACATGCGATGCCGCCGGTTACGGCGGGCCACTGGAACCGTACCGCCTCGCCGAGCGCCCGGTCGAACCGGCGCGGCCCGGTCACCCCTTCCGGGTGACCGGGCCGCGAACACAAGCCCTATGCGCGCTCGACAGGCAGCCAGAGCTCGCACGTCGCGTGCGTCTCGGTCAGCTCGAGGTAGCGAACGATCGACGGCCCTGGGCGCAACCGCCACGGGTTCGACGGGAACCATTCGGTCGCCGTCGCCGCCCACAGGCTCTGGAGCGTCTCGGGGAACGCTCCGCGCGATGCGAAGACGGCCCACGTGCCGGCGGGCGACTCGATCGCGTCGAGGTCGTCGGGCACCCGGGTGCCGTGGGCGACCGCGACGCCGTGCAGGTAGATGAGCGGCGTTCCCTCCACGGCATCCGGTTCCGGTCCGTCGGAGACGGCGAGGATGCCGGCGGGATCCGTGTTGCTCAGCGACTTGAGGCGCAGATGCTCCTCCGGCGCAAACGACGCGATGTGCGCCTGGATGTGCGGGTTGACGCCCTCGTGGATGAGGGGCACCTCGACGGCGTGGCCGATGAGGGTGAACGCGGGGCGCTCGGTGATGGTGACGTCCATGGGGACTCTCCCTTCGACGCTCAGACGGAATCGGAGCGTGGGTTGTGTGCGGAGAGGACCGCCGTTCCGGCGCACCTGAGCCGGCGCCGTGTCGTGCACGGCACGGAATGCGCGATTGAACGCCTCGACCGAGCCGTACCCGTGCCGCACCGCGACCGTGAGCAGGTCGGGTGCGCCCGAGACGAGTTCCGCAGCCGCGTGCGTCATCCGCCGTCGTCGGATGTACTCCGACACCGGCATCCCGGCGAGCGACGCGAACATACGGCGCAGGTGGTACTCCGTCGTCGCGTGCGCGCGGGCGAAGGCGACGATGTCGATGTCCTGCGCTGGACGGTCGTTCTCGAGGTCATCCTCGATCAGGTCGACCAGAGCATTCAGGGTGCCGATCATGCGGTCCTCCTTTCCCTATCGATGCTCGTCGGTCGGCGCGCTCGTCGCCCGATCATCCGTGCCCGATCCGATCGGACGGACGCGCTGGCGTTCGTGCTTCGGCGACGGTCTACGGCGACGGTCTACGGCGACGCGCGGTCATCGGAAGGAGGGATGGATCAGTCCCAGTCGAGATACTCTTCGATGATGACGGCGGTCTCGACCGGGTGCGTGACCGGGAACAGGTGGTCAGCGCCCTCGACCGTCTTGATGCTCGAGCGCTCAGGCGCGGTGGCGTGCAACTGCTCGGCGTTCGACATCGGAGTGACCTCGTCGGCGGTGGCCTGCACGATGAGGATGGGCAGCACAGGGGCGAGGGCGATCTCGGCATCCGCGACTCCCAGCAGGAGCAGCCCGTTCGATCGGTCCGGATGCTCGGCGACCACCGTGGCCGCGACCGTACCGCCGAAACCGTGGCCGCCGATCCACGCGTCGACGAGGCCGACGTGGTCCATGACGGCGATGACGTCGTCGGAGCGCTCCGCGAGCGAGACCGCATCAGGGCGGTGCCCGATGCGCAGCACGCGGAAGCCGGCCTCCTCGGCGAGGTAGTGCGCGACGATGCCGAGCACCTCGCTGTCGGTGTCGGCCTCGGGGATCAGGACGAGAGCGACGGGCCCCTCCCCCTCATCGGCGTAGGGCACGGCACGGCCGTTCGGGTCGAAGATGCTGCTGTCGCTCACGTGGTCAGTCCTCTCGTATGGCCGTCATGATCGCCTTCGGCCATGCGGGCGCGGCACGGACTGACCATGCTACCGGAGCCCCGTCTGCGTCCGACGGGCTCGCGGCCCGTCACCGGCTCAGTGAATCGTCGTCGATCAGCCAGGCCAGGATCACCGTGATCCATTCGTCGAACGCGTCCAAGTGCGCGTCATGGCTGCCGCCGACCAGTTCGCCCCGACGGGTCGCGGGGCGGCGCTCCAGCAGCTCATCCTTGGCTGCCGCAGTGAACATGCCATGCGCGGCGAACACCGCAAGCGTCGGTGGCTCCAGCTGTGCCCACTCGTCCCACCGGGGGACGTGCACGGCGCGGATCGCACCCTCCATGACGTCGGCGTCGAAGCGCGGCCGCAGACCGGCCGGGGTGCTCTCGAGATCGGCGATCCAGGCGTCCACGATCGCATCGGAGCCGAGGAACCGGCGCGCCTCGCCCTCATCGGGAAACGTCGACGGCCAGGTGGAGAAGTATCGCCCGAGATCAGCGGCGCTCTGCGGATCATCCTCGCCGGCGACGTGTCCCTCGAGCATCACCAGCCGGTCGACGAGGTCGGGACGCGAGGCGGCCACGAGGAACGCCGTGTGCGCTCCCATCGACTGCCCGATCAGCACGCAGCGCTGGCCGGGGAGGAGGGATTCGAGCACGTGGACGACATCGGCGACATAGGCCTCGCGCGAGACGTCGTCCGGCCGCCGAGTGCTCCTGCCATGACCGCGCTGGTCCAGGAGCAGGACGCGGAACGAATCGGCGAGCGCCTGCGCAGTGGGCATCAGCTCTCGCGAACTGCCGGCGAGACCGTGGAGCAGGAGCAGCGGCGGACCGTCACCACCGACGTCGGTGACGACGAGCGAGACGTCGCCTCGGCGAAGCGTGGTCGTCGCCGTCACCCGCGACCTGCACGGTGATCGGCGGTGTCGGGTTCGGCCCGCAGGACGTCGGCGATCTCCTCCTCGGGACGAGGTGCGATCGTCTCGTCCTCTTCGAGCTCGGGAACCGACGGCTCACCCTCGGCCGGAATGTGCCCGGGATGCTGAGCATCGAACGTCATGGCGCTCCTCCTTCGACACTCACAGAGTACGCCCGGTCACCAGGCGCGTCCGCGGAGATCGACGGCGCCCGCCGGCCACGACGCCATATCGTGCTCGATCGGGAGCACGAGTACCGGTTGTCCTGGCTCGTCGACGACCGGTGACCCGTCCCGCGCGATAGACCGTTCCGCCACGACGATCCGCTGCCAGCCGCAGGATCGGTAGAACGATGCGACCTCTTCACGACAGCCCAGATACCCATAGGCGATGCCGCCGGCGTCCTGCATCGAGCGGGCCGCGATCGCCAGCATCCGGATGCCCAGGGCGAGGCCACGCACCTGCGCGGAGACGAGCATTCCTCCGACGCCGGCCACTGTCGCATCGACATCGCCGATACCGATGGTTCGGCGTTCCCAGCCCACGTGTCCGACGATGCGGCCATCCCAGCGCGCGATGACGTGCACGTCGTGGGGCGCGTAGCCGTAGGGCTGGGCGGGATCCCACTCGCCGTGCTCATCGAGGTACTCCGCGTCGAACAGGTGCCTCAACCCGGCGATCTCATCGGACGTCAGCGATCCGTGAGGCACGACGTCGATGGGCATCGTGTCAGCCTAACCGGGCGCACGAGATCGCTCCGCCGGCGACCGCCCCGCGTCAGCGCGCGGTCGCTTCCGGCTGGCAGTGCGGACACAATTGCGCCGATGCGCCGCCGGAGGCGCGATCGAGGATCGTCGCGCCGCAGATCGGACACGCCTCACCAGCCCGCCCATGCACGACCATCGCCTCGACCTTCGCCTGCTTGAGACGATCGGGAGGCGTCCCGCGGCGATCCGCGACCGCTCCGGTCATCACATCGAAGATGGCGTGGAAAAGGCGGTCCCGCGCTTCGCCGTCGAGCGCTGCCGCGTGCACG
Source organism: Microbacterium sp. GXF0217 (assembly GCF_054798195.1). NCBI lineage: Bacteria > Bacillati > Actinomycetota > Actinomycetes > Micrococcales > Microbacteriaceae > Microbacterium > Microbacterium sp. GXF0217. The sequence goes on along the minus strand of NZ_JBSJZG010000006.1, from coordinate 123,248 downwards.
GTGTGCGGCAGTCGCGCCCGATGCAGGATCTCGTCCGAGTAGGCGTTGCCGATTCCGGCCAGACCGGCCTGTTCCTGCAGCAGCGCCTTGATCTGCTTGCGCCGTGTGCCGAGCGCGCGCTCGAGATCATCCCGGGAGAAGTCCGCCGAGAGGGGATCCGGTCCGAGGGCCGCGATGCCGGCGACATCCGTCGGCACATCCACGACCGACGCCGTGACGGCGAGGAAGTCCCCCGTGTCGACGAGCCGCATCACCGCTCCGTCCTCGAGCACGATGCGCGCGACCTCCGGAACGGCCTCGGCGGCAGGCACGTCACCCGCGGCATCCCATCGGAACCAGCCGTTCCGACCGAACCCGATCATCAGCCAGCCGGCGGTCGTGTCGAATCCGGGATGCCGACCCAGACGCTGTCGCGCGCGACAGGCTCAGAGCCGGGTCAGCACGAGGTAGGCGAACAGGTAGCCGAGAACCAGGCAGGCCACCCAGGCGGTCACGGCCGCGAGGTACCAATCCTGCCGGATCTGCAGTCCCTGCCGACGCGGGTCAGCCGGCGGAACAGTCTTCAACGTCCGGTCGGCCAGCCACAGCACCGGGAGGAACAGGGCGAAGAGCAGCAGGAAGACCACGAGCTGCAGCAGCAGCCATGCCGAGCGCGGTCCGCTGCTCGCCGCGCCGATGCCGAAGGTGAGAAGCGCGGTGATCTCCTGCGATCCGCTGATGAGCAGGAGCGCCAGCCCGCCGAGGACGACGACCGCGACGCGTCCCAGGCGATCTCCGGGCGCGATCCTGCCTTTCGGCACCGGCGGTCGGATGCCGCTCTTCGCCGGATCCGGGTCCCCGAACCTGCGTTGGCGGTGCGCCCAGAACAGCCGATGCGTCGCGAGCAGGGTGACCGGCCAGAGCACGAGCGCGACGATCGCCGCGATGAGCCAGGCGAACACCTCGTTCGCGGTCAGATCCAGGTGGAGGTGCTCGGCGAGGAAGAGGAGTCCGATCCAGGCGGCGAGCACGGCAGGCACGACCACGATGACGGCAGCGAGGGTGATGAGGGCCATGCGTGCTGTGCTGCGGGTCGGCGTGGACGCCTCATGCACGGCTGAGCTCTTTGGTCATGTGGAAGTTCGTCATGACGACGCCACCGGTCTCGGGATGCTGTTCGGCCACCACATGGAACCCGAGGGCTTCGAAGAACGGCCGAGCCGTGATGCTCACATTCGAGGAGAGCTGCCGCGCCGCGGATTCGCGCGCGCGGGCTTCGAGAAAGCTCAGCAGCGTGCGCGCCACACCGCGTCGCCCGAAGCGTGGCGAAACGAACAGCATGTCGATGTAGCCCTCGGCGCTCACATCGGAGAACCCGGCCACCTGGTCGTCGACGAGTGCCACAAAGCTGTCGCGGGCGCGCATCGCCCGATCCCACCCAGGAAGGTCGCGCTTCTCCGGACGCGCCCATGCCGCGATCTGTGCGGGTGCGTAGTCGACGGACGCCGTGACCGTGATCGCCTCGTGGAAGACGCGCAGCGTCGCATCGGCGTCTGCGCTGTCGTAGGGACGGATTCGAACCGGTGGCACGGAGGGACTCACGGGATCATCCTGGCATCCGCCAGTACGCGCCCAGGTGCGTCCGGGCGGTCAGTTGTTGAACCTGAATTCCACCGAGTTCCGGCACGGAGCAACCTCTGGGTCGAGTGGCGATGGTGCCGCCCGCTCGACAATAACCGTCGACAGGCTTCGCGTCGTGGCAGAGTTCGTGCGATGACAGCAGAAAGTGAACAGCGGGAAGCAGCCGTCGCCGATCTCTGGGGGGCGCTTCGACTCCTTCGATCGAGAAGGCGGCGTGGCAGCGATGCAGGCTTTGGCTGATAGATGACCGGCTGAGGGCGGGAGGGCGGCGTTCGAGCTCGCGGGCATGTACGACTCCATGGGATTCGAGACTGAAGCCGGCACAGAGTACGAGCGCGCTCTTGAGCTCGGTCTCAACCACGACAGGCATGCACAGCTCGCCGTCCAGTATGGATCGATACTCCGTAATCTCGGCCGCCTCGACGAGGCAATCGCCGTGCTGCAAGCCGCCCCGATGCACGCAAAGACGGGCTCCGCGCCTCGTGTCGGGCTCTCTCTGGCTCTCCACAGAGCTGGACGCCAGGACGAAGCCCTCCGGGTCGCGATCGAGGCACAGATAGACGCATTGCCGCGCTACCAGCGCTCGATGCACAACTACGCCGACGCACTCACCGAGTCTGCAACGTCAGACGAATCGGCCAAACGTTGACGCGGAACTCGGTCGCATTCCGGTACGTACAGCCATCTAACTGCCACCAGTGCCATTCGCTATGCATCCCTTCCCGCAGGACCTGCGCGGCTCTCCGCCTTTCATCAGGTCTCAGTATCCCGACTCGCTGTCCACCTCCGCGGCGCGCTTATCGTGGGGCCACGCCCCCGCCGAGCTGGTAGCGTGAACGTCCATGTGCGCGATCAATCTCTGGGCGGTGAACGCCGCGGCCTTCACCACCGAGTTCCAGCGATTCACCACGGAACGGCTCAGCGTCGCGCCCGTCGCCGAAGAGATGAGCATCAGCTCGAGCCGTGTGCGCGGCTCTTCGCGCGTTTTCACCCTGACAACACGCATGTGCGACTGCGACTCGCTGATCGGCCGGCGGGCCGATCCTGCGCGCGAGGACGAGATCAGCGCGGAACGCTGGCTCGGCTGGCTTCGCGAACTGCCCGATCATGTCCCGCATGTCTCCCGCATCGCCGTCCTCCGCGCGTGGAGCCCCGGAAACGATGTCATCACCCCGCAGCGATCGCGCGGCATCCGGATCGGCGAACTCGACGAGACGATCCTGCGCGACATCCGCGACGACATGCTGCTGACGCTCGACTACCCACGAACCTGGTAGAAGACGAACGCCCCGGCCGTCGTCGACGACCGGGGCGATGCACGCAGAAGCGGCAGGTCACACGTTGAAGCGGAACTCCACCACGTTCCGTCACGGTTAGCGGTCTGATGATGAGATCGCGGCGAGCTTCGCCCCGAAACCCGCACAGAGCACGTGCGCCTGCGCGAGAGGGATCCATCGGCACGTCCACCGCTGAGTCTGGCCACCGCCTGAAGGATCCTCCTCACCCGCAGACCAGCGTTCAGGCACTGAGTGCTCTACTGGAGCAAGCTGAAAGAAGTGTCGCTCGTGCAACTCCGGTTTGGACGGCCAGACGTCGTACACTTCGACGCCCAAGTCACGGATGACGCGGGTAGCCACCCCTGTCTCCTCAAGTGCCTCGCGCACGACGGCCACGCCGGGCTCTTCACCGGGCTCAATGGACCCCGCAGGCACTTGCACACCCGCGACATCGAGCGGAACATCGTCGTGAGTGAAGACCAAGAGATCACCGTCGTGCACGACGTACGCCACAACCTTCCGGACCAGTCGACGATCCGGCCCAGCGCTCATGCGACCTTCAACGGCGTGATCGCCGCGATCTGTTCTCCCGCGAGATCTTCCGCACAGTCCAGCTCGTAGTGGCTTTGCAGGTTGATCCAGAACTCCGCCGACGTGCCGAAGTACTTCGCGAGCCGCAGCGCAGTGTCCGCGGTGATCCCCCGCTTACCGTGCACGATCTCGTTGATCCGCCGCGGCGGAACTCCGATAGCGACGGCAAGCCTGTTCTGCGTGATGCCGAATCCCTCGATGAAGTCCTCCATGAGGACCTCACCCGGGTGGATCGGCTCGATCCTGTCAGTGATAGTCAACGATCTCCACCTCCTCCGGTCCGGCGTCGGTCCACACGAAGCAGATCCGCCACTGGTCATTGATCCTGATGCTGTGCTGACCGACCCGATCGCCCTTGAGCGCTTCGAGTCGGTTGCCCGGCGGGATGCGCAAATCCTCAAGAAACTGCGCGGACCCCACCTGACGAAGTTTGCGCAACGCCACCGAGTGGATCCGGGGATCGATCGATGGCACGCGTTCACGACGCCACAGACGCTCGGTGTCCTTATTCCCGAACGATCTGATCACACGCCCAGGGTATAACGAGTTCCGTCAATAACGCTAGACGTTAAACCGGAACTCCACCACGTCGCCGTCCTGCATGACGTAGTCCTTGCCCTCGAGGCGTGCCTTGCCCTTGGCCCGCGCTTCGACGACGGAACCCGTCGCGACGAGATCCTCGAACGACACGATCTCGGCCTTGATGAAGCCCTTCTCGAAGTCCGTGTGGATGACGCCGGCTGCCTGCGGTGCCTTCGCCCCCTGCGGGATCGTCCAGGCGCGCGCCTCCTTCGGACCGGCCGTGAGGTACGTCTGCAACCCCAGGGTGTCGAAGCCGATGCGGGCGAGCTGGTCGAGGCCGGACTCGTCCTGGCCAGTCGATGCGAGCAGTTCGGCTGCGTCTTCGGGATCGAGGTCGATCAGCTCGGACTCGATCTTGGCGTCGAGGAAGATCGCCTTGGCTGGTGCGACGAGCGCGGCCAACTCCGCTTTGCGCGCGTCATCGGTGAGCACGCCCTCGTCGACGTTGAAGACGAAGATGACAGGCTTCGCGGTGAGGAGTCCGAGCTCGCGGATCGGCGTCAGGTCGATGCCAGCGACCGACAGCAGCACGCCGCGCTCGAGAGCATCCTTCGCTGCGACTGCTGTCTCGAGGACGACGGGCTCGATCTTCTTGCCGCGCACCTCCTTCTCGTACCGCGTGATCGCCTTGTCGACGGTCTCGAGGTCGGCGAGCATGAGCTCGGCGTTGATCGTCTCCATGTCGGATGCCGGGTTCACGGCGCCGTCGACATGCACGACATCGTCATCGGCGAATCCGCGGACGACCTGCGCGATGGCATCCGCCTCTCGGATGTTCGCGAGGAACTTGTTGCCGAGGCCCTCGCCCTCGCTCGCGCCGCGCACGATGCCGGCGATGTCGACGAACGACACTGCAGCGGGCAGGATGCGCTCGCTGCCGAAGATCTCGGCGAGCTTGTCGAGCCGGGGGTCCGGCAGGTTCACCACGCCCACGTTCGGCTCGATGGTCGCGAACGGGTAGTTCGCCGCGAGCACGTCGTTCTTGGTCAGGGCGTTGAAGAGGGTGGACTTGCCGACGTTGGGCAGGCCGACGATTCCGATAGTGAGAGCCACGGGGAACGAGTCTACCTGCGCGGGATGCCGGTCTCCTGCGGCGTCTCGACCAGGATGTCCCGCAGCGACCGGATATCGCGGTGCGCCACGTCCGCCCGCGGCGCGATGGCCGCGTCGCGGTTGATCCAGACCGCGGTCAACCCGGCATCCGCAGCGCCCACCACGTCGGCGGCGAAGTTGTCTCCGACGTGGAGCGCCCGTCCCGGCGCGACGCCGAGCCCTGCCAGCGCGAGGGCGAAGATCTCGCGGTCCGGTTTGAGCACGCCGATGTCGCCCGAGGCGACGACGACGTCGAAGAGGCCGTCGATCCCGACCGTCGCGAGCTTCGCCCGCTGGAACTCGGCGGGTCCGTTGGTGATGACCCCCAACGGGATGCCGAGCTCGCGCAGACCCTCCAGCACCGCCAGCGTCTCGGCGAACAGCGAGAAGGCACCGCGCTCGGCACCGACGTGCAGCAGCACGGCCTCCTCCAGCAGGGCATCGTCGTCGCGCCCGATTCCTGCGAGAGTCAATCGCCAGATCTCTCGCGGCAGCGCATCACCGGCCAACTCGCCGCGCATCCACCGCTCCCCTGTTCCGCCCAGCACCCGCTCCACACCTCAGCATTCGAGGCGAGGATCGCTTCGGCGTCGAGGGAATGCCTTCGTGCGAGTGCCTGCGCGGTCTGGCGCACGGCATCCCCGGCACCGTCGTGGACGAGCGTGCCGTCGAGGTCGAAGAAGACGGCGTCGATGTGCTCGTTCACTCCCGCACCGCCCGGAACGCGCGCGTGATGTACGGCAGCTCGATCGCATCCTCGCCGTGGATGCCGAGCTCGTCGAACAGCTCGTCCATCTCGCGTCTGATCCGCTGCTTCTCGGCATCCGGCGCCGTGATCACGTAGCTCCGCGAGCTGGCGAGCTCATGCAGCCGGGACCGCGTGATCGGCCTGGTCCACTCCCACTCCTCGGATGCGAGCGAGCCGAAGGGAGCCGCGACGTCCGGCCCGGCGCCCGACAGCAGCTGCTCCGCCGCGCTGCCGTGCATGATCCCGGTCAGCCGCCGCACCCAGTCCGTGCGCTCATCGCGGATGTTCCAGATCAGGCCGAGCACACCGCCGCTGCGCATGACACGGCCGATCTCCGCCGATGCCGCGATCGGTTCGACCCAATGCCAGGCCTGCGCGAGGACCACGGCGTCCACACTCGAGTCCGGCAGCGGAAGGTGCTCGGCCGTGCCGATGAACGTGGGGACTCCGGGCACGGTCAGCCCGAGCGTGGCCAGCATCTCGGCATCCGGATCGATCGCCACGATCTCGGCATCCGGAGCCTTCGCGAGCACCCGGGTGAGCTTGCCCGTGCCCGCGCCGACATCGGCGATCCGTCGGGAGCCGTGCGGGAGCGGCTCGAGCATCCACGCCACGGCTTCGAACGGGTAGTCGGGACGGGCGAGCTCGTAGCTGGCGGCCTGCACCCCGAAGGATGTCGCGCGTGCGTCTTCGCTCATGTGGCCAGCCTACGGCGAGCCTGCGACGTCGTGTCCGGATGCCGGGAGACAGTGAATCCGTGCCACTGGATTTCACTGCGATCGACTTCGAGACCGCGAACTCCAGCCCCGCCTCCGCGTGCTCCGTCGGGCTCGTGCGTGTGCGCGGCGGCGAGGTCGTCGCGATGACGGGCTGGCTGATCCGTCCGCCCGCGGGGCACGACGACTTCCAGGAGTGGAACGTCCGCATCCACGGGATCCGTCCGGAGGATGTCGCGGATGCCGCGACGTGGCCTGAGCAGTTCGATCGCCTCTGCGATTTCGCCGGTGCGGACGTGCTTGTCGCGCACAACGCCGGGTTCGACCTCAACGTGCTGCGCAAGGCCTCGGCGGCGACCGGGCTGGAGTGCCCGCCGTACCGATCGCTGTGCAGCCTGCAGGTGGCCCGCAAGACATACCAGCTCGACTCGTACCGGCTGCCCAAAGCCGCCGCGGCCGCCGGATTCGCCGAATTCTCGCACCACGACGCCCTCGCCGACGCGCGCGCATGCGCGCAGATCGTCATCGATGCCGCCCGTCGACACGGCGCGGCCGACGTGGATGCCCTGGCCGACGCGCTGCACGTGCGGGTGAGCGCTCCGGATCTCGAGCGCGCCGTCGCCTGAGCCCGACCGGGCGCGGATCCCGTGCACCGGCGGTCGGCGCGGCGCCCGCGCCCCGACGCTTCGCCCGGCGGGCCGTCACCGAATGCACGACATGCTGCCGAGTGCACGGCCTGCGTGCGGGCGCAGGCCATGCACTCGACGCGATCCCGTGCACTCGCGCCGGCTCTACGGCGCGCATCCGACCGATGTCGGAGGCCACGCGCACACTGAAGTCATGGATGCACTCACCGTTCTCCTCGTGATCGTCGCCCTCGCCGCCGGGGCTGCGGCGGGGTGGTACGCCCGCGCCTCGCGCGGTGCCGCGACGCTGGCACGGATCCAGGCCGAGCTCGCTGCGGCGCGTGACGACCGCGACCGGCAGTACGACCTGTATCGGGATGCCGTGGAGCACGCCCGCGCGCAGCAGGCCGCCGAGGCCACGCGCGTCGAGCATCAGAACGCCGTGCTGACCGCGCTCGCTCCGGTGCGCGAAAGCCTGCAGCACATGCAGCAGAAGGTCTCCTCGCTCGAGCAGGAGCGGCATGCTCAGTTCGGGTCGCTCGCCGAGCAGCTGCGGCGCGCGCAGGAGTCGGATGAGGCGCTGCGCGCGACCACCGAGTCACTGGCCGGTGCGTTGCGCTCCACAGCCACGCGCGGCGTCTGGGGCGAGACTCAGCTGCGACGCGTCGTCGAGGCCGCGGGTCTCACCCGGCACGTCGACTTCGACCTGCAGTCCACGATCTTCTCCGATCGCGGTCAGGGCCGACCGGATATGGTGATCCGTCTCGCCGGCGGTGCGTCGATCGCCGTGGATGCGAAGGTCCCCCTCGACGCGTATCTCGAGGCCAGCGCCCTCGGGATCGGTGAGAAGGACGAGGCGGCACGTCGCGCCCTCATGCAGAAGCACGTGAAGGCCGTGCGCGCACACATCGATGCGCTGGCGAAGAAGGCGTACTGGTCGGGGCTGGACTCCAGCCCCGAGTTCGTCATCTGCTTTCTCCCGAACGAATCGCTGCTGGCGGCGGCGATCGACGAGGACGCGACCCTGCTCGACTACGCCTTCGGCAAGCGCGTGGCCCTGGCGTCGCCGGTGAACCTCTGGGCCGTGCTCAAGACCGTCGCGTACACGTGGACCCAGCAGGAGGTGTCGACGGAGGCGCGGACACTCCTCGCCCTCGGCACCCAGTTGTACGAGCGCCTCGGCACGCTCGCCGGTCACGCCGACGATCTGCGCCGCGCGCTCGAGCGAACGGTCGAGAGCTACAACCGATTCGCCGGTTCGCTCGAGAGCCGCGTGCTGGCGACGGCGCGCCAGTTCCCCGGCATCGATACAGCTGCGCTCGATTCGACGCCGGCGACGATCCTCGCGACCGGACGCAGGTTCACCGCACCGGAACTGATCGACGGTGTGGCCGACGGCGAGGGTTCATCGACGTCGCCAGCCCTGCAGGCGGACGTCGGCAATCTCCGCATCCGGCTCGGCGATACCCATAGGGATGCCGCGGCGGAGAGCTAACCGGCTCAGGGAACGCGTGTCACGCGCCGCCGGGAACCCAGCTGAGCAGGGCGATGACGAGGCCGGATGTCACGACGAAAGCGCCGATCATCCACCATGCGCTGAGTTCGTGGCCCGCCTCGCGCCGGACGCGGAACAGCACATCAGCACGACGCGCCGGGTCCTGAGCGATACCGCTGCGTGCGGCGGCGACTGTCTGAGCAGACGCCGGTCCGTCCTGCGTGCTCGACCCGAGGGTGCCGTCCGCGTTCACACGCAGGATGCGGCCGGTCGCGGTGGTGACCACCTTCGGCGCGGCCTTCTCACTGCCGGTGTGCTGCATGCTCATCGCTCGTCCTCTCCCTGGCATTCCTCGGTCGAGGAGCGCCAGCAGATCCGGCACCATTCTGCCAGGCTCCGCTGAGAAATCCGGACGCGACGACGCGCGAGCGCCGTACCGGGTCGATAACGATGACATCACCGCAGGACGATCAGAGCATCAGAGCCACTTCGAGACGAGGTGCTCGCTCGCGATGCGACGCAGCGTTCCCGATGCTCCGCGCAGCACGACCGACTCCGTGTAGACGTAGCCCGCTTCACGGCGGACACCCGCGACCAGTTGGCCGTCGGTGACGCCCGTCGCAACGAAGATCGTGTTCTTGCCGCGCACCAGATCGTCGGCCTCGTAGACCTTGTCCATCTCGAGCCCGGCATCGATGCCTCGCTGACGCTCCTCGTCATCGCGCGGCCAGAGCCGACCCTGGATGTGGCCGCCGAGCGCCTTGATGGCGCAGGCGGTCACGATGCCCTCCGGGCTGCCGCCGACGCCGACGCACATGTCGGTGCGCGCCCCGTGCCGCGCCGCGTTGATGCCACCGGCGACGTCGCCGTCGCTCATGAGACGCGTGCCGGCCCCGGCATCCCGGATCTCTTGGATCAGTTGCTCGTGACGCGGCCTGTTCAGCACCGAGACCACGATCTCATCGACCGGCTTGCCCAGCGCCTTCGACAGCAGCCGGATGTTCTCCCCGATCGGAAGCCGGATGTCGACGACGCCGACGCCCGCGGGGCCCGTCACGAGCTTGTCCATGTAGAAGACGCTGGAGGCATCGAGCATCGTTCCGCCATCGGAGACGGCGATCACCGACAGTGCGTTCTGACGCCCGGCAGCCGTCAGCGACGTGCCGTCGATCGGGTCGACCGCGATGTCGCACTCGGGGCCCCGGCCCGTGCCGACGACCTCGCCGTTGAACAGCATCGGCGCGTTGTCCTTCTCGCCCTCGCCGATCACGACCCGGCCCTTGAAGTCGACGGTTCCGAGGAACGCGCGCATCGCGTCGACCGCGGCACCGTCTGCCGCTTCCTTCGCACCGCGCCCGATGAAGGGCACAGCGCGGATCGCCGCGGCTTCGGTCGCACGCACGAGCTCCAGCGCGAGGTTTCGGTCGGGACGCAGGGGGCTCAGATCGGCCGTCAGACTCACCATGCGGTCAGCCTATCCAGCGGATCGTCCGAAAAGACAGGAGTTTCACCGCTAGCAACACGAAGGAATCCCGATTCTTAACGTCAGTGAAGGCCAGCTCCTCGCGGAGCGACGCCGGCAACGGCATCCGGAGCGTCCGACGATAGAGTGACTGCTGTCCCGGCCTCATCTATCGCAGGAGTTCTCATGCCCGTCGCCACCCCGGACCAGTACGCAGAAATGCTCGACCGCGCGAAGGCCGGCGGCTTCGCGTATCCGGCGTTCAACGTCTCCAGCTCGCAGACCATCAACTCTGTCCTCCAGGGCCTGACCGAAGCCGGATCCGACGGCATCATCCAGGTCACCACGGGCGGCGCCGACTACTTCGCCGGTCACACCGTCAAGGCCCGCGCCACCGGCGCCCTCGCCTTCGCCCGCTACGCGACCGAGGTCGCGAAGAACTACCCGGTCACCGTCGCGCTGCACACCGACCACTGCCCCAAGGACGCCCTCGCCGGCTTCGTCGAGCCGCTGATCGCGGCATCCGAGGAAGAGGTCAAGGCCGGTCGCAACCCGATCTTCCAGTCCCACATGTGGGACGGCTCGGCTGTTCCCCTCGCGGAGAACATCGAGATCGCGAAGGACCTGCTCCCCCGCATGAAGAACATCAACGCCATCCTCGAGGTCGAGATCGGCGTCGTCGGCGGCGAAGAGGACGGCGTCGCGCACGAAGGATCCAACGACGCGCTCTACACGACATTCGCGGATGTCGACGCAGCCGTCCAGGCGCTCGGCCTCGGCGAGCAGGGCCGCTACATCGCCGCCCTCACGTTCGGCAACGTCCACGGCGTCTACAAGCCCGGCGGCGTGAAGCTGCGTCCTGAACTGCTCGGCGAGATCCAGGCCGAGGTCGCGGCGAAGTACAGCACGGGCCCGAAGCCCCTGGACCTCGTCTTCCACGGCGGCTCCGGCTCGACCGACGAAGAGATCGCGCTCGCGGTCGCCAACGGCGTCATCAAGATGAACATCGACACCGACACCCAGTACGCGTACACCCGCGCGATCGCCGACTACATGTTCAAGAACTACGACGGCGTCCTGAAGGTTGACGGCGAGGTCGGCAACAAGAAGCTGTACGACCCGCGCGCGTGGGGCAAGGTCGCGGAGTCCGCGATGGCCGCTCGCGTCGTCGAGTCGACCCGCCAGCTCGGCAGCCACGGACAGTCCCAGAGCTGACGACTCGCTGCGTCTGCACAACTGCGAATGCCCCGGCCGATCGGCCGGGGCATTCTGCGTTCGACGATGTCGGCCACCCTGGCACTCAGCGATAGCTGATCGGATGATGTGCCGCACCTGGCGCGATTCGTAGCGTGGAACGCATGAACATCACCACTTCCTTCGCCCGCCGTTCGGTCATCGCCGCTTCCGCAGTCGCCCTCGCCACAGGCGCCATCGTCCCCACGACGGCCGCAGTTGCGGTGCCGACCGCCTCGGCATCCGTCGCCTCCGTTCGGATGGCGCAGACGCCCTCCGACGTCCTCGCCTCGACGCCGTGGAAGACGACGCGGGCGTTCGACCAGGACGGCGACCGCGTCGCCCTCGATGACGCTGCGGTGTCGAACTTCGTCGGCTGGGCGTACTTCGACGCCTACGGCACCTACACGATGTACAACCTCGACGACAGCCCCAAGCTGCAGGGCGACTGGACGGTGACGCCCGACGGTTCCGAGCGCTGGATCAACGCGAAGGATGCCGCGGGCAATGTGCTGTTCCAGCGCGTCGTCCCGATCACGGAGCTCACCAAGAACGTCGGGTGTCCCCGGATGCCGCGGACACGAGCGTCTACTACGACATCGTGCACACCCGTACGAACCACGTCGAGCCCGGAACCGACGGACGCGGCCCCGGAGCCGACGGCCACCGCGGCGGGGGCGACCACCACGTCAACAACGGCAACGCCCGCTGATCCGGAGCTGTCGTGGGGCCCGGCGCTGCGTGCGTCGGGCTTCGTCGCGTGTCGGCCCTTCAGCGGCGGAGCAGCCGCGTGATCCAGACGGCGATGCCGCCGATCGCATCGAGGATCGCCAGGAGCCCCACGCCCTTCGCGGCACCGCGGAAGCCGCCGGTGGCCCACAGCCCGAAGGCGAGCTCACCGACGGAGAGGGCGAGACCGAGCACGGGTCGTCGTCGCACTGCCGCGGCCGCCCGCTGGTAGAACGCGTTCCTGCGCGTCACCGGAGCGAGCTCTCCGACGCCGGCGACCAGCGTGTTCCAGATCGCTGCGGGCCAGCCCACCGGCGCGAATCGCCGCTCTGCCGGCTCATCCGCACCGTCGAAGGCCCGGCGGATCAGTGCATCGGGGATCCCGAAGGCGGCAAGGAACGCGCGACGACGCTCCTCGGTGCCGACGACGCCGCCGAGCGCCTCGGCGATCAGCGCGCGATGGGCGGCTTCGACGTCCAGGGATGTGAGGGCCGCGAGCTCGGTCAACTCGTCGCGACCGCCGTCTCCCTCGGTCAGCAGGCGGCGGTACACCTCGGCCGTCGCTGGCACCGTGATCGCGTCGGGATCCAGCACCGGCTGCGTGTCGCGCTCGGCGTCCGGCCAGAACGGCACCGTTCCGGATCCCGCCGTCACCTCGATCCAGGTGTCACCGGCTTCGGTGCGATTGACCTCGATCACGGGAAGCTCGGCGCTCGTCGACACCCAGCCCGCCGTCGGATCCGCCGTCCGGAAGCGCTGCAGCGACCATGTGCCGTCCTCGACGTGCACGACGGTCGTCCGGTTCGCCTCAGCGAGAAGGCGTGCCACAGCGGGCCCGCGATGCGAGAACGCGGCCACCTCGACCGGAGTCGGCTCGAACGCGTCAGGGCCGTCGGCGAGCACCGCATCCTCGACGTCGTCCGAGGTGCCCGCGAACTCGGCCTCGAACTCCTCGAAATCGGCGGGAATCCCCGCTGCCGGAGCGTCGGTGGCGAAGCCAAGGGTCAACCCGGCATCCGCGAACGCCGCCCGCAGCGCATCGGCCGTCAGAGTCGTCGCGATGGTGTCCTGGTCGGTCAGCGTGAGCACCTCGCCGTCATCTGTGAGCGGGATCACGAGCAGCGCTTCCCCCTGTGCGAGCCAGGGAGCTGCCGCGTCCCGCACGGCGGCGAGCACGCGCAGGTTCGACAGCACGCTCCGCGCAGCGGCACGCGGATCCGATCCGTCGCTGCGATCGACCGAGGCATACGAGACGCGAACTCCGAAGTAATGATGAGGCACGTCTTCGACAGTACCCGTGCCCCGCTTGCGCACGACCGGGCATGCGGAGGATCGTGGAAGAGCAGCCATGGCGAAGTGAGGTGGGGGATGATGCATGCACAACCCGGAGATCACCTGATCGTCGAGGGGCGCACGGACTCGAGCCCCCGGCGAGAGGGAATCATCGTCGAGGTCCACGGCGACGACGGCGCCCCGCCGTACCTGGTGCGCTGGGATGACGGCCACGAAGGCGTCCTGTTCCCCGGCCCGGACGCGCACATCAGATCGCGCGACTGAGCCTCTGGCTAGCCGATTCCGCCGGTCTGAAGGTATGCGGCGAAGGTCGGGTCGCCGATCATCGGGATCATGATGCAGATCGTGACGAGGATCATGGTCACGACCGCGCCGACGAGCGGCACCCACCACGACCGCTTCGCGACGCGCAGCCGGCGGAAGGCGACGAGCACCGTGAGCGCGTAGCCGATCACCAGGACCACGGCGGCGATGCCGCCCCAGAGCCGCGCTGATGCGAAGTTCGTGAAGTCGCCCTCGATGCCGAGGATGTCCATGCTCTGCTGCAGGACCGTCGGCAGATCGAGATACGAGATGGCTGACATCACGACGTTGACGAGACCGTAGGCGAGCAGCGCGATCGTGACGATGCGGTCGGCGTTCCCCTGGCGAGCGGGTGCTGCTGGCGCCGCGGGCATTGCCTGTGGCACTGGCTGCTCCGACACGACGGGCACGGCATCCGGTTCGGGAAGGCCTGCGAGACGGCGCTGCTCCTCCGGCGTCGCGTACTCGCCGTACTGGGGCCGCGGGGCCGGGGTGCGCTGGTCGCTCATCTCGCCATGCTAGTCAGTCGCGATCAGCGCGGCTCCCAGGATCGCACCCGGAAAGCGACGGCCCCGGTGGTGTGGGGACACCCCGGGGCCGCTGACGAGAGCGCTGGGGACGCTCTTCGCCGAAAGCACCGAGCGCTGGGGACGCTCTGGCACCTGTAGCGCCGTTGGACAGACGTCTACGATTCCCATCGTAGGAAGCGAAGGGGCACGGGTCCACCCCTCTGTGTTCAGATGCTGAAACGCCGCCGGGGCGGGCTCAGTCGTCCAGCGCGTCGGCCCCGAGCTGCAGCGACAGCCTCCGCGCGGCGTTCTGCAAGTCCGTCACGAGCGTCCGGTCGACGACGGCACGCGCGGCGGGCAGCGAGACCGCCAGTGATGCGGTGATGTTCGGGGCGACGACGGGAACCGCGACGCAGGTGCTGCCGATCGCGTACTCCTCGTCATCCACGGTCCATGCCGGAGAGTGCTCCAACTGCGTCAGCAATGTCCGCCGATCGCTGATCGTCCTCGGGGTGAGCTCTTCAAGCCGGTGCCTCGCGAGGTAGTCGAGTCGTTCCTCTTCGGAGAGGTCGGCCAGGATCCGCTTGCCGAGCGCGGTCGCGTGCGCGCTCGACTGCAACCCGACCCAGAGCTCCACGCGCGGGTTGTGCGCAGCATCCACGATGTCGACCAGATGCATCTCGCCGTCGTCGAACCGGCTGAGATAAGCGGTCGCACCGATCTGATCGGTCACCTCCCGCAGCGCCTGGCGCACGCGCGCCAGGAACACCCCGCGGGAGTCGGCTGGGCTCTGCAGCGAGGGGAACCGGTCGCCGAGGACGAGACCGTCCGGCTCCGCGGACAGGTATCCCTCATGGATCAGCGTGCGGACGAGGTTGTAGGTCGTGCCGAGAGTGAGTCCGGTGGCCTGCGCGAGCATCTTGGTCGGCAGCGGCCGGGGCGCGTTCGCGACGATGTCCACCAGCCGGAGCGCGCGCTGAACCGATCCGATCAGCGTGGGCTCGGACTCACGCGTATTCACCGACTCGGGCCGCCGTCCGCGGTGCGACCGCCGAGAGCGCGCGCGTCACGCTGCCCCACGGCATCATGCCGCAGTTCCTTGGGAAGGGAGAACATCAGATCCTCCTCAGCGGTGCGCACTTCCTGAACGTCTGCGTAACCGGCCCCGTTCAGGGCCTCGAGGACTTCCTGGACGAGCACCTCCGGGACGGAAGCACCGCTGGTGACCCCCACAGTCGCCACGCCGTCGAGCCATTCCTGCTTCACCTCGTCGGCGTAGTCCACACGGTACGCCGCCTTGGCGCCATACTCCAGAGCGACTTCGACGAGGCGGACGCTGTTGGAGGAGTTCGCCGAGCCGACGACGATCACGAGCTCCGCCTCGGCGGCGACCTTCTTGATCGCGACCTGTCGGTTCTGGGTGGCGTAGCAGATGTCGTCGGACGGCGGATTCTGCAGCTCGGGGAAGCGCGTGCGCAGCCGGTTGACCGTCTCCATGGTCTCGTCGACGGACAGCGTCGTCTGCGACAGCCAGACGACCTTCGACGGGTCGCGCACCGCGACGGTCTCCGCCTCTTCCGGGGAGTTCACGACGGTGACGTGGTCGGGAGCCTCACCCGCCGTGCCCTCGACCTCCTCGTGCCCTTCGTGGCCGATGAGCAGGATCTCGTAGTCGTTCTTGGCGAAGCGCACGGCTTCGCGGTGCACCTTCGTCACCAGCGGGCAGGTCGCGTCGATCGCGTGCAGGCCGCGCTCGGATGCCTCGTTCACGACGGCCGGGGACACCCCGTGCGCGCTGAAGACCACGTGTGCGCCCTCGGGAACCTCGTCGACCTCGTCGACGAAGATCGCGCCCTTGTCCTCGAGCTCGGTCACGACGTGGATGTTGTGCACGATCTGCTTGCGCACGTACACCGGAGCGCCGTAGCGCTCGAGCGCCTTCTCGACGGCGACCACCGCGCGGTCGACACCGGCGCAGTACCCGCGCGGAGCGGCGAGGAGCACCCGCTTGTGTCCGTCGACCGGGTTATCCTGGAGCGCGGCGCGCCGCGCTCGCGGGATACGCGGCATGGAAAGGGGCACGGCTGTCTGGCTCACCCCTCGATTCTACGGCCGGGTGGATGGGACGAGGCTGGGCGAGCCGCCGACAGGAGGAGCAGGATGACCGTCTTCGAGGCCGAGCCCGTCGCCGGCGAGGCTCCCCCAGCGGACGCGGTGGCTCCCAAGGACTCCACGGCCGATACTCCGACCTCCGTCGCGCGACTCAACACGACAATCCGCGATTTCATCGCCCGCTGGAACACCGTGTGGGTGGAAGGCGAGATCACGTCGTGGAACATGCGGGCAGGCAACGTCTTCGCGCGACTCAAGGACACGCGTTCGGATGCGCAGATCTCCCTGCGGATCTGGTCGAGTGTGCGCGGCCGCATCCCGGATGACCTCGGTGTCGGCGACCACGTCGTCGCCGCAGTCAAGGCGGACTACTTCATCAAGGCCGGAGATTTCAGCTTCACGGTGTCGGCGATGAAGCATGTCGGTCTCGGGGATCAGCTCGAGCGCCTCGAGAAGCTGCGAGCGCAACTGCGCCAGGAGGGGCTGTTCGACGGCTCCCGCAAGCGGCCCCTGCCGTTCCTCCCCCACGTCATCGGTCTGATCACCGGCGAGCGATCGGATGCCGAGAAGGACGTGCACCGCAACGCGGAGCTGCGCTGGCCCGCCGTGCGGTTCCGTACCGAGCACGCCGCGGTGCAGGGCGACCGGTGCGTGCCCGACACGCTCGCCGCCCTGGCGAAGCTGGATGCCGACCCCGACGTCGACGTGATCATCATCGCCCGCGGTGGAGGCGACCCGCAGACCCTGCTCGGGTTCAGCGACGAGCGGCTCGTTCGCGCGGTGGCCGCGGCATCCACCCCGATCGTCTCTGCGATCGGCCATGAGAACGATCGTCCGCTGCTCGACGACGTCGCGGACCTCCGCGCCTCCACACCCACCGACGCCGCCAAGCGCGTCGTGCCGGATGTCGGAGAGCAGCGTGCGCTGATCGCGCAGCTGCGCTCGCGGGCGACCAGCCGGCTGACGCAGCGTGTCTCGCATGACATCGCGCAGCTGGATCAGCTCCGCTCGCGGCCGGTGCTGCGCTCCCCCGATCACATCATCGACGCCCGCGCCCAGGAGGTGCTGCTGCTCGCCGCCCGCGGCCGCGACATCGTCGCGCGCCGCGTGGACGACGCCGGGCGCCGGACTGCCGAGCTCCGAGCGTCGCTGCGGGCGCTGTCGCCCGCAGCCACGCTCGCTCGCGGCTATGCGATCGCTCACCTCGATGGCGGCGTGATCCTGCGCGATGCCGCGGATGCTCCGGCCGGGACCGCCGTGACTCTCACGGTCGACCGCGGGTCGGTGGCGATGCGCTCCGAGGGCGAGATCGCGGAAGGCGCCTGAATCGGCGCGTGTCGACCGACGACGTAGGATGGAAGGCGTGACTGCGCCGACCGACACCCCTGTGGAAACGCTGTCGTTCGAGGCCGCGCGCGATGAGCTCGTCCGCGTCGTCGCCGAGCTCGAACAGGGTGCGCCGACGCTCGAGCAGTCCCTCGCACTGTGGGAGCGCGGCGAGGCTCTTGCCGCCCGCTGCGAGGAGTGGCTCCTCGGCGCGAAGCGCCGTCTGGACGCGGCGCGCACCGCGGCATCCGACGAGGACGAGTCGTGAGCCGCAAGCCCGCAGCGCCCATCGTCGCCGAGCTCGGACGGCCGGAGACGCCGGATGAGACGGCGGCGCGCAAAGCCGCCTCCAGCCAGGCCTACCGCTCCAGTCAGACCTTCCGCCACCTGATCGCCGCGCTGATCCTGACCGTCGCGGTCGTCGCCGTCATCGTGTTCGCTGTCCCGCGCGGCGAGCCGACTCCGGCCGCGGCGATCGACGTCGACCGGATCGCGGCCGACGTCGAATCGACCATGCAGAGCCCCGTCATCGTGCCCGAGCTGGACGACTTCTGGCGCGTGAACGTCGCGCAGCTCGACGGCGGGGCCACCGTCGTCTGGAACATGACGATCGCTCCGGCCGACGAGGAGGAGCGCGGGTTCATCCGCATCGCCCAGGCCTTCGACGCCGACGCCTCCTGGGCGCCGCAGATGCTCGACGGCTTCGCTCCGACCTCGAGCATGACGATCGACGGCCGCGAATGGGATGTGTACGACATCGGCGACCGCGGATCAGCCAACGTCACGTACGCGCTGGGCACGCAGGCCGGCGACGACTACCTTCTGCTGTTCGGCTCACGTTCGGCGGACTCGATGGCCGAGTTCGCCCAAACCCTGGATTCTCAGATCACCGCCGCCGAGGAGGCCGAATGACCGTGTTGACCCCGAACCAGGCCTGGCAGGAGATGCGGGAGGGAAACCGTCGCTTCGTCGACGGTGAACCGCAGCATCCGAACCAGAATGTCGAGAAGCGCCACGAGCTCGCGGACGGGCAGAGCCCGATCGCGACCCTGTTCGGATGCTCGGATTCGCGGCTCTCCGCCGAGATCATCTTCGATCTCGGACTGGGCGACCTGTTCGTGGTCCGCAACGCCGGCCAGGTCATCGGCGAGTCCATCGTAGGAAGCCTCGAGTACGCAGTGGAGGTGCTGAAGGTTCCGCTGATCGTCGTGCTCGCGCACGACTCGTGCGGCGCAGTGAAGGCCGCGATCGACGGAACCGCGATCGACGCGGCACCGCTTCCCCCGCACATCTGGAAGCTCATCGCGCCGATCATCCCCGCGGCCCGCAAGGTGCTCGCCGAGCACGGCGGCGCAGAGCCGGCCGACATCGACGCCGAGCTCGTCGGACGCGAGCACCTGCGCAACACCGTGGCGAACCTGCTGCAGTCGTCCGAGCTGATCAGCGACGCGGTGGCCGAGGGACGCCTCGGCATCATCGGCGCGAACTACCGCCTCGCCGAGGGCACGGCCGTGCCCGTCATCACGGTGGGCATCGACACCGGGAGCACAGGCGCTTCCGCGAACCAGGAGGAATCGAAGTGACCGAATCGCACCAGCGCAGCGGCGACAACGCGCCGGATTACCGCATCGAGCACGACACGATGGGCGAAGTCCGCGTGCCCGTGAACGCGCTCTACGGCGCGCAGACGCAGCGCGCGGTGGAGAACTTCCCGATCTCGGGCAAGGGCCTGGAGTCCACGCAGATCGCCGCGCTCGCCCGGATCAAGAAGGCCGCCGCACTGGCGAACAAGGAGCTCGGCACCCTCGACGCGGCGATCGCCGACGCGATCGCCGCCGCCGCCGACCAGGTGGCCTCCGGCGCGCACGACGGCGAGTTCCCGGTCGACACGTACCAGACCGGCTCCGGCACGTCCTCGAACATGAACATGAACGAGGTGCTCGCCACCCTCGCCACGGGCATCCTCGGTTCGGCCGTGCACCCGAACGACCACGTGAACGCGTCGCAGTCGTCGAACGACGTCTTCCCGACCTCGGTGCACATCGCCGTCACGCAGGCGCTGATCGACACGCTCATCCCCTCGCTCGACCACCTCGCCGTCGCACTCGAGGCGAAGGCGGAGCTGTGGAAGGACGCGGTCAAGTCCGGTCGCACCCACCTCATGGATGCGACGCCGGTCACCCTCGGCCAGGAGTTCGGCGGATACGCGCGTCAGGTGCGGCTCGGCATCGAGCGCGTGCAGTCCGCCCTCCCCCGTGTCGCCGAGGTGCCGCTGGGCGGCACCGCCACCGGGACCGGCATCAACACGCCGCTCGGATTCCCGCAGAAGGTCATCGCGCTGCTCGCAGCCGAGACCGAGCTTCCGATCACCGAGGCGAAGGATCACTTCGAGGCGCAGGCCAACCGGGACGGCCTCGTCGAGGCATCCGGTGCGCTGCGCACGATCGCGGTGTCGCTGACGAAGATCAACAACGACCTGCGCTGGATGGGTTCCGGCCCGAACACGGGGCTCGGCGAACTGCACATCCCCGACCTGCAGCCCGGTTCGTCCATCATGCCCGGCAAGGTCAACCCGGTCGTGCCCGAGGCCGTGCTGATGGTCTGCGCGCGTGTGATCGGCAACGACGCGACGGTCGCGTGGGCCGGCGCCTCCGGTGCCTTCGAGCTCAACGTGGCGATCCCTGTCATGGGCACGGCGCTGCTCGAGTCGATCCGCCTGCTCGCGAACGCGTCCCGCGTGCTCGCCGACAAGACGATCGACGGCCTGCAGGCGAACCTCGACCGTGCGGCCGCGTTCGCGGGCATGAGCCCGTCGATCGTGACGCCGCTGAACAAGCTCATCGGCTACGAGGCCGCCGCCAAGATCGCCAAGCACGCGGTCGCGAAGGGGATCACGGTGCGCGATGCCGTGATCGACCTCGGCTACGTCGAGCGCGGGGAGCTCACCGAGCAGCAGCTGGACGAGAAGCTCGATCTGCTCTCGATGACCCACCCGGGCTGAGCCCGCACACGACGGATGCCGCGACCTCAGGGCCGCGGCATCCGTCGTTTCCGCCCGGCGTCAGCTGAGCTCGCCGCCCTCCAGCAACTCCGTCACGAGCGCCGCGATCGCCGAGCGCTCGGAGCGCATCAGCGTCACGTGCCCGAACAGGTCGTGTCCCTTGAGCGTCTCGATCACGCTCGCGACGCCGTCGTGGCGCCCGACGCGCAGATTGTCCCGCTGTCCGACGTCGTGGGTGAGCACGACGCGGGAGTTCTGGCCCATCCGGCTCAGCACGGTCAGCAGGACGTTGCGCTCGAGCGACTGCGCCTCGTCCACGATCACGAACGCGTCGTGCAGCGAGCGGCCGCGGATGTGCGTCAGCGGCAGCACCTCGAGCAGTCCGCGGTCCACGACCTCTTCCAGCACGTTGCCCGAGACGACGGATCCGAGCGTGTCGAACACCGCCTGTCCCCACGGGCCCATCTTCTCGCCCTGGTCACCGGGCAGGTAGCCGAGCTCCTGACCACCGACGGCGAACAGCGGGCGGAAGACGATGATCTTCTTCTGCTGCTGCCGTTCGAGCACCGCTTCCAGGCCGGCGCACAGCGCGAGCGCGGACTTGCCCGTGCCCGCACGTCCGCCGAGTGAGACGATGCCGACGTCGGGGTCCAGCAGCAGGTCGATCGCGATGCGCTGCTCGGCCGAGCGTCCGTGCATTCCGAAGACCTCGCGGTCGCCGCGGACGAGCTTGTACTCGCCGTCGCTCGTGACGCGCCCGAGTGCGGATCCGCGCTCGGAGTGGATGATGAGCCCGGTGTTCACGGGAAGCCCGATGGCCTGCTCGCTCGTGCCGACCTCGCTCTCATACAGATCGCTCATCTCGTCGCCGGACAGATCCAGCGTCGAGATGCCGGTCCACCCGGAGTCGACGGCCTGCTCCGCGAGGTACTCCTCCGCTTGCAGACCGAGCGAGGCCGCCTTGACGCGCATGGGCAGGTCCTTCGAGACGATCGTGACGTCCAGACCGTCCTGCGACAGGTGCATCGCGACCGCGAGGATGCGGCTGTCGTTGTCGCCGAGTCGGATGCCGCTGGGCAGGATGTCCCCGCTGGTGTTGTTGAGCTCGACGCGGAAGGTGCCGCCGTCGCCGATGGGTACCGGGAAGTCCAGTCGTTCGTGCTCGATGCGCAGCTCGTCCAGGTGGCGCAGCGCCTGCCGCGCGAAATAGCCGATCTCCGGATCGTTCCGCTTGCCCTCGAGCTCGGTGATCACGACCACCGGGAGGACGATCGAATGCTCGGCGAACCGGAAGAACGCCTGCGGATCGCTCAGCAGGACCGAGGTGTCGAGCACATAGGTCCGCAGATCCGTTGCCGGCTGCTCCTCGGTGCTGTTGCGGGACTGCTTCTGCGCTGTACGTGTGGTCACGACCCACTCCCGACCCGGGACTGTCTCCCGGCTATTGCCTCGAGTCGACCTGGGCCACGAGTCGTGTACCTGAAGGCCGACCCGACCGGGCACCGTGCCCGATGCCTAGAAGGTACGACCGCGAAGAGGCATCGGACGCACCCGACACGCGAAAGGCACGTTACGCGCTGGTGAACTTCTCGTTGCCTGCGGATGCGATCGCGTCATCCAGCATCCGCAGCGTGTCGGCTGTGGTTCCCGCGTGCGGCGCCACGCGCACGGCGTCACCGCGCGTCGTCGCGACGACGCCGGCGTTCACGAGCGCCGCGGACAGCGACGCCGGGTGCTCCGGGGCCAGGGTCACGATGCCGGCGCGCTGTGCGCGGTCCCTCGGGCTTCGGACCGGGATGCCGTGGCGATCCGCGATCTCGAGGATCGCGTCGACGTGCTCGGCGATCGCCTCCTCGATCCGAGCGACACCGGCCTCCCGCACGTCGCCGAGCCCGACGGCCAGACGCGCGACGGCGAGCTGATCGGGTCCGTTCACGGTGAAGGCGCTGGCATCGGATGCCGGGGCCGGCAGCTCGTCGACCGGAAGCGGACCCCCGACACCGCCGAAGCCCGAGAGCACCGGGGTGATCCGCTCGCGTGCCGCCGCGGAGAATCGGGCGAACCCGGTGCCGCGCCCAGCGCGGAGCCACTTGTAGCCATGGCCGACCACGACGTCGGCGACGGCGTAGTCGTCCTCCACGATGCCGAACGACTGCACAGCGTCAACGATCAGGAGGCGATCCGGCCCGATGGCTTCACGCAGCGCCGCCAGGTCTGCGCGGAACCCGGTGCGGAAGTCGACGTGGCTCACGGCGAGGGCGGAGACCTCGTCATCCAGCGCATCCACGACGGCATCCGGCGTCACGTGGCCGTCGAGCGGATCGATCCAGCGCGCCGCCAGCGCGCCGTGCGAGGCGTGCGCTGCGCGCTCCAGGGTGAGCGCGATGCTCGGGAACTCAGCACGCGATGCGATCACCGCACCGTCGAGTCCGAAGAACGCGTGCATCAGGCCGTGCGTCGCTGACGGCTGCACGGTGAGTTCCCCTGCGGGGACGTCGAGCAGATCGGCGGCCGTCTCCTTGGCCTGGACGATCCGGTCGGCGACCAGTGCCAGCGATGACGGACGCCCGCTGCCGAGCAGATCGGCGTCAGCGAACACTTCAGCCCGCACGGAGGGCGACAACGGACCGTTCGCGGCCCAGTTCAGGTACCCGGGCTCCACGTCGAACGTGGCGAGGAAGTCTTCGAAAGCGCTCACCGGCTCATCCTGCCACGTGGAGGTGTCGCGCGTCAGCGGCCGAAGCGCCGGTCGCGGCCGGCGTAGTCGCGGATCGCGCGGAGGAAGTCGATCTCGCGGAGGTCCGGCCCGAGCGCCTCCACGAAGTAGAACTCGCTGTGGGCGCTCTGCCAGAGCAGGAAGTCGCTCAGCCGCTGCTCGCCGCTCGTGCGGATCACGAGATCAGGATCCGGCTGCCCCGTCGTGTAAAGGTGCTCGCCGATCATCTCGGGGGTCAGCTGGGCCGCGAGATCCTCGAGCGTCCCTCCGGAGGCGTTGTGCTGGCCGATGATGCTGCGCACCGCGTCGACGATCTCGTTGCGCCCGCCGTAGCCGACCGCGAGGTTGACGTGGAGTCCGGTGTGATCCTTCGTGCGCACCTCGGCATCCGCGAGGACCCTGGCGAGCTCGGACGGCAGGATGTCGGCGCGGCCGACGTGCTTGACCCGCCAGTTCGGCTCGCGCGAAATGGCGTCGGCGAGTTCGGCGATGATCTCGATGAGATCGGCGATCTCCTTCGAGTCCCGCTTGAGCAGGTTGTCGCTGGAGAGGAGGTAGAGCGAGACGACCGGGATGCCGAGCTCATCGCACCACCCCAGGAACTCCCGCATCTTCGCCGCTCCGGCGCGATGCCCGTCCGCGGGCGACCCGAGCCCCAGCTGCCTGGCCCAGCGACGGTTGCCGTCGATCATCATCGCGACGTGATGCGGAACCGGAGCCGCTTCGAGCTGCCGGCGGAGACGCCGACCGTACAGCCGGTACAGCGGCCCCCGGCCCTCGCTCGCGCGTGCGTTCACGTCCCTACGCTACCGTGCTCGCTCTCGTTCAGCGCTGTGCGATCGCCCAGGGTATGTACTGCTCGCGGAATGCCCGGCGGCCTAGAGTGAGCACGTGAGCCGACGCGCAGCCAACACTCCGGATGTCCCCCAGCTGCCGCTGCTCGATGCAGCAGCGGCCGACGCCGATGTCGAGATCAGACCGACCTGGCGAGGCTGGATTCACGCCGGCACCTTCCCGGTCGCGATCGCCGCCGGTGTCGTCCTGATCGTGCTCGCGCAGGGTGCACCGGCCAAGTGGTCGGCGGCGGTGTTCATGGCCACGTCGCTGCTCCTGTTCGGCAATTCGGCGCTCTATCACCGCTTCGATTGGGGCCCGAGGACCAAGATCGTCCTGAAGCGCATCGACCACGCGAACATTCTGCTGCTGATCGCCGGAACGTACACCCCGCTCGCGACGCTCGCTCTCGACCCGCAGAAGGGCGTCCTCCTTCTCGTTCTGGTGTGGAGCGGTGCGCTGCTCGGCATCTTGTTCCGCGTCTTCTGGATCAACGCACCGCGGTGGTTGTACGTCGCACTGTATCTGCTGCTCGGGTGGGCGGCTGTGATGTACATGCCCGATCTGCTCCGTGCGAACGTCACGATGATGATCCTCGTGATCGCGGGCGGGCTGCTGTACACCGGGGGCGCGATCGTCTACGCGCTGAAGAAGCCCAACCCCTGGCCTGGGCGCTTCGGGTTCCACGAGATCTTCCACGTCTGCACGGTGCTCGCTTTCCTGTGCCACTGGACCGCGTGCCTGCTGATCGCGCTGCAGCCGTACTCCCCCTCTCTGGGACTACCCGGCTGAGCGACCGCGGCTGCGGTCACGCTGCGTAACACGATGCGCCTGGCGTGCAGACGCCCGGATAGCGTCGGAGATCTACCCGTTCATCTCTCCGGAGGTCTCTGTGATGCGCCGTCCCGTCCGTCTCCTCGCCCTGGCAGCATCGCTGGGAACCGCTGTTCTGATCGCCGGATGCGCCGGCGCGGCATCCGATGACTCCGCGGAAACCGAGACCGAGAACACGACCATCACGATCGGCTTCAACCCCGGCCCCTACCTGGAGATGTTCCAGGAGGGCATCCAGCCGATCCTCGAGGCCGACGGCTACACGATCGAATCGAGCGACTTCACTGATGGTGTGATCGTCAACGTCGCGGTGAGCGATGGCGAGATCGACGCCAACATCATGCAGCACACCGTGTACATGGACGCGATCAATGCGCAGGAGGGCCTGACGAACACCGCGCTCGTCCAGGTGCCGACTCCCCCGATGGGCCTGTTCGGCGGCAAGAAGTCCGACCTCGACGACCTCGGCACCGGATCGACGATCGCCGTGCCCAATCAGCCGTCCAACCAGTACCGCGCCCTCAAGCTGCTCGAAGATCTCGATCTCGTCGGTCTCTCCGACACGATCGATCCGGCCACCGCCTCCCTTCAGGACGTGACGGAGAACCCGAACGACCTCCAGTTCGTCGAGATGGAGAACGCGCAGCAGGTCGCCGCGCTGCAGGACGTCGACTACAGCGTCATCCAGGGCAACTTCATCGTCTCCGGCGGCCTGAAGCTGACCGATGCGATCGAGCTCGAGGATCTGACCGACGAGTTCTCGGTGATCGTCGCGGTCGACGAGGCCAACGCGGATGCCGAGTGGGCAGAAGCGCTCAAGGCAGCGTACGAGTCGGATGAGTTCGCCGAGTACCTCGCCTCCGACGAGACGTACGACGGCTACAACATCCCCGCCGCTCTGGCCGACTGATGACGGCGGAGCACGGCGACGGCCCCCTGGACGTCGCCGTCCGGTTCGACGGGGTGTCGCGGAGCTTCGGACGCGACGGCGACGCCGTCGTCGCGCTGGACGGCGTGGATCTCAGCATCCCCCGAGGTCAGATCTTCGGAGTCATCGGCCACAGCGGTGCCGGCAAGAGCACGCTGATCCGACTGGTCAACGCGCTCGACCTGCCGACCGAGGGTTCCGTGCACGTGGACGGCGTCGATCTCGCGAATCTCACGACGGCGCAGCTGCGCACCGCGCGCAAGAGCACGGGCATGATCTTCCAGCAGTTCCAACTGCTGGAGACCGTCACCGTGCTCGACAACGTCGCGATGCCTCTGCGTCTCGACGGCGTCGGCCGCGCGCAGGCGCAGGCCAGAGCGACCGAAGCGCTCGAATTCGTCGGGCTCGGCGGGCGGTTGTCGGCGTACCCAGGCCAGCTCTCCGGGGGTCAGAAGCAGCGAGTCGGGATCGCGCGGGCGATCATCCGACAGCCCGCCGTGCTTCTCTGCGACGAGGCGACCAGCGCACTGGATCCGTCGACGACGCTGCAGATCATCGACCTGCTGCGCCGCGTGAACGAGCAGTACGGCACCACGATCCTGGTGGTCACCCACGAGATGGACGTCATCAAGGACCTCTGCCACGCCGTCGCGGTGATGGAGGGCGGTCGCGTCGTCGAGCAGGGTTCGGTCATGGACGTCTTCGTCCACCCCCGCACTCCGATCGCCAGGGCGTTCGTCGGAACGGTGATCCCGCAGGAGCTGCCGGAGCGCGTTCTCCGCGCCGTCGGCGGGCATCCTCTCTGGCGGCTGCGATTCCTGGACGAAGAGGTGACGACGCCGATCGTCGGCGCGCTGATCCGCGATTTCGGGCTCGAGGTCAACATCCTCCACGCCGACATGACCGACATCCAGGAGCGCACCGTCGGGCACATGATCATCCAGGTCGAAGGCGCAGAGACGCAGCGCGACGACGCGTTCGCGTACCTGGCGGAACGGATCGTCAGCATCGAGGAGGTGCGCACATGATCGACACTCTCCTGACCCCCGAGCTCTTCCTCGAAGCGCTCGGCGAGACCCTCTACATGCTGGGCATCGCGCTGTTCATCGGATCGATCCTCGGCATCCTGCTCGGCATCGCCGTCGTCGTGGTCCGCCAGGGCGGCGTCCTGCCGAACCGGGCGGTGTCGTTCCTGCTGAACGCCTTCATCAACGTCGTGCGCTCGTTGCCGTTCATCATCCTGCTCGTGGCGATCCTCCCCTTCACCCGGCTCGTGATGGGCACATCCATCGGCGTCAACGGCGCCCTGGTGCCGTTGACGATCATGGTGTCCCCGTACATCGCCCGCCTCGTGGAGAACTCCCTGCTCGAGGTCCCCGAGGGCATCGTCGAAGCCGCGAAGTCGATGGGCGCGACGCCGGTTCAGATCTTCACCCGTTTCCTGCTGCCCGAAGCCCGCGGATCGCTCGTGCTCGCTCTCACCACGGCGACCATCGGACTGCTCGACGCGACCGCGATGGCGGGAACGGTCGGCGCCGGTGGCATCGGCGACCTGGCGATCAGCTACGGGTACCAGCGATTCGACGCGTTCACGATGCTCATCACCGTCGTGACCCTGGTGCTGATCGTGCAGCTGATCCAGCTCTTCGGAACCCGCCTCGCGCGGAAGCTGCGGCGCCGGTGACCGGTCCGATCGCGCCAGCCGCGCGCGTCAGCGCGCTCCCGGCGAACTTCTTCGGTGCTCTGGATGCCGCGGTCGCCGCAGCCAGGGCCAACGGCGTGGACGTCATCGACGTCTCCAAGGGGAACCCCGATCTGCCCACACCACCGCACATCGTGCGTGCGATGCAGGATGCCGCGGCGGAACCGGGCAATCACGGATACCCGGCCTACGGGACCCGACCCGCTCTCGCCGAAGCCATCGCCCTGCGCTACCGTCAGGACCACGGAGTCGACCTCGATCCTCTGACCCAGGTTGCCGCGTTCCACGGCTCGCACGAGGCGCTCATGGCGGCCGTTCTCGGGCTCGCCGATCCAGGGTCGACTCTCGTCGTGCCCGATCCCGGCTATCCCGCCTACGCGAGCGCAGCGACTCTCGCCGGAGCGCACCTGCGTCTGCTCCCGCTCGATCCGGCACGCGCGCATCAACCGGAGTGGTCCGCGCTGGCGGATATCCAGGATGCGGCTGCCATTGTGCTGAACTACCCGCACAATCCCACCGGGGCGACCGCGACGTCGGAGACGTTCGAACATGCCGCGATCGAGGCGCACCGCCTCTCCGCGGTGTTCATCCACGACTTCGCCTACTCGTCGCTCGGCTTCGAGCGGCGGCCGCTGTCCGCACTCAGCGTCGACGCCGAGCGCACCGTCGAGGTCTCGACGCTGTCCAAGACCTACAACATGGCCGGATGGCGGATCGGCTTCGCCGCCGGGTCCGCCGAGATCGTCAGCATCATGCGCAGGTACCAGGCCCAGGCATTCAGCACCATCTTCGGAGCGACCCAGGATGCCGCGGCCGCGGCGCTGGCCGGGGATCAGAGCGCCGCCGACGCGCTGGTGGACGTCTACCGCCAACGGCGCGACCTCGTCGTCGACGGGCTGCGCTCACGCGGCTGGGACGTGCGTCCGGCGGACGGGACGTTCTTCGTCTGGATCGCCACCGGTGGCGTCGACGACGTCGTCCTCGCGACGTGTCTGCTCGCCGAACGCGGTATCGCCGTCGCCCCTGGCAGTGGTTTCGGCGACCGCGGCCGCGGATTCGTCCGCCTCGCGCTGGTCCATCCCCTCGATCGTCTCGCCGAGCTCGTCGACCGTCTCGGCGCCCCCGGGAGCATACGACTTCCGTAGAATCCGAAACACCCCACCAGCAAGGAGAATCCCATGGCAGAAGTCGAAAGCTTCACCCTCGATCACACCGCTGTCCACGCGCCGTACGTGCGACTGATCGCCACCGAACGCGGCCCCAAGGGCGACGCGATCTCGAACTTCGACCTGCGCTTCGTGCAGCCGAACGAGGGCGAGATCCCCACGGCGGGTCTGCACACGATCGAGCACCTGCTCGCCAGCGTTCTGCGCGACCATCTGGACGGCGTCATCGATATCTCTCCGTTCGGATGCCGCACGGGATTTCACCTCATCACCTGGGGCGAGCCGTCGGTCCCCGACGTCGTGACCGCGATCACCGCTGGGCTCGCTTTCATCGCCGAGAAGGCGGAGTGGGATGACGTGCCGGGCGTCTCCGCCGTCGAATGCGGCAACTACCGCGACCACAGCCTGCACAGCGCGCGGGAGTGGTCCAAGCGCATCCTCGAGCAGGGCATCAGCCTCGACGCGTTCACCCGCACGGGGGTCTGAGTGTTCGACGAGCTCCGCGGCCGCGTCGTCCTCGTCACCGGAGGCGCCAGCGGCATCGGTGCCGGGATCGCCGACGCCTTCCGCAGCGAGGGCTCGACGGTCGTCAGCGCCGACCTGTCGTTGCCGGAAGGGCTGCAGCACGGCCCGCAGGGAACGTGGACCGTCCGGCTGGATGTGACGGACGAGGATGCCGTGGCCGCCGTCGTGTCAGAGATCACCGCACGCGTCGGCACGATCGAGACGGTCGTGACGGCGGCGGGGACCTCGACGCTCGGCTTCGCGACCGAGACCACGTCGGCGCAGTGGGACCTCAACCTCGACGTCAATGCCAAGGGATCGTTCCTGGTGGCGAAGCACGTGGCCGCACATCTGGTCGAGCAGAGGCGGACGGGCCGCATCGTCTTCATCTCGTCCCAGGCGGGCAAGAACGGCTACCGCGGCATGACCGCCTACGTCGCCTCGAAGCACGCGGTGCTCGGAGTGACGAAGACGATGGCGACCGAGCTCGCGCCGCGCGGCGTCACCGTCAATGCGATCTGCCCCGGCATCATCGAGACGCCGATGAAGCATCGCGAGCGAATCGAAGGCGGTGCGATCCGAGGCATGACGGCGGACGAGGTGGCCGCGGAGGACCGCTCGCAGGTTCCGCTCGGACGGACGGGCACCCCCGCGGATGTCGCCGGCGTCGCCCTGTTCCTGGCGAGCGATCTGGCGAGCTACATGACGGGCCAGGGCATCAACGTCACCGGTGGGATGACGATGCACTGAGCCCGGTGTCCGTCAGGACTTCGGGTCGCCCTCGTCCGGCGCGGCATCCGGACCCGTCTCGCGCTGCGCGGTCTCGGTCTGAGCCTGCGTCGCGCCGGCCTCGCTCTCGCGGGCGGCCGCCTCTTCGGCATCCAGCTCCTCGCGGACCTCTTCGCGGTACCGGACCCGGCGGATGCGGCGGTTCATGTCCAGGATCAGCAGCACGACGGCGATGAGCACGACCACGATCGCCGCGAACCCGACGAAGCCGGGAGTCACATCATCCGGGTTCACCGTCATCGAAGGAGTCGGCATCGGAGCCTCTGAGCCGAACAGAACCAGCATGTGGCCGCCTTTCCTGCGCAGGTCGCATAACCTGTAAAGACCAGCCTAACGACCGAAAGACGCACCCCGTGACGACCGCCAAGGAACTCGATGCCCGTTACGGGCGCACCCGCAGTCGCCGGCTCCCGTGGATCATCGCCATCGTGCTCGCGGCCGTCGTCGTCGGGTACCTCGCGTGGTCGAACCTGGCGCAGTCGATGAACACGGTCGACTCGGACGACCTCGGCTTCGAAGTGACCGATCAGTTCACTGTCGAGGTCCGCTTCCAGGTCAGCGGCGTCGCCGGCAAGGACATCGCATGCGCCATCGAAGCACTCGATGAGGAGTTCGGCGTGGTCGGCTGGAAGATCGTCGAGATCCCCGCATCCGAAGAGCACAGCAGGGCCTTCACCGAGCAGGTGAGGACCGTCTCCGGGGCGACCACGGGTTTGGTCAACGCCTGCTGGGTCGCATAGACTCGCCTCAGACAACTGACGCCCCGGCACGATCGCCGGGGCGTCTTGGTATATCCCGGTGCGCCTTGCCAGGCGCGAGAACAAAGGAGCACGCTGTGTCCGCAGACGCTCAGGTCCCGTTCCTCACGCAGGAAGCCTACGATCGACTCGTCGCCGAGCTCGAGCATCTCGCCACGACCGGTCGCGAGGAGATCGCGAAGCGCATCGAGGCCGCACGCGAAGAGGGCGACCTCAAGGAGAACGGCGGCTACCACGCCGCCAAGGACGAGCAGGGCAAGCAGGAGGCGCGCATCCGCACGCTCGAGCAGCTGCTGAAGACGGCCAAGGTCGGCGAGGCTCCGGCCAGCCGAGGCATCGTCGAGCCCGGAACGGTCGTCACTGCTGTCGTCGCCGGCGGCGAAGAGGTCTTCCTTCTCGGCAGCCGTGAGATCGCGGTCGGCAGCGACCTCGACGTCTACAGCGAGGCCAGCCCGCTCGGCCAGGCGATCCTCGGCCTCAAGGTCGGCGAGAAGACCAGCTACGAGGCCCCGAACGGCCGCGCCATCTCGGTCGAGATCACCGGCGTGGAGACGTACGCCGGCTGATCCGCCTCCCCGTGCCCAGAGCGGGCACGGCGCCTAGTCCGGAACGACCATCGGGTCGTAGCCGGCCTGGCGGAGCGTGTCGAGCGTGAGCTCGGTGTGCTCCGCCCCCCGCGTCTCGATGCTCAGCTGCAGCACCACCTCGTTGATCTGCAGACCCTGCCCGTGCCGGGTGTGCAGCACCTCCATGACGTTCGCGCCGGCCTGCGACACGAGCTCGGAGACGCGCGCGAGCTGACCGGGGCGGTCGGGCAGCGGGATGCGGATCGTCAGGTAACGCCCGGATGCCGCAAGACCGTGCGCCACGACGCGCTGCAGCAGCAGCGGATCGATGTTGCCCCCGGAGAGCACAGCCATGGTCGTGCCGGTCGGCCGGATCTTGCCCGCCAGGATCGCGGCGACGCCGACGGCGCCGGCCGGCTCCACGACGACCTTCGCCTGCTCGAGCAGCACCAGCAGGGCACGGGCGATGTCATCGTCGCTGACGGTGACGACCTCGTCGACGAGGTCCTGGATGATCTCGAACGGGACGGCCCCCGGTTCTGCGACCAGGATGCCGTCGGCGATCGTCGGGCGGGTCTCGATCGCCACGCGGTGACCGACTTCGAGAGACGCGACGGTCGCTGCGGCGTTTTCGGCCTGAACGCCGATGATGCGAACCTTGCGACCGGATTCGGCCGCCTTCGCCTTGATGGCCGACGCGATGCCGGCGATGAGCCCTCCCCCGCCGATGCCGACGAGCACGGTGTCGAGGTCGGGCGCGTCTTCAAGCAGTTCCAGCCCGAGCGTGCCCTGGCCGATCACGACGTCGCGGTGATCGAACGGGTGGATCATCACGGCACCGGTGCGCTCCGCGAACTCGGCGGCCAGGCGCAGCGACGTCGCCACGGTCTCGCCCTCGAGCACGACATCGGCGCCGTATCCGCGCGTCGCCAGGAGTTTGGGCACCGGAACGCCGAGCGGCATGAAGATCGTGGCGGGGATCCCCAGCGCCTGCGCCGCCAGCGCCACGCCCTGGGCGTGGTTGCCCGCGGATGCCGCGACCACGCCGCGTGCCCGCTCTTCCGCCGTCAGCCCGGACAGGCGGTGGGCGGCTCCCCGGATCTTGAACGAGCCGGTGCGCTGCAGGTTCTCCATCTTCAACAGAACGGGCGCGCCGAAGACGTCCGTCAGGGCTCGCGAAGGCAGGGTCGGAGTGTGTGTGATCACACCCGCCAGGCCCTGCGCGGCCTCTTCGAACTCGGCCAGGCTGGGGGCTGTGCTCATTGAATCCTCCGTCGCCGCTCGCGCGGCACTGTACTCCAGATCAGGTCTCCGTGCGGATCGTCGCCGGTGCGCCACGACCCGCTGCTGAGCGTCACGGCGACGACGTTGACGAATGCGGCCAGCGGCACGGCGAACAGGGCGCCGGGGATGCCGGCGATCATCGTGCCGCCGGCGACGACGAGCACGACGGCGAGCGGGTGCACCTTGACAGCGGAGCCCATCAGGATCGGCTGCAGGATGTGTCCCTCGATCTGCTGGACGCCGAGCACGACCACCAGCATCCAGAAGGCGATCCACGGGCCGTTGTAGACGAGCGCGAGGAACACCGCCACAGCACCGGTCACGACGGCTCCGACGATCGGCACGAACGCGCCGAGGAACACGAGGACCGCCACGGGAATCGCGAGCGGGACGCCGAGCAGGAAGGCGCCGAGGCCGATGCCGATCGCGTCGATCGTGGCGACCAGCAGCTGCGTGCGCGTGTAGTTGACGACCGTGTCCCAGCCGTTCCGCGCCGCGGCCGCGGTGGCCGGGCGCGCACTGCGCGGGAAGATCTTGAGGGCCCAGCGCCAGATCCCCGCGCCGTCGGCGAGCAGGCAGATCAGGATGAACAGCGCCAGCACGGCCCCCGTCACGACATGGCCGGCGGTGGTGCCGATCGCGAGCGCTCCGGACCACAGCAGGTCGACCTGCTGCTGGAGGAAGACGAAGGCCTGATCGATGTACGACTGGATCTCCGCGGCCGAGAGGTGCAGCGGACCGTCGATGAGGTACTGGCGCAGCCTGTCGATGGAGTCGGCCGTGCTGTCGCGCACCTTCTCCCACTGCCGAGACACCTGCCAGATCACGAGCGAGAGCAGCCCGGCGACGATCGCGAGCGTGCCGATCATGGCGATCACGATGGCGAGCCATCGCGGTACGCGATGCCGGAGCATCCAGCCGACGGCCGGTGAGAGCAGCGCCGAGATCAGGATCGCGATCAGCAGCGGGATGACGAGCAGCTTCAACTGGATGACGACCCAGATGATCACGCCAGCGGCCGCCGCGACCAGCAGCAGACGCCAGGCGTACGCTGCGGTGACCCGCAGTCCGAACGGCACGGCCCGGTCGGTATCCGTGGTGACCGTGCGGTCGGTCGGCATCGCACCCCACAGAAGGTCCCGCTTGCGGGGGCGCTTCTCGTCGGTCATCCCGTCAGTCTACGCGCGGCGGTGTCCGACCCCGACGCTACGCTGACCCACGTGTCAGAGATTCTCAGCGCCACCCAGGCCCGGCGCATCGCGCTCGCTGCGCAGGGCTTCACCCGGCGGCGCCCGGCGACCGTCACTGCGCGGCATGTGCACTCCGCGATGGAGCGGATGAGCGTTCTGCAGATCGACTCCGTCAACGTGTTCGTCCGGTCGCACCACATGCCGCTGTACTCCCGCCTCGGCCCCTACGAGGCCGCTCTGTTCGAGCGCATCTTCCACGCCCGCACCACCCATTACGTCGAGTACCTCGCGCACGAGGCGACGTTCATCGCGGCATCCGACTGGGGGCTGTGGGACTTCCGGATGACGGACTTCCGGCGCCGCTGGGAACGCGACCCCGACTCCTGGCTGAGCAGCAACCAGCGCACGATCGACTGGGTCACGGACGAACTGCGTGCGCGCGGGCCGCTGCGCCCCGCCGACCTGCGCGAGGATGCGCCGCGCGAACGCGGGACCTGGTGGGACTGGGATGACGTGAAGCTCGCCCTGGAGCACCTGTGGCGCACGGGCGACGTCGCGATCAGCGGCCGCCGCGGTTTCGAGCGCAGCTACGCGCTGGCCGAACAGGTCATCCCCGCCGATGTGCTCGGACGCCCGGTCGCTCGTGATGACGCCTTCCGCGAACTGGTGCGCCGCGCCGCGCGATCGTCTGGAGTCGCGACGGAGTCCGATCTGGCCGACTACCACCGGCTGCGCGACCGTCCTGGGGTGCGCCGGGCCATCACCGAGCTCGTGGATGCCGGTGAACTCGTCCCGGTCGCCGTACGGGGCTGGGAGCGCGCAGGGCGCCCGCTGTCGGCCTGGCGGCATCGGGATGCCGTACTGCCCCGACGCGTGCAGACGACGGCGCTGCTGACCCCGTTCGACCCCGTCGTCTGGTTCCGCGATCGCGCGCTGCGCGCGTTCGAGCTGGACTACCGGATCGAGATCTACGTCCCGGCGCACAAGCGCCGCTACGGCTACTACTCGCTCCCCGTGCTCGTGGACGACCGCATCGCTGCCAGGGTCGACCTCAAGGCTGATCGCGCGGTGTCGGCGCTGCGCGTCCAGTCCGCCTGGTGGGAGCCGGCCGGCCGAGCAGAGGATGCCGCGGCGATCGCCGAGGAACTGGCCCGCGCGGCCACATGGCAAGGTCTCGAGCGCATCACCGTATCGGCATGGGGCGACGCGACGGATGCCATCGCCGACGCGCTGAAAGCGATCGGCGGTGTCGTGTCAGACCGGCACGAGCACGAGCGGCAGACGACGTCCTAGAACTGCACGCGCGGCGGCTCGGAGATCGTCGTGCCGTCCGCGACCTCGAAGAATTCGCGCTCGGTGAATCCGAGTCCACGCGCGAAGAGGTTGTTCGGGAACACCTTGATCTTGGTGTTCAGTTCGCGCACCCCGCCGTTGTAGAACCGGCGCGCGGCCTGGATCTTGTCCTCGGTGTCGACGAGCGCATGCTGCACCTGGAGGAAGTTCTGGCTGGCCTGCAGCTGCGGGTACGCCTCGGCGACCGCGAACAGGCTCTTGAGCGCCTGCTGCAGGTGTCCCTCGGCGATCCCGGCCTCACCGGGGCTGGATGCGGACAGCGTCTCGGCGCGGGCGCGCGTGACGTTCTCGAACACCGCCTTCTCGTGCGAGGCGTAGCCTTTGACCGATTCGATGAGATTCGGGATGAGGTCGGCCCGGCGCTTGAGCTGGACGGTGATGCCGCTCCACGCCTCGTCCACGCGCACGTTCAGCTGCACGAGGGAGTTGTAGGTCGCCCACAGGTAGATGCCGACGATCACGATGACACCGACGACGATCAGTACCGGCACAAGCCATTCCCACATGGGAGGCCACCCCTTCCGCAGATTTCCTTCATCCTAGTCGCGCAGTCTGCGCATCGACTGGACGACGCTCAGTCTCCGAGCACTCGTCCGAGGTGTCGATTCCCGAACCTGCGCTCGGGATCCAGGCGGTCGCGTACGGCCAGGAAATCATCGAATCGCGGGTAGCTCGCGCGCAGCTGCGCCGCATCTCGCGTGTGCAGCTTGCCCCAGTGCGGGCGCCCCCCGTGCTGGACGAGGATGTCCTCCACGGCGTTGAAGTACTCGGTCGGATCAGCACGCCAGTAGCGGTGCACGGCGATGTATCCGGTCGCGCGACCGTGCGCCGTCGACATCCAGAGGTCGTCCTCCGCAGCGAAACGCACTTCGATCGGGAACTCGATGCGCC
Source organism: Microbacterium sp. GXF0217 (assembly GCF_054798195.1). Classification (NCBI taxonomy): domain Bacteria; kingdom Bacillati; phylum Actinomycetota; class Actinomycetes; order Micrococcales; family Microbacteriaceae; genus Microbacterium; species Microbacterium sp. GXF0217. The sequence continues at coordinate 87,018 of NZ_JBSJZG010000006.1, read as the reverse complement.
ACCCCCGCTGGGCGATCAGCTCGCGGACCGCTCGGAAGGCTGCGACGACGTTCTCCGCCGGGAGCGCGTACTCCATCTCGCGGAAGCGCACTGCTCTGCGCTGCGTGAACACGGCGTGAGACCGATCGGTGTACTCGCGATCGCCGGTGACCTGAACGGCGAAGCGGTTGAAGCGCGGAGAGATCGCGGGAACCACCTGCGCCGTCGCGCACACTGCGCGATAGACCGTGTTCGACAGCAGCGTCTCATCGACCCATCGTCCGAACGCCGGCAGCGGCTGGCGCCGCGTGGACTCCGGCATCCGCTCCTGCCGCTTGGTGAGCGCCACCTCCGTGTGCGGGAACCAGTAGAACTCGAAGTGGTCGTACGCGGCGACGCGGTCGCTGAGCGTGGCGAGCACATCCTCGAGTGGCGCCGGCTCATCGACGGCATGCAGCACGAAGGCGGGAACGCACTGCAGAGTGATCTCCACGAGGATGCCGAGGGCGCCGAGGCCCAAGGCGATCGCCGGGAGGAGATCGGCGTTCTCGGTCTCGTTCACCTGGAGGAACTCCCCCGCCGCGGTGATCATGACCGCGCCGACGACCTGCGTCGCGATTCCGCCGAAGCGCGCGCCGGTGCCGTGGGTGCCGGTGGAGACGGCCCCGGCGATCGATTGGCGATCGATGTCGCCGAGGTTCTCCATCGCCAGCCCGAAGGGCGCCAGCATCCCCGGAATCCGATGCAGCCGAGTGCCGGCGAGGAAGGTGGCGCGCCCGGTCGCGGCATCCGCGGAGACCAGACCCTGCAGGTCGCTCAGATCGAGCAGAACGCCCGGTGCGACGGCGATGCCGGTGAAGCTGTGCCCGGCGCCGACCGCCTTGATCGGGAGATTCTGCGCCGCCGCGGCCTGCACGGCGCGCTGGACGCCTTCGGGCGAGCGCGGGCGCTCCACCCGGCTCGGGGTGACGGACGCGGAACGCGCCCAGTTCTGCCAGCTGCCGCCGAGTCGTGTCACAGGAATGCCTTTCCCTCGCCGCGGTACGTGCGCAGCTGGTCGATCACCTGGTCGCCGGAGACGAGGTGGTACGCGTCGATCCGTTCGGCCGGTTCGCCGCTCTTCGCATGCCGGAACCAGGCACGATCGCCGATGCGCAGCCGGGACGCCGATCGGCCCTGCAGGGGCGTCTGCACTTCGCCGGCCGCTTCCCTGGGCAGGGTGTGCAGGCCGGCCGGCCAGACCGGGCGCGGCTGCCGCGAGGCGACAGCGGGCCCCGAGGCGATCCAGCCGCCGCCGAGGACCGTCACGATGTCGGCCGTCGGTCGGCGCACGACGTCGAAGGCGAAGGCGGATGCCGGGGCCGGCTGGAACGAGCGATAGCCGTCGAACAGGTGACCGCCCAACAGGCCGCTGCCCGCGGTCGCCTCGGTGACGGATTCGTCACTGCCGGTGAACTCGAGCGATCCGGTCCCTCCGCCGTTGAGGAACTCGAGCGGTGCGATGTCGAGCAGGACGTCGGCGATCGCCGCACGGCGGCCGCGCAGTTCGTCGCGCGACCGCGCCTGGGCGAAGCGGATCACCGGCGCATCCGGACCGGCGTCGTCCCCCTGCCCGGCGATCTGGGCCTCGTACATCTGCAGGCCGACGAGGCGGAATCCGTCCCGCTGCACGATCGCCCTCGCGAAGCGGGCGACATCGTCGGCGGTGAACAAGGGCGATCGACGCACGCCGATGTGGCCGAGCGTGGAAGAGCGCCAGGACGCATCCGCATCGATCGCGACACGGATCTCGGCCCGCGTGTGCGGTGCGGCGACCGCGTCGATGAGGTCGAGGTGCGCCGGGTCGTCCACCATGAGCGTCACACGGGACGCCGCGGACTCGTCCTGCGCGAGGCGCGCGATCGCAGTTCGATCGACGCTCGGGTAGCCGACGACGATGTCGTCGTGGGTCTCGGCGAGCCAGAGCGCCTCGTCGAGTGTGAACGCGAGGATGCCCTGGTAACCCGGGATCCGCAGCACCGCGTCGAGGACGGCACGGACGCGGACGGACTTCGATGCGACGCGGATCGGGATGCCGCCGGCGCGCACCAGCAGGTCCATCGCGTTGTGACGCAGCGCGTCGAGATCGATGACCGCGACGGGAGCGGGCAGGTGGGCTGTGGCCGCGCTGAGCTGCGGCCACCAGCGCGCCGGATCCTCCCACGGGCGCGTGGAAGGAGCTGCCTGTTCGTCGATGAGATCGAGCACTCCCCCACCTTATGACGTCGGGTCCGGCGGCCGCCGTTAGGCTGAACCGAAAGCCCCCGTAGCCCAATCGGCAGAGGCAGGCGACTTAAACTCGCCCAAGTGTCGGTTCGAATCCGACCGGGGGTACTTCCACCTCTCGGGGCCCCGCAGGCGGAGGCTCGGCGTGGCGCACAGCGATCAGCGCCCGAAGATATCCCCGAGACCGAACTCGCCCAATGCGGAACCCCAGTCCGACGCGGACTCGCCCAGACCGGAGACCGCCTCTCCCGCTGTGCCAAGCATGCCCTCCGCACCGCCCGCGAGCGCCTCGACGTCCAATCCCTCCGCCAGTCCAGCGAAGTCGACGCCCATCGCCGTCGCCTGCTCGAGCAGCGGTGCCGCAGCTGCGCTGAGCACCGAGCCGGCCGCGACCGCGCCGAGCACGCCGAGTGCCGCGCCTCCGGCGACGAATGCCCCGCCTCCGGCTGCCCCGCCACCCACACGGGCGAGCAGCCCGCGCATGCGCCCAGGCCGCATGGCCTCCGCGCGTCCCGCGGCGCGGGCGAGATCGTCGGGGGATGCCGAGGCCGGCCGGTCGCCCGGCCCGAACTCGGCCTGCATGCGCTGCGCCACGTGTGCGCGCTGCTCAGGCGTGAGACGGGCGAACGCCTCCCGGTGAATCTGCTCGACGCGGTGCGGATCCGCGGTCTGCATCAGGTAGTCGTAGCGCGCGATCGCTGCGCGATCCGCATCGGAGCCGGACGACGCCGGACGGCTTCCCTGTGCCGGCGGCGGCGCGTACGGGTGCGTTCCCTGTGCCGGCGGCGCGTAAGCCGACGCCGGCGGCTGCGCTCCGGCATTGTCCGTCCCTGAGGGGCCGCGCACGGCATCCACTGCTCCGCGCAGCAACCCGCCCCAGTCGGTCGATCCGGTCGAACCCGTCGATCCGGTTCGGTTCGCTCCGGAGTTCTTGTCGAGTGCCTTCGAGGCCATGCCGATCAAGCGGGAGATCTTGTCCATGCAGCGGTTCCTTCATCGTGAGATGCGAACGGCCGCGGAGCTGCTTTCAGGGCACCATGACCGTCCGCGTCAGCGGACTGCCAAGGTCTCCTCCGCCCCGGAGGGCCGGCGGGCCGGGACACTGATCTCAGGTCCGTAATGACGACACCGCCGCAGACGGGAGTACTCCCCTTGCACGATCGACGCTACCGGAGCAGATTATGGATCTCCTCGGAGACGACGAAAGCCCCGTTCCGGAGAACGGGGCTTTCGTCGTGACGATCACTTCGAGGCGGCAGCCTTCTCGGCGGCGGGCTTGCTCGCTGGCGCCGTGTTGACGGCCTTGTCATCGGCGGCGTTGTCCGCCACCTTCTCGGCCTTGGCCGGAGCCTTCGCGGCGTCTGCCTTCGCAGGGGCCGCCGACACCGCAGGCGCAGCATCCGCCGCGGGGCGCGGGCGCGACGCGAACTCCTCGAAGAACGCACGCGGGTCCTGGACCTTCTCGAGGTTCACGATGTCGCGGTCGAGCCACAGGTTGTTCCACCAGCCCCAAAGCACGCGGAACTTGCGCTCCCACGACGGCATCGCGAGGCCGTGGTAACCACGGTGCGCGACCCAGGCGAGGAAGCCGGTGAGCGCGAACTTGCCGGACTGGAAGACACCGGTGCCGAGGCCGAGGCCCGCGACCGCACCGAGGTTCTTGTGGATGTAGTCGACCGGCTCCTCACCACGGAGGACGGCGACGAGGTTCTTCGCGAGGCGCTTGGCCTGACGGACGGCGTGCTGGGCGTTCGGCACGCAGAAGCCGCCGACACCACCACCGGAGAGGTCGGGGACGGCCGAGACGTCACCGGCGGTCCAGGCGCCCTCGACGACGTTGCCGTCGGCGTCGACGACGCGTAGCGACGCCTGGGCGCGGATGCGACCGCGCTCCTCGACAGGCAGGTCGCCCGCGCGCACGACGCCGGGGTTGGCCATGACACCGGCGGTCCACACGATGATGTCGGTCGGGATGACCTGACCGGTGGAGAGCTCGACGTTGCCGTCGACAGCGCCGGTGACCTGGGTGTCCAGGTGCACGTTCGCCCCGCGCTTGGCGAGGTCCTTCAGCACCCACTCGCTCGTCTTCAGCGAGACCTCGGGCATGATGCGCCCCATCGCCTCGATGAGGTGGAAGTGCGTCTCGTCGAACGTGAGCTGCGGGTAGCGCTTCAGCAGCGCGGAGGCGAAGGAACGCAGCTCCGCGAAGGTCTCGATGCCGGCGAAGCCACCACCGACGACGACCACCGTGAGCAGACGCTCGCGCTCCGGACCGGCCGGAAGTGCGGCTGCACGGTCGAAGTTCGACAGCAGCTTGTCGCGCACCCACACGGCTTCTTCGATCGACTTCATGCCGATCGCGTTGTCCGCGATGCCCGGAATCGGGAACGTGCGCGACACGGAACCTGCGGTCACGACGATCTGGTCGTACGCGTACTCGTACGCGTCGCCGTCCGCCGGCGTGATCGTCGCGACCTTGTTCGCGTGGTCGATCTTGGTCACCTTGGCGGCGACGACGTTCGTGCGCTTCAGGTGACGACGCGTCGACACCACCGCGTGTCGCGGCTCGATCGAGCCGGCCGCCACCTCGGGCAGGAACGGGAGGTACGTCATGTAGGGCAGCGGGTCAACCATGGTGACCTCGGCCTCGCCCTTGCGGAGGTGCTTCTCGAGCTTCCACGCCGTGTAGAAACCCGCGTAGCCACCGCCGACGATCAGAATCTTGGGCACAGTGCTGTTCTCAGCCACAGAGGGGGAACTCCTTGTCAGGGGGCAGGCGTGCGCTTCGCGCGCGCCGATCGGATACGCCGGGCAGCTGCGGTGACGCCTAGCGCTACCAGGATACCAGGGACCGTGAGCACGATCAGCGGCAGGGTACCGTACAGCAGAGTCTGAGCGCTGGGAAGAAGCGGAGAACCGGCCTCGCTGGGCGGATCGGCGGCCGGCAGCGGGTCCACCGCGACGGGCCCGGCCGTCGGCGCCGGCTGCGGAACCGTCTCGGCCCGCCGGTACACCCTGATCCATTCCTCCAGGTCGGCCGCCGGGTCGGCATCGACCTCGGCGACGGGCGCCGTGACGGCCGCATTCGCGTCGATGAGGCCGTAGCCGTACAGCGGATCGGGAACCCGATCGACTCCTTCGACGGGGATCGCCGTCTTCAGGATGCGGTTGATGATATTCCCCGCGCTGAGCTCCGGATGCGCCGACTTGACCAGCGCAGCCACGCCGGCGACGATCGGCGCCGCGCCGCTCGTGCCATCCCACTCGGCCATCCGACCGTCGGCCGAGACCCCGAGAAGACCCTCGCTCGGGGCGGAGATGCCGATCGTGATGCCCTGCGTCGACGCCTCGACGCTCGCTTCGCCGTGCTGGTTCACGCCGCCGACGGTGAGAACACCGGGGATCGTCGCCGGAGCACCGACGATCGACGTTCCACTGCCCCTGTTCCCTGCCGCCACCACGACCACGACGTCGTGCTCGAACGCGTAGAGGAACGCGTCGTCCCAGCTGCGGTCCCAGTCCAGCGTGTTCGTCGTGAAGGAGAGATTGATGACATCGGCGCCGTTGTCGACCGCCCAGCGCATCGCGTTCGCGATCTGCTCCGTGAACGGCACGGAGGCGGATGCCCCGAAGTTGACCGAGATCGAGAGCAGGTCGGCCTCCGGCGCGACCCCGATCATGCCGGTGCCGTCGTCCGCCGGGCGCGCTGCGGCCAGCGAAGCCACCCACGAGCCGTGGTTGATGTCGATCGTGCCGACCGGTGTGCGTCCGTCATCGGCGCCCGTGCCCGAGACGTCGGTGCCGCCGGCGACGGCGTCCCGGAAGGCGACGGGACCCTGAGCGATACCGGTGTCGATCACCGCGATCGTGACGCCTTCGCCGCGCGTCGTCTTCCAGGCGTCGTGCACGCGCGCGCCGTCGAGCCAGTACTCGGCTGCTCTGACCCGATCGATCGGCTTCTCGACGGTCGGCGACGGGCTCGGCGACGGAGTCGGCGCTTCGGCCGGAGGCGTCGCGGCGCCGGTGAGCAGGACGGATGCCGCGATCACCGCGAGTGCGGCGATCGCGCTCGGCATCCGGCGCCGTCTCATGCGATCGCAGCTCCGGGCTGCTCGCACTGGCAGCGCTCGGGCGACCAGCTCGAGCGGGCCAACGCGGCATCGCCGATCGGATTCACTCCGGGCCCCGCGGCCAGCGCGTGGCCGGCGAGGGCGTGCAGGCACTTCACGCGCGTCGGCATGCCGCCGGCGGAGATGCCGGCGATCTCGGCGACGTCGCCGAACTGCGCGCGGTCCTCGAGATACGCGGTGTGCGCTGCACGATACGCGGCGGCGACAACCTCATCCTCCGCGAGCAGCGCGGCGAGCTCCGGCATGACCTGCGTCGCCTCGAGGGTCGACATCGCGGCCGTGGCCGCCGGGTGCGTCAGATAGTAGAACGTCGGGAACGGCGTGCCATCGGGCAGCCGCGGCGACGTGGAGACGACGGTGGGGTTGCCGCAGACGCAGCGAGCGGCGATGCCGACGACCCCGCGAACGGGGCGTCCGAGCTGGGCCGACAGCACGTCGATCTCCGCGGGGGTGGGCAGGGCGAAGGGCGGTGTCGTCACCTCACCAGCGTACGGGAGGTGCGCCTGAACGAAGCCTCTACTCGCCCTCGGCGGCCGTCTGCGCGAGCCCGGCCGCAGCGATCGTGCGCAACAGCTGCGGCATCCAGTCCGACGCGCTCTCCTCGAGCTCTGCGCTGACGGGTTTCTGCTCCTTGGGCAGTACCGACGCATCCAGATCGTTGTCGATCAGGTAGACGACTTCGCCCGGCTTGACGTAATAGAGCCGCTCACGGGCCTGCGTGGTGATGTACGCGGGATCCTCCCAGCGCTGCTGTTCGAGCTCGAGGTCGGCGATCTCCTCCTGGGAGAGCTGCACGGCCTGCTCGAGAGCGGCGATCTGCTGCCGCTGCTCGATGTAGGTGCCGAGCGTCGGCACGAGCACCCAGGCTCCCAGCACCACGAGCGAGAGCATGATCACCGAGAAGGCGGACAGCCGGATGCCGGATGCCCATTCGCGCACGTCGACCGTGCGCGCGGACGACGAAGGGGAGGCCACTCGTCTGGACATGGCCTCCCCTTCGCTCGTTGATCAGTCGGTGCGCTGGCTCACGCGGTGAAACGCGGGAACGCGGAGCGTCCGGCGAAGACCGCGGCGTCGCCGAGCTCCTCTTCGATGCGCAGAAGCTGATTGTACTTCGCGACGCGCTCGCTGCGCGCAGGAGCACCGGCCTTGATCTGACCCGAGTTGGTCGCGACGACGAGGTCGGCGATCGTGGTGTCCTCGGTCTCGCCGGAGCGGTGCGAGAGCATGGCCGTGTAGCCGGAGCGCTGAGCCAGGCTCACCGCGTCGAACGTCTCGGTGAGCGTGCCGATCTGGTTGACCTTGACGAGCAGCGAGTTCGCGACGCCGCGCTTGATGCCGTCGGCGAGACGCTCCGGGTTGGTGACGAACAGGTCGTCCCCGACCAGCTGCACCTTGGAGCCGAGTGCGTCGGTGAGGTGCTTCCAGTTGTCCCAGTCATCCTCGGCGAGCGCGTCCTCGATCGTGACGATCGGGAAGTCGTTGACCAGGCCGACGTAGTACTCGGTCAGCGCCTCGGCGTCCCAGTCCTTGTTGTCGAGACGGTAGACGCCGTCCTTGAAGAACTCCGTCGCGGCGACGTCCAGGCCGAGGGCGATCTCGGTGCCGGGCGTGAAGCCGGCCTTCTCGATCGCCTTGACGAGGAAGTCGAGGCCCTCGCGGTTGCTGGGCAGGTCGGGGGCGAACCCGCCCTCGTCGCCGAGGCCGGTCGCGTAGCCGGCGGCCTTCAGCTCGCTGCGGAGCACGTGGTAGGTCTCGACGCCCCAGCGGAGGGCCTCGGAGTAGGTCTCCGCGCCGATCGGGGCGAGGAAGAACTCCTGCATGTCGATGCCGTTGTCGGCGTGCTCGCCGCCGTTGATGACGTTGAACAGCGGAACGGGCAGGACGTGCGCGTTCGGTCCGCCGAGGTAGCGGAACAGCGGGAGATCGGCGCTGTCGGCCGCGGCCTTGGCGACGGCGAGGCTCACGCCGAGGATCGCGTTGGCGCCGACGCGCTTCTTGTTCTCGGTGCCGTCGGTCTCGATGAGGATCTCGTCGACGATGCGCTGCTCGCTCGCCTCGACGCCCTCGATGGCAGGGCCGAGCTCGTCGAGGACAGCCTCGACGGCCTTCAGCACGCCCTTGCCGCCGTAGCGGCTCTTGTCGCCGTCGCGGAGTTCGTATGCTTCGAACGCACCGGTGGATGCGCCGGAGGGGACGGCAGCGCGCTGCACGATGCCGTCATCGAGGAGCACCTCCACCTCGACGGTCGGGTTTCCCCGCGAGTCGAGAATCTCGCGTGCGCCTACAGCCTCGATCAATGCCACGAATGTGCTCCTTGCTCAGAGAAAAGGTTGTGGTGGAGCGTCGTCGATCCGCCGCCAGTCTAGCCCGCGGCGCCTCGGGCGCCGAAGCCGTCTCACACCACGACGGCGATGGCCACGCCGTCCCAGCCCTTCAGGCCGACGGTCTGCAGAGCGGTCGCGTCGAAGCGGGGGTCCTCCCCCAGCATCCGCAGTCCGTCGCGCGTGCCGACGACGCGCGGATCCGTGGTGTCGTCGTTCGCGATCTCGCCCTCGCGGCCGATGTTGTCCACGACGACGACGGTGCCCGACCGTCCGAGCCGCGCGGCCCAGTCGAGGTAGATCGTGTTGGATTCCTTGTCGGCATCGATGAACACGAGATCGAACGGCTCGGTGCCGTCCAGACTCGGCAGCACTTCGGCGCCTCGGCCGATGCGGATCTCGACCCGCTCGCCCACTCCAGCGGCATCCACGTTCCGACGGGCGACTGCTGCGTTGGCGGGCTCCGCCTCGACCGTGACCACGCTGCCGTTCGGCCCGACTCCGCGGGCCAGCCAGATCGTCGAATACCCGCCGAGCGTTCCGACTTCGAGAACGCGGCGCGCTCCGCTGATGCGGACGAGCAGATTCAGCAGCTTGCCGCCGACCGGCGCCACCTCGATGTCGGGGAGGCCGGCGGCGCGCTGCGCGGCGAGGGCGGCATCCAGCGTGGGGTCCGACCCCACGAGCAGGTCGGCGAGGTAGGTGTCGGCGGCGCGCCAGTTCTGCGGATTCGATTCGGCCATGGCCTCAGCCAACCGCCGAGCCGACGGCGCGTCAAGGGCGGACCGTGGTGGACTCTCTGATCACGAGACTCGGGGCAGCGACCTCATGACGCGCATCGCCGCCGGCGAGCATGTCGGTGAGCTGACGCAGGGCGAGCGCCCCCATATCCCGACGGGGCTGATCCACGCTGGTGAGGGTCGGCCGCAGCTTCGATGCGAGATCGATGTCGTCGTAGCCGGCCACGCTCAGCGTTCCCGGCACGGCGATCCCCGCATCGAAGGCGCGACCGATCACGTCGACCGCGATTCGATCATTCGCGCAGCACACCGCAGTGGGCGCTTCGCGACCGCCGCTCAGCACCACCTCGATGAGGTCGGCGGGGTCGGGGAGCACCCTCGTGATGTCCTCCAGTCCGAGCTCGCGCATGGTCGTGAGGTACGACTCCCGCCGGGCGATGGCTGCGGGGCGAGGCGATCCGGAGACGTGCGCGATCCGGCGATGCCCTTGAGCCACGAGATGGTGCACCGCGAGTCGCATCCCGGTGCGGTCGTCGTTGGACACCTGGCCGACGCCGGCCGGGAGATCGACGGGGCGTCCGACGACCACCAGCGGGAGACGTCGGGCGAAATCGCCGATCGCGGCGGCGTCCGCCTGACCCGACACGATCACCGCGCCGTCGAGCCCGAGGGCGAGCATTCGCTCGAGACGCGCGCGGAGCACGTCACGGTCGCGCCGGCCGTCGACGATCACGACCGACATGCCGGCCGCCTCTGCAGCATCCTCCACGCCGTGCACGACGTCGGTGTGATAGCCGCCGCGCAGATCGTCGACGAGCACGCCGACCGTCTGGCTCCGGCCACGCGCCAGCGACCGCGCCCAGGGATTCGACTGGTAGCCCAGCCTGTCGGCCGCGTCGAGGATCCGCGCACGGGTCTCCGCCCGCACGCCGCTCTGGCCGCGCACGGCCAGGGAGACGAGCGACTTCGAGACGCCGGCTGCAGCGGCCACGTCATGGATCGTGGGCGGACGGTCGCGCGATTGCATCACTCTGCCGTCCTATCAGCGACTGGAGCGTTCCAGAACATTCCAGCTGGAGCGTTCCACCGGCGTTCATCGAGCGGTACCAGCACGTACACGCCCGCTTCGTAACTTCGTAGCCGATCCACCCCGACCGAGAAGAGCTCCCGTGCCCGACATCCCCTCCGCGCTCCGCCACGCGCCGCGCGCCCTCCTGCTGGACTTCGGCGGCGTCGTGTTCCAGACGTCGAAGCGTCCCAGCGGCCGCGACGAGCTCGCCGCGGCGATCGTGGCGAGAGCCGCCCGCGCGGGTCACGTGATCGAACAGCGCACCGTGCGAGCGTCGCTGGATGCCGGGCTCACCGCACTCGCGCACTGGAAGCACGCCTCCAGCCGCCGCCTCGAGCCGCGTGAGATGACGCACCGCGAGGTCGTCGGCGATTTCCTGATCGCCGACCTCCCCGCACCGATCCGGAGCCTTCTCATCGCGGAGGCCGGCGAGCTGCTGGAGGAGCAGAACACGACCCTGTCCGATCACACCGTGCGCCCCGGCATCCGCGCGCTCATCGCCGAGGCGCAGCGCCGAGGCATCCCGCTCGGAATCGTCAGCAACGCGCACTCGGGCCGCAGCCACCGGAGGCTCCTCGCCGCGCACGGCCTGGCCGAGGCCTTCGCGGTGCAGGTGTACAGCGACGAGGTCGGGATGCGCAAGCCGCACCCCCGCATGATCGAACTCGCATCCGCCGCGCTCGGGGTTGCGCCCGCCGACGCCTGGTACGTCGGCGACACCCAGGACCGCGATGTGGTCGCTGGACGCCGCGCGGGTGTCGGTGCCGTCATCCTCACCGCCAGCAAGCACACCGACAACCCGCCGTTTCCGATCGCGGACGATGCCGACGCGGTCTTCCCCACCCCTGAGGGCCTGTTCGAGACGCTGCGGGATGCCGACGCGCCCCGCGCCGCGTCGGTCTCCGCGTCCGATGAGACCGAGCCGCGCGGCGCCGCCCTCCTCATCGACCATGGCGGCGTGATCTCCACCTCTGCGCCGGACGATGCGCTCCTCGACGCGTTCTGCGACCACCTCGCCGCGCTGCTCGACGGTGCGGACGAGCGCGTCGACCGCGACCGAGCGCGGATGCTCGTCGCCGACGGTCGCGTGCAGCACCGCGCGTTCAAAGCCGCCCAGCGCGCAGCGGCCGACGGTATCAGGGAGCTGGATGCCACGACGTTCTGGCGTGACTTCGTCGGCGCTGCGCTGTCGGACCGCGCTCGCGCACTCCTGGAGGCCGAGGCGCACGATCTGATGTTCCGCTACGGCCGCGCGAAGAGCCGGCGGACGCTGCGCTCCGGCATCCGCTCCCTCCTCGAGCAGTGCGACGAACGACGCATCCCGGTCGTCGTGGTGTCGAACACGATCAGCGGCCGCGCCGTCCGCGCCGAATGCGCAGCCCACGGCATCGACCACCTGATCGCGGCGTACGTCTGCTCGGACGAGATCGGGTTCCGCAAGCCCGATGCGCGCATCGTGCAGGAGGCGCTCGCGATCGCCGCCGCCGACCCCGCGCGCACCTGGTTCTTCGGGGACAAGCCGCAGAACGATGCGGCCGTCGCTCTCGACGCCGGCATCGCGCGGCGCGTGCTGGTGCGCGGCGGCACGACGGCCGATCCGCAGATCGACGCCGCCGTGGCCGAGGGGCTCGCCACCGACGCGGTCGACGACGCGGCCGAACTCGCAGACCTCATGACCTCCGCCCGAGACGCAACCCGCGTCGCAGCCGACTGACCCGCACTCGAAGGAGAACCACCATGACCGACACCCGGGAATCCACCTACCGACGCGAAGGCGCTCTGCGCGGCATCGGCGCTCCGGGCGGCGACCTCACCACCCCGCAGAAGCTGATGATCTTCGTGCTGTCGATGGCGCTGTTCGGCCTGTCGAACATCATCCTCGAGATCATCCCCGACATCTCGATCGGCCCGATCGACGTGTCGGTGAGCTACTTCGTGTTCGTCCCGCTGACGATGGTCGCGCTGTTCAGCCCGTTCTGGGCCGCTCTGGGCGCACCGCTGGGCGAGATCATCTTCACCGACCTGCTGATGGGCGACTTCTCCGGCCTCGCCGAGGTCGAGGGCTTCATCCAGATGTTCCTCGCGCTGTACGTCGCCGGCACCCTGATCCGCAACCCCCGTTCCCGTGCGCAGATCTGGATCGGCGCCATCACGGTCGTGGTGATCGACAAGGCGCTGTCCGCGATCGTCGACCTTTCGAAGGTCTGGATCGGTCTGGAGGACGCCGAGTTCGTGGAGGGCCTGCCCCAGTCGATCCTCGCCATCGAGGGCATCGGCTTCGGCGTCGACATCCTGATCAGCGGCATCATCTTCGGTGCCATTCCGGCGATGTGGCTCATCCCCGCACTGCACGGCCGCATCGAACCGCTGCTGGGCGTGCGCCCTCGCATGCCCGGAGAGCCGATTCCGGGAGCGGCTCCCCGAGCCGGCTGGTTCGTCGCCGTGGCTCTGCTGCTCGCCGTCGCGTCGTTCTTCTTCGCCTTCCTCGAGGCATGGGACATCTCGATCGGCACCGTCGACACGGAACTGCTCGACCAGTACGGCTCCGGCTTCCTGTGGGTGAGCGTCGCAGCCATCCTCGTCACGCTCGGCGTCGCCTTCGTGCTGTTCCGCCTCCACAGCAAGAAGCAGGTGCGCTGATCGTGCACGACCCCGTCATCGTCGTCGAGAACCTGTCCTTCCGCTACCCTGGCGCGGACGCCGACGTGCTCCGCAACGTGAACCTCACGATCGAGCGTGGCGACTTCGTCGCGATCGTGGGCGGGAACGGCGCAGCCAAGACCACGCTCTGCAAGAGCTTCAACGGTCTGATCCCGCACTACTGGTCGGGCGAGTTCGCGGGCTCGGTGACGGTCGACGGGGTCGACACGTACACATCCAGCGTGTCCGAGCTGTCCACCACGGTCGGCTACGTCTACCAGGACTTCCAGAACCAGCTCGTCCGGCCGACGGTGCGCGACGACGTGTCGTTCGGCCCGATCAACTTCGGCCGCGCCACGCATGCCGAAGACACCGATGCCGCCCTCGACGCCCTCGGGATCGGCCTCCTCGCCGATCGGCACATCTGGCAGCTCTCCGGCGGACAGGCGCACCTCACCGCCCTCGCTGGGGCGCTCGCCCTGAAGCCATCGGTCATCATCGTCGACGAGCCGGTCGCCGAACTCGATCCGGCGCGAGCCGAGGAGATCTACGAGCGACTCGCCGAACTCAATCGCGAGCACGGCGTGACGGTGATCACGATCGAGCACCACGCCGAGTTCGTGGCGCGTTACGCGCGCTCGGTGGTGCTGATGGCGCACGGGACGCCGGTCTGGCACCTTCCCATCGACGAGGCGCTCGCGCGCACCGAGGAGCTGGAGGCCCACGGGATCCCGGCGCCCCAGGCGGTGCGGGCCGTGCGTGCGCTCGGCATGGACGCTGCTCCGCGGACGCCGAAGGAAGCGGCCGATCTGCTGCGCGACAGGCGGATGCCGGTCGACGCCGTGCGGCCGAGCGAGCGCCCTGACGCGGCACCGGGGCGCGCCGTCGCCACGGTCGAGAACCTCACACACGGCTACAAAGCGGTCGGGGGCGGCATCACCCGTGTGCTCGACGGACTCGACACCACGCTGCGCAGCGGCGAGCGCATCGCCCTGGTCGGCGGGAACGGAGCGGGGAAGTCCACGCTGCTGAAGCTGCTCGCCGGCATCATCGTGGCGCGCGATGGCGAGGTCACCGTCGACGGACGCAGCACGAGGTCGGTCTCGGCTCGGGAGATGTCGGCCACGGCCGCGTACCTCGCGCAGCATCCGCAGCGGATGTTCCTGAAGGGCTGCGTCCGCGACGACGTCGCGCTCTTCCCCCGTTCGCATCGGATGCCAGACACCGACCGAATCGTCGAACGGGTGCTCGACCGCGTCGGGCTGACTCCGCTGGCAGACCGGGACGGGCGCACCCTGTCCGGCGGGCAGCAGCGTCGTGCGACGCTGGCGATCGGGCTCGCGATGCGGCCGAAGCTGCTCCTGCTGGACGAGCCGACCTCGAGCCTGGACACCCAGAGCCGCGATGACGTCACCACGATGCTCGCCGAGCTCGCCGAATCGATCGAGTGCACGGTCGTCGCCACGCACGACATGCAGCTGGTCGCCGAATGGGCGAGCCGGGTGCTGGTCCTGGAGGGCGGCAAGGTGCTGGCCGACGTCCCCCCACGCGAACTGTTCGCTGACACGGCACTGCTCGAACGCGTGCGACTGCGCCCACCGCAGATCGCGATCGTGGGGCGCGAGCTCGGCCTCTCGCCCGTTCCGCTGTCGGTCGAGGAACTCGTACAGGCCGCGCGCTCCGCGTGCTCCGAGCTGGAGGTGGCGTGATGGCGCGGACGCACCACGACGTGCTCTCGGTGGAATGGATCAAGCTCGAGCTCATCCGCACCGCCTACGCCACGCGCGGCGGGCTGTTCGCCGCCATGGATCCCCGCGCGGTGGTGATCTGGTACGTGCTGCTGGCCCTGGTGCCCTGGTTCACGCACAACATCACCGTGCTCGTCGGACTGTTCGCGATCGGCACGGTCTCGATCTTCCTGGCGAGGGTGGGCCCGCTGATCCTGGGACTGTTCGTGCTCGGAATGGGCATGGAGGTCGTCTACATGTCGGTCGCCGCCTGGCTGTTCGGCGGCAACGTCGACACGGTGATCGCCCTGGCAGCCCTGAATCTGAAGCTCGGCGTCGTCGCGCTGGCGAGCATGGCGGCGTTCGTCTCGCTGGATCCGGAGAAGCTCTCGGATGCGCTGCTCGCGTTCCGCGCACCGCAGATGCTGGCCTTCGGGGTCAGCTACGGGTATCGGATGCTGCCGATCCTCATCGAGGAGTTCAGCACGGTGTTCGAGGGCTACCGCCTTCGAACCGCTCCCCCGGCGAAGAAGGGGCTGCTGGGCTGGCGTGTGGGCGTGCAGTGGGCGCAGCTCGCCGTGCTGTCGTTCTACCCGATCTTCCTCAACACGGCGACCTCGGTGCGCACGACGGTGGAAGCGCTGGAGACCCGCGGCTTCGCCCACGGCTCGGCGAACGCGAACGGCCGTCGCATCCGGATGGCGAAGCTGCGCATCCGCCCCCTGGATGTGATCGTGATCGCGGTCACGGTGCTCGCCGTGGCGTGCGCCTTCGCCGCAGGCGCGATCTGGCCGGTGTACCGCTAAACCAGACCGTGCCGTCAGCGCTCGGGTGACAGCAGACGCACGCGTGCGCCGTCGAGCTCCGGCTGCCGACGGAACTGGCCGGTGAGCGCGAGCGCGACGATCACGAGGGCGCACGCGATCCAGCCCGCGACGCCCAGCGGCCCGGCGAGCGCCATGTCGACATCCGCACCGGCTGCCGCCAGCATCAGCACTGTTCCGGCTGCGGCGTTGATCGCGCCGTGGGCGAAGACGGCGGGCCAGACGGATGCCGATCGCAACCGCAGCCAGCCGAGCAGGATCCCCCACCCCACGCAACCGCCGACCATGAACAGCACACCGGTGAGATCGGTGCGGCCGAAGTTGTAGCCGAGCAGGATCACGGGGGCGTGCCACAGCCCCCAGATGGCGCCGCTGATGAGCAGGGCAGGCCACGTGCCGTACTGTCGCAGCGCGGGGAGGAGGAATCCGCGCCATCCCAGTTCTTCGCCGAAGGCCATGACCGCGTTGATCGTCGCTGCGGCGATCGGGATCGACGCCAGTTGCGCCACGACCAGCACGGCGATCGGCGGAAGCGGAGTGCCGGCCGGCACGGCTGCTGCCAGCGTCTCGGCGTACCCGGAGAATCCGACGAGGTCGAGCTGCACCCATCCGAACAGCGCGGCCACCACGAGCGAGAGCGCGATGACGACGATCGGCCCGAAGAGTCCGAAGACGCTCATCCAGATGACGCGCTTGGCCGGGCGCAGCGGCCACATCCCGAGCACGCGCAGACGCTCGCCCTTCGGCACCGGGCGCAGCAGCAGAATCACGAGGAGCGCGGCGAGCGCCGGCGTGAACATCATGACCGGGAGGAGGAAGCCGGCGAGCGGATGGCTCAGACCGTCGCCGAGCCACAGAGGGAGGGCGACCAGCCACGCGAGACCGCAGGCCAGGACGACGTAGGCGACGATCGAGCTGAGCGGGATCCGGCTCGGCCCCTCGGCGTGCGGTGCGGTCATGAGGCGTCTCCTGTGCTCGTGCGGTCGGGTTCCGGGTCGGATGCCGCGGCATCCACGTACGCCTGCAGCAGCGCAGCGGCCTGCTCTGCTCCGTCGATCGTGACGACGAACGTGCGCTTGCCGGGGCGGACCACCTCGATCGCCGGCCCCTTGCGCATGACGATGCCGCTGCGCCCGTCGAGCGAGATGCGCCATCCCCAACCGCCGAACTCCCCGAACGGCGAGATCTCGACGGCACGGGCGGACGCGATCTCGTCGAGGGGGATGCGGGTGCGGGGCACCCCGAGCAGAGACCGGGCGGTGAGGCCGTCCGGAGTGACCCGCACACGGAACGCTGCGGTCGCCGGCAGGGCGAGCAGGACGATCAGCATGATCGCGACGCTGAACCAGGCCGCCGGATCCGCGTTCAGCGCCAGGACGATCGTGAGCGCGGTGACCAGCACGAGCGCCGCCCCCATGATGATCAAGGGCGTCCGCGGCATGGTCGCCGTCCCCACCCAGACGACGCGCTCACCCGCGGTCAGTCTCACGCGGTGCGCGGGGTCCAGGGACGGGCCGTTCGCCGCCGTGACGGCCGGCTGCACGAACCAGGCGGCGGCTCCGACGAGCGCCAGGACCGCGAAGCCGAGAATCACCAGCCACCAGACGTCGCCGACGTCGGCGGCATCGGTGAGCCCCCGCTGCGGCCCGAGCGATCCGAGCGTCAGCACCAGCGCGAACGCCGCCATGCCGGCCGCCATCGCGCCCATGAATCGCGCGGCAGCCCCCCAGTGATCACTGACGGCCGCGAGCGTGACCAGGGCCATCACCACGGGCAGCACCAGCCCGACGCCCACGAGGATCCACACGTAGACGATCGGTGGGCCGAAGCCGTCGGGGCCGGAGGTTCCCCAGTGGGTCACGACGCGATCCGGCAGCTGCGGCATCCAGATCCACAGCACCGCGAGCCCGATCGCGACCAGCACGATCGGAACGAGAATCGACACGAGGAGGAAGCGCACGCGCGCGGTGCGCAGCAGCGCGGCAGGCGTGCGGGTGATGTCGTGCTCGGTCATGAGACCTCCTCCGGTCGGGCGTGCGCGGGAACCGCGGACGTGATGATGGCGGCGAGCGTCTCGGGCGACACGCCCAGCTCGTCGGCTCTCGCGACGAGGTCGGCGATGTCGTTGGCGAGCTCCACGAGCGGGGCTGCGGATGCCGCGACCACCGCTCCTCGCCCTCGTCGCAGATCGACGAGGTGCTCGTCGCGCAGCTGCTGATATGCGCGAAGGACCGTGTGCAGGTTGACGTCGAGCGCATCTGCCACCTCACGCGCCGACGGCAGCCGGTCGCCCGGCGTGAGCGTACCCACGAGGATGTCGGCGCGCACGGAGGCCGCGACCTGCTCGAAGAGCGGTCGCGCACTGTTCGCATCGATCCTGATCAGCACTGGTCCTCCAATTTCTAGTAATTCTAGTTGAACTAGAACAGTTGTAGCAAGCGTCCATGCGCTTTGTCGGCGTGCGGGACGTCGGCCACACTGATCGTCATGAAGGTCACTCCCCGCCGCCTCGCCATCGGAATGAGCCTGTGGGCGCCGAATCTCTTCAGCGGCATCCGCATCCGCCGGTTCAGCGAGGACTGGACGCACGCCACCGTCGAACTGCACGTGAACCTCTTCACGCGCAACTACGTCAAGACGGCGTTCGGCGGGTCGATGTCGGCGATGACGGACCCGTACTTCTTCATGCTCGTGATGCACCAGCTCGGCCGGGACTACGTCGTGTGGGACACCAGGGGCGAGATCGAGTTCACCAAGCCGGGTCGCGGCATGCTCACCGCGGAGTTCGAGGTCTCGCGCGAGCGCGCAGAGCAGATCCGCGAGCGGGCCAGCGGCGGCGCCAAGGTCCTGGAGTGGTTCGAGACGGTGATCACCGACCGCAACGGCGACATCGTCGCGAAAGTGCGTCGCGAGGTCTACATCCGCGAGAAGAAGCGCGTCACGACGGCGCGCGGCACCGGCCGTTAACTGCCGAGTGGCACGATGAGACCGTGCCTCTCGCCCGCCGCCTGACTCTCGCCGACGCCACCGCGATCGGTCTCGGCTCAATGATCGGCGCCGGCGTGTTCGCCGTGTGGGCGCCCGCGATGGGCGCCGCCGGCTCCGGCATCCTCATCGCCCTCGCGATCGCGGCCGTGGTCGCGTACTGCAACGCGACGAGTTCCGCACAGCTCGCGGCCGTGCATCCCGTCGCGGGAGGAACGTACGCGTACGCCCGCGCCGAGATCGGCGCGTGGACCGGGTTCATCGCCGGGTGGTGCTTCGTGATCGGCAAGATCGCCAGCTGCGCGGCGATGGCGCTGACCTTCGCGTCGTACGCGGCGCCGACCGGCTGGGAGCGTCCAGTCGCCGTCGCGGCGGTCGCCGCTCTCGCCGCCGTGAACTGCTTCGGAGTGACGCGCACGGCGCTCGCCACCCGCGTGCTCGTCGTGGCGTCACTGCTCGGACTCGCGGTCGTCATGGCCGCGGGTGTCGGCGGCGGCCAGCACTCCCCCGCTCCGCTCGAGGACGCCACGGCCTACGGCGTCCTCCAGGGCGCCGGGCTGCTCTTCTTCGCCTTCGCAGGCTATGCGCGCATAGCGACGATGGGCGAAGAGGTCGTCGATCCGGCGCGGACGATCCCGCGCGCGATCGTCCTCGCCCTCGGCGGCGCCGTCGTCGTCTACGTCGCGGTCGGGCTGACGGTCCTCTCCGTGCTGGGAGCGGATGCCGCGGACAGCACCGCGCCGCTCGCCGATGCCGTGGCCGCGGTCGGGTGGGACGCGGCGGAGCCGGTGGTGCGCGTGGCAGCTGCCGCGGCATCCCTCGGCGCCCTGCTGGCCCTGCAGACGGGGATCGGACGCACCACCCTCGCCATGGCCCGCGAAGACGACCTCCCGCGCAGGCTGGCAGCTGTGAGCGCGCGCTGGCAGGTGCCGCAGCGCGCGGAGATCGTCGTCGCGGTCATCGTGATCGCAATCGTGCTGATCACGGACCTGCGCGGTGCGATCGGATTCTCGTCCTTCGGAGTGCTGCTGTACTACCTGATCACGAATGCCGCCGCTTTCCGACAGGACGCGGACGTGCGGCGCTACCCGCGATGGCTGCAAGTGCTCGGGGCGTTCGGCTGCCTCGTCCTCGTGAGCACGCTGCCTGTCATCGCGTCGCTCCTGGGCACGGTCGTCGTGCTCGTCGGACTCGGGTACCGGATGCTGCGGTTGCGGCTTTCCGCGCGGTGAGCGTGCCGGTCGCCTCGTGTTGGCTCGTTGAGCGCGAGCGTCGGTGAGCAGTCGAACGCGGAGATCACAGATCAGCGCTGACCGCGACTCACCTCACCCCGGCCCGCTCGACGGGCGGAGAACAGGCCACTCAACGAGCGACCCGAACCGTCACCGCGTCAGCGACTCGGCCTCACGCGTCACGCCCCGAGACCCCAGCGCCATGACGACAGCGGGCAAGAGAGCCTCGGCGGTCCGCCGGTACCCGGCAGCCGAAGGATGGAATCGATCGAGGCTGAACATCTCATCGGGTTCGGCATGGAACGTCGGCCCGACGAGATGGCGCAGATCCACGGGAACTGCCCCGGTCCGCCACGCGACGCGCGTCTGCTCCAGAGCGAGGCGCCGCGACATCCTCGACAGCAGCGCGCGCAACGGCTGCGGCACAGGGCGCAGCGTTCCGAGGTCAGGGCAGGTGCCGACGACCACCGGCGTTCCGGCATCCTGAAGTCGCAGGACGGCACGCTCCAGCTGAGCGGATGCCGTCGACGGCGGCACCAGATGCGTCACGTCGTTGCCGCCGACAACGATCACCGCAACATCGGCACGGTACCCCGCGGGCAGACTGTCGAGCTGGGACTCGAGCGCTGACGACTCCGAGCCGACCACCGCTGCGGTGTGCAGCCGCACCGGTCGCTGCAGCTCGCGCGCCAGCGCCTTCGCGATCCGTCCGCCCAGCGTCTGCTTGCGATGCTCCGCGCCGAGCCCCGCGGCGAGCGAATCCCCGAACAGCACGAGCTCGACCGCATCGCCGGTGAGCGACCGCCTCCAGACCCGGTCGGCATCGATCGATTCCTCCCCCAGCGGCTTGCCGATCCGGCGCCGGGCGATCGCCGCCTGCCGGGACAGGAGGATCCGGATGCCGAGGCCCACCAGAGCGCACGCCGCGAGCACAGCGCCCAGTGCTCTCACTCGTGCCACAGACGAAGTGTCATCCCCGCAGATGAACCGCGGGTGAATCCCGCTCAGCCGAGCGGCTTAACCTCCAGCGAGCCGATCGCCGCGCCGGCCGACACCGTGGCGAACGCCGTGTAGCCATCAGCCGACGAGCGCTCCAGCAGAGCCTTGAGGTTCTTCGTGCGGCGCTCGAGACGCACCCGCGACCCGGCGGCGAGGAGCGCCGCCTTGTGCGCGACCAGCTCGGACACGGGAACATCGGCGTCGTGCACGAGGACGACGGCCGCGGCATCCGCATCGTCTGCGATCTCGACGAGGTCCACCAGACGCTCGAAGCCGAGCGAGAAGCCGACGGCAGGAACCTGCTGGCCGAGGAAGCGCCCGATCATGCCGTCGTAGCGCCCGCCGCCGCCCAGCGAGTACGGCACCGAGGGGTGCGCGAGCTCGAAGATCGTCCCGGTGTAGTAGCCCATGCCGCGCACGAGGAACGGGTCGAACACGAGCGGGATCTCGGAACTCTCGGCATCCGAAGCGTCGCCGGCGGCGACGGCCTCGCCGATGCCGACGAGGTGCGCGACGATCTCGTCCGGCGCCCCCTCGGGAAGCGCCTTGCGGATCTGCCGCTCGCCGTACGGGGCGTATTCGCGCGTCTGCGGGCGCCGCAGGAACGCCTCGAAGGCGTCGACCGCAGATGCCGTGGCCGCACGCTCTCGCAACTCGGCGACGATCCCGTCCGGCCCGATCTTGTCGAGCTTGTCGATCGTGATCAGCACGCCGGGGCGCTCCTCGGCGGCGAAGCCGAACGCATCCAGCATCCAGTCCAGCGCTCGTCGATCATTGATGCGGATGCTCGCCTCCGACAGACCGAGCGCCGCCACGGCATCCAGCGAAGCGACGAGCAGCTCGGCCTCGGCACGCGACGAATCGTCGCCCATGATGTCGATGTCGCACTGCACGAACTGCCGGTAGCGCCCCTTCTGCGGACGCTCGGCCCGCCACACCGAACCGATCTGGATCGAACGGAACACTGTGGGCAGCTGGGCGCGGTTGGACGCGTAGAACCGGGCCAGCGGGACGGTCAGGTCGTAGCGCAGGCCCAGATCGGACAGTGCAGCCGGGTCGTCCGCGGCAGAGCGGATGCCGTCGGCATCCAGCCCGCGGCGCAGGATGTTGTAGGAGAGCTTCTCGTTGTCGCCGCCGATCCCGGCGTGCAGCCGGTCGTACTCCTCGACGACCGGGGTCTCGATCTCGTCGAAGCCGTGCGCGCGGTAGCGGTCGCGGATGACGGAGAGGACGCGCTCACGGCGGGCCTTGTCGGCGGGGAGGATGTCGCGCATGCCGCGCGGCGGGTTCACGGTAGCCACCCGACGATTCTTCCAGGTCTCCGCGACGGCGCGCGTCAGTCGTCGATTCTGCGCTGTTCGATCAGAGCGGAGGTCATGTCATTGAGCAGGCCCGCGACGGCATCCAGATCCGCATCCTCTGGAGCGACGGCCGCGAGCGCTGCCGCCCATCCGTCCCGCAGACGCTGGAGATTCTCCGCCGCCAACGGCGTCGACCGGACGACGACCGCCCGGCCGTCGCCGCCGTCGTGCGCCCGCGTGACGAGTCCTTTGGTCTCGAGTCCGCGCAGCGCCGTCGACAGGTTCGAACGCTGCAGGCCGAGTCGTTCGGCCAGCTCGCTGGGGGCGATTCCGCCGGCCCGATCGATCACGCGCAGCGCCAGCCGCTCGTTGAGCGTGAGCGGGATCACGTCGTCGTAGCGATGCCGGGACTCGATCTCGCGACCGAGCGCGAGCACGCCGTCGGCCAGATCCGCCAGGGTCGACCGTCTCACCGCCATGCCACCATCGTAGGTCCGGAGTCGATAAATACTTTTAGTTATATTACTATAACTACTCGTGACGATACTCCGCGATCCCTCGACCGACTCCCTCCCAACCACCCGCACCGCCCTGACGACCGGACTGCTGCGCATCCTCGCTCTGCTCTCGGCCGTGGCACCCTTCGCGACCGACCTCTACCTGCCGGCATTCCCTGCGATCGCGGCCGACCTCGGCACGGATGCCACCGGTGTGCAGCTGACGCTCACCGCGTTCCTCGTCGGCATTGCGGTCGGCCAACTGGTGTTCGGCCCGCTCTCCGACCGGTTCGGACGTCGTCCGCTGCTGCTCATCGGCGCGATCGCGTTCGTCGCCGCCAGCGCCGCAACCGTGTTCGCGCCCACGCTCGAGGTGCTGATCGCGGCCCGCGTCGTCCAGGGCCTCTCGGGCGCCGCAGGCATGGTGCTCGGCCGCGCCGTGATCTCGGATCTCGCCGCCGGCCCTGCCGCCGCGCGCGCCATGAGCCTGATGATGATCGTCGGCGGTGTCGCGCCCGTCGTCGCCCCGCTGGTCGGCGGAGCCATCGCCGAGCCCCTCGGCTGGCGCGGCGTGCTCGCCGTGGTGCTCGGGATCGCCGTCGTGATGCTCATCGCCGTGGCCGCCGGCATCCGCGAGACGCTCCCCCGAGAGCGCCGCGCGGAACTCGCCGTGCTGAAGAGCGCCACCGGGTCGCCCCTGCGTGCGCTCCTGTCCCGCGAGTACATCGGATACACGCTGACCTTCGCCTTCGCCTTCACGGTGATGATGGGCTATATCTCCGCGTCGCCGTTCCTCTACCAGAGCATGATGGGTCTGACGGAGCTGCAGTACGGCCTGCTGTTCGGTGCCAACGCGCTGGCGCTCATGGTCACGAGCGCCGTGTCAGCGAAGCTCGTCGAACGCGTCGCGCCGCGTCGCCTGATCGCCATCGGCCTGGCTGTTCTCGGGCTGGGGGCCGCCGCGTTCCTCGCGCTCGTGCTCACCGGCTCGCCCGTCTGGACGCTCGCCATCGCGGTGTTCGTGATCGTCGCGTCTCTCGGCTTCGTGTTCGGCAACGCGACCGCGCTCGCTCTCGGTGCCGTCCCCGGCGCTGCCGGAAGCGCCTCAGCTGTGCTCGGCGCCCTGCAGTTCGGCCTCGCCGCCGCGGTGTCGCCGCTGGTGAGCATCGGCGGCGAGAACGACGCCGCGCCCCTCGCAGTCGTCATGGTGGTATCGACGGTCGTCGCCGTCGCGGCGTTCCTGACGACACCCCGGGCGCGCTGACCTCGGCGGCGCCGGTCGGGTGCAAGTCTCCTCAGGCGGACTCGGCCGCGCGGACCTCGTCCTCCAGCAGCCGGATGCGCTCGCGCAGGGCGCGCTCGGCATCCCATCCGCGGGTACGGGCCTCGGCGACGAGCGCGAGCAGCGCCTCGCCGAGGTCCGCCTCGGATGCTGGGGGCGCGTCCGCACTCGCCGACGACGCCGCGTCGGGAAGGACCGACGAGGCACGCCCGAGCACCTTCTGAGCCCTGGCCAGCGACGGCATCCCGCTCGGCACGCCGTCCAGCACGCTGGTGCGCTCGCGCTTCTCGGCCGCCTTGGCCGCATTCCAGTGCACGAGCACCTCCTCCGGCGTCGTGGCGACCGCGTCGGCGAACACGTGCGGATGCCGGCGCACCATCTTCTCGGTCAGGGTGCGTGCGACGTCATCGATGTCGAACGGATCGTCCGGGTCCTGAGCCGCGATCGCGGCGTGGAACAGCACCTGCCAGAGCAGGTCGCCGAGCTCTTCGCGCAGCTCCGCACGATCGCCGACCTCGACGGCATCGATCACCTCGTGCGATTCCTCGATGAGGTACGGAACGAGATCCCGGTGCGTGATCCGCTGCGACCACACGCAGCGCTCGCGCACCGCCCGCATCGTCTCAGCGGCATCCCGCAGCGCATCGCTCATCGCAGGACCCTGCTCGGCATCCGATCACGCATCCGCATGCCGTCGGTACCAGGCCGCGCGCGACGAGACGACGATCCCGGACAGCACGAGCGCGATGAGCGACCCGACGAGCACGCCGAGGATCGCCTGATCGCGCAGACCGCGATCGTCCGCGAAGGCGAGGTTGGCGAGCAGCAGCGACACCGTGAAGCCGATGCCGCCCAGCGTGCCGGCCGCCAGGAGGTCGGGGAGCTTGAGCGCCGGAGGACCGCCGCGCGATCCGATCCGCATCGCCAGCCAGCCGAACGTGCCGATGCCGATGATCTTGCCGATCGGCAGCGCGAGCGCGATGCCGAAGAAGGCCGGGGAGAACTCCGCCGGCGAAACAGAGGGGATCACCACGAACGCGGCCGTGAACGCGAAGATCGGCAGGATCGCGCCGTTCACGGTCGGCTCCAGCGCGTACCGGATCCGCATCGACGGCGCCTGCGCGATCGCGAGCCCGAGCATGACGCCGGCGATGGTCGCATGCACGCCGGATGCGGCGACGAGTCCCCACACGACCACGCCGATGACGACCATCAGCACGCCGATCAGAACCTGATTGCGCTCGCCGAGCTGACGGCTCAGGATGCCGAAGATCACGACTCCGACGAACGAGAGCAGCAGCAGGAGCCAGTTCAGATCGTGCGCGAAGAGGACGGCGATGAAGATGATCCCGATGATGTCGTCGAGGATCGCCAGCGCCAGCAGGAAGACGCGCACCCCCGACGGCAGGCCGCGTCCGAACACCGCCAGCACGCCGAGCGCGAACGCGATGTCGGTCGCGGTCGGGATCGGCCAGCCGGATGCCGTCTCCGGCGCCCCGGCGATCGTGAGGTAGATCACGATCGGCACGAGCACACCGCCGGCCGCGGCGATCGCGGGCTGCAGCGCCTTGCGCAGCGAGTTCAGCTCGCCGCCGGTGAGCTCGTACTGCAGCTCCATCGCGACGACGAAGAAGAAGATCGCGAGCAGTCCGTCCGAGATCCAGTGCTCGACGGACAGATCCAGCGACGTGCCAGGCACCGGGATGTGCATCCCGAGAACCGCGGCGATCGCGTCGTGCGCACCGGTGTTGGCCAGCAGGAGACCGAGCGCTGCCGCAGCCAGCAGCAGGATCGCGGGGAACTGCGCCGAGCGCAGCGGATTTCGTGACGAGCTCATCAGGTCCACCGTACCGAGCACGTTAACGCTGTGTCACGCGGTCCGAGTCGGCCTCCGCTCCGGGATACGCTCGAATCATGACTCCCGAGCCCACACCCACGGAAGCCATTCGCGTCATCGGCCGCTTCGAAGCGGGCCAGGGCATCCCCGAATCCATGCGTGCAGACGTCCGCATGCTCGGCGCTCTGCTCGGCCAGGTCCTGCGCGAATCCGGCACCCCCGGCCTGTTCGAAGACGTCGAGCGACTGCGCCTCGCGACCATCCAGGCCTACGACGACGAGAGCGCCGAGGCGTTCGAGCGCGCGGCATCCATCGCGGACTCGTTCTCGATCGCCCGCGCCGACGAAGTGGCCCGCGCCTTCACCGCCTACTTCCACCTCGTCAACCTCGCCGAGGAGCACCAGCGCGTCCGCGTACTGCGCGAACGCGCAGGTCAGCCGGGGCGCGAGGGCGCGGCGGACACCGTCGCGGCCGCGTACGCGCAGCTGCGCCGCGAGGTCGGCGATGCGGAAGCCGAGCGCCGCCTCGCCGGACTCCGCTTCCACCCGGTCTTCACGGCGCATCCGACCGAGGCACGCCGCCGCGCGGTCTCGACGAGCATCCGCCGACTGTCCGACCTCCTGACCCAGCACGACTCCGCGAGCGAGGACGGCGCCGAGCAGCGCCGCGCCCGTCGACGCATGCTGGAGGAGATCGACACGCTCTGGCGCACGGCACCGCTCCGTGCGCAGAAGCCGACGCCGGTCGACGAGGTGCGCACCGTCATGAGCGTGTTCGACGAGACGCTCTTCACGACCGTCCCGCACGTGTACCGCCGCATCGACGACGCCCTGCGCGGCGAGGAGTCCGGCGCGAGCGCCCCCATCGTCCCCGCGTTCGTCCGGGTCGGATCGTGGGTCGGCGGCGATCGAGACGGCAACCCGTTCGTCACGGCATCCGTCACGCGCGAGGCCGCCCAGATCGCCTCCGACCACGTGCTGCAGGGTCTCGAGCGGGCGCTCACCCGCATCGGCCGCACCCTCACGCTGGATGGCGAGAGCACCCCGGTCTCCCCCGCCGCTGCCGCGCTGTGGGACGCCTTCGCCGCGGCGGAGCCCGAGTCCGCGGCCGACATCTCGACCCGTTCCCCCGACGAACCGCACCGTCGTCTGCTGCTCCTGCTCGCACGCCGCGTCGCCGCGAAGCGCAGCGGCGTCGCCGGGGGCTACGCGCACCCGGATGAGCTGCTCGCCGATCTGCGCGTCGTGCAGGAATCGCTCATCGCGTCCGGCGCCCGCCGGCACGCCTTCGGCGGCGTGCAGCACCTGATCTGGCAGGTCGAGACCTACGGCTTCCACCTCACGGAGCTCGAGGTCCGCCAGCACTCGCAGGTGCACCGTCAGGCTCTGGCCGAGCTGGATGCCGGTGAGGAGCGCAGCGAGAAGACGCTCGAAGTGCTCGACGTCTTCCACGCGATCGCGGAGATCCAGCGCGAGTACGGCCCGCGCGCGGCCGGTCGCTATGTCGTGTCGTTCACGCAGTCGGCCGAGGACCTCGCGAACGTGCACCGTCTCGCCCGCTACGCACTCGGCGACGACGTGCCCGTACTCGACGTCGTGCCGCTGTTCGAGACGTTCGCCGATCTGCAGGCGGCCCCCGGCATCCTCGCCGAGACCGTCGAGTTCCCGGAGTTCCGCACGCGCATGGCCGAGACGGCAGGCCGCCTCGAGGTGATGCTGGGCTACTCCGACTCCTCGAAGGACGTCGGCCCTGTCGCGGCGAACCTCGCGCTCTACGAGGCGCAGCAGAAGATCGCGCAGTGGGCGCAGGACTCCCGCATCGAACTGACGCTGTTCCACGGCCGCGGCGGCGCGCTCGGCCGCGGCGGCGGACCGGCGAACTCGGCGATCCTCGCCCAGCCGCCGCACTCCGTCGACGGGCGCTTCAAGCTCACCGAGCAGGGCGAGGTCATCTTCGCCCGCTACGGCGAACCTGCCATCGCGATGCGCCACATCGATCAGGTCGCCGCAGCGACCCTGCTCGCCTCCTCCCCCGGTGTCGAGCAGCGCACGAGCGGCGCCGCAGAGCGCTTCGCTCCGATCGCCGCGACGATGGACACGGCATCCCGTGCCCGCTTCTTCGAACTCGTGCGCGCCGAGGGCTTCGCCCCCTGGTTCGCGACCGTGACCCCGCTCGAGGAGATCGGCCTGCTCGCCCTGGGATCGCGCCCCGCGCGCCGCGGCCTGTCGGTCGAGTCCCTCGAGGATCTCCGCGCCATCCCGTGGGTGTTCGCCTGGACTCAGGCGCGCATCAACCTCGCGGGCTGGTTCGGTCTCGGAACGGCGCTCGAAGCCGTCGGCGACGAGGCCCTCCTCACGGAGGCGTACCGCGAGTGGCCGCTGCTGCACACCATGATCGACAACGTCGCGATGAGCCTCGCCAAGACCGATGAGCGCATCGCGCGTCGATACCTCGCGCTCGGCGACCGCGACGACCTCGCCCAGCTGGTCCTGGACGAGCTGACGCTCACCCGCGAATGGGTCATCCGCCTGACCGGCGGATCCGGACTGCTGGTGAACAAGCCCGTCCTCCAGCGCGCCGTGCAGCTGCGCAGCCCGTACGTGGATGCTCTCTCGCTGCTTCAGCTGCGCGCACTGCGCGAACTGCGCTCCGGCGACGAATCGGCGACCGGATCCGGAGCGGATGCCGAGCAGCAGCGTCTCCTGCTGCTGTCGGTCTCGGGTGTGGCGGCCGGACTGCAGAACACCGGGTGAGACGGGCGAGATCTCACAATGCGCGTCGCGATAGAGTGAGAACTCGCGTGCCCGACCGGCACCCACTCGCGCGACACGATCGCCCCACCCACTCCCCTGATTGAGAAAGCCGTTTCGCGTGCCCGCTCCTGCCTTTCATCCCCTTGCCGATTCCGTCCAGCCCGTCTTCGAGACGGTGCAGGCCCGCAGCCCTCACGAGCCCGAGTTCCAGCAGGCCGTGCACGAGGTGCTGCACTCGATCGGTCCCGTGTTGGAGCGGAACCCGCAGTACGCGGACGCGGGCATCGCGGAGCGCATCGTCGAGCCCGAGCGGCAGATCATGTTCCGCGTCCCGTGGGTCGACGACGCCGGCAAGCTGCAGGTCAACCGCGGCTACCGCATCCAGTTCTCCTCGGTGCTGGGCCCGTACAAGGGCGGTCTGCGGTTCCACCCGTCGGTGAACCTGTCGATCATCAAGTTCCTCGGGTTCGAGCAGATCTTCAAGAACGCGCTCACCGGCCAGGGCATCGGCGGCGCCAAGGGCGGCAGCGATTTCGACCCGCACGGCCGATCGGATGCCGAGATCATGCGGTACTGCCAGTCCTTCATGAGCGAGCTGTGGCGTCACCTCGGCGAGCACACCGACGTCCCCGCGGGTGACATCGGCGTCGGCGGCCGCGAGATCGGCTACCTGTTCGGCACCTACCGCAAGATCACGAACCGACACGAGTCGGGAATGTTCACCGGAAAGGGAACCGCCTGGGGCGGCGCCGAGGTGCGCACCGAGGCCACGGGCTACGGCGCCGTCTTCTTCGCGGAGGAGATGCTCGCCGTCAAGGGCGACTCGTTCGAGGGCAAGCGCGTCGGCATCTCCGGTTCCGGGAACGTCGCGATCTACGCGATCCAGAAGGCCACCCAGCTGGGCGCGAAGGCCGTCACGGCATCCGACTCCTCCGGCTACGTCGTCGACGACGCCGGCATCGATCTCGATCTGCTGCGGCAGATCAAGGAGGTCGAGCGCGGCCGGATCGTCGAGTACGCGAACCGGCGCCCCGGCGCCCGCTTCGTCGAGGGCGGACGCGTCTGGGAGGTTCCGGTCGACATCGCGATCCCCTCCGCGACGCAGAACGAGCTGGAGCTCGCCGACGCCGAGGCCCTGATCGCGAACGGCGTCCGCGCCGTGTCCGAGGGCGCCAACATGCCCTGCCTGCCCGACGCGGTCGCCGCGTTCCAGTCCGCCGGTGTGCTGTTCGCCCCCGGCAAGGCGGCCAACGCGGGTGGTGTGGCCACCTCGGCGCTGGAGATGAGCCAGAACGCCTCGCGTCAGCGCTGGGCCTTCGCCGACAGCGAGCGCAAGCTGCGCGAGATCATGGGCGACATCCACCGGGCGTCGTTCGAGGCTTCCGAGCGCTACGGCGTCCCGGGCGATTACGTGGCCGGCGCGAACATCGCCGGTTTCGAACGGGTGGCGGGGGCGATGCTCGCACAGGGAGTCATCTGACCCTCACCCACTGAGCACCCGGCCGCGAGGCCGGGTGCTTCTTTTTTCCCGAGTTCGTTCTACATCGTTGTACACAAGCTCTGCATCGTTGTAGATTGAGGCATTCCCGTCCACCGTCGAACTGGAGACCCCCATGACGCGACGCCCCCGCGCGCGCCGAGCCCTCGCAGCCCTGGCACTGAGCACGACGTCCCTTCTCGCCGTCGGCGCCCTGTGCGCTCCGGCGGCGATCGCCGCACAGCCCGCCGACCCGCCGCCGCCGACGTTCCAGGACGTCACCGTGCACGATCCGTCGATCATCGAGGTGGACGGCGAGATCTGGGCGTTCGGATCGCACGGCGCCTCCGCGCACACCGAGGACCTGATGTCCTGGCAGCAGCACACCCTCGACCTGTCCCAGAACCCCGACAACGCCCTGTTCGAGGACATCTACACCGAGCTCGCCGAGACGTTCGAGTGGGCGAAGAGCTCGACGCTGTGGGCGTCCGACGTCATCCAGCTTCCGGATGGACGCTTCGCGATGTACTACAACGCGTGCGAGGGCTCCTCCCCGCGCTCGGCGCTCGGCATCGCGACGAGCGACTCGATCGACGGCCCGTACGAGAACCAGGGCATCCTGCTGAAGTCCGGCATGGAAGGCGAGAGCGAGAACCCGGACGAGATCTACGATGCGCGGATCCATCCGAACACGGTCGACCCCGACGCCTTCTACGACGCCGACGGCGCACTCTGGATGACGTACGGTTCGTACTCCGGCGGCATCTACATCCTGAAGATGGATGCCACCACCGGCGAGCCCCTCCCCGGCCAGGGGTACGGCACCCACCTCGTCGGCGGCAACCACAGCCGCATCGAGGCCCCGACGATCCAGTACGACGCCGAGTCCGGCTACTACTACCTCTACCTGTCGTTCGGCGGGCTCGACGCCTCGGGCGGCTACGACGTGCGCGTCGCCCGCTCGACGTCGCCTGACGGCCCGTATCTGGATGCCCAGGGCAACGACATGGCGGATGTGAAGGCCGACCCGTCGCTGCCACTGTTCGACGACGTCTCGATCCAGCCGTACGGCGTCAAGCTCATGGGCGGGCACCTGTTCACCCGCGAACTCGGCGATCCGGGCACCGGACTCGGCACCGGCTATGTCTCCCCTGGGCACACGTCCTGGTACCAGGACCCGGAGACCGGGCGCATGTTCATGGTGTTCCACGCGCGCTTCCCCGGCACGGGCGAGCTGCACGAGGTGCGCGTGCACCAGATGTGGATCAACGCGCAGGGCTGGCCGGTCGTCTCACCGGCGCGCTACGCGGGCGAGACCGCCGAGAAGGTGAAGCGCCCGGACATCGTCGGAACCTGGCAGCTCGTCGACATGGGGCACGACATCACGGCGACCGCTGCGAAGTCTGTCGACGTGACCCTCACCCAGAACGGCCGGATCACCGGCGACCGCGAGGGCACCTGGGGGCGCAGCGGCCACCGCACCGCCGCACTCACGATCGACGGCGAGGTCTACTCCGGCGTCTTCGCTCCGATCTGGGACCCGGACCTCGCGGAGTGGTCGATCGGGCTGACCGCCGTCTCCGACGAGGGCGTCACACTGTGGGGCCGCCAGAGCGTCGAGCTCGCAGGTGCCGCCGCGGTGGACGCAGTCATCGCCGATCTCGAGCTGGGCGACACGAGCGCCGTCACGATCGACCTGGACCTGCCCTCCGCGGGCACGGGCGGCACGACGATCACGTGGGCCTCCTCGGACGAGACGGTGGTCACCGCGGACGGCACCGTCACGCGCCCCGCTGTCGGCGAGGGCGACACGACAGCGACGCTGACCGCCACTGTCTCGAACGGCGCGGCCGCGAAGCAGGTGCCGTTCGAGATCACGGTGCTCGCGCGCACGCCTGGCGTGCTCGCCGGCGCGTGGTCGTTCGAGAACGGCCTCGCCGACGCGAACAACACGTTCCCGGACGCCGTTGCGACCGGCAACCGCCTGGATGCCCCCGCCACTGCGCCGGCGGCGTTCGCCGCCGATGGCGTCTCCGGAAGCGCGCTCCACCTCGACGGCACGTCCGGCGTCCGCCTCCCGGACGATCTCATGCAGGGCACGTCGTACTCGGTCAGCCTGTGGCTGCGCCCCGAACAGCTCACGGCGTACACGTCGGCGTTCTTCGCGGCGGAGAGCCCGACGAACTGGCTGAGCCTGCTGCCGAAGGGCCACAGCGGCGTCGGTGGTTCGGCCATGCTCTGGTCCGGCAGCGAGCGGTGGTACGACGCCGGGACGGGCCGGTTCCTGCCGACCGGCGAGTGGTCGCACGTCGCGTTCGTGGTCGATGGCACCGCGGCATCCGTGTACGTGGACGGCGAGCTGACCTACGAGGGCGTCGGATTCGGCGATGTCCTGTCCGGCGAGGACAACGTCTTCGCGCTCGGCGTGAACTGGTGGGACGTCCCCTACCAGGGCGACATCGACGAGCTCACGGTGTGGAGCTCGGCGCTGTCTCCTGAGGACATCACGGAGCTCGCGACGCGGTGACGCGGGAAGGACGGCGTCAGCGCACGCGGACGCCGTCCTTCCACACCCCGGTCACGAGCGGGACGCCCGGCCGATAGGCCAGGTGGATGCGGGTGGGCGCGTCCAGCAGCACGAGATCGGCGCGCATCCCGGGCGCGACGGCACCGATGTCGTCGCGCCGCAGCGCCTTCGCGCCGCCGGCCGTCGCCGCCCACACGGCCTCGCCGGGCGTCATCCCCATGTCGCGCACGGCCACAGCGATGCAGAACGGCATCGAGCTCGTGAAGCTCGACCCGGGGTTCGTGTCGCACGCGAGTGCCACGGTCACGCCGTCGTCGATGAGGCGGCGCGCATCGGGGTAGGGCTGGCGGGTGGAGAACTCCACCCCCGGGAGCAGCGTCAGCACGGTCTCGGATTCCGCGAGGGCCGCGACGTCCTCGTCGGTGAGGTACGTGCCGTGATCCACGGAAGCCGCGCCCAACTCGACAGCGAGGCGCACGCCGTCGCCCGGCCCGAGCTGACTCGCGTGCACGCGGGGCAGGAGTCCGCGGGCGATCCCTGCCTCCAGCACGCGGCGGGATTGGGCGACGGAGAACGCGCCGGTCTCGCAGAACACGTCGATCCAGCGCGCGTACGGGGCTGCGGCATCCAGCATCGGGCCGGTCACGAGGTCGACGTATGCATCGGCGCGGTCCGCGTATTCGACCGGAACGACGTGCGCGCCGAGGAACGTGACCTCCGGGGTGACCTCGGCGGCGAGACGGACGAGTCGTTCCTCGTCCGCGACGCTCAGACCGTAGCCGCTCTTGATCTCGACGGTCGTGGTGCCCTGGGCGAGCATCTCGTCGATGAAGCCGCGCAGCCGCGCGCGGAGTTCCTCGTCCGAGGCCGCGCGCGTCGCCGCGACCGTCGAACGGATGCCGCCCGCGGCATATCTCTCGCCTGCCATGCGCGCCTCGAACTCGGCTGCGCGATCGCCGCCGAACACGAGGTGGCTGTGGCTGTCGACGAACCCCGGAAGGACGGCACGGCCGGCGGCATCCACGACGTCATCGGACGCGGGCGCCGCGGCGGCAGAGCCGACCCAGACGATGCGGTCGCCGTCGATCAGGACGGCGGCGTCGCGCAGCGGTGCGCCGCCGACGTTCGTCGTCAGCTCGGCGATGTTCGTGAGGAGAGTGCTCACAGCATCGGCACCTTCAGGCCGCGCTCGCGCGCGATGTCGCTGGCGTGCTCGTAGCCGGCATCCACATGCCGCATGACCCCGGTCCCGGGGTCGTTGGTCAGCACCCTGGCGAGCTTCTCGGCCGCGAGCGCCGAACCGTCCGCGACCGTCACCTGCCCGGCGTGGATCGAGCGGCCGATGCCGACCCCGCCGCCGTGATGCAGCGACACCCAGGAGGCGCCGGATGCCGTGTTCAGCAGGGCGTTCAGCAGCGGCCAGTCCGCAATCGCGTCCGAGCCGTCCTTCATGGCCTCGGTCTCGCGGTACGGCGACGCCACGGAGCCCGCATCGAGGTGGTCCCGGCCGATGACGATCGGTGCCGACAGCTCCCCTGAGGCCACCATCTCGTTGAAGCGCAGCCCGGCGAGGTGGCGTTCCTGGTAGCCGAGCCAGCAGATCCGAGCCGGCAGACCCTCGAACCGGACCTTCTCCCCCGCCTTGTCGAGCCAGCGGTGCAGCGCGGCATCCTCGGGGAAGAGCTCGGCGATCGCACGATCGGTCCTGCGGATGTCCTCGGGATCGCCCGAGAGCGCAGCCCACCGGAACGGCCCGCGCCCCTCCTCGAACTGCGGGCGGATGTACGCCGGCACGAAACCGGGGAAGGCGAACGCCCGCTCGAATCCGCCCAGTTCGGCCTCCGCGCGGATCGAGTTGCCGTAGTCGAAGACGGCGGCCCCGGCATCCTGGAACCCGACCATGGCGGCCACGTGCGCGGCCATGGACGCACGAGCGCGCCGAGTGAAGCCGTCCGGATCCCGGGATGCCTCGGTCTTCCAGTCCTCGACCGCGACGTCGAGCGGGAGGTAGGCGAGCGGATCGTGCGCGCTGGTCTGGTCGGTGACGATGTCGATCGGCACACCGCGGCTGAGCAGTTCGGGGAAGACGGCGGCGGCGTTGCCGACGACTCCGACGGACAGCGCCGCACCGGTCTCTCTGGCGGCGAGCACGCGGGCGACCGCGGTATCCAGATCGGTCGTGTACTCGTCCAGGTAGCCGTGCGCGACGCGGCGCGCGAGGCGGGACTCGTCCACATCGACGATGAGCACGGCGCCGTCGTTCATGGTCACGGCGAGCGGCTGCGCGCCGCCCATGCCGCCGGCGCCGCCGGTCAGGGTCAGTGTGCCGGCGAGCGAATCGCGGCCGAGCGAGCGCGCCACGGCGGCGAAGGTCTCATAGGTCCCCTGCAGGATGCCCTGCGTGCCGATGTAGATCCAGCTGCCCGCCGTCATCTGCCCGTACATGATGAGGCCGAGCTCTTCCAGCCGTCGGAACTCCGGCCAGTTGGCCCAGTCGCCGACGAGGTTCGAGTTGGCGATCAGCACGCGTGGCGCCCACTCGTGCGTGCGGAACACGCCGACCGGCTTCCCGGATTGCACGAGAAGCGTCTCGTCCGGTTCCAGCTCGTCGAGCGTCCGCACGATCGCGTCGTACGCCTCCCAGCTGCGAGCCGCTCGCCCCGTGCCGCCGTAGACGACGAGGTCCTCCGGGTGCTCGGCGACCTCCGGGTCGAGGTTGTTCATCAGCATCCGCTTCGCGGCTTCGGCACCCCAGCTCTTGGCGGTGCGCTGGTTGCCGCGCGGCGCTCGGATCTCACGAGACATGGGCGTGCTCCTCTGCAGTGCGGGCGACGGCGCCCGATCGGACGAGTTCGGTGACAGCCTCCATGTCGGGTGACAGGAAGCGATCGGGGCCCGGTCCCGCGGCGACGGTGCGCACGAGGTCGCGGACGGCACCCGTGACCGGGGCCGCGTGAAGCGGCGCGCGCAGATCCAGAGCGCGCGCACCGGTGAGGATCTCGATCGCGAGCACGCGGCTCAGTCCGTCGATCGCGCGGCGCAGCTTGCGGGCGGCTGACCACCCCATCGAGACGTGGTCCTCCTGCATCGCGGACGACGGGATGGAGTCGACGGATGCCGGGACGGCCAGCCGCTTGAGCTCGGACACGATGCCGGCGGCGGCGTACTGGGCGATCATGAGGCCGGAGTCGACTCCGACCTCATGCGCGAGGAACGGCGGCAGGCCGTGGCTGCGGGTGGGGTCGAGGGCACGGTCGGTACGGCGCTCCGAGATGCTCGCGACGTCGGCGACGGAGATCGCGAGGAAATCGAGCACCGCCGCGACCGGCGCACCGTGGAAGTTCCCATTGGATTCAATCCGTCCGTCGAGAGTGATCACCGGATTGTCGATCACGCTGGCGAGCTCGCGGGTGGCGATCGTCGCGGCGTACCCGGTCGTGTCCCGCGCGGCCCCGTGCACCTGCGGGGAGCAGCGCAGCGAGTAGGCGTCCTGCACGCGGCCGTCCTCCGGACCCTTGTGGCTCGCTACGATCGGCGAGTCGGCCAGGAAAGCGCGCAGGTTCGCGGCGGACGTCGCCTGGCCGGACTGCGGTCGCAGCGCCATGAGGTCGGCGGCGAACACGGCATCCGTTCCCAGCTGGCTCTCCACCGACATCGCGGCGGCGACGTCGGCCGTCCTCAGCAGGACGTCGAGGTCGTGCAGGGCGAGCGCCAGCATCCCCAGCATCCCGTCGGTGCCGTTGATGAGGGCCAGGCCCTCCTTCTCCTCCAGGACCAGGGGCCGGATACCGGCGGCTGCGAGGGCCTCGGATGCCGGGACGAGACCGGCATCGGTGTGCACGTCGCCCTCCCCCATCGCTGCGAGCGCGATGTGCGCGAGCGGAGCGAGATCGCCGGAGCAGCCGAGCGAACCGTACTCGCGGACGAGGGGGGCGATCCCGGCGTTCAGCAGCGCGGCGTACGTCTCCGCAACGACGGGGCGCACCCCGGTCCGGCCGGAGGCGAGGGTCTGCAGGCGCAGCAGCTGCAGCCCGCGGACGACCTCGCGCTCGACCTCGGCGCCCGCCCCCGCGGCATGCGAGCGGATCAGGCTCGCCTGCAGCTGCCGACGGCGGTCGGCCGCGATGAACGTGGTCGCGAGCGCACCGAACCCGGTCGAGACGCCGTAGTGCGGATCCGGGTCGGCGGCGAGCGCGTCGACGATGCTCCGCGACTCGGCGATGCGATCGAGGGCCGACGAGTCGATCTCGACGCGTGCGCCGTGGCGGGCGACGGCGACGACCTCGGCGACGGACAGGGGTTCGCGGCCGATGACGACAGGGGGAAGCGCACTCATGATCCTGATTCCACACCTCCCGAGGACCGCGTGACAGCGGTTCGTGCGATGATCTGTCTGTGATCCCAGACAGCGCGATCGGCGACCGCCCGCAGGTGCCGGCGGCCGACCAGACGCTGCGGATCCTGCGGCACCTCGCCGGTCGGCCGGCTCCGGTCGCGGCATCCGCGATCGCCCGCGAACTGGACCTGCCGCGGTCGACCGTTTACCACCTGCTCACGACGCTCGCAGCGCACGGATTCGTGCTGCACCTGCGCGAGGAGCGGCGCTGGAGCCTTGGTACGGCCGCATCCGAACTCGCCGGAGGTTTCGCGCGCCAGCAACCACTCGCCCGGCTGGGGAGACCGCTCGTCGCGGCCCTGGCGGACTCCCTCGGCGAGAGCACGCATCTGGCGGTCATGAGCGGGTCCGACGTGGTCTACATCGTCGAGGAGCGCGCGCCGCGACGACCGGCCCTCGTGACCGAGGTCGGCGTGCGCCTTCCCGCACATCTGACCGCGACGGGTCGGGCGATGCTGGCGGCGCTGCCCCGCGAGCAGGTGCGGGCGCTGTATCCGGACGCGTCCGCCTTCCCGTCGCGCACCGGGATCGGCCCCGTGCGCCCCGGCGAGCTGCGCGACCTGCTGCGCGGCGTGCGCGCGCGCGGCTACGCCATCGAGGACGGCGAGGTGACCCCCGCGCTGCGTTCGGTGGGCGCCGCCGTGCTGGACGCCGCCGGCTGGCCGATCGCCGCGGTCGCGGCGACCTGGCCGATAGGCACCGGTCCGCACGAGCAGGATGCCGCGAACGCCGTGCAGGAGGCGGCCGCGGAGCTGCACAGGCGACTGCGGTGACATCCGGCGTTACACCCTGCGACCCGGCGGCGGCGACGGCTGACGGGCGCGCTACGCTCGAGAGGTGCTCGAGACTCTCACCGGATTCGCTGTGGTGGGCGTCGCGATCGCCGTCGGCTACGTCATCGGCCGGATCGACCTCCTCGGTCCGCACGCGCGCCACGTCCTCGGGAGACTGACGTTCTTCGTCCTGTCGCCGTTCCTGCTGTTCACCGTGTTGGCGCAGGCCGACGCCAAGGTGCTGTTCTCGTCGCTGCTCCCTGTTTCCGCGATCGCCGCGGTCGTCGTCATCGCCGGATACACGCTCATCGCCCGGTTCGCGTGGAAGCGCAGCGCTGGCGAGACTGTCATCGGCGCGCTCTCGGCCGGGCAGGTGAACTCCAACAACATCGGCATCCCGCTGTCCCTGTATCTGCTGGGCAGCGCCGCGTATCCCGCCCCAGTGATCCTCCTGCAGCTGCTCGTGTTCACCCCGATCTCGCTGACGATCCTCGATGCCGTGACGAGCAGCCGGAAATCCTCCGTCTGGCGCACGATCGGGCGCACCGCGAGCAACCCGATCATCCTCGGATCCGTGCTGGGCACGATCGTCTCGGTGTCGGGCCTCGAACTCCCGCCGATTGTCATGGAGCCGGCTGTGCTCGTCGCCAACGCGTGCGTGCCTGTACTGCTGATCAGCTACGGCATCTCCTTGTTCGGCCAGCGCGTGCTCGGTACGTCGGGCCACCGCAAGGACGTGCTGCTCGCATCGACGCTCAAGCTGCTCGTGATGCCGGTCGTCGCGTGGGCCGTGGCCCAGTTTGTGTTCGACCTGTCGGCGCACGAGGTGCTCATCGTCGTCGTCCTGGCCGCGCTGCCGACCGCGCAGAACGTCTTCAACTACTCGCAGCGGTACGACATCGGCGAAGCGATCTCGCGGGACACGGTGTTCATCACCACGATCGGGTGCGTGCCCGTGCTGCTCGCCGCGACCCTGATCCTCGGGTGACCCCTCGCTACCGTGCGCGCAGCACGGCGGGCAGGACGATGTGCGCATCCGGGATCATCCCCGGCGTGACGCGCTTGCGGAAGATCCAGTAGCTCCACGCCTGGTAGACGAGGATCACCGGCAGCGCCGCCACGGCGACCACGGTCATGACCCCGAGCGTATAGGCGCTGTTCGACGCGTTCCAGACGGTCAGATCGAACGCCGCATCCACGGTCGAGGGCAGCACGAGCGGGAACATCCCGGCGAACACCGCTCCCGCGCCGAACAGGCCGAATCCGGCATAGCCGATGAACGCCCAGCCCTCGCGGCGACGGCGTGCGGCGACCCATCCGATCGCCGCGCCGACGACGGCCAGCAGGATGAGCGTCCATGCAAGCGCATTCCCTCCGTGCGCGAGCTGCACCCAGATCGCCCAGCCGGCGGCCGGAACGAGGCACAGCGGCGCCCAGGTCGCGGCGAAGCGGTCGGCCCGCTCGCGCACGGGCCCATCCGCCTTGAGCCCGAGGAACGTCGCGGAGTGCGCCAGTGCGAACCCGACCACCGCCAGCCCGCCGACGACGGCTGCGGGCGTCAGCCACACGAAGGGTCCGCCGACGCGGTCGCCGTTCGCGTCGATCGGCAGGCCGAGCGATGTCAGCGCGAGCGCGGCGCCGATGCAGAACGCCACGACGAGGGATCCGAGGCCGATCATCCACGTCCAGAACGTGCGCCACCGTTCGGTGTGGATCTTGCCGCGGTACTCGATGCCGACCGCGCGCACGATGAGACCGACCAGCGTGATCGTCAGCGGGATGTACAGCGTGGAGAACAGGGACGCGTACCAGGCCGGGAACGCCGCGAAGATCGCCGCCCCCGCGGTGATCAGCCACACCTCGTTGCCATCCCAGACGGGGCCGATCGTGTTGAGCATGACCCGGCGGTCGCGCTCGGCACGGGTGGAGAAGATCATGTGCATGCCGACGCCAAGGTCGAAGCCCTCGAGCAGCAGGTAGCCGATCCACAGCACGGCGATCGCGATGAACCAGACGACGGGAAGGGGTTCCATGGTCATTCCTCTCGTTGCATCCGGTCAGTAGGCGAAGGCGAGCACATCGTCCCGCTTGTCGTCGTCCGGGCGGTCGTCGTGGGCATCCGAATGGCCTGTCAGCTCCGGCATGGAGGCCGCGACTCCGCCGCGGATGTACTTCGTCATGAGGAACAGTTCGATCACGAGCATGACGCCGTACACAGCGGTCAGCGTGATGACCGAGAACAGCATCTCTCCGGCGGTCACCCCGGGAGACACCGCAGCCGCGGTGAACATGAACACTCCGTCGACGCCGGTGGCATCCGGATTCGGCGCGACCACGAACGGCTGTCGGCCCATCTCGGTGAAGATCCAGCCTGCGATATTGGCCGCGAACGGCGCGACGATTCCGAGCAGCGCGAGTCGCATGATCCACGGCGAGCGCATGACCGTGCCCTTTCGGGTCAGCCACAGGGCGATCACGGCGCCGGCCGCGACGATGCCGCCGAGACCGATCATCAGGCGGAAGCCCCAATAGGTCACCCACATGACCGGCACGTACTCGACCTCGCTGCCCGCTCGGTCGCCGTACAGCTCGTCATCCGGGATGGTCTCGCCGTACTGGTTCACGTACTGGGGCTCGAGGTCGCTGATCCCCGGCATCTCGGCGCCCCACTCCCCCGTGCCGAGGAAGCCGAGGACTCCGGGGATCTCGATGAGCGTGATGACGTCGGCGCAGTCGCGGGAACCCGGGTCGCCCAGCGACAGCACCGAGAACGAGGATCCGGTGTGGCAGGCGGCTTCGGCGGCCGCCATCTTCATCGGCTGCTGCTCGTACATGAGCTTGCCCTGGATGTCTCCGGTGGCGACGGTGCCGGCGAATCCGAGGATCGCGACCACGGCACCGAAGCGCAGCGACCAGAGCCACACGCCGTGGTCCTTGCGGTCGCGACCGGGAACGGACGGCGCTTCGCCGACGACGACGCGACCCTTCTCGTCCACCGTGTCGATGCCGTCGTGGCGGCGCCGCCAGAGGTGGTACCAGGAGATCCCGAGCAGGAACATTCCGGCAACGACGAGCGCGCCGAAGATGGTGTGCGTGTACGCCGCGATCGCGGTGTTGTTGGTGAGCACGGCCCACACGTCGGTCATGACGGGGCGTCCGTCGTCGCCGAGTTCGACACCGACCGGATGCTGCATCCACGAGTTCGCGACGATGATGAAGTACGCCGAGATCCACGACCCGATCACCGCACACCACAGCGCCGCGAGGTGCAGTCCCTTGCGCAGGCGCCCCCAGCCGAAGATCCAGATGCCGAGGAACGTGGATTCGACGAAGAAGGCGAGCAGGCCCTCCATCGCGAGCGGTGCGCCGAAGACGTCGCCGACGAAGCGGGAGTACTCGCTCCACGCCATGCCGAACTGGAACTCCTGCACGAGGCCGGTGGCAACGCCGACGATGAAGTTGATCAGATAGACCTTGCCCCAGAACTTGGTCATGCGCAGGAACTTCTCATCCCCCGTGCGCACCCACCGCGTCTGCATGATGGCGACGGCCATGCCGAGCCCGATCGTCAGCGGGACCATCAGGAAGTGATAGACGGTCGTGATGCCGAACTGCCATCTGGCGATGTCGAGAACGTCCACTGCTGCTCCTCGCGGGTCATGGATCGCTTGAATTCTACATCGGGTAGAACTTCTTCGACAGAGCATAGAACAAATTCGACCGGGGGTAGAATAGACCTGGCCGTGGGAAACCGCGACACGGCCAGGAGGATGACATGGGAACTCTGGGTGAACTCGAACGCACCGTCATGGATGCTGTTTGGGATGCCGCGACTCCCGTCTCGGCGTACGACGTGAAGGACCAGCTGGATGCCGATGGTCGCGCGCTCGCCGTGACGACGCTGCTCACGGTCCTCTCGCGGCTCGAGAAGAAGGGCTTCGTCGCGTCTGATCGATCGGCCAGGCCGCACCGCTACACAGCGGTGGCTTCCCGCGCGGATCACGTCGCCGAACTCATGCACTCCGTCCTGGGTGACGGCGGCGACCGCACCGCCGTGCTGGAGCGCTTCGTCGGCGGCGTCTCCGCCGAGGACGCCGCGGTTCTGCGCCAACTGCTCGCCGCGTCCTGATCGACACCATGACTCTGATCCCAGCCGTGAGCGATGAAGCTCTGGTCGGTGCGCTCGTCATTCCGCATGGCGCGATCGTCGTCGCCGCGCTGACGCTCGGCGTGATCGCGATCGCGCTGGCCTGGCCGGTGCCCGTCGCACTTTCGCGCGCCAGTTGGCCGATGCGGATGCCGGTCATGGCACTGCTGCTCTGGCAGGCGATCGGTCTCGCCGGCGGACTGTCGATGATCGGCGCTCTCGCGCTTGCCGGGTACGCGGTCGCGCCGCGGCATCCGTGGCTCGCCCTGGTCCCCGCCGCCGCGTTCACGCTCTACCTGCTGGCGCATCTCGCCGTCACGATCGTGCAGGTCACGCGTCAGCGGCACCGCCACCTCGCGCTGCTCGACATGCTGACCTCCCCCCACCCCAC
The DNA here is from genome assembly GCF_054798195.1 of Microbacterium sp. GXF0217. Lineage (NCBI taxonomy): Bacteria > Bacillati > Actinomycetota > Actinomycetes > Micrococcales > Microbacteriaceae > Microbacterium > Microbacterium sp. GXF0217. The sequence continues at coordinate 44,723 of NZ_JBSJZG010000006.1, read as the reverse complement.
CAGAGCGCGCACGCGCGTGATCGACGAGGCCGTGCCGGTCGCTTATTGCCTGCCGCATGGCGCCCGGTCGGTCACGGTGCTGTCCCAGGGGCTGCTGGACCGGCTGGATTCCGATGAGCTCGTCGCCGTGATCGCACATGAGCGGGCGCACGTCGAGCAGCGTCATGACCTGCTGCTGCTGGCGTTCCGCGCGTGGCGCTCCGCCCTGCCCTGGTTCCCGATCGCGGCGCGCGCTGAGGCCGAAGTGGCCGCGCTCGTCGAGATGCTGGCGGACGACCACGCCCGTCGTGAAGTCCGCGATGAGGTCCTCGCCAGGGCGATCCTCGCGGTCGGCGCGAGCGGTGTGCCAGGCACGGAACTCGTGGTGTCCGGGTCGACGCGCGTCAGCGACCGGTTCCGCCGGCTCGCGGCCTGACGGTCGAGGCCCGACGGTCGAGGCCCGACGGTCGAGGCCCGACGGTCGAGGCCCGGAGCGACGTTTCACGAATGCTGTGACGAATCACGGACTTTCTGCGTCGATCGGTTCGTGATTCGTCACCGCATTCGTGATTCGTACCGGCGATCAGCGAGCGAGGGACACCACGTCGTCCTCAGGCATCCGGTCGGCCACGCGGTGCGAGACGAGCAGGACGATGCGATCGGCGGTGGCCGTGCGCACATCCGCCATCATCGCGGCGGCGGTCGGCTCGTCCAGGTGCGCGGTGGGCTCGTCGAGGAGGATGACGTCCGCGCGCGTGAGCAGGGCCCTCGCCACCGCGAGCCGCTGACGCTCGCCTCCGGAGAGCGCAGATCCGCCGGCTCCCACCGGGGTGTCGAGCCCGTCGGCGAGACCGTCGAGCAGCGGGCCGAGGCCGGCGCGCACGAGGGAGGATCGCAGGGTGTCGTCGTCCGGGGCATCCGCGCGGGTGCGCGCCAGGAGGAGGTTGCCGCGCAGGGTCGAGTCGAAGACGTAGGCGTCCTGCGGGCACCACGCGACGCGGTCGCGCCACGCGCGCCCGTCGAGCCGCGTGAGCGGCACACCATCGGCTTCCACCGCGCCGCGCTCCACGGGAAGCGCCCCCATGACGGCCGAGAGCACAGTGGACTTCCCCGATCCCGATGGTCCGCGCAGCACCAGCCAGCGTCCGCGGTGCGCGATCCCGCGCACGTCGGCGACCGCCGGATGAGCCATTCCCGGATACCGGATCGTGACGTCGTCCAACACGAGCTCTCGGGTCGCGGCAGCGGGTGTGTGCGTCCCCCACTCCGGCATGGGCGCGGGCCGCAGGATCGGGTCGAGCCGCGCCAGCACGGCACGCACTGCCGGGATGCGCTGGCCGGCCGCCACGAGGCCCGTGAGCGGTTCGATCAGGGCGAGCGCGAGCAGAGCGATCACGGACGCGTTCTCGGCCGGCAGATGCGGTGACAGCGGCGCGATGAGGACGGCCAGGACGGCGACGGCGCCGGTGATCAGCGCGGATCCGAGACCCGCGGACCAGGCCGTGCGGCGTTCAGCGTCCGCGAGACGGGTTGCGCCGGCATCCAGGATCTCCAGCGCCGCCGGCGTCACGCCGTTGCCCCGCAGATCGTCGGCTGCGGCGGTGAGAGCCGCCGTGCCGCGCACGATCTCGGAGCGGGCCGCGACGCGCTCGGCACCAGCGCCCCGTTCGGTCGCGATCACCAGAGCGGATGCCGCAGTCACCGCGAGCACCAGCACCGACGCGACGAGGAGCGCGAGGTGCGGGGCGACGAATCCGGTCGTGACGATCGCGGCCAGCGTCACCAGCACTCCCGCACCGATCGGCGGCAGGACGCGGGGCAGCTGGTCGCGCAGGTCGTCGGCGAGCGTCACGAGGTAGTCCAGCGGTGCGCCGCCCTCGAGCAGACGGCGCGATCCAGCGCCGCGCGCCGCGATCGCGCGCCAGAGCCGCAGGCGGAGCGCATCGACGACCTGGAACGCGGCGCGATGCGTCACGAGGCGCTCGGCGTAGCGCCCGACCGCACGGCCGATGCCGAAGGCGCGCACCCCGACGATCGCCACGAGGAGGTACATGATGTACTCCTCGACGCTCGCCCGCACGATGAGCCAGCCGGAAACCGCGGTCAGGGCGATGCCGAGCCCGGCGGCGACCGCCGCGAGCAGGATGGATGCCGTCCAGATCCAGCGATGCGGCCGCAGCAGAGCGCGGAGCGTGAGGCGCTGACGTCCGGTCGGCGCGTCCAGCAGGTCGCCGTCGCCGTCAGCGTCCTCCGCAACGCCAGAGGACACCAATGATCGACTCACGCCCTCCGACGCGATCCCGTGCGGCCCCTCGCAATCGGCGACACCGTCTTCCGCACCACCAGAAGACACGAATGGCCGCATCACGCCCTCCGACGCGATCCCGTGCGGCCCCTCCTGATCGGACAGCTCGGCGACCGCCGCTCCGACCGTGATCTCCCTCGTTGCGAGGGCGAGCGTCTCGGGCTCATGACTCGCGAGCACCACGATGCACCGAGCGGCGCGGCGCAGGATCGCCGCCCTGACGAGATCGGCCGACGCCTGATCGAGGTGCGCAGTGGGTTCGTCGAGCACGAGCAGGCGTGCCCCGGCATCCACGCGGGCGAGCGCCCTGGCCACCGCCAGTCGACGCTGCTCCCCCGGACTGAGCTCGGCGACCGCGGCATCCGCGAGCGCAGCGATGCCCAGCTCGTCCAGCACCTCGCGGCCCGCCCCGTACAGCGCCGCCTCGTCGCGCGGCATGTCGGCGAACGCCCTAGGCGCCTGCGGCGCCCAGGCCACGGCATCGGGGTCGACACCGCTCACGCGACCGGTGATCTCCGCATCCGCGGGGAGGACGCCCGCGAGCGCCGCGAGCAGTGTGGATTTCCCCGCGCCGCTGGGTCCTGTCACCGCGACGATGCCGCGCAGGTCGCCGTCGACGGCATCCAGAGCGGGACGATCCCGCCCGGCGTAGCGCACCGATAGCGACTCGACCCGCGGCGCTGGGCCCGCCGCCTGGCGCACATCGTGAGCGCCTGCGCGTCCGAGCAGTGCCCGGACCCGGTCGAGCACGGACAGGCCGTCCTGGGACGCGTGGAACGCGGTCCCCACCTCGCGCAGGGCAGTGAAGCACTCCGGGGCCAGGATGAGCGCGAGAAGCGCGGGCTCGAGCTCCATGGTGCCGTTCAGCAGACGCAGCCCGAGGAACACCGCGACGATCGCGACCGAGATCGTCGCGATCAGTTCGAGCGCGAGAGCGGAGAGGAACGCCCACCGCAGGGTCTCCTCCGTGCGCGTGCGATAGCGCGTCTGGATGTCGTCGAGCGCCGCGGTCTGCGCGTCGACGCGGCCGAGCCCGACGAGCACAGGAAGACCGCGCGCGAGTTCGGCCAGATGATCGGCCAGCCGCGTGAGGGCCGTGAGAGCGGCATCCGTGCGCTGCTGAGTGTGCTTGCCGATCAGGATCATGAACAGCGGCACGAGGGGCACCGTCAGCACGATCACGAGCGCGCTGAGCCAGTCGGCGCCGAGAATGCGCACCCCGACGATCAGGGGCACCACGGCCGCGGCGATCACCGCGGGAACGGTCTGCACGAAGTAGTCGTCGAGGTCGTCGAGGCCATCCGCGGCGAGCACCGCAGTGCCACCCCCTGTCGCATCTCCCCCGGCGATCCGACGCCAGAGCTGCGCGCGCAGATCCCGCTTCACGCCGGCGGCGATGCGTCGCGCCAGCACGGATACGGCCCACTCGGCCCCTGCCCTGAGCACGGCGCCGAGGAGGCCGAGCACGAGCAGCAGGCGCAGCGCGGCCGGATCGATTTCACCGGCGGACAGCCCGCCGATTCCCCGCGCGACGCCTTCGGCGATGAGCACGAGCCCGAGGGCCCGCGCCGCGGCGAGCGCTCCGAGCGCGTAGAGCGATGCTCGCGGAACGGCAGAGAGATCGGGCCGACGGAATCCGGGTGCGCGAGCGGTCCGTTCCGCCTCGAGCACCCAGGGATCGTTCGGGATCTCGACTCGACTCACCCCTAAATTCTACAACGCGTAGAACTCGTTCGAGCGCCAGGCGGTCCGGCGGATGGGAGGCTGGAGGAGAAACGCAAGGAGTGAACATGCCTCAGAACATCCTCGTGATCGGCGCGTCCGGCACGATCGGGTCTGCCGTCGCCGACGCTCTCGAGTCCCGCGGCCACCGGGTCATCCGTTCATCGCGGAGCACGGGCGAGCGCGTCGACATCCACGATACGGACTCACTGGAAGCTCTCTTCACCCGGATCGGAGATGTGGATGCCGTCGTCACGACGCTCGGATCGTCCCCGTTCCGCCCCGTGGACGAGCTCGAACCCGGCGATTTCCGCGCCGCTCTCGACGACAAGACGCTCGGTCAGATCTCCGTCGCGACCGTCGCCGCCCGACACCTGCGCGACGGCGGTTCGATCACCGTGACGACCGGCGTGCTGAGCACGCAGCCGGTGCCGACCGGCGCCACCGCCACCGTCGCGAACGGGGCGCTCAACGCGTACGTCGGCGCGATCGCCCCGTACCTCGGGCGCGGGCTGCGCATCAACGCGCTCAGCCCGAACGTGCTGCAGGAGTCGCCCGGCTATCACGCGAGCTTCCCCGGCTTCACGCCGGTCGCCGCGGCGGACGTCGCCAGGGCGTATGCGGACGTGATCGAGGGCGATGCCTCCGGGACCGTCGTCGCCGTCTGATACGGCGTCGCCATACGACGAAGCCCCACTCCGTGAGGAGTAGGGCTTCGTGATTCGGTGGACCTAAGGGGATTCGAACCCCTGACCTCCTCGATGCGAACGAGGCGCGCTACCAACTGCGCCATAGGCCCGTGAACCTCAGTCAGATTATCACGATCTGAGGGGTGCGATTCTCCACCCGCTCACCCAGCGGCGCGACGCGCGAGCATCTGACGGACGTGATCCTCGATCTCGCCGTCATCGACGAACCCCATCCGCGAGTAGGGCGAATCCGACGCCGCCGGCGTCTCGCGCGGAGCGAGCCTGACCGGTTCGTCCGGTGCCATGCTCGCTGCGCGCTCGCGCAGTTCGGCGAGACGCGCTGCCCGCCGCAGCTCTTCCTTCGCCTCGATCTCGGCGCGCGCGACCTGTGCACGCGATCCGGCGAGCGAGGTGAGCGGTTCCGGCAGCGGACGGGGCGTCCAGGACGGCGTCCCCTGGTCGTGCAGCGGCGGCGAGACCCGAGGGGCCGCCACCTCGGCGACGACAGCAGGACGACGAGCGGCGCGCGACGCGACCCGCGACATCCGCTGCAGCACGAGCAGCGACGCGAGAGCGACGGCGCCGCCGACCCAGATCAGCGTCTGCACGCCGGTCGCAAGCAGCTGCCATGTTCCGACCCCCGCGACCGCGAGCCCGGCGAGCATGAGCACGAAGGCGGTCATCCGCACTCGCCGTCGCGCACGCGCCTGCTGCAGCGCGGGGTCGGCCTGGGCCGCCGCGAGCTCCTCGCGCAGCCGCACGAGCTCGGCGGCCTCCTTCTCGGACTGCACGCGCTTGGCGAGCTTCTGCTGCGCCAGGGCGGTGCGGGCGTTGAGCTCGAGACGCACTTCATCCGGCGTCTCGCTCGTCTCGGCCAGGATCCGCAGTGCCTGGTTGAGACGGACGGCGTTCCGCTCCGAGGCGTTGTACTGATACCGCCCGCGCCAGCTCGGCAGCAGGTACAGCATCCACAGGAGCACAGCGACGAGGACGATCACGCCCCCACTCAGCACCGGCCCGTTCATACGCTCAACGGTAAGGGCACCGGCACCCGCGACCGCGGACGACGAGCGCGTGTCGCCTGCGAATCAGATCGAGAGTCGATCCGAGGGCGGGATCGCCGCGGCATCCTGCGGAGCCTGTCCCTCGACCCAGCGAGCGAGCACGCCGCGCGGGACGTCCTCCCTGGTCAGGGCGAAGGCGTAGTGGTCGCGCCAGTCGCCGTCGATGTGGATGTACTTCCGGCGCAGCCCTTCGTACCGGAACCCGAGCTTCTGGACGACCCGCAGACTCGCCGCATTCTCGGGTCGGATGCAGATCTCCATCCGATGCAGCCCGTATTCGGCGAAGCTCGCATCCGTCGCCAGCGCGACAGCGGTCGGGGTGATCCCCCGACCGGCGAACCGCTCGCTCACCCAGTAACCGATGGTCGCCGAGCACAGGGATCCGCGCGCGACGCCCCACACGTTGAGCTGACCGGCGATCTCGCCGTCGTACAGCATGACGAACGGATAGCCGGCTCCGTCACGATACTGCTGCAGCAGGCGTCGGATGCCGACGCGCATGTCGAAGGACGCCACCCCGTTCGGGATGGTCGCCTCCCAGCGCTGCAGCCACGCCCGGTTGCTCAGCAGCTCCTGCTGGAGGGCGCGCGCATCGCGGGCGCGGATGAGCCGGAGCTCGACCTTGCCGTGCCTGTGCCCCGTCAGCAGTTCCATCGCCCGCCTCGCTTCGCGGCCTAGAGGCGCTCGGCGAACTCCTTCAGCCACGGCCGCAGGTCGGCACCGAGGTCATCCCGATCGGTCGCCAGCTGCACGATCGCCTTGATGTAGTCGACGCGGTCACCCGTGTCGTACCGGCGACCGCCGAAGATCACGCCGACGACGCCGGGGCCGCCATCGCGAGTGGCCAGCTCCTCGAGGGCATCGGTCAGCTGGATCTCGCCGCCCTTGCCCGGTTCGGTGTGCTCGAGCACATCGAACACGCTCGCGGGAAGCACATAGCGGCCGATGATGGCGAGGTTCGAAGGCGCGTCCTCCTGCGCCGGCTTCTCGACGAGGCCGGTGACGCGGACGACGTCGTCGCGGTCGGTCGTCTCGACAGCCGCGGCGCCGTACATGTGGATGCTGGCCGGGTCGACCTCCATCAGGGCGACGACGGCAGCGCCGGTCGCCTCGTGGACCTCGAGCATCGTGGTCAGCAGCGCGTCGCGCTCGTCGATGAGGTCATCGCCCAGCAGAACGGCGAACGAGCTGTCGCCGACGTGCGTCCTGGCACGAAGAACGGCGTGGCCGAGACCCTTCGGCTCGCCCTGGCGGACGAAGTGGATGTCTGCGAGGTCGCTGGACTGCACGACGCGGGCGAGTCGGCCCGTGTCGCCCTTCTCCATCAGTTTGACCTCGAGCTCGGGGACGGAGTCGAAGTGGTTCGAGATGGCGTTCTTGTTGCGCCCGATGATCACGAGGATGTCATCGATACCGGCGGCGGCTGCCTCTTCCACCACGTACTGGATCGCCGGCTTGTCGACGACGGGCAGCATCTCCTTCGGCATCGCCTTCGTCGCCGGCAGGAACCGCGTACCGAGTCCTGCCGCCGGAATGACGGCCTTGATCTTGTGATTTGCCATTGGGCCAGCTTAGCGGGCAGCGGGGATGACCCCCGCGAGCGGCCGTCTAGACTCGGAAACATGTCGAACGACATCGAGCACGCCAAGCGGGCACTGCGCGCGGAGCTCCGTGAGCGGCGCCAGCTCCTGTCCGACGCCCAGCGGGATGCCGCGGCATCCGCGATCGCCCTCCGGCTGGACGAGCTCATCGAAACGCTCGAAGCCCGTTCCATCTCCTGCTTCCTGTCGACCACGACCGAGCCGGGCACCCGCGAGTTCGTCGCGAGCGCGGTCCGCCGCGGCATCCGGGTGCTCCTGCCGGTGACCAGGGCGGATGGCCTGCTCGACTGGGCGGTCGCCGACGACACCGACGAAGTGGCGGAGGGCCTGCACGGGCTGCCCGAACCCACCGGCGAGGTCCTCGGACCGATCGCCGTCGACGATGTGGACCTCATGATCATCCCGGCGGCGGCCGTCGATGAGAGCGGAATGCGGCTGGGCTGGGGGCGCGGCTACTTCGACAAGACCCTCGGGTCTATGCAGAAATGCCCGCCCGTCTACGCGGTGATCTATGATTCCGAGGTACTCGACTCCCTTCCGCGGGAGGTGCACGATCAGCCCGTCACCGGCGTCGTGACCCCCACTCGGACGCTCACGCTGTCGCCATCGCGACGCTGAATCAAGGAACAGCAATGCCCACCTATGCCTATGCCTGCACGCAGTGCGGCCACCAGTTCGACGCCGTCCAGAGCTTCTCGGATGCCGCGCTCACCACGTGCCCCGAGTGCGGCGGCACGCTGCGCAAGCAGTACGGATCGATCGGCGTGACGTTCAACGGCTCTGGCTTCTATCGGACCGACTCGCGCGGCGGAAGTGGTGCGAGGACGGAATCCTCGGCATCATCGAAGTCGGAATCGTCGACGAGCGCCAAGCCGGCGCCCGCGGCGGCACCGGCCTCGAGCTGAGGTCCGATTCTTTAGGGGGTTCCCGTGATCCAGGGGTTCAAGGAGTTCATCACCAAGGGCAACGTCATCGACCTTGCCGTGGCCGTCGTCATCGGCGCGGCCTTCACAGCGATCGTCAACGCTGTGGTCGCCAGCATCGTCACGCCGCTGGTCTCCTTGTTCTTCGACGCGGACGCGACAGGCGCGATCGGGATCCAGGTGCAGGGCATCTACGGTCAGACCGTCACGTTCCCGATCGGCGAACTCATCACCGCGATCATCAGCTTCTTCGCCGTCGCTCTGATCGTGTACTTCGTGTTCGTCGTCCCGATGAACAAGTACAAGGAGCATCAGGCTGCGAAGAACCCGGCCGTGGAGGAGGAGACGCTCCCGAGCGAGCAGGAGCTCCTCATCGAGATCCGCGACCTTCTGCGCAAGAGCAACGCCGCCTGACCCGCAGCATTACCGCCGAGAGGGCGGTTCGGCACAGTCGATCACGATCGCACTGTGCGGGACTGCCCTTTTCGTCGGCCAGCAGCAACGCTCGGACGTCAGTAGTGGGGTGGGACGTCCTGGCGCAGGCGCGCGTCGTTCGGCCCCTGCTCCTTCGCGGGAGTGGATGCCGCGGCATCCTTCGTCGCGACATCCGGCGACGGATCGGTACCCGGTGCGGGCGTCAGGCGCGCGCGGCGGGACCCGGCGACCCGCTCGACGTGCTGACGGGCGTCGTCAGACATCGCCCCGCTCGATCGGCTGGGTGTCCTGGTCGACTCGCTGCGTCTCGGCGGAGATGCCGAGCACCTCGGCGATGCGGTTCGCCGCCGTCGCGGGATCACTGTACAGATCGAACGCGTGCACGCGGACGTAGTGCCAGCCGAGACGGCGCAGCACGTTCGGACGGAGCCGGAGCGACTCGCGCAGCGACTCCTCCCGAGACTCGGGGTCGGACTCGATGACGACCGCGCGGCCGTTGTGCTGCGCCACGATCGGCAGCAGACCGCGGTAGTCGACGTCGACGGATGCTCCGACACGACGGAGCTCACGCGCGAGCGCCAGCGTGAGCGGATCGGCGAGGTCCTCCAGGCGGGCGTCCCGCGCTCGTGCCGCAAGACCGCCGAGGATCGACATCAGCGTGGCAGCACCGTGCTCGAGGCGCCCCTCGTCGAACGCCGACGGGCGGATCGACGACACCAGCACCATCGACCGGCGAGCGCGCGTCATCCCCACGGTCAGCAGTCGTTCGCCATCCGCCGTCGAGAGGTCGCCGAAGTCGCTCAGCACTCGCCCGTGCTTGGTGAGCCCGAACCCGAGCGAGAAGATCACGCGGTCGCGGCTCTCCGCGACGGATTCCTCGAGCGTGAGAACCGCGAACGGCTCAGCCGTGTCGCGCGAGACGAAGGCGGTCACGTCGCTGCGGCCGGCGAAGGCGTTGGCCACGGCGGCGCGCACGCGCTCGGCATGCCTGGTGCTCGCGGTGACCACCATCAGCGACTCGGTCGGCCGGTGCACGGCGTGCTCGACCACGAGCGTCACGACGCGCGAGACCTCGGCATCCGGGCTCTCGACCGCTCCGGAGATCGGATCGGGCGCACCCACGCCGCCTTCGACGTAGTCGACGGTGAGGCTGCCGCGGCCGAGGTACGAGCCCGCCCACGGCAGCGACTGGATCTCGCCGCCGTAGAACGCGTCATTGATGAGTTCGGCGAGGTCCTCTCCCCCGGCGCGATAGCTCCGCGTGAGGGTCTCGACCGGCAGCAGATCGGCCAGACGCTCGAACACGGAGGTCGCGTCGAACGCGACCTCGCTCTCCCAGTCCTCGTCACCGGCGACCGCGACGCGGAACGGCGTCGGGCGCTGGGTCACCGGGTCGCCGAAGGCGACCACCTGCCGCGCACGGCGGATCGCGGGCGCCGCCTCGGCGAGGTTGATCGCCGCGGCATCCACCAGCAGCACCGTGTCGAACTCGACGCTGTCCGGGATCTCGGGCACCTGATACGGCGATGCGATCCAGGCGGGCGCGAGCACGGACATCAGCGCGGGCGCCGCCTCGACGATCTCTGCAGCGGTCGGCGTTCCCTGCGTGAGCGCGCGACGCAGGTTCTGCGACTGCGTCGGCTCGTCGACGATGGCGATCTTCCACTGGTTGGCGAGCTGCCATGCCAGAAGAGGCCCTGCCATCGCGGCGTGCGCCTCGTCGACGAGACGGAAGTCGCGCTCGAGCCGGTCGACCACGGCGGTGTTGGCGCCGAGCAGAGCCCGGTCGTCCTGCAGCGCTCGCTCGAGAAGCGACTGCCACCACGCGAACTCCAGCTCGTCGGCCACGCGGTTCTCCGCCACGTGGCGGACCGACAGCTCGGCCAGGAGCGGTCCGAGACCGAGCTTCGCGAGCTGGTCGCGGATCGTGGCGCGCTCGACGAGGTTCTCGAACACATCCGACTTCGCGGCGAGACCCGCGAGCGTGCGGACCAGACGAGCCAGCGGAAGCGTCGCGAGCGGCTCGCGGCGTCCCAGCGCGGCATCCAGTTCGGCCAGCTCCGCCTGAACGCGCTGCCAGGAGGTGTACACATCGGACAGACCGAGAGGGATCTCGGGAGCGACGCCGGCGTCGACGAACCGCTGCCATTCCGTGCGCTGCTGCTGGATCCGCAGCAGCGCCTCGTGCATGTCCAGGATGTGCACGCCGGGGCGCACGTACTCCTTCGCGAGCTTCTTCAGCCGTCGACGGTTCGCTCCGGACATGCCCGGCGCGTCGCGTCGAGAGCCGTGCGCCTGGATGAGTTCGCCGAGCGGACGCTCGAAGACGGTGGGGCTGAAGCGGTCGAGCGAGTCGCGCATGCCCTGCAGCAGTCGCAGGTACTCCCCCAGCTCGTCGATCGTCGAGAAGGGACGCATCCGCGTCTGCGCGATGAGCTCGTACGCCCGCTCCAGCAGCGCGGGGACGCTGGCCGAATGCAGCCGACCGGCCAGCTCGTGGGCCGCGCGCGCAGCTTCCGTGCTCTCGAAGCTGACACCGTACCAGGGCGAATCGTCAGGGCCGAAGCGGAACTCGCCCAGCCGCGCGGCCTGCACGAGCTTCGCGGCCGCCGCACTGCGGTCGCCGGCCAGCCGGGCCAGCGCGTCCGTGCCGAGACGCGCGCTCGTGGACGGCGGGTGCTCGAGCGATGCCAGGCGGGTGAGATGCCTGGTCGCCTCGATCACCGATGCTCCGGTACCAGCGACCGGGTTGGTGAGGGCGTGCCGATAGTCCCGCAGCACGGTGCGCAGTCGCACCAGCGCGTCATCGACTTCGCCCGCCTTCGGCGCGGTGGCCTTCTCGTTGCGTCCGATCGCGTGCACGAGGTCGCGACGGATGGAGGCCGGGCCGACCGCGAGGCTGTCGAGCCCGATGCCACTGAGGCGATGCCGCACGCCGTCGAGCGTGGAGCGCCGAGCGGAGACGACGAGCACCCGCTTGCCCGCGCGGATCAGCTCGCCGAGCGCGTTGATCACGGTCTGCGTTCCACCGGTGCCCGGCAGCGTCGCGATCGCGAGAGAATGACCGGCTGCGATGCGGGCAAGGACGGCTTCCTGCTCGGAATCCGCATCCAGCAGGAGGTTGTCGGATGCCGGTGCGCGATCGTCCGGGCTCGTGACGTTCGGCACGGCACGCGTCGCGGTGAACCGTTCGCGGTCCTCCACATGTCCGGCGAGCGCGTTGAGCACGGGATGGTCGAGGTTGCGGCTGTCGGCGGCCATGGCCGACGCCACATCGGCGAACACCGAGACGACGAGGCGCGGCTGCACCGAGAACGTGTCGATCGAGCGCGTCAGCCCTCGCAGGCTGTCGATCACGGGCTGCGGCTTGAAGATGCCGCCGTCGTAGGCGAGTGCCGCGAGAGCGTCGGCATCGATCGTGATGCCGAAGTGCTCGCGGGCGATGCGCACGAGCTGCGGGTTGACGGAGAACGACCCCTGGAGCTTGAGCTCGAAATCGGAGTGGTGACGGCGGATCGCCAGCGGGCGCAGCAGCACGGGAGCGGAGAACTGCACCCCGCCGATCCGCCAGCCGGCCAGTCCGACCGCGAGGTGCACGGCGTCGATGCCCCGGACCGTGCGCAGCTCGGTGTGCTTGGCGGTGATCCGTTCGGCCGCCATTCGTGCGGTGCGCAGTCCCACCTCGTCGCGGAACAGGTTCGACAGCAGCGTGGAGCGTCCGGTGATGAACTGCGGCAGGCTCCCGGGATGCGCCTTGGAGATGTCGATGCCGCCCTCGACACCATCGTGATAGCGCACCAGAGGCGAGGGCCCGCCGAGATCCGCGGCCTCCTTCTTCAGACGCCCGCGCTCCGCCTCGGCGGCATGCGGCATGCCGACACCGGTCGACGACTCGCCCAGTGCGCCGAGCGTCACTGCGGCCGTCGTCTCCGCGTCATCCGCAGACTTGTCCGTTCGTCGCCACACATATCACAGACTAGGCGTCCCGCGGCAGGAGATCCTGCACGCCAGGCGGGTTTGCGTCGGATTCGTGCGCTTCCGGTTCGGAATCGGATGCCGGGCCTCTCGCCCTGCACAGGTGCGCGACTCGGACGGGTTCTCCCCGATCACGGGATTCCGGCGATCGGGCACCCGCTGCGGAGAGCAGGATGGACGCATGACCTTCCGCTACGACTTCGTTCCCACTCCGCTGGGCGACGCCCTCGTCGTGTTCTCCGACGACGGCGTCGTGAGCTTCGACCTCTCCGAGGGGCAGGACCCGACCGTCCCCTGGTTGCTGGAGGGCGTCGCCCGGCGGCTGCATGCTGCGCCCGAACCGGACCCCGGTGCGGCAGACGAGCTCGCGCACCTCGTCGCCGAGTACTTCGAGGGCGCGCCGATCCGATTCGACGAGCACGTGCGGCTGGACTGGCGACTCATCGATGGGTTCCACCGGGATGCGCTCCAGACGATCTGCGAGATCCCCTGGGGCGAGACGCTCGGGTACGGCGAGGTGGCCGTGCTCGCCGGCAGCCCAGGGGCCGCGCGTGCGGTCGGCACCGCGTGCCGGCTCACGCCGTTCTCGATCATCGTGCCGGTCCACCGCGTGGTGCGCGCCGATGGCTCCGCTGGTCAATACGGAGCGCATCCCGAGCACAAGCGGTACCTCATCGATCTGGAAGCGTCCGCGGCTTCGGCGGCATCCCCCGTTTCCGCCGGCGCCGCCCGCACGTGACGAGGACCCCGGCCGGTAGGCGGCCGGGGTCCTCGTCCGATCCAGGTGCGCGCGTTCAGCGCGCACCGATGCTCAGTGGTCCACCGCCTTCTCTGCTCCGAAGCCGGTGAGCGAGCGCACGTCCATCTCGGCTGCGAGGGCGCGCGATTCCGTGCTGCGCGCCGTCACTGTGCCGAGCCATCCGAGCAGGAATCCGAGCGGGATGGACACGATGCCCGGGTTGTTCAACGGCCAGATCGCGATGTCGATCGACGGGATCATCGCCGTCTCGGATCCCGAGAAGACCGGCGACAGCACGATCAGCAGGATCGCCGAACCCAGCCCGCCGTACATGCTCCAGACCGCGCCGCGCGTGTTGAAGCGCCGCCAGAACAGCGAGTACAGGATCGTCGGCAGGTTCGCCGAGGCTGCCACGGCGAAGGCCAGCGCGACGAGGAACGCGATGTTCTGCCCCTGCGCGCCGATGCCCCCGAGGATCGCGAGGATGCCGATCACGACGACGGTGCGTCGTGCGACCTTGACCTCGGCGTTCGGGTCGGCATCCACCGGCGTCCCGTCCGCCTTCTTGCGGCCTTTCTGGATCACGTTCGCATAGATGTCATGTGCGAACGAGGCCGCGGCCGTGATCGTGAGTCCGGCGACGACGGCGAGGATCGTGGCGAACGCGACGGCGGAGATGAAGCCGAGCAGCAGCGGTCCGCCGAGCCGCTCCGCCAGCAGCGGTGCTGCCGAGTTCACGCCGCCGGGGGCGGCCGCGATGACCTCGGGGCCGACCAGGGCGCCGGCGCCGTAGCCGAGCACGAGCGTGAGCAGGTAGAACCCGCCGATGAGCCAGATGGCCCACACGACCGAGCGCCGGGCCTCTTTCGCGGTGGGGACCGTGTAGAACCGCATGAGCACGTGCGGGAGTCCGGCCGTGCCCAGCACGAGGGCCATGCCGAGGGAGAGGAAGTCCCACGGATTGGCACCGTACTGCAGGCCCGGTGCGAGGATCGCGTCGCCCTTCGGCGATGCCGCGACGGCCGACTCGAGCAGCGTGTTCAGGCTGAAGCCGTTGAGGGCCAGCACCCAGATCGCCATCGCCAGAGCGCCGATGATCAGCAGGAACGCCTTGACGATCTGCACCCAGGTCGTGCCCTTCATCCCGCCGATGAGCACGTAGACGATCATGAGCGCACCCACGACCGCGATGACGAGCGACTGACCGATCTTGGCGTCGATGCCCAGCAGCAGCGAGACGAGCCCGCCGGCACCGGCCATCTGCGCCAGCAGGTAGAAGAAGCACACCGCGAGGGTGGTGATCGCTGCGGCCAGCCGGACCGGCCGCTGCTTCAGACGGAACGACAGCACATCCGCCATCGTGAACTTGCCGGTGTTGCGCATCAGCTCGGCCACGAGCAGCAGCGCGACGAGCCAGGCCACCAGGAAGCCGATCGAATAGAGGAATCCGTCGTATCCGTTGACGGCGATGGCGCCGCAGATTCCGAGGAAGGATGCCGCGGAGAGGTAGTCTCCCGCGATCGCGAAACCGTTCTGGGGTCCGGTGAACGAGCGTCCGGCAGCGTAGTAGTCGGCGGCGGTCTTGTTGTTGCGGCTCGCGCGGATGACGATGAACAGCGTCACCGCCACGAACGCCGCGAAGATCGAGATGTTGAGAATGGGATTGTTCTCACCGGTCGGTGCGGTCTCGAACGGAATGAGATTCATGCCTGCGCCTGCGCCTTCTCGAGTTCCTCACGAATCTCCGAAGCGACCGGATCGAGCCGCTTGTTCGCGAACGCGACGTAGGCCATCGTGATCGCGAACGTCGACACGAATTGTCCGAGCCCGAACAGAAGTCCGATGGTGATGTCGCCCCATACGCGCTGCGCCATGAATTCCGGTGCGAACGCGGCGAGCAGAACGTAGACGAAATACCAGATCAGGAAGAGCGCGGCGAGTGGGAAGATGAACGATCGCTGGGTACGTTTCAACGCTTGGAACTTCGGCGATTCCTCGACCGCGATGTAGTCGATCGGTCCGGCCGATTCGCCGTGAATTCGGTCAGTCATGAGGCCTCCTTGCCACATGCAGGGCCCACGCGGAGGCATCCGCGCGGGTGGTAGGGTCGACGCTACGAAACGGGACACACCGCCGTCACCCCCGAAAGTAGGTATCCCTGTCGTGTCCACCGAGACCGATGCCGACGTGATCGCCCAGGCCGTGCGGGAGCTGGCCAGACGCACGCGTTTCCCGGTCGCCTTCGGCGGACTCTTCGAGGACGGCGAGGTATCGGTCACGAGCATCGTCGGCAGCCGCACACGCGCCCTTGAGGGGCTGCGGGTGCGCCCCGAGCGCGGGCTCGGCGGTCGGGCCATGACCGAACAGCGCCCGCGGATGACCAGTGACTACCGCAGTTCGCAGCAGTTCACGCACGACTACGACGGTTTCGTGCTCGGTGAGGGACTGCGCACGCTCCTCGCGATCCCGATCCTCGTCGACGGCCGCTCGCGCGGGGTCCTGTACGCCGGAGCATGGGAGCAGGCCCCCGTCGGAGGAGTCACCACCGCCCCGGCCATGAGCATCGCGGATGCCGTGAGCACCGAACTGCGCATCCGCGACGAGGTCGGACGCCGCCTGGAATCGATGGCGGCGCCCGAGCACGGATTCTCATCCTCGCGTCGGGAGCAATTGCGCGAGAGCTTCGCCGAATTGCGCAGCATCTCGGCATCCGTGACCGATGAGGAGCTGCGGACACGATTGAGCGAACTCGAACGCCGGTTGCTGCACATCGCCGGCGAGCCGATACCCACGACGACGGGTCCGATTCCGCGGATTCATCTTTCTCCGCGAGAGACCGATGTACTCGCCTGCGCGGCATTGGGTGCCACGAATGCGGAGATCGGCGTCCAGCTCGGATTGCGTGAGGGAACGGTAAAGGCCTATCTGGGAACCGCGATGTCAAAGCTCGACGCGTCCACGCGTTTCGCCGCTGTCGCCCGCGCACGACGCCTGGGTCTGCTGCCCTGAAATACGCGCTCTTCTTGTCGCCGGAGAATGCGTGCGAATAGGATGACGAAATGGCCCGACGAATTGTGCATCAGCTGGTTGACGACATCGATGGAACGCTTCTCGAAGTGGGTGAGGGCGAGACGGTTCATTTCTCTCTCAATGGCATCTCGTACGAGATCGACCTGACGACGGACAATGCGCAGGAACTGCGCTCCGTCCTGGAACCGTACATCGCGGCCGGTCGCCGCTCGTCCGTAGGCAGCGCCGCGCGCTCCGTTTCCCCGCGCAAGCGGGCCGCCGGACGCAACCCCGAGACGACGGCGATCCGGGAGTGGGCGAACGCGAACGGCCACAAGGTGTCCGAGCGCGGGCGCATCCCCGAGTCCGTGCTCGAGGCCTATCGCGCCGCGCACTGACCCTTCACCGGCAGGGGCGCTTCGGCGCTCCTGCCGTTCTCGTGCGGCAGCACCGACTCAATGCGCGGATGCCGCGTGCGCACCGTCGGTCGCCCATGGCTCATCGCGCAGGGTGATCTCAGCCGTCATGTCGAGCAGGAAGCGGGTCACCACTTCCCGCTCCGCCGCGGTCAGGCGAGCCGCGGCGTTGAATCTCTTCGCCTGCTGACGACCGACCGTCTCCATCGCCGCCCTGTGCGTCTCCGGCGAGACCGTGATCGCGAGCGCGCGCCGATCGGTCGGGTGCGCCGATCGCACGATGTGCTGACCGCGTTCGAGTCGATCGAGCAGCTTCGTCGTCGATGCGCTGGAGATCGAGAGGTGCTGGGCGATGCCGCCCGGAGTGGCGATGACGTCGCGATGCGTGCAGACGATGAGATAGTGCAGCGCGCGCATGTCAGTCTCATTCAGCTGCATGAAGCGCCGGGATGCCTCCGACAGCCGCTGCTCTGCCTCACGCAGTCCACCGAGGGCCTTCATGATCCCGGTGATCTGGCGGACGTCCTCGTCCGCAATGCCGGACCGGTCGACGAGCGTCTGCCGCGGGTCCGACGAGTCGACGTCGTAGATCGCGCCGCTGTCCAGGCCGTCGCGCGACGTGGACGCGGACGCCGGCTCGGCGGGCACCTCAGCCGTTTCGTTCACGCGATCATCCATGGACACCTCGTTACTTTACTCCTGGCTTTTCTTCATGCTAGCTTTATTTCTCGCCAGGCTAGCAATATACGCTTCCAAAGGAAGAGGACCCCGCATGGAGCTCGTGACCCTTCTCGACGAGGCGGGAGCCGCCATCGGCACCGCACCGAAGAACGAGGTGCACACGGACTCGACGCCGTTGCACCTCGCCTTCTCCTGCTACGTGCTCGATGCACAGGGGCGACTGCTGGTGACGCGCAGGGCGCTGTCGAAGCGCACGTGGCCCGGCGTCTGGACGAACAGCTTCTGCGGTCACCCGCGTCCCGGTGAAGACATGATCGCCGCGGTCATCCGCCGCGGAGCCGAGGAGATCGGTGCGCGCCCGCGCGACGTGACCGTCGCGCTGCCCTCGTTCCGCTACCGCGCCGTAGACGCGAGCGGCATCGTCGAGCACGAGTTCTGCCCCGTGCACGTGGCGAGGATCGACGGCGACGTCGTGCCGGACCCCGCTGAGGTGATGGAGTACGCCTGGGTGCTGCCGGATCACCTCGCCTCGGCCGTGGTGAGCGCGCCGTTCGCCTTCAGCCCGTGGCTGCGCGAGCAGTTGCCCCTGCTGCGCGCCGAGGGGAAGATCTGAACATGACGACCACCCTCATGCGGGAGGACGTGCACGCACGGATCGAATCACGCGTGCAGAGCGTCTTCGACGATCGCATCGCTCGATCAGCGGCCTATGGCGCGGAGTTCACTTCCCTCTGGCTGGGCGCTGCCGACAGCGTGCGCGGGGGAAAGCTGCTCCGCCCTCGACTCCTGGTCGAGATGCACTCGGCGCTGCTCGGCGACAGGAACGGGTCCGACGCGGTCGACGACGACACCGTGGTCGAGATCGCCGCGGCACTCGAGATCCTGCACTACGCCTTCCTGCTGCACGACGACGTCATCGACGGCGACGCGCATCGCCGAGGCCGACCGAACCTCATCGGACTGCTGCGCGAGGCCCACCCCGATCTCGGTGCGAAGGCGGCTCAGCACTGGGCCGGCACCGGCGCGATCCTCATGGGCGATCTGCTGCTCTCGACCGTGCACCAGATGTTCGCACGGATCGACGCGGACCCCCGGACGCGCAACCGACTGCTCGATCTGCTGGATCACACGATCACGGAGACCGTCGCCGGCGAATACGCGGACGTCGCGCTCAGCGATCGCGCCATCGCGCCGGATCTGCAGACGATTCTGACGATGACAGCGCAGAAGACCGCGACCTACACGTTCGAGTTCCCTCTTCGTATCGCCGCTGTCCTGGCCGGCCTCCCCGATGAGGCCGAGGACGCCCTGTCCGCGATCGGACAGCATCTCGGTGTCGCGTTCCAGCTTCAGGACGACGCCCTCTCAGTGTTCGGAGACGCCACGGAGCACGGGAAGGAACAGTACTCCGATCTCCGCGAGGGCAAGGAGACGCCGATGATCGCGTACGCTCGCCTGACGAGCGCCTGGACGTCGATCCAGCCGCGGTTCGGCGATGCCGACCTCTCGACGCACGACGGCGAGGAGATCAGGGAACTCCTGCGGCACTGCGGCGCCGAATCCTACGTCCGGCACCTGATCGGCGAGCGGATCACGTCAGCACGGTCGGCCATCACAGCGGAAGCCGCTCCTCTGCCGACTGCCGCACGGCAGACCCTGACGAAACTGGCGGATCGCATCGAGGGACGCCTGTCGTGAGTGCAGCTGAAGTCCCCGAACCGGCCCCCGCTCTCGCGCGGTTCACGCGCACGGCCGAGAGTGCGACGACGGATGTCATCCGGGCTTACTCCACGTCCTTCGGCCTCGCCACGCGCCTGCTCGGTCGACGCCACCGTCAGCACATCCGCAACGTGTACGCCATGGTGCGCATCGCTGACGAGATCGTCGACGGCGTGGCCGGCGAGGCCGGTCTTGATGCGGCCGCGCAGCGCGCCGCGCTGGACGCCTACGCGGACGAAACCCACCGGGCCATGCGGACGGGGTACAGCAGCAACATCGTGGTGCACGCCTTCGCCCGCACGGCGAACAGATGCGGCATCGGGATGGAGCTGACGGAGCCGTTCTTCGCCTCCATGCGCGCCGACACCCCCGTCGATGCGAGCGGCGATACGGTGCACGTCTACGACGCCCAAGAGCACGACCGCTACGTCTACGGCTCGGCGGAGGTCGTCGGCCTGATGTGCCTGCGGGTCTTCCTGCAGGATGCCGATCCGTCCGAGGGCGACCTGCGCCGGCTGGATTCCGGTGCGCGACAGCTCGGTGCCGCGTTCCAGAACGTGAACTTCCTGCGCGATCTCGGCGACGACACCGAGCGGCTCCAGCGCGGCTATCTCAGCACCGAGAGGCTCACGGACGCCGACCGGGACGCATGGGTCCGTGTCGTCAGAACTCAGCTGACCGACGCCAGCGCAGCGATCCCGCTCCTGCCGCGCGATACGCGCGCGGCCGTGCGCAGTGCGCTCGCGCTGTTCGGCGCTCTCGCCGACCGCGTCGAACGCACTCCAGCGACCACACTCTACGAGCGTCGCGTGCGCGTCCCCGATCCCGTGAAGCTCCTTCTCACCGCACGGGCCGTCCTCACGACCTGGCTGGAGCCGCGGCGGTGAGCCGCGCGATCGTCATCGGCGGCGGGATCGCCGGCCTTGCCACGGCCGGGCTGCTCGCCCGCGAGGGGTATCGCGTGACAGTGCTCGAGCGCAACGACCGCACCGGCGGCCGCGCGGGGACGCTCCAGCGCGACGGGTTCCGCTTCGACACCGGGCCCTCCTGGTACCTCATGCCCGGCGTCTTCGACCACTTCTTCGAGCTGATGGGGACGACAACCGCCGAGCAGCTGGACCTGATCCACCTGGATCCGGCTTACCGTGTCTTCTCCGAGCCGGCCGCCGGTGGCACAGCGTCCGCTGTCACGGTGCCGGCGGGAACCGAACGCGTCCGCGCGCTCTTCGAAGAGCTCGAGCCCGGCTCCGGATCCGAGCTCGACGACTACCTCTCCTCGGCATCCGAGACCTACGACATGGCTGTGCGGCGGTTCCTCTACAACCCGTTCACCCGCGTGTCCGAGCTGGCGTCTCCTGATGTCCTGCGTCGACTGCCCCGGCTGGCGATGCTGCTCACTCGCCGACTGGATGCCTTCGCGCGCCGTCGGTTCCGGCATCCGGTGATCCGCCAGATCCTCGGCTACCCCGCCGTTTTCCTCGGAACCGATCCCCGTCGCGCACCGGCGATGTACCACCTGATGAGCACGCTCGATCTCGACGAGGGGGTGCTGTACCCGCAGGGCGGGTTCTGGGGCGTGTCGGAGCGCGTCCGCGAGCTGGCGGAGGAGGCAGGCGTCGACATCGTCCTGGAGGCCGAGGTCACGACGATCCTCACCGAACCGTCCGCCGGGAAGGAACGCGCCTACGGCGTGCGCTGGCGCGATGAGTCCGGTGCCGAGCACCTCGAGCTCGCCGATGTCGTGGTCTCCGGCGCCGACCTCCACCACACCGAGACCGCGCTGCTGCCCGAACGGCTCCAGACGTACCCCGCACGCTGGTGGCGACAGCGGACCAGCGGCCCCGGAGCGGTGATCCTCATGCTCGGCGTTCGAGGATCCCTTCCCGAACTCCCGCACCACTCCTTGTTCTTCGCCCGCGATTGGGACCGGAACTTCGACGCCATCTTCGGTTCGTCTCCTCGCATCCCCGACCCCGCGTCGTTGTACGTCTGCAAGCCCTCCGCGACCGATGCCGGTGTGGCGCCGGACGGACACGAGAACCTCTTCGTGCTGATCCCCGTGCCCGCCGATGTCGAGATCGGCTCCGGCGGTCCGGACGGCACAGGATCGGTGCTCGTCGAACGCGCAGCGGATGCCGCGATCGATGCGGTCGCGCAGTGGGCCGGCATCGAGGATCTCCGCGATCGCATCGTGGTGCGCGAGACGCTCGGGCCCGCGGACTTCGCCGCCGACTACCACTCCTGGCAGGGCGGGATGCTGGGCCCCGCGCACATCCTCTCCCAGAGCGCGATGTTCCGCGCGCAGAACGCGTCGCGCAAGGTCGACGGCCTCTACTACGCCGGTGCGACGACGGCGCCGGGCGTCGGCGTGCCCATGTGCCTGATCAGCGCCGAGCTCGTGCTGAAGCGGATCCGCGGCGATCACAGCGCGGGGCCCACCGTGCCCCGGACGTCCGCGGCCACGAGGAAGGCGAGTTGATGGGCGTCGTCTATCTCCTGGCCCTGCTTGTGAGCCTCGCGTGCATGCTGCTCATCGACCGTCGCTTCCGACTGTTCTTCTGGCAAGATGCTCGTTCGGCGATCATCGTCACGGTCATCGGCCTGGCGTTCTTCCTCCTCTGGGACATCGCCGGCATCTCACTGGGCATCTTCCTCCGCGGGGGCAGTCCGCTCGCCACCGGCGTCCTGCTCGCCCCCGAGCTGCCGATCGAAGAGCCGGTGTTCCTCGTCTTCCTGGTGGTGTGCACCATGGTTCTGTACACCGGCGCGGCGCGCATCCTCGATCAGCGGCGGCGCCGGAGGGCCTCGTGACGTACTCCCTGCTCGCCCTGGTCTTCCTCGCGCTCGCTGCGGCCGGCGCGATCGCCGCGGCGCTCGTCGCCCGGCGCCGCCCCGATCTCGGCGCGGTCATGATCGCCCTCGCCGCTCTGCTCCTGCTGACGGCCGTGTTCGACACGATCATGATCGGGGTCGGCTTCTTCACGTACGCCGACGAGCATCTGCTGGGCGTGCTGATCGGGCTCGCGCCGATCGAGGACTTCGCCTATCCGCTCGCGGGTGTCATCCTGCTTCCCGCGATCTGGACGCTGCTGCGCGCCCGACGTGTGCGCGCTACCGCGATCGGGAGGGCCGACCGATGAGCACTATCCGCACTCTCCTGCTGGCGTCAAGACCCGTCAGCTGGATCAACACCGCCTTCCCCTTCGGGGCGGCCTATCTGCTGACGACGCGCGAGATCGATGCCGTCTTCATCGTCGGCGTGCTGTACTTCCTCATTCCGTACAACCTCGCCATGTACGGCATCAACGACGTGTTCGACTACGCATCGGACCTGGCGAATCCCCGCAAGGGCGGGATCGAAGGAGCGCTGCTGCCGCCGAGGCTGCACCGCACGACGCTGTGGGCGGCCGTCGCGAGCAACGTGCCGTTCCTCGTGTTCCTGTTCGCGATGGGCAACGCCGTGTCGGCGGCGTGGCTCGTCGTCAGCGTGTTCGCCGTGGTCGCGTACTCGGCGCCGCCGATGCGCTTCAAGGAACGGCCGGTGCTCGATTCGATCACCTCGAGCACGCACTTCGTCAGCCCAGCGCTCGTCGGGCTCGCGATCGGCGGTGCCGCGCTCTCGATCGACCTCGTGCTGCTCATGATCGCGTTCTTCCTCTGGGGCATGGCCGCTCATGCCTTCGGCGCCGTCCAGGACATCATCCCGGACCGGCAGGCAGGGATCGGCTCGATCGCCACCGCGCTCGGCGCGAGGTTGACGGTGCGCCTGGCGATCATCCTGTGGGCGGTCGCCGGCGCGGTGGTGCTGCCGACGGGGTGGCCCGCCGCACTGTCCGCCGCGCTCGTCATCCCGTACATCGTGAACGCCGCCCCCTGGTGGAACGTGACGGATGACACCGCGGCATCCACGAACCGCGCGTGGCGCCGCTTCATCGCCCTGAACTACATCGCGGGCTTCCTCGCCACCCTGATCCTCATCCTCGCCTGGCTGCGCTGACGCGACCCGACGTCACCGCCCCGACGATTCTCCGAAAGGCCCCTCATGTCCCGCTCCACCGACCGCACTCCGGCGACCCGCGTCCGGGTGCGCAAACACTCCTGGGCACGCGTGCTCATCCCGGTCGCGCTCATCCTGATCTGGCTCGCCGGAGCCTCCTTCGGCGGACCCCTCTTCGGCAAGGTCGACGAGGTCTCCTCGAACGACCAGACGAGCTACCTGCCGGAGAGCGCGGACGCCACCCAGGTGCAGGAGCTGCTGGGCGAGTTCAACGACACCGATTCGATCCCGGCCATCGCTGTCTTCGTCGGCGATGCGGCGCTCTCGGATGCGGACATCGAGCAGATCTCGGATGCCGTGGCGGCGGCTCCCGACGTCGAGGGCATCGGCGAGGATGTCTCCCCGGCGCTGGTCTCGGACGACGGGCTCGCCGCGCAGGCGTTCATCCCGGTGCTCAGCGATGCCGAGCTCGGCGACACCGTCACCGCGCTCGAGACCGAACTGCAGGAGGCGGCACCGCCGGGCGTCACGGTCTACGTCACCGGGCCGGCCGGCTTCAGCGCGGATCTCGTCGCCGGCTTCGCCGGAATCGACGGCCTGCTGCTGGGGGTCGCGCTGCTCGCCGTCCTCGTGATTCTCGTGATCGTCTACCGCTCGTTCCTGCTGCCCGTCGTCGTGCTCGCCACGAGCCTGTTCGCCCTGTGCGTCGCGCTCCTCGTGGTCTGGTGGCTCGCGAAGTGGGAGGTCCTGCTCCTGAGCGGGCAGACCCAGGGGATCCTGTTCATCCTCGTGATCGGCGCCGCCACCGACTACGCGCTGCTGTTCGTCGCGCGATTCCGGGAAGAGCTCCGCGCGACCAAGGACACCGGCGCGGCGGTGCTCAAGGCCTGGAAGGGCTCTTTCGAACCGATACTCGCGTCCGGTGGAACCGTGATCGCCGGGCTCCTCTGCCTGCTGCTGAGCGATCTGAAATCGAACAGCACGCTGGGCCCTGTGGCCTCGATCGGCATCGTGTTCGCGATGCTCTCGGCACTCACCCTGCTGCCGTCGCTGCTGCTGCTGTTCGGGCGTGCGGCCTTCTGGCCGCGGCGGCCCGCCTTCGAGCCGCAGGTGGTCGCCGCCGAGAACGGCATGCCCCGCACGGGCCTGTGGGTGCGACTCGCCGGAGTCATCAGCCGCCGCCCGCGCGTGATCTGGATCGTCACGACGGTCGTTCTCCTCGTCGGCGCGTTCGGCGTGACCCAGCTGAATGCCTCCGGCGTCCCCCAGTCGGACCTCGTCCTGGGCTCTTCCCAGGCGCGCGAGGGTCAGCAGGTGCTCGGCGAGCACTTCCCCGGCGGATCCGGCAGTCCCGCGTACGTCGTCGTTCCGGAGGAATCCCTGCAGGATGCCGCGGATGTCCTGCTCGCGAACGACGGCGTCGAATCGGTGTCGGTGACATCCGCGGACTCTCCGAGCGGCTCCGCCCCCGTCACCGAGGACGGCGTCCAGGCCGTCGGCGCTCCTGGCGCCCCGGCCCCTGACCCCACGACGGTCGACGGCGACGTCCTGCTGCAGGCGACGCTGTCGGATGCGGCGGATTCGGATGCCGCGGCATCCACCGTCCGAGAGCTGCGCACCGAGCTCGACGAGGTGGACGCCCTGGTGGGCGGCGTGACCGCGACGGCGATCGACACGAACGATGCGTCGATCCACGACCGCAACCTCATCATCCCCGTCATCCTCGTCGTGATCATGCTGATCCTCATGCTGCTGCTGCGGTCGATCCTCGCGCCGGTGCTGCTCATCCTCACCACGGTGCTGTCGTTCGGCACGGCGATGGGCGTCTCGGCGCTCGTTTTCAACGGCCTGTTCGACTTCCCCGGCGCCGATCCAGCGGTGCCGTTGTACGGCTTCGTGTTCCTCGTCGCGCTCGGGATCGACTACAACATCTTCCTGATGACACGCGTGCGGGAGGAGTCGCTCAAGCACGGCACGCGCGACGGCATCCTGCGCGGCCTCGCGATCACCGGCGGGGTGATCACGTCAGCGGGGCTCGTGCTCGCCGCGACCTTCGCCGCTCTGTCGGTCATTCCGATCCTCTTCCTCGTGCAGCTCGCGTTCATCGTCGCGTTCGGTGTGCTCCTGGACACCTTCGTCGTCCGTACGCTCCTGGTGCCCGCGCTCGCGTACGACATCGGCCGTGCGATCTGGTGGCCGTCGAAGCTCAGCCGCGGCGAGCGCTGAGGGTCACCGGGCTCCGGCGCGACGACCGGTTCCGTGCATCTGACAGCATCCGCTGGGGCGCTGTGCGCAGGTCGAAACATCGCGGAAACGTCGGCGACGCCGTGGCGCAAAGCGCGGCCGACAGGATGGATGTCATTCCACAGAACTGAACGTCCGTGTGGGTGACACGGACGAGGATGACCGGAGTCGCAATGCCCCTCACCGCTCGCACCGTCGCACTCCTCCATCTGCGCACGAGACGCCCCTACGCGGCCGGGTACCAGGCCGAGCTGGACGCGCTGAACGCGTCAGCGGTGCGCACCGTCGCCCAGCTGGGCTGGGAGCCGGTGCTCGTCCCCACGGCCGAGCTGCCGACAGTCGACTCGCACGCGGCGGCGAGAAAGGCGGACCTCATCGTCCTGATGGGCGGCGAGGACGTCGATCCGCGACTGTACGGCGTGCGCGTCGACTATCCGGGCTCGGGGCATCACGAACCGCGCACGGACAGCACGCACATCGCGGTCGTCCTCGAAGCGATGCAGCACCACAAGCCGGTGCTCGGGATCTGCCGCGGGATGCAGGTCATCAACGTCGCCCTCGGCGGGACGCTGGTGCAGCACCTGCCGACGGTCGAGCGGCATCGCGGACCGACGGGCGCTGATCCGTTCGTGCCCACCGTCGTGCGGATAGAGCCGGAGACGGATCTGGATGCCGACGTCGACGCCGCGCAAGCCGTACGGTGCACGCATCACCAGGCAATCGACGTGCTGGGCGCCGGGTTGCGCGTCGCCGCACGTGCCGCGGACGGCGTCGTCGAGGCGGTGGTGCACGAATCGGCGCCGCTTACCGGGGTGCAGTGGCATCCGGAGCATCCCGCGACCGCCGACGACCAGCTCGCGCCGCTCCTGCTGCGGCTCGGTCGACAGGCGGAGCGGATGCCCGCTCGCGCAGGTCGCTGAGCGACGGTCTGCGATAGCGTTCAGGAATGCCACACAGACGCTGTTCCGACTCATGACCGCGGTCGACATCGTCGGCACGATCGGCGAGCTCATCTCGTGGATCGGCCTCATCGCCGGGGTGCCGCTCGTGATCATCGGACTCATGATCCGCGTGGCGGAGGGGCCGTACGCTCCCGCGAGCGTGACGATCGTCGAGGGAATCGACGATCGTCAGTTCGCCCTCTGGAGCGCGGGCGGCCGCACCTGTTCGCGCGTGCTGAGCCCGCACGAGCAGACCAGACGCCCCGACGACGCCTCAGTGACCGGCTATGTGTCCACGAGGGACCCGGAGCGGATGCGACTCGACCGACGCTCCCCCGGCGTGCGCATCTGCTTCATCCTGGCCGGCGTGATGCTCGGGGCTTCGGTGATCGGCTTCCTCGCCTCGTTGCTTCCGCTCGTGGCCTGAGAGTCGCGTTACCCCTTACTTTTTCGCGTTTGTGCACGTTCATGATCTAGTCTACGAACATGCGCACGACTCGCCCAGGCATCGACGTCCCTGACCACCGCGGCCGCACCGGCCTCGACCGTCAGGGGCGCGGCCTCACCCGCAATCCGGATGTCGTCGTCCGAGACGTCGAGCTCATCTCCGACGGCTGGCATGTGCTGCGACGGACCACGCTCGACTACCGACGGCGCGACGGGAGCCGATCGACCCTTCAGCGCGAGACGTACGACCGCGGCGACGGTGCGACGATCCTGCTCTACGACGAGCAGCGAGCCACTGTCCTGCTCACTCGACAGTTCCGCTACCCCGCGTACGTCAACGACCACCCCGACGGGATGCTGATCGAGGCCGCCGCCGGGCTGCTGGATGACGACGACCCGGTCACCGCGATCCGGCGCGAGGTCGCCGAGGAGCTCGGCGTCGAGGTCGGCCCCGTGGCCCACGTCTTCACGGCGTACATGAGCCCCGGTTCCGTCACGGAGAAGGTGCACTTCTACGCGGCGCCGTACAGTCCGGGCGACCGGATCGGCGATGGCGGCGGCGTCGCCTCCGAGGGAGAGGACATCGAAGTGGTCGAGCTCTCGCTCGACGAAGCGCTCGCGATGATCCGCGACGGGCGCATCGTCGACGGCAAGACGATCATGCTGCTGCAGTGGTGGGCGCTCGAGCGCCGGTAGAGCCGATTTTCCGTATCCATCCACTCGAATTCGTTCGGGTTCCTGACATAGGCTGAATCTCGGTATCCGAAATCTGGGGGGTTCGCGGCATCCGCGAACCAAGGACATGGGGAGAAGTACGTGCGTTTGCAAGATCGATTGAACCTGCCCGCGTCCGGGCGGCAGCAGTCCCTGGGGGATCTGGTCCACGAAGAACTCTGCGCAGCCATCATCGACGGGCGCCTGAAGCCGGGTGAGCGTGTCAACGACAAGGTGATCGCCGAAGCCTTCGGCATCTCGCGGACCCCCGTCCGGGAGGCGCTGCAGCGCCTGAGCTGGTCGGGCCTTCTCGAGGTCTCGGCGAGCAGATACACCAAGGTGTCCGAAGTGACCGACGAGATGGCGGCGAGCACACTCGAGTTCGCGGTGCTCCAGGCCGGCAACGCCCTGCACCTGGCGGTGGCCCGCATGACGGGCACCCAGTTGACGGAGGCGGTCGCTCTGCTGGATCGAATGATCGCCGCATCCGAAGCGGACGACGCCGAGGCACTGGTCTCGATATCTCGAGAGTTCGTGGTTCTCGCGATCACGCAGTGCGGCAATGCCGACCTGATCAAGGTTCTGAGCAACGAGCGTCCGGTGGTCGAACGCAACCTGCGTCACGCGCCCCTCGACGTCGGAACGCCCGCGCAGCGACGCGGCGGCTATCGTCGCATGCGGATAGCGCTCCTCGCGAGGGACGCCGACGAGGCCGAGCGCTGGTTCCGCGTGCAGTGCCAGCTGCTGGGCGCAGCCGGCGTCGGCGTGGCGGCCGCGGCATAGGGCCGCTCGGCGTCGTCAATCGACGGCACGGTCCCGGTTGCGCTCGAGCCAGCGGGTGAGCTCAGCGGTGAGGGCTTCGGGCGCATCCAATTTGATCAGGTGCCCCGCGTTCGCGAACTACTGGATCGGCTGATCCGGTAGATCTAGTCGATTCGTCGTGCTCATGCGCGCCCCTGCGACGGGTTCGTCCAGATCGCTCATCCCTCGTACTCTGCTGTCTGCGGAATGTCGGCGCTCGGGTCCTCGCTCGATATCGAATCGGTCCCGAGTGCGACGTATCCATCAGGGAGCGCGTCTACCCACTCGCCGTCGTTCGGTCCACCCACCAGCTTGAATGTCGCCATCCCGACAGCGTATGCCGGAGCCCCGGCCGAAGCCAGCGACGTGGGCACATGGCCGACTCAGTCTTTGGAACCGACGCGAGCCGGGCTCTCGCGACCGATCCGCACGCCCGCGAAGAACGCAGCAGTGGCCGCACTTCCGACGAGCATCCAGACAATCCATCTGGGCATCACTCAGCCTCCCGATGGATTCTCGAGTGGCTTGCCGTTCTCGTCCGTGGTCTCCTCCTCGAGCACCTTCTCGGGATCCTCGGGTGTCGCGCCGCGCCCATTGTCCGCCTCAGCGGAGTCGACAGCATCGTTCGTCTGATTCGGATCACTCATCATCTTCCTCTCGTCGCTGAAGCGACCGTACGCCTGAGCCGATCGACGCGGGCAGGGGGTTGACGAGCAGCCAGAGTCGTCGCGTTGTTCGAGCTTCCGCGGGGACTCGAGAAGCGGGGCCGCTGGTCACGGACGGTGCCTGAGCGAGAGAACGGGATGCTTCCCTGAGGAGG
Organism: Microbacterium sp. GXF0217; assembly: GCF_054798195.1. Classification (NCBI taxonomy): domain Bacteria; kingdom Bacillati; phylum Actinomycetota; class Actinomycetes; order Micrococcales; family Microbacteriaceae; genus Microbacterium; species Microbacterium sp. GXF0217. The sequence goes on along the minus strand of NZ_JBSJZG010000006.1, from coordinate 15,502 downwards.
GAGGGGCAGGAGAGAAGCACCCCGTTCGAGGCAGCTCCCAGTGCCGCCTCCCCCCTCGTACGTACGCCGGCTTCGATTGCGTCCGCACTGACCAGGATCCTCCCCGGCCCTCCCCGTCGCAAGCATTTTCTCAGCGGAGTTCTGCCCTGGGCGCACCCTCGGCGTCGCCGCATCACTTCGCGCGCGCGCCTCTTCCCGCGCGTGGGCTGGCGTGAGAGCTGAGGCTGAGGCGCGCTGAGCCTTTCATGACGCGGCAGAAACGACAGTGCCCCTGGAGGGACTCGAATGCGAATTGGGCAATTCGCATACCGGCATGGAACGACAACTTCCGCGTAATTACGCGGATTTTGGAAGGTGTGACGACATCGAAAGACGTCCGAAAACCGCTAGTTGGAAATAGGATGCGGCCAAGAAGCGGCCACGTCGCGGCCCTGGAAACCTGTTGTGGAGCGCGTGTCAGACATATGCCGAAACGGGATGGGTTCAGCGTCGAGTCCGTCGAATTCTGTACCCGCTCCTTTTGAGCAGTTTGCTACCCGATGTTCGCTTTTGGTGATCAAAGCGCCCAAATGGTGCTGGAAGGGTCCGATTGCTGTCACAGGCCGACCGATGGACCGGAAGGGGATCCCGGAACCTGGTGCGGGCGCGCCAACTCCTCTTCGCCGGGCCGGATCCTGTTGCGCGCCTCGCGGGTGATCAGGTCGCCGGCGAGGCCGGCTTCCCGAGCGCGAGCCATCATGCGAGTGGCCGTGCTCACACTCACGCCGAGCTGCTCCGACACGAGCTTGAGGGGCGCCAGGTTCACCGTGGCCGCGATCCGATACAGCCTCACCGCTTCGCGCACGGTCTCCTCGTCGGTGCGATCAGTACGCGATCTCACCTCCGCCAAGTACTGATTGAGGGGCTCGGTCTTGCCCTGTTCTCGGGCGACCTCGACCACGCGCATCGAAGAGAGTGCGACGAGGTACTGCACGCGCACGTCGCGGAGTGCGGCAGCTGTCACCTCCACGCCCTCCCCTGCGCGGTCGACGCGGACTGATGCCGCTGCTGTACGGCGCAGCTTTTCATCGAACACCACATGGAGGCGGATGGCTCCTGCGAGGTTCGCCTCACCCATGGCGATGACGTCCCACGCTCTCGGAAGGCTCACACCGTCGCCCACATCGATCCGCTCACTGTCGGCCACCTCGACTGAAACGTCGCTCATACCGTGAGCTTTTCACGATTCGTGTGCAGTGAGCAATACGTGTCGCGGATTGCTCACCAGCGGAGTATGGTGTGGGCAAGCAATGTCATGCATCGCTCACGAAAGGAGAAAGATATGAACAAGACAGACACTTCACTCGCCCTGACGATGAAGGATGCTGCCAAGCTCGTTGGCGTCGACTACCGCACGATCAAGCTGGGCATCGAGAGCGGGACAATCCCCACGGTGCAGTTGGGACCTAGGCGGATGATCCCGCGCGTGCCGTTGCTGCGCACGTTTGGGGTCGACGCCAGTTAGCCGCGCGCCGCGGCGCTGCCTCGTTCCCCAGCGATTGGCACATGGCCAGTCGCTGGGCCGATAAAGGTGCCTGTCCGGGCCGGTGGCTTGGAGACGTTCTCAGACGGTCGCCTGCACGATCTCTTCTTGACTCGACGACTGGCAGGCCGATCTGGTTCAATCTGGCACTGTGCACGCGATTCACGCGCTCATGCTTCGGGGTTCAGGGGCGAGTCGCCTTGACCGGTGTCGGCAGTGAATGGAAGGTGAAGGTGAACAGCGCTCAGCCGACGTGTCCCCAGTTTCCTCGCCTCACGGCGACGTCTGACACAGTACGCCGATAGACCAGCGCCCCGAGCCGGGGAAGCCAACTGTCCTCGTCCGCGAGCAGGTCCCGTGCGATGGACCACGGGGTCGCGAAGATGTTCGTAGCGGCGAGCATTGCCGGATCTGCACCAAGGGCGATCGCCGCGAGCCGGTGCCGCATGCCGCGTGCCAACAGTTCTCGTGCGGCCGATGTGGACACCCCAAACCGGAGGAAGTCAGGGAGGGAGGCGATGACCGGGGCAAGAGCTTCATCCCCCGTCTCGGCGAGGTGCTCCTGGATCAGCGCGACTGCCTGTTCCACGAGAGTGACGAAGTTGTATAGGACTACCTTCGCGTGAATACGCAGCAGCACGTCCGTATTGACATTCACTCGTTCGGCGATCTGCTCGTACGAGCGGCCCTCCAACCAGGCGAGCACCAGTGCGGTCAGCGAGCCGCCGAAGTCCGATACTTCGGTGCCGCGATACTCAGTCTCGACGTCGCTCGTGAAGCCCGGCTGCTGAAGCGCCCAGTCCACGAGAACGCGGATGAGTTCTGCGTCTGCGGCCGAGCCCGTGGTACTCCATCGGTTGTAGCGCGGGACCAGGTCGTTGATCACCCGATCCACCAGTCGCGGCCGGGCGGAGGTGGAGCGTGCGAGTGCGAGGCGCCCAGTTGACCGCATCTCGACAATCCGCCGCGCGCGCAGCTCGAACACGGTGTGCAGCAGTGCACGGTCGTTCTCGTTCGCCTTCGCGGCCGCGAACGTCTCGGAGGCCAGCCCCTCGGCAATCTGGACGAACTCGTCTTCACCGAGCTCGTCCCGTATGAGCTCGATGAGGGCCGCGTCGACACCATCCACGAGCGGGAACAGTAGTGCGTTCGCCTCCAGCACCCCGTTTGTCAACTGTCGCTGATTACGGGCCAACGCTCGTGCGAGACGACGGATCAGCTCGAGGACGGCACCCTCGACCGGCTCAGCCGGCTGCCCGTCGGCGACCGGACTGACCACCGACCAGTCGTCAGGATTGGCGCAAATCACTAGCCCGCGAGTGGAGCTTCCGGCCCTGCCCGCCCGGCCGACGAGGTTCTTGATATCTCGCGCCAGCATCGCCTCGGGTGCCCGACCGTCCGAACTGCGCTTCACCGAGTACAACACCATCGTCCGGAGCGGAAGATTGACTCCCTCCGCCAGAGTGCTGGTGCACATCACCATTGAGACGTGACGGTCTGACACCAGCTCCTCAAGCACCTCCCGGGTCTCCTGTGGAACGTCGCCATGATGCACGATCGCCCCAGCGCGAAGCACTCTGGCACCTACCCAGTCGTCCCCAAACTCGCGAGACAGATAGGTCACCACAGACTCGACCAACTCCGTGTCTTTTACATAGCTCAACGGCACCGGCAAGTCGAGACCGGACTCGATCTGCTTGAGGAGCTCGTTCGCCAACCCCACGACACCCCGGTTTCCGCCCTTCTCCGTCGCGAAAACTGCGACCGGCCCCAATGCAAGTGCCTTCCGGGCAGCCGCTACAGCCCTCGTCTTCGTCGACGTATAGGCGTACGTGATACGCCTTCTTGTGATCGGATTCGTGTACTGGAAGTTGGCGGGACGCAGGAACTCCGGCAAGGTGTGGGACGGGACCGACGTCGCGGGCTCGTGAAGTTCCAGTCCAATCGTCGCCGTCTTCCCGGAGCCGTCGGGACGAAGCACCGCAAACTCGGCGATGGAGGGTCGGTAGTCGCTTTTCACCACGGTCGCGTCAGATCCGCCGAGCCAGCTGTTGATCTCCTCGACGTTCGGGACAATCGCGGACACGAAAACGGTCCGCGGGCTCGGATCCCGCGCCTTCAGACGTGCGAGCAGAAGCTCCAGTCCCACGCCGCGCGCGCCGCTGTCGAGGAGGTGTCCCTCGTCGCACACCACCAGTGTGATTGCCGACAGCAGTTCAGGGTGCGCGCCGATGAGGCCGGTGAGCGCCTCGGGTGTTGCGATGATGACGCGAACATCGTCGAGATCCTCGCTCTCTTCTGCTCCTGGCACGGTGCCCCCGTACACCGTCCTTGAAAGTAGCCCCATTGAGGACAGGTGCCGGCCGACGCTTCCGCGCAGTTCCCGCGCCAGGGCACGGTAGGGCACAAGCAGGACCGCTTTACTGTCGGGAGAGCGCGTGAGGTGGTCGTAGATGAGGGTCTCGGTGAGCGCAGGCAGTCTTCCCTGCACCCGTTGGCATCTGCAAAGAGTACGACTGGGAACTCGTCAGGAGGCCCGCATCGATTGCCTCGATCTGTGAAGGGAAGAAGTCCCAGACCGGCTGCTTTCTGTCGAGGAACGACTCGACCAGAGGATCCCACCGTCTGCTCACGCCATCCGGAAGGACCGCGCGCAGGTTGGTCTGCTGGAACCGCTGCAACAGTGCCAAATACAGCCGATGTGCCACCCATTCCTCCGGCCCAACATCAAGGGCCTGGGCAGTGCCGTCCTCTGCTGCGGCAACTGCGGCATCAACGATCTGAAGGTCACCGGCGCGCACCGACTGCAGGAGAGCACCCGTGAGTGGTGTGCTCGGACTCGTCGAACGCGTCAGGAGTTCATACGCAGCAGCCTCCACTTGGGTTTCCAAATACTGAGGATCAGCGCGACGCATCGTCATGAAAGCTGACGCAGGATAGCCACCCAAGTAGAAGGCGACCGACGAGAAGAACAAGGCATCCGCTTCGGCGCCGTTCTCAAACGCGAGGCTCACCGAGTCAAGACCACGACCGACCGACGCCCAGTCTGCCGAATTGCTTGCTCCGTCCCTCACCATGTCGAATAGCTCTCCGACAAGCGAGTAGTAAAGGTCCATGCGGCGATCGCCGAGGTAGTCGAGCTGAGCCAGACGGGCGTCGAGCCTAAAGTCCTCAATTGCGTGATTCGTCTCCGCATCCGCGATCCAACGTCCCAGAGTGTCCCTCACGCGACATCCTCCGATTCGTCAGCGCTGATCAATGCCGCGTCGTATACCGACTCGTAGTTCGCCTTCAGGTCGGGCACCGAGATCACAATCAATGACCTCTCATCCGCAGGCGGAGCCTCGACCCCTTCCAGTTCTGCCTCGACCAGGGCGGCAGTGATCACCACCACAGCCCGGAACTCCCGTTGCGCCGCCGGATAGTCGATTACACGAATGAATCGATCCAGTTGCTCAACGGAGACAGTGGACAGACCGGTATCCAGCGCTCGCTCTTTCAACCAGTTCAACGTCTTCACGAAGCGTCGAGAGCTGTCCTTCGTCGAGTCCTCGATCGCAGCTGCAACAGGCTTCCACTTTCCCTGAGTCGACTTCGTTTTCACCTCGGAGCAAATGACTCGGTCCTCATCAGATGGGTGTGGCCAGTGCGGAAGGATTAACTGCACAACATCGGAGCCAGGCGCCGGCTTCGTCCGATCCTGCTTCAATCGCCATTTCTTCGGATCGAGCACCTCGCCTGGGTGTTCACGCGCCGCCTGAAACAGGGCTGTGAGAATCTCCCCGAAGTCGCCCGCCATCGTCGACCCACGTTCGGGCAGCTTCGCGCCGATGATCGCCTGGGCAGACGACGAAGTTCTTGCGATGCGATCGCGCAGAGCTCCGTCTCCGATGTAGCAGCGGCGAACGGGAACGCCGAGTTGCCCGGCAAGCGTCGCAGCCTGCTCCGCGTCAATCTCGACGAGCGTGAATGGACTGATCTGAATGGTCGCGAAGAGATTGCCGAACGCTTCAAGGTCGACCTCAAGTTCCTGCACTGCTGCCCACTCTCTCCCGCTGATGTCGCCACACTCAACAACCATCATGCCGCCTCAGGAAGGCGAGTCCGCGTCGCGAGACGCCACCCCTCTGCGGCGGATCACCAACCTCCGTGTTGGTGTCACGTCTCGGAGTGCTCGAGCGACCGCAAGCCGGTCATTCAAACAAGTCCGTGACAAGGTCCCGCCAGCGATACTGAGACCCTCTTAGCCCGTATAGCCCACCCGAACGCCCTCTCGCTCAGCGCCCGCCCAACAGCCCGTCTTACGCCCGCTCGCACTCCGGCACCCTCATCCCGAATCCGCAGCGTGGGCGCCGCATAGGCGGGATCACGGAACCGCGGATCCATCGCGTCACGCGTAGGTGTGTCGCCCCCCCCGCCCGACACCCTCTCAACGGTCACTGCGCCGAGTGCGATGTGGATAAGGGACCAACAGCGGCTTCGGGGCAGCGACCCGACATCGGACGAATCACCGACGCATACGCGTCGAGCGCCTCGAGGATTCCCCGGTGCTGCCACACGCGGCCGCGACTCCTCCCCGTGGTCTCGGTGAGCACGTTCCGATCGGTGAGCGAATCGAGCGCGCGGAGCGCGGACATTTCACCGAGGCCGAGCGAGTTCTTGAGGTACTTGACGTTCACCGCGGGCTGACTCACCAGGTGCGGCAGGATCCTCCATGCCGCGGCATCCGCTCGGATGCCCGCCATCTTCGAGCGGGAATCGTCGAGCTGATCCACGAGATCGTCGACGAGCTGCATGCCCGTCGTCGCAGCGATCCTACTCGCCCCGGCGAAAACGCGGATGATCGGACCCGCGTCACCACCACGAAATGACCTGAGGGCGTCGAAGTAGCGGGGCACGTCAACGAGGAGGCCAGCAGAGATCGGCACAGCCGTCGATCCGACAAAGTCCTTGTTTCGCAGAATCGACTGCGCGAGTGCTCGGCCGGTTCGGCCATTGCCATCGGGGAACGGGTGAATCGTCTCGAACTGTGCGTGCGCCACGGCGACTTGCACGAGTACCGGCACGTCCTGCCGCTGCACGAACCGGACGAGGTCTCCGATCGCACCAGGAACGCGATCCTGATGTGGTGCGGCGAAGCCGGCGAGGCGGGAACCGGCTTCACCCTTGCCGATCCAGACCTGCTCAGTGCGGAATCGCCCCGCTTCCTCGGAAGGGAAGCCCGCCTGGTGGAGCATCAGCGCTTTGTGCATCGCCAGAATTGAGCGCTCGCTGACGTCATCGGCCAATTGCAGAGCGGCCTCCATGGCGCGGACATTTCCGATGACCGTGAGCGCGTTCGCCTTGTCACCCTCGTCGATCTCCGCGAGGGCAAGCTGCTGGGCCGACGTCGTGAGTTGCTCGATTTGGGAGCTCGACACCGACTCGGCACGTAGCAGGATTGCCGTCATCGGCCGCAATGCGGGGTTGCCCTCGCCAAGCTTTCGCTGCGCGTGATGATCAAACTCGACCAGCTGGCGAGTCGCGTCCTCGAGGTCTGCCGAATCTTCGCTCGAGATGACAGGAGTCCAAGCGGCTATGGCTGGGGGCACCACTGCGTCATATGCTCCAGTCCGTCGCTCCACTTCGGCTCGCGAGTGAATCTGGGGTGCACTCGGAATCCAGTCGAGGGTCTCGTACCCCGCCGCATCGACGGGGATAGGACTGCTGGCAGGTGTGGCCATAGATCGAGCTTACCAACACTTATGCCAACAAGTGTTGGTAAGCTTCTCGTTACCAACACTACGTCCCGATCCCGCGTCCAGCACTCGATTCCCTGACCACCGGTCCGGTAGACATCGCCGCATCTTGTCTCCGTGCCGACCGCCGTATCTCCGCCTCTGCCGCGCGCACGGCATCTTGGACCGTCAACTCCGGCGTCTCGCGTTGCATCGACTCGACGAGGCGCTCGCGGGCCGCAGCATCCGACCCCGCGACCACAATCGCGAGGTTGTGCACCCGCCCGCGCGTGAGGCCCACATAAAGCCCGGCAGCATCCACATCCGGTCCGACGACCGAGGCATCCGCGGTGTCGCCCTGCACGCCGTGCACCGTGGACGCGTAGGCGAGCTGCAGATGCTCGCGCGCGTACTCGGCAGAGACGGCCGTGACCTCGCCGCTGTCCACCACGGAGACGAGAGACACATGCGCGTCGTGGATGCCGCGGACGATCCACTGCGCCCGGTTCTCGACGCCCGTGCGCCGGTCGTTGAGGCGGGTCTGGACCGTGTCGCCGACGAGGATGCGCTGCTCCCCCATTCCCCAGGCAACGCCGCTCGCGTCGAGCTCGCCCTGATCGACTCGCCGCTGCTGGATGGCGTCGTTGATCGCATCCGCTTCGGCGTTCGAGCCGGACACCAGAGTCACCCGTTTGCCGTGCTCGTGCCACTCGAAGTAGGCCTCGATCATGCGCTCACGCGCCGCATTCTGATGATCCACCCTTGCGACGTGACCATGCTCCGAAAGCTCAGCGGCGACAACCAGCGCATGCTCGCGGTCCCCTGCGTCGCGGAGCCGCAGCGTAGTCAGGATCGCGGAAGCGATGCACCGTATCGAGCTCGACCGCAGCGTTCGCATGCCGAATCGCGGAACCCATCGCTCCCGCATGTCCGACGGGCAACGCCTGATGTGTGTCGCCAACGAATGCCAGCCCGACGCTTTGCTCGATGGCGAGCTCGGCGAGGGCGTTCGCCGTCTGCAGCTCGACCATGCCGGCCTCGTCGACGACAATCCGGTCGCGCGGGCGCAACGGGAATCGTGTCGGTCCGGCGTACGCGACTCCCGTAGTCGGATCGGTCTCCCCGAGCCACAGTCGAGTCCAGACCATCGCGCCCGCTTCATCGGCTCCCCAGCGGTATCCGTGGTCGAGAAGCAGCGCGTGAAGGCTGGATGCTTCGGCGCCGATATCGCGTGAAGCCACCGACGCCGCCTTCCGGGTCGGTGCGGCAACGAGCATCCGCCGTCGTTGCGCTGAGAGCGCGGCATACGCGACCTTCAGCATCGTTGTCTTGCCAGCGCCAGCGGGGCCGGTCACGGTCACGAGCCCGTCGGTGCCGGCGATCGCGCACGCTGCGACGCGCTGCGAGGCATCCAAGGTCGCGTGATCCTCTTGCGGTGCGAGCTTGTTCAGCTCATTGGGTATCAGCGAGCGACCCGGATGCGCAACTGCCTCCAAGCGGCCAGCGAGACGCACCTTGGCGCGCAGGGTCTCGGCTGCCATGAAGGCTTTGACGTGCGGCGGCGGGTCGTCCGCGACGAGCCGAGATACGGTGCGCATGGCGCGTGTCGTGATCTCGGCGATCACATTGTCGAGGCGGTCACGCTCGGTGACGATACCCGTGCGTGAGAGGGCGCGGATCGCACCTGCGCGGATGTCGAAGCTGCTGAATCGTCCACCGCAGGAGGTGGATCTCTCGTCCGCGTCGACGACCGCCTGCGCAGCAAGCAGGTCGAGATCGACGGCGTCCAGGTCCGCCGCGGCGACGGCTATCGGCGTGCGCGGGGCACCGAGGTTTGGGGCGACCGCCGCGATTTCGTCGCGCACGTGCGTCTCCCACAACGCCTCATCGAGGTCGTCCGGCTTGTTCGGTCGCGCGATGGCCCAAGCGCGCCGGTCGATCTGTTGGAGTGCTTCGACGCTAGGCGATGACCCTCCGTGCTCCGCGGACCACTCTGCGATCAGGCGTGCACGGTTCGTCCCGATCTGCGCGGACCGTCGCGAGAGGGGACGTACAGCTCCGGCGAGTTCGGCGATCTCCCCCGCGTCGTCGAGCGTGTATCCGTGGCGCGCAAGCGCGGTGATCCACGCGCGATCCGTGCGGGCAGCCAGCTCACCCTCGGCGTTGACAACCGTGTGCAGCTTCATCGCCACGCGCGAGTCGAGGTTCGACCACTTGCCGTCGACGCCGAGCACTTTGATGTTGAGCCAGAGATGCCGGTGGATGTGCGGGTCGAGTGCGCGTGAACGCCGGTGCTGCAGCTCGACAACCTCGAGGCGAGCGATCTCCTCTCGGACAAGCCCGCCATGTCCGCGGCGCGCATTGAGCTCGGCCTGCCAAGTGAGCAAGACGCGGTCGCGCAGCCGGTCTTGAAGTGCTTCGAACTCGGCGGCCAGTTCCGGATGCAGCAGTGCGGCGATGCTGTACGACTTCGGGTGATTGATCGTCCCGTCGAGCAGCAGGTCGGCGTCCGGGCTCAAGCGCTGGACCCCACGCTCCTCCCCCGTGATCGGATCATGCCCGGTGAGCCAGACGCGAAGGCCCCCAGCGGTGAGGACGTCAGACGTGATGACGCCATTGTCGACGATGAATCGAGACATGGTGGAACCGGATGCCGCACTGTACGCCTCGAGCGCTTCCGCGCCGGTTGTGGGGTGGATGTGGGCGTCGCAGGTGCCCTTAAACGCGTACGAGATCGCCTGCCGAACCCCGCGGGATTCAGCACCTCGCTTCCAGCGCTCGAGGCCTCCTCGCATGTCGTCAGAGTAGGCTCAATTTTGCCGATTAGCCAGGGATTTTTCCGCGTTGTAGGCAACTGCAGCGAAGCGGCCCTAAACGTCTTCGTCCACCATGGGTGCCTGCGTGCATCGACCTCGATTGACCTCGGTCACAAGCCGGCTTCACGCGAGCCACCAACCGCAGTCGCGCCCACTCGACTGTAGGGTGACGATGTGCCCCTCGACGCAGATCTCCTTCAGCGCCTCGACATCACCGCGTCACTTGAGCGGGAGCTTGCTACGTCAACACGACTACTACCGCGCCGCCTCGATCGGAAAGCACTCGTCGCTCAATCACAGCGAGTCGAGGCGATGCTCCGAGTCAAGTATGCGAAGGACCATTACGGCGATATCGCTGACATCGTATTCGTCGACAAGAATCGACACGGTCGGAGACCAGTAGCGGAGATGACGCTGTCAGACCGCGTCCTATACCGCGCGCTGGTCACGTTGATCTCGTCCTCCTTGCCGGAACACCTGACGACGCGCCCACCGATCGAAGAGTTTCGGTCTTCGCCTCTCACCGTTGACGATGTCGAGTACATCAGCAAGACGGACGTGACCTCCTTCTACGATTTCGTCGATCACGAACGGCTCGCCAAGGAGTTGGAAGCGCAGACCGGAGAAGGACCCGCCATCGATGCATTGATGGCATTGCTTGAAAGGGTCATGGGTCGCAGGCTCGGCCTTCCCCAGGTCTATCGCCCTAGCGACGTCCTGGGCGATACGTACATCGATCCAGTGCGTCGCCGCATGCGACGAGCCGGATTTCACGTGAGCACGTACTCAGACGACTTCCGAATCGCGAGTTCCTCTTTGGCGGACGCCCGACGCGCACTTGAAATGTGTGCTCGAGAAGCACGCGAGCTTGGTCTCGCACTCAACGAAAGCAAGACGTTCACGTTCGGTGTCGACAAGTACAGGCAGTCATTGACAGAGTTCGCGGACGCTGAGGCAGCTCTGTTCAGCGATGACGAAGAACCCGTCAGCCTGTGGCTCGACGACTACACAGATGACGAATCCTCCGAGATTCCTCAGTCGTTCAGCGGAGTGCTTGCCCAGGCGAGTGTCTTCGAAGACGATGCGATCGACGACAGCGATGAGGTCGACGCAACTACGCGTCCCGACAATGTTCATACCGACGCCGCCTTGCGTGCTTGGAGGCTTTGGGCCGAGTCTGCGCCCGACGAGAGCCATCACGATGTCCGTACCGCGGCCATCGCCGAGTCGCTCCTCGGCCGCGCGCTACCAATCTTGGGCGCTTCAGGACAGCTCGTGCCCCTACCCCGCCTATCGGACATCCTCAGGTCGGAACCAGCCCTAACTCCGCAAGTTGCGCAGTATCTCGCGGCCCTCAACCAAGCTGGACCAGCGGCCCGCATTCAGGTCCGCGCCGAGCTCGATCGACTCACAGCCGAGCCTAGCTTCAGCCCATGGCAGCAACTCTGGCTCGCATGGGCTGCGGGAAACATCCGCCCTATGAGAGACGCGCCACCGCACTACGATTGGCTCATCCGCTGCACCGAAGGCGCCGATCAAGCGCTCTCCGCCACCGCCTGCGCGGCGCTCGGTCGCCTTAGACACGGAACATCAGCTCAACTCGCGCATACTCTGGATCAGATAGGCCCAGCCTGGCGAGGACTTGTCATCGTCGGCCTCGCTATGCTCGATCGCGCCACGGCACTGACCTACGCCGACGAGAGAATGGACCGTTTCATCATCGAAGAGGTGGCTCCGGATGCAACCCGATCCTCGGAGTAACGAGGCAGACTTAACCGTCCAACTCATCAACCGGACGCTCGCACTGCATCGCAGGCAAGTTGCTGTATTGATACAGAGCGCGCATCCGTCTCGCGTTCAAGATCCGGAGTTCGATGCGCTCCAGATCCAGCGCCAGGCCACCTATCTGCGCATCGTGTCGGCTACGGAAGCATTCTGCGCAGAACGGCTGGTTGAACTCGGGGAGACCAAGATCAACCCCAGCGAGAACCAGCTCCGCCGCGAGATCTGGGAACAGGCGGCCATCAACGCAACGGCAAACTGGGATGCGATTCAAAGGGCGCTGAAAGACTGGCACGATGCCCGCCCGTCATGGGCAGACGTCAATCGCATTGCCGAGGTACGGAACGCGATTGCACACGGCCTCGGCACCCTCACTCGCCGACAACGGTCCAAGCAACAGTCGACAACGCGCATTCGAGAGTCTGGCGTGAGGTTGAAGGGCATTCGCCTGGAACTCGAAGAATCCGACCTTGAGCGCGCAGCAGGGATATGCATCACCCTCGTTGGCGAAGTGGATGTGCAGACGAAGTAGCTAGGCACGGGCACCCATAATCTCATCGAGAGTTGCGTGACAGCAGCGTCACCCTTCCCGGAGCGGAATGCGGCGTACGCGTTCCCGGCCCCAGGCTACCGCTGGATAGGTGTGCGCGACCTCCGGTTCCTTTCCAGGCAGCGCCCGAACGCTCGGTCGGATGGGCTGCAAGCGCCGATCACGCGTGCACGAGTTTGCGCGCCTCGACGGCGATCCGGTCCATCTCGGCGCCCGGCACCGCTGTCACGTCCAGGCTCCGCCAGGCTTCGATCGCTGCATCGAAAACATCGAGCGCGCGCGAGTCAGCACCCGCGGGCGGCTCCTGAAACGCAACTGATACCGGAACGTCGGCATCCGCCCGCCTGTTCTCGATTCCAGCGCTCACCATCGCACCGCTGTCACGAATCCGAGTCACAACGAAATTCCATGACTGGAGCTCCTGCTCCAGCAAGTCGGTGTCTTTCACATCGAAAGCAAATGCGTGCGACAGCTGGTCAACGTGGTCGTCGACTACAGCGAAGTCGAATCGCCCCCTCTGCTTTCCGATGATAGCGCGGGGTCGCCTAAACAACGACTCCCCTAGTTCAAGGCTGCCAGTGCGGACATATAGGTCACTGAGGTGCTGTACGAGCCTCGTGCGCGTCTTTGAACGCGGTGCTCTGTCTGGCATCGCGACGAGTGCTTGATACAGAAAGTCTGCGCCCTCATTCGCTGAACTTGCCTCGACGGGTGCTGGCGCACTCAACTGAAGTATGTTGTTGAATCGGTGCGAAAGCAGTTCCAGCCAGGAGCGGCTGACCGTTTCCGGCCTGGTGGCGGCAAAAAATGCTAGCGGCGGCTGCTCGTAATCACGGACTGCCTGTTCCAGACTCTCCAGCCACGGCCTAAGCACGTGCGCATCTCCGCCCAGTCGACTCGCTCGTCTGAGATTCGGCACCGAACGGATCGCCCAGTCCCCACGATCACGACCGACGATGACACCAACGTTGACTCGTTCGCCTCGAGCCACGTCGGGCACATAGCGAACGAGCCAATAGTTGTATGGCTCATCCATGTGCAGGTCCTGTTCGGCTCGATCTGTGCGTCGGGGCAAGCAACCGGGTCCGTTTCGCTACGTCTGGTGCTCTGCGGTATAGCAACCACCCCATAGCTTCCAAGTCGCTGGTGGGAATCCCCCATTCTACCGGCACCTCCGACACTGCATCTAGCAGTTCCTCGCGAGTCACAGCCTCGATACGGTCTGCAACCTCGTGTAGGCGTTGTGCGCTCAGCCCCTTCGGTGGCAGACGAAAGGATCCATCGACAGCCAGGAGGTGTTGGAGCACGTGCTCATCCCAATCACCCTCCCCCGTGGTGAACCAGAGTCCGTGGTCGTACGACCAAATCGAAGATGAGTTGGCGACTTCGTACAGCCACTGTTCGTCTTCGCCAAGACACCAGTCCCAAAGGGCGAGAAGAGCAGACTGCCGTCGAGCGTTATCGTCTCGACGTGTATACCCGATCGAATCGTCATCGATGGCGCCAGCTACGTGCAGCGAGGCATGGGCAACCACTGCGCCAGCCGTCGGCGGGACGGGGTATAGTTCCCAGGCCATCGAGGCTGGCAAGACTCGTGCAAGTGCACGCGAGCATACGGGAGCTCCAATCAGCGCGCCCACTCGCTCCACGATCACCTCGTTCGCCAAGACATAGTTGCCCTGGCGATTTCCGGGAACCTTGAACCAATAGCTGTTGCCGTCATCCGCGATACCGAGGAATGCGTCAGCTCCAGATGACAGAGCCTTCCGCAGCGGTGCACGCAGCGTAATGGATGCAGTCCCTCGATTACGGCCGCTGAGCCCACCAGTCCAGTCCGCCAGTTCGTGATGAGGACGCGTCATGATGGGATGCTATCGGCACCGCGATCGCCATCCCCAACTCATGACTCCCGCGACAGCGAGAGAGACGCTACCGACGCTTCGCGCGCCCATGCCGCCGGGTGGTGGTGCTACCCCCCGCCGTCCCGTCGTTGACTGGTCGAAGTCGCCCTTCACCACAGTCCCGCCGGTTGGCGATAATCCTCCGCGACGAAGATCTGGTGACGTGGTCAGCCCTGCCACTGGCGTAGTCTGCTCCGATAGTCACCTCGACCGATCGTGATGCTCTCGGCGCCCGAACGAAAGCGTCGCACAGACTCAGCGCTGATTGCTGTTCTTTCACAGGAAGCAGCTCCGCGGACCAGCCATATTGACGCTTCGCGTGCTGGCAGGGCACAACCCCGGTGAGCGAAATCAGCACGGAAAAGAAGCGGCTGACCCTGCGCGCCTCGCCACCGCTTCGTTGCCTGCTTCAAAGTCGAGCGCGCTGGCACCCGAGCCTCGGAGGGGGCGGCCAGTACCCCGCAGGATTCGACTGTGAGTCTCACTCGGCACGCCCGTCGTCCCATATCGCGGTGAGTTCCGCGCCCGTCGCACGCAGCAGATCGAAGACCTTCCGAATGTAGATCGTCGGCCTGCCGGATTCGATCTCGCTCACCGACCGCTGCGAGATCCCCAACTGGTCCGCGAGCGCCGTCTGCGACAGCCCTTGAGCGAGGCGAGCCTGTCGAGTCACCAGGCCGTTGTCGCCAGGAGAGCGAAGCCGTGCCGTATGGTCGCCCATGTTCACACCTCACTACGTTTGCCGGATAGCGTGACGTTATTACGATTTCCGTATGGCGGGGCGCGAGACGTTTCGACAGGGGCCCCGCCTCGGGCGATCAAGCGCGGCCTTCACAGCGGTCCGCTCCGATACCTAGCACCCCAGCGATCGGGCGCGGCGCAGTGCTCGTCGTCGAACGGCTGCTAAGC
Source organism: Microbacterium sp. GXF0217 (assembly GCF_054798195.1). Classification (NCBI taxonomy): domain Bacteria; kingdom Bacillati; phylum Actinomycetota; class Actinomycetes; order Micrococcales; family Microbacteriaceae; genus Microbacterium; species Microbacterium sp. GXF0217. The sequence continues at coordinate 305 of NZ_JBSJZG010000006.1, read as the reverse complement.
GGAGCGCGCCAGCGCGGAGTCTGCAAGGAGTGAGCGGACGAGAACGGAGCCGCGACCGATCGCTACACTCTTGGCGTCGGAGGGAGGCGCCTCGGCCCCACCACCAATTGACGACATCCAGGTCCATCTATCCACATCGATCATCGGTCGCGTTGACGGGTCCCCACAAGTGTCCGACACTAGGCGGATACTGACGGTCAAGCCGGTATCGATCGGAGGTCGAGATGGTGACTCTGTCACTCTGATTTGGCCCAGGGGTGACGGTCTGATCTGGCCCATGTTGCGACGCGCCGGGGTGTTCATGT